>NZ_JBHFIZ010000035.1:197526-344526 GCF_057334535.1 Achromobacter colocynthidis
GTCGTGTTCGGGTGGGCGAGGGCGGCCAAGCGTCACTTTTCAGTGTCGACCAGACCCTTGACGAACCATTTCTGCATCAGGATGACGACCAGCGCCGGCGGAATCATGGCCAGCATGGCGGTGGCCATGGTGATGTTCCATTCGGTCACGCTGTCGCCGCCGCTGATCATCCGCTTGATGCCGATGACGACGGGGTACATGTCTTCCTGCGTGGTAATGAGCAGCGGCCACAGGTATTGGTTCCAGCCGTAGATGAACTGGATCACGAACAGGGCGGCGATGCTGGTCTTGGACAACGGCAGCAGCACGTCGAAGAAGAACCGCACCGGGCCCGCGCCGTCGATGCGCGCGGCCTCGATGAGCTCGTCCGGCACCGTCAGGAAGAACTGGCGGAACAGGAAGGTGGCGGTGGCCGAGGCGATCAGCGGCAAGGTCAGGCCGGCGTAGCTGTTGAGCATGCCCAGGTCTGCCACGACCTTGTAGGTGGGCGCGATCCGGACTTCGACGGGCAGCATGAGCGTGACGAAGATCATCCAGAAAAAGAACATGCGGCCGGGGAAGCGGAAGTACACCACCGCGAACGCCGACAGCAGCGAGATCGCGATCTTGCCGATGGAAATCGACAGCGCCATGATCAGGCTGACGTACATCATGCGGCCGACGGGGGCGCCCGACGAACCGCCGGACGAGCCGCCAAACAGCGCCTGCATGTAGTTTTCGACAAAGTGCGGACCGGGGATCAGCGACATCGGCGCCTGCGCCACTTCCTGAGCGGTCTGGGTAGACGCCACGAAAGTGATGTAGAGCGGAAATGCCACCATCGCCACGCCGCAAAGCAGAATGAAGTGGGCCAGAATATCCAGCCAGGGACGGCGTTCAACCATTGTTATCAGCCTCGAACAAAATCAATACTGCACTTTGCGGTCGACGTACCGGAACTGTACGACCGTCAAGGCAACCACAATGAACATCAGGATCACGGACTGGGCCGCGGACGAACCCAGATCCAGCCCACGGAAGCCGTCGCTGTACACCTTGTAGACCAGGATGGAAGTCGCCGTGCCCGGACCGCCTTGCGTCGTGGTGTCCACAATGGCGAAGGTGTCGAAGAAGGCATAGATGATGTTGACGACCAGCAGGAAGAACGAGGTGGGCGACAGCAGCGGGAACACAATGGTCCAGAAGCGGCGCGCCGGGCTGGCGCCGTCGATGGCGGCGGCTTCGATGAGCGAACGCGGAATCGATTGCAGGCCCGCCAGGAAGAACAGGAAGTTGTACGAGATCTGCTTCCAGACGGCGGCCGCCAGCACCAGCATCATGGCCTGGTTGCCGTCCAGGCGCGGGTTCCAGTCAACGCCGGAGTTGCGCAGCGCCACGGCCAGGATGCCCACGGAAGGCGAGAACATGAACAGCCACAGCACGCCGACGACGGCGGGCGCCACGGCGTAGGGCCAGATCAGAAGGGTCTTGTACAGCCCTGCGCCGCGAATCACGCGGTCGGCCATGACGGCCAGCAGCAAGGACACGCCCAGACCCACGGCAGCCACCAATATCGAGAAGACAGCGGTGACGCGGAAGGAATCGAGGTAGGCCTGTTGCGAGAACAGTTCCATGAAGTTGTCGAGCCCGACGAACTCGGACGACAGGCCGAAGGCATCTTCAAGCCGCATGGACTGCCACATGGCTTGTCCGGCGGGCAGGAAAAAGAAGACCACGGTAATGATCAGCTGCGGCAACAGCAGCAGATAGGGCAGGGTCTTATGCCCAAAGACAACGCGTTTTTCCATAGGGGGTACCCAAGGTACAGAAAAGCGGCGGTTGGAGTAACCGCCGCTTGAAACCGCTTCATAAAAATACGACAGGCTTGAAGCCCCTTTATAACCAGGGCTTCAAGCCTTGCGCTCGTATCCGGATTGGCCGTTAAGTCATTGTCACGCTTGAGAAATGCCGTGAAGCAATCACCCGACGGAGTCCCGGAAAGGGCGCTACTTTACACTCTTCTCAAACTTTTCCAGCAACTCGTTGCCACGCTTGACGATGTTGTCGGCGCCGTCCTTGGCCGCAACCTTGCCGGACACGATGCGTTCGATTTCAGCGTCTTCGATTTCACGGATCTGCGGCAGGAAGCCCAGGCGCAGGCCACGCGATTGCGCGGTGGTTTCCACGTTCAATTGCTTCACGCCGACTTCGGTGCCCGGGTTCTTGTCGTAGAAGCCTTCTTTCTTGGTCAGCTCGTAGGCAGCCTTGGTGACCGGCACGTAGCCGGTCTGCTGGTGCCAGCGGGCGGCGATTTCAGGCGAGGCCAGGAATTGGAAGAAGGCGGTCACGCCCTTGTAGACTTCCGGCTTCTTGTTGGCGAAGACCCACAGCGATGCGCCACCGATGATGGTGTTCTGCGGCGCGCCCTTCACGTCGGCGTAGTAAGGCAGGGTCGAGGTGCCGAATTCGAACTTGGCGTTCTTGGCGATGTTGGCGCGCAGGCCGGACGAGCCGGTGATCATGGCGCACTTGCCGCTGATGAACAGCGAGTTCGGCTCGTCGCCGCGGCCGCCGTACATGAAGATGCCTTCCTTGCCCAGCTTGGCCAGGTTTTCCAGGTGGCGCACGTGCAGCGGGGTGTTGATGGCGATGCGGGCGTCCAGACCACCGAAACCGTTGTCCTTGGTGGCGTAGGGCACGTTATGCCAGGCCGAGAACGTTTCCAGTTGGGTCCACGACGGCCACGAGGTGGTGTAGCCGCATTCCTGGCCGGCGGCCTTCAGCTTCTGGCCGGCGGCGGCCAGTTCTTCCCAGGTCTTGGGCGGATTGTCAGCGTCCAGGCCTGCCTTCTTGAAGGCGTCCTTGTTGTAGTAGAAAACCACGGTCGAGCTGTTGAAGGGCATCGACACCAGCTTGCCGTCCGGCGACGAGTAGTAGCCGGCCACGGCGCCGATGAACGCCTTCGGGTCGATCGGGTTGCCGGCTTCTTCCGACATCTGCTGCACCGGCTTGATGGCGCCCTTGGCGTACATCATGGTGGCGGTGCCCACTTCGAACACTTGCAGGATGTCCGGGGCGTTGCCGGCGCGGAACGCGGCGATGCCGGCATTCATGGATTCGCCGTAGTTGCCTTTGTAGATCGCCTTGACCTGGTAGTCAGGGTTCTTCTTGTTGAAATCTTCGACCAGACCATTGACGCGGTCGCCCAGGGCGCCTTCCATCGAATGCCAGAACTGGATCTCGGGGGCGGCATGCGCGGACGCGCCCGCGAACGCGGCCATGACGGCGGCGAAGGTTAAAGCAATACGGTGGGATCGCATGATGAGGTTGCTCCTGATGGGCGTGTTGTGACCGGGTTGTCCGGACACGGAAAACACGACACCTTATGAATTGTTTGTGACAAAACCGTGACTTTCACATCACTGCAAACGCCTGTCAAATTGTGCGTTTCAGGCGCGAACGAACATTTTCTTTTTTTTCCCCGGCGGATCCGACCGACTACAATGCCGGCCTATGAAAAACGAACTTTCGATTGCGTTCATTGGCGGCGGCAATATGGCGGCCGCTTTGGCCTCCGGACTGGCTGGCAAAGTATGCCCCGCCAAGAGCATCCATGTCATTGACATTAATAAGGATAGCCACGCGGCCTGGCAGGCGCGTGGCATGACCACTGCGGTGGCCCCGGACGAAGCGCTGGCCCGGTGCCGCGTTTGGGTGTTCGCGGTCAAGCCACAGAACATGAAAGATGTTGTGGCGTCCGCGCGTCAGTGGCTGCAAGACGACACCTTGGTGGTAAGCGTGGCGGCGGGAATCCGCGCGGACACGCTGGCGGGCTGGCTGGGATCTCCCGACGCGCCGTTCAAGCGCCTGGTGCGTTGCATGCCCAATACGCCCGCACTGGTGGGCGCGGGCGTGACGGGCCTGGCGGCGCTGGATGGCGTCAGCGAAGCCGATCGCGCATTGGCCGCAAGCCTCTTGGAAAGCGTGGGGCAGGTGGTGTGGGTGGCGGACGACGCCGCGCTGGATGGCGTGACGGCATTGTCCGGCAGCGGCCCGGCGTATGTGTTCCTGTTTCTTGAAGCCCTGGTGGCGGGTGGCGTGAAGGTTGGCTTGACCGAGGCGCAGGCCAAGCAACTGGCCTTGGGCACGCTTGCCGGCGCGACCAAGCTCGCGGCCGAATCGTCAGACCCCTTGTCGGTGCTGCGCGAGCGGGTCACGTCCAAGGGCGGTACCACGGCCGCGGCGCTGGCTGCGTTTGGCGAGGCAGGGTTTGCCGGCATCGTGGAAGACGCCATGGCCGCCGCGGCGCGCCGTTCGCGCGAGTTGGCCGAGGAATTCGGGCAATGACCAAGGCAAGCCAGCTCTTTCCGCCAATGAGCCGTGCGCAGTTCGGCATTGCCGTGCTGTGCATGTTGCTGGTGGTGGTGGGCTCGAACATTCTGGTGCAGGTGCCGCTTAACGATTGGTTGACGTGGGGCGGCCTGTCGTACCCCGTCGCCTTCCTGGTTACCGACGTGTTGAACCGGCGCTTCGGCCCGTCGGCCGCGCGCCGCGTCGTCTGGTTCGGCTTTGCGGCGGCGTTGGTGGTGTCGTTTTGGGTGGCGTCGCCGCGTATTGCGCTGGCGTCGGGCCTGGCCTATATCTGCGCGCAATTGGTGGATATCCAGGTGTTTGACCGTCTGCGCGACCAACGCTGGTGGCGCGCGCCGCTGGTATCGGGCGTGCTGGGCGCGGTGTTGGACACCGCCGTGTTCTTCAGCGTGGCCTTTGCGGCCACCGGCGCACCCTGGACGACCTGGATGCTGGGCGACCTTGCGGTCAAGCTTGTGGTCAACATCAGCATGCTGGCGCCGTTCCGGGCGCTGATGTGGAACCTGGCCAAGCCGGCCAACGCCTGACACCGGGCATCAAAAAAGGACGCGCATCGTGGCGACGTGGTCGCCCGATGCGCGTTTTTTTTAGGCAGGGGATTATGCGGAAATCATTAACTCAATAATCATTAATCGTAAGTCCGGTGTAAGCACTGTATTTAAATGCGTATTCGAACAGTGTATTAATGATTATTCATATATCTGGCGGTGCACACATCATTAAGTTGCGCCAGTCGGAACCGAAGGCAAATTCAGCAAATTTCCCGTATTTTCATGGGCTTGCAAAGCTGATGCGTCACGATTAAAGGTTTGCCGGGAAATATTGGGGATTACACGCAGTGACAGTATGACGGCTAGCTCCCAGAATACCGCCCACACCGTGTTTTTGCCCAAGAAGCCGGCGACGCGCGATACGGATGGCGGGGTATCCACCCGACAGCCCGTTTCAATCAGAGCCGCTCAAAACCTCGCTGGAGAACTCCGCATGAAGTTTCTGAATCGCCTTACCCCGGTAGCCATGGCGCTTGGGGCACTTGCCTTGGCTGGCGCCGCACACGCCGCCGACACCATCAAGATTGGCATTCCCCAGCCCATGACCGGCCCCAACACCCAATATGGCGACCAGATCCAGGCCGGCGCCTTGACCGCGATCGAAACCATCAACGCCAAGGGCGGCGTCAAGGGCAAGAAGCTTGAGCCGATCCTGATCGACGACGGCTGCGAACCCAAGCAGGCTGTTCCGGCCGCCAACCGCGTGGTCAACTCCGGCGCCAAGTTCGCCGTGGCCCATGCTTGCTCGGGCGTCACCGTGGCCGCCGTGAAGGTGTACGAGGAAGAGGGCATTGTCGGCATCACCCCGGGCGCCACGTCGCCGCTGGTGACCGACACCATCAAGCCGCACTTCTTCTTCCGCACCATTGGCCGCGACGACCAGCAAGGCCCGTACGCCGCCAATTACATCGCCAAGACCCTCAAGCCCAAGAACGTCGCCATCCTGCACGACAAGCAAACCTACGGCTCGGGTGTTGCCACCCAGGTCAAGGACGCGCTGGCCAAGCAGAACGTCAATGTGTCGATGTTTGAAGGCATCAACGTTGGCGACAGCGATTACTCGGCCATCATCACCAAGCTGAAGTCGGCTGGCGTGGACCTGGTTTACTTCGGCGGCTACCACCCCGAACTGGGCCTGCTGCTGCGCCAATCGCGTGAACAAGGCCTGAAGGTGCAGTTCATGGGTCCGGAAGGCACGGCCAACCAGGACTTGGTGGCCATCGCCGGCCCGGCCATCGAAGGCCTGCTGGTCACGCTGCCGGCTGACTTCACCAAGCTGCCGGGCAACGAAGGCATTGTGAAGGCCTTCAAGGACGCCAAGCGCGATCCGGACGGCGCCTTCCAGATGCCGGCGTATGCCGCCGTGCAAATCCTGGTCGACAGCATCAACGCCGTGGGCGAAGACCCCGCCAAGGTCGCGGACTACATGCACAAGACTACGTTCAACACCGGCATCGGCAAGGTCGAATACGACGCCAAGGGCGACTTGAAGAATTTCGAGTTCGCCGTCTACAAGTGGGATAAGGACGGCAAAAAGACCCAGCTGTAAACTCGCGATCCGCCGGCGCGGTGCCGGCGTGTAGGGCCTGTTGTCTTCGTTGTGCCGTAATCCGCGTAGCGAAGCGCCAAAAGCGCTGTGCGGCCGGCAGGCGGTGACCACAGGCCCTTAGAAAAACCGCCCAGGTTTCCGGCTCCGGGTCTCTTCACCGGGGCCGGAACCATTTGGAGCAATAGATAATGTCTGACCTCATACCCCAACTTACCCAGCAATTCTTCAACGGATTGTCCCTGGGCGCGATCTACGCGTTGATCGCCATCGGCTACACAATGGTCTACGGCATCATCGGGATGATCAACTTCGCCCACGGCGAAATCTATATGATCGGCGCCTATGTCGGCCTGGTCACCTTGACGGCCATCGGCACCAATAGCGGCTTGCCGATGCCATTCATCATTGCTTCCATGCTGCTCGTCGCCATTGCCGTGACCGGCGTGTATGGCTTTTCGGTCGAGCGGGTTGCCTATCGGCCCGTGCGAGGCAGCCCCCGCCTGGTGGCGCTGATCTCGGCGATCGGTATGTCGATCTTCCTGCAGAACTGGGTGGCCCTGGGCCAAGGCGCGCGCGACATGGCCGTGCCCTCGCTGGTATCCGGCGCCGTGCAGTTCCACATGGGATCCGACTTCGACGTGACGGTGCCGTATTCGCGCATCATGATCATCGTGGTGACGGTGGTGCTGATGATCGGCCTGACGCTGTTCATCAAGTATTCCCGCATGGGCCGCGCCTCGCGCGCCTGCTCGCAAGACATGCACATGGCCAATCTGCTGGGTATCGACACCAACCGCGTGATCTCGTTCACGTTCGTGATGGGTGCAATCCTGGCGGCGGTGGGCGGCGTGCTGATCGCCATCACCATCGGCAAGCTGAATCCCTTCATCGGCTTCCTGGCCGGCATCAAGGCCTTTACGGCGGCGGTGCTGGGCGGCATCGGCAGCATCCCCGGCGCGATGCTGGGCGGCGTGCTGCTGGGCTTGGCCGAGACCTTTGCGGCTGCGTATATCTCGTCGCAGTACAAGGACATCGTGGCGTTCTCGCTGCTGGTCCTGATTCTGCTGTTCCGTCCCACCGGGCTGCTGGGCAAACCTGAGGTGGAAAAAGTCTGATGTCTAAGAACAATCTTAAAAACGCCACGATGGCGGCCGTGCTGACGGCGGTGATCGTTACGCCGGTGTTTGGCCTGCAACTGATTCGTCAGGGTGCGCGCACATCGATGGAACCGAACTGGGGGCTGGTGGCGCTTGCCGCCGCCGTGGTGTTCGCTTTCCAGATGCTGCGGCCCTGGATCGCCATCCCGTTCCGCAAGCTGAAGACGGCGCTGCCGACCTTGCCGGCGGCGCCCGCCAAGACCCACAAGGGGCTGATGCTGTTGCTGCTGGCGATAGCGGTGGTGTGGCCATTCTTTTCGGGCCGCAGTTCGGTTGACATTGCCACGCTGGTGCTGATCTACGTGATGCTGGGCCTGGGCCTGAACATTGTGGTGGGTTTTGCCGGCTTGCTGGACTTGGGCTTTGTCGGCTTCTATGCGGTGGGTGCGTACACGTACGCGCTGCTGTATCACTGGGGCGGCTGGAGCTTCTGGGAAGCGCTGCCGTTTTCGGGCGCGATGGCGGCCTTGTTCGGTTTCGTGCTGGGCTTTCCGGTGCTGCGGCTGCGCGGCGACTATCTGGCTATCGTGACCTTGGGCTTTGGCGAAATGATCCGCCTGCTGCTTATCAACCTGAACACGCTGACGGGTGGCCCGGACGGCATTTCCGGTATTCCGAAGCCCACGGTGTTCGGCCTGGAAATGACGCGCCGCGCCAGCACGGAAGGTGGCACGACGTTCCATGACTTCTTCGGGCTGACGTTCAACAACCAGCACATGGTGATCTATCTGTACCTGATGGCCTTGCTGCTGGCGCTGATTACGCTTGCCGTGTCCACGCGCCTGATCCGCATGCCGGTCGGCCGCGCCTGGGAAGCGTTGCGCGAAGATGAAATCGCGTGCCGCTCGCTGGGGCTGAACCCCACGCGCATCAAGCTGTCGGCGTTCACGCTGGGCGCCACGTTCGCCGGTTTCGGCGGCGCGTTCTTCGCGGCCCGCCAGGGCATGGTGAACCCGGAGTCGTTCACCTTCATTGAATCGGCGCTGATTCTGGCCATTGTGGTGCTGGGCGGCATGGGCTCGCAGGTGGGCGTGATTCTGGCGGCCATCTTGCTGACCGTCTTGCCCGAGCTGGCGCGCGAGTTCGCCGAATACCGGATGCTGATGTTCGGTCTGGTGATGGTGTTGATGATGATGTGGCGTCCGCAGGGGTTGTTGCCCATGAAGCGTCCCCACGTGGAGCTGTCTAAATGAGCGAGGCATTGCTGAAAGTATCCGGACTCACCATGCGGTTCGGCGGCCTCTTGGCCGTGGACAGCGTGGGATTCGAAGTCAAATCCGACGAGGTGTTCGCCATCATCGGCCCCAACGGGGCAGGCAAGACCACGGTGTTCAATTGCGTGGGCGGCTTCTATGCGCCCACCGCGGGCGAGATCATCATGGACGGCAAGCCGATCAACGGTTTGCCCAGCCACAAGGTGGCCCGCCACGGGCTGGTGCGCACCTTCCAGAACGTGCGCCTGTTCAAGCAGTTGACCGTGCTGGAAAACCTGCTGGTGGCCCAGCACACTCAGGTGGAATCCCGGCTGCTGCCGGGCCTGCTGAAGCTCAAGGGCTATCGGCAGTCGGAAGCCGACGCGCTGGCGCGCGCGGCGCAGTGGCTGGATTTCATGGGGCTGCGTGAATTTGCCAACCGCGAGGCGGGCAACCTGGCCTACGGGCACCAGCGCCGCCTGGAAATCGCGCGCTGCATGATCACCAAGCCGCGCCTGCTGATGCTTGACGAACCGGCGGCCGGCCTGAACCCGCAGGAAAAGCGCGATCTGCAATCGCTGATCGACCAGCTTCGGCGCGAGTTCGGCGTTGCCGTGCTGCTGATTGAGCACGACATGAGCCTGATCATGGGCATTTCCGACCGTATTCTCGTCATGGAACACGGCAAGCCCATCACGACGGGCACCCCCGATGCGGTGCGCAACGACGAGCGCGTGATTAAAGCGTACCTGGGGGAGGAATGATGCTTAAGCTGGAAAACATACACACGTACTACGGCGCCATTCAGGCATTGAACGGCGTGTCGGTGGAAGTGAACCAGGGCGAAATCGTTACGCTGATCGGCGCCAATGGCGCCGGCAAGACGACGCTGTTGATGACGGTGTGCGGCAACCCCCGGGCGCGTGAAGGCAAGATCACGTTTGATGGCGAAGACATCACCCAGAAGGACACGCACCACATCATGCGCAGTGGCATCGCCATTTCGCCTGAAGGCCGGCGGGTGTTCAAAGACCTGACGGTTGCCGAAAACCTGATGATGGGCGGCTTCTTTTCGAAGCGCTCGGAGATCGACGCGGGCATCGACCACGTCTATGGCTTGTTCCCGCGCTTGAAAGAGCGCGCGGCGCAACGCGCGGGGCTGATGTCGGGCGGCGAACAGCAGATGCTGGCCATCGGCCGGGCGCTGATGACGCGGCCGCGCTTGTTGTTGCTGGACGAACCCACCTTGGGCCTGGCCCCGCTGGTGATCGCGCAGATCTTCGACATCATCCGCGAGATCCGCGAGCAGGGCGTAACGGTGTTCCTGGTGGAACAGAACGCGAACAAGGCGCTGGGTGTGGCCGATCGCGGTTATGTGCTGGAAAACGGTCGCGTCGTGCTGCAAGACACGGGCGCCAATTTGCTGGTCAACGATCAAGTCCGCAAGGCCTACCTGGGCGGATAAGCATTACGTTGACGGCTTCCCCGCGAAGGGAAATTCGGGCGCATCGGAAGATGCGCTTTTTTTTCGCCCTCGCGTGGAGGTTGCGCGTTGCCGTTCAGGCGGCGATGCGTTGCTTGGCCAGGTCCGCTTCGTAATGCGCGAGGGCCGCGCGGGCCAGCGCGTCGATCGAATCCGTGAGCGTCACGCCCAGGCTGGGGCGCAGCGCATGCGGCACGGCCAGCGGCAGTTCGGTGCAGCCCAGCACCACGGCGTCGGCGCCGCGCGCCGTCAGGCGGGCAATGCACTCGGCAGCGGGGGCGAAGGCTTCTTCCAGGCGGTTGCCCTTGACGGCGCGTATGGACCCCATGCAGTAGCGTTCGACCTCGTCGTCGTCGGGCACGATGCACTCGTAGCCTTGCGCTTGAAGGTGCTGTTGGTACAAGCCCAGTTTCAGCGTGGCGGCCGTGCCCATCAGGCCGATGCGGCCACGCGGCAGCCCAAGGCGGCGCAGGTCGTCGATGACCGCTTCAATGATGTGCAGCACCGGCACGCCCGTGCTGGCCGCGATGTCGGCGTACCAAAGATGGGCCGTGTTGCACGGGATGGCGATCAGTTGCGCGCCGGCTTCCTCAAGAAAGCGCACGCCTTGAACCATATGGGGCAGGGGGCTTTCGCCGCCGGCCATATAGGCGCTGGAGCGGTCGGGAATACGGGGGTCGTTGCGCAACAAGGTGGGGATGTGTTGCTGGTCAATCGCGGCGGGCGTCAGCGCCGCCAGGCGTAGGGCAAAGGCCGCGCCGGCCATGGGCCCCATTCCGCCCAATACACCCAGGTAGCAGCCCTGGGAAAACGTGTTCACTTTATGTACTCCGAACTGATGCATCACCGGGCGTCAATACGTGGCCCGGGCGTTGCGTGCTGGTTTGTTCCCCGTCCCAGACCTGCTTGCCGTTGACCCACACCGCGTGGATGCCCTGGCTTGCCTGAATGGGAGCTGAAAACGTCGCCGTATCCGTCACGGTGGCGGGGTCGAACAGCACCAGGTCAGCATGATAACCCTGGCGCAGCAGGCCGCGCCCGGCGATGCCATATTGGTCAGCCGCCAGGCCGGTCATCTTGTGGATGGCCGCTTCCAAGGACAGCAGTTGCTGTTCGCGCACCATCGTGCGCAACACATTGGTGAAGGTGCCCCATTGGCGTGGGTGCGGGTGGGGGTCAAAAGGCAGGCCGTCAGAGCCGACCATCGTCAGCGGATGCGCGAAGATGCGCTTGACGTCGGCGGGGTCCATCAGAAAGTAGATGGCGCCTGCGGGCGCCAGGCGGGCGACGGCGGCTTCGTCGTCCAGGCCCAGCTCCTGCATGACCTCGGCGAAGGCGCGGCCGGTGGCCTCGGGGTAGCCTTTGGACCACGTGATCATCGTGCGGCTGGCCAAGCGCGCGCGGTCCAGCCGCAGCATGGTGGACGTGGCGGGGTAGGGGTGGCAGTCCAGGCAGACGGGTTGGCTGGCGGCGGCGCGGTTGATCAGGTCCAGCGTTTCGCGGGTGCGGCCGTGGTTGCGTTCGCCGGCCAATTTGTGATGCGAGAACACCACGCGGCAATCGAGTTCGCGGCCAATTAGCAGCGCCTCTTCCATGGCGGGCACGATGTGATCGGCCTCGTCGCGCAGGTGGGTGGCGTACAGGCCGGGGCGGCCCGCTTGCTTGGCTGCCTTCAAGGGCAGGCAAACGTCGATGATTTCATCGGTGGGCGCGGCGCTGGCGGGCGGGTAGAAGGTGCCGGTGGATACGCCGAAGGCGCCCGCGTCCAGCGCTTCTTGCAGCAGGCCGCGCATGGCGGCGCGTTCGCTGTCGTTAGCGGCGCGCGAGGTGTCGTCCATGACGGCCACCCGCAAGGTGGTGTGGCCCACCAGCGGAATCACGTTGACCGCGGCGGGCGTGCTGCGCAGCGCGTCCATCCAGGCGCGGAACGTGGCAAAGCGGAACAGCTCGGCGGGGCCGAGCAGGTCCAGCGGCTGCGGAATGTTGTCGCGCTGAAGCGGCGCGAGGCTGATGCCGCAGTTGCCGGTGACGACAGTGGTGATGCCTTGCGACACCTTGGGCAGCATGTCGGGATGCGCCAGCAGATAGCCGTCATCGTGGGTGTGGGAATCAATGAAGCCGGGCGCCAGCACCTGGCCGCGCCCGTCTATCACCGGCACGCCCGCGGGGTGGGCAAAGCTGCCCACCGCCACGATGCGCTCACCCAGCACGGCCAGGTCGCCCGGCTGGGCGGGGCCGCCCGAGCCGTCGATAAGCGTGGCGCCCGCCACGATGAAGTCAGCCTGCAAGGTGGGCAAGGTCATGAGTGCTTAGTCCAGCTTTTCGATGCCAGCGGTGTCGATGATCTTTTTCCACTTGGCGGTTTCGCGATCAATCAATTGCTTGAATTCCTGCGGCGAGCCGGTGGCGGGTTCAGCGCCCAGCGTGGCCAGGCCGGTACGCACTTCGGGAGCTTGCAGTGCTTTCTGGATGGCGGCATTCAGCGTGGTCACGACTTCGGGCGGTGTGCCCTTGGGGGCGACAACACCACCCCAGGCCACGGTTTCGTAGCCCTTCAGGCCGGACTCATCCAGCGTGGGCACGTCGGGCATCAGCGCCAGGCGCTTCAGGCTGCTGACGCCAATGGCGCGCACCTTGCCGCTGGCAACCAGCGGCGCGGCTTCCGAGGTGTTGACGAACAGGTAGTCCAGGCGGCCGCCCAGCAGGTCCTGGATGGCGGCGGGGCCGCCGTTGTACGGGATGAACATGACGTCCACCTTGGCCATGCTCTTGAAGAGTTCACCGCCCATGTGGCCGGTGGTGCCCACGCCCGATGCGCCGTAGGACAGGCGGCCGGGTTCCTTCTTGGCGCGGTCGATCAGGTCTTGCACGCTTTTGACGGGCGATTCGGCCGGCACGATCAAGGCGTTGTACAGGTCGAACATATGCGCGACCGGGGTCAGGTCCTGGTCCACGTCATAGGGCAGGCGCTTGAACAGCGAGCGGTTCACTGCCAGCGTGTTGATGTTGCCGTAGCCCACGATGTAGCCGTCGGCGGCGGCGCGCTTGATCAGCGAGATGCCGATGTTGCCGGCCGCGCCCGGGCGGTTTTCAATCACCATCGTGGCGCCGGTGTCTTTGGCGATTTGCGTGGTGATCAGGCGCGACAGCACATCGGGCGAACCGCCCGCGGCCGAGGGCACCACGAAGGTGATGGGCTTGTCGGGATAGGTGCCGGCGGCCGAGGCGGTGCCGATCAGGGCGGCGCTGAGCGCCAGCGCGGATACGCTGCGGAAGAAGGTGCGATGCATGGTGGTATTCCCCTTGTTTTGTTGTGGTGACGGGCGCAGATTACACCCGCGTTGCGGCACTGCATCATCGAAAAATGTGGCAATCCTATAATCCGCCGTTATTGGTCAAGGGGAATAAAAATGGATGTGGAAGGCTATGCGGATGAGGTCGGCCCCAGCGCGGGGCGGCCGTTGAACCTGCGTCAGATCGAGGTTTTTCGGGCCATCATGATGTCGGGGTCCATCAGCAGCGCGGGGCGCATGCTGCATGTGTCGCAGCCAGCTGTCAGCCGGGTGCTGGCATTGACGGAAAGCCGCCTGGGCTATCGCTTGTTCGAACGGGTCAAGAGCCGTTTGTCGCCCACGGCCGAAGCGCGCCGGTTGTATGCCGAGGTGGAGCAGGTGTATGGCGGTATCCAGCGCGTGAACGATCTGGCCGCCAGCCTGGGGCAGTCCGGCGCGGGCATGTTGAAGATCGTGGCCAGCGCCAGCTTCGGGCAGCGTCTGATTCCGATGGCGCTTGAGCGCTTCCGCGGTCGCAACGCGGGTGCGCGGGTGGACTACCGCAGCGTCACGTTCGACGAGTTGGCGGCGTACTTCCTGTCGGGGCAGGCGGATATCGGCATTTCGATGCAGCCGCCCGATCATCCCAACCTGACGTCGGTGCGCCTGGCGCAAGTGCCCGTGGTGTGCGTGATGCCGCCGGCCCATCCCTTGGCCAGCCACAAGGTGGTGCAGCCCGAGGATTTTTCGTCCGCCGCCTGGATCGGCTACCCGCGTGACACACCATTGGGACGCGCGCTGCAACCGTTTTTTGGCGAGGGGCCGCGCCATGCCGCGGCGATCGAAGTGCATTCACCGGTCACCGCGTGTTCGTTCGTGCAGCAAGGCCTGGGGCCGGCCTTGGTGGACACCTGGTGCGTGTCGACCGAGCAGTCGGCGCACATGGTGTTGCGGCCCATCGCGCCCGAAGCCAGCGTCGAGGTATGGGCCACGTATTCGAACCTGAGCGCGCCACCGCTGTTGGCGCGCAGGTTTCTGGCAGCGGTGAAGAAAACCTTGGAAGGGGAAGCAGAGGCGGGCTGAGCCTGGGCTGGTCCGCCAGTAGGCTTCCCCCCGTTTGGCTTACCCCGCTTTACAGCCCTTCGGCCTTCAACGCGGCCTGGACGCCCTTGTCGGCTTCCATGCGCTTTTGGAATGCCGCCAGATTGTCTTGGCCGGCCAGATCCACTTCCTTGGCGCGCGCCCAGCGCAGCACCACGTACAGATAGGCGTCCGCGATCGACGGCGCGTCGCCCGCCAGGTACGACTTGCCCGCCAGTTGCGCATCGATTTGCGAGAACAGCTTGGTCAGCAGCTTGGAGGCCGAGCCGGCCAGTTCCTTCTGCGCGCCTTCGTCGCCCAGGAAGCGGGACGCGCCGAAGATCATCGAGAACGTCTTGTGGATGTCGGAATTGATGAAGCCCAGCCAGCGGCGGACTTCGGCGCGCGAGCGGGCGCTGCCGTCGCCCAGCAGCTTGCCTTGCGGCGCTTGTTCAGCAATGTATTCCAGGATGGCGACGTTCTGCGTCAGGGTCCAGTCGCCATCGGTCAACGCGGGCACGGCGCCCAGCGGATTCACCTTCAGAAATTCAGGGCCCTTGAGCGCTTCGCGGCTGAGCGCGTGCGTTTCGTAGGGCTGGCCAACCCACTCCAGAACAATGTGAGAAGCGAGCGAGCACGCGCCGGGCATGTAGTACAGTTTCATGCGATGGGGTCTCCGGAAAGGAAGAACGGGGGGCTCCCGTCCCTGGGCGCTATGGTACGCCACCCGCTGGGGGCTTCGCGCCAGTTTGTCATAGCCGCCGCACCCGCATTCAGCCCTTTGCCGCCGGAGATGTCCATGCAGTCACGCACCGCCGCGAGCACGCGCGCGATCTCATTTTTTTCGGTTTCAACGCTGGTCATGGCGGGCGCCATGGTGTGGGCCAAGCCTGCACATGCAAGCCAGGAGCCGCCCTCCGTTGCCGCGCGTGTGACGCCGGTGGTGGGTGGGCTGGACCATCCCTGGGCCATGGCGTTCCTGCCGGACGGTGGGATGTTGATCACGGAACGGCCGGGCACGCTGCGCTTACTGCGCACGCCGGGCGGCTTGTCCAAGCCGCTGTCCGGGGTGCCGAAGGTGGCCGCGCGCGGGCAGGGCGGCTTGCTGGATGTGGCGCTGTCACCCGACTTTGCGAAGGACCGGTACGTGTACCTGTCGTATGCCGAATCCGATGGCGACAAGAGCGGTACGGCGGTTGGCCGGGGCAGGCTGTCGGACGATGCCAGCGGCCTGGAAGATTTCAAGGTGCTGTTCCGGCAAATGCCGAAGCTGTCATCCGGCCTGCATTTCGGTTCGCGCCTGGTGTTCGACGGCAAGGGCCATCTTTTCATTGCGCTGGGCGAAAACAACCAGCGTCCCACCGCGCAGGATCTGGACAAGCTGCAAGGCAAGGTCGTGCGCCTGAAGCTGGACGGCTCGGTGCCCGAAGACAACCCCTTTGTGGGCAAGACCGGCGCGCGGCCCGAGATCTGGTCCTACGGCCATCGCAACCCGCAGGGCATGGCGATCAACCCGTGGTCGGGTGATCTTTGGGAAAACGAACACGGCCCCCGTGGCGGCGACGAAATCAATCTGGTTCAGGCGGGCAAGAACTATGGCTGGCCGTTGGCCACGCATGGCATCAACTATTCGGGCCTGCGCATTCCCGAGGCCAAGGGCGAAACCGCGCCGGGCACGGAAGCGCCGCTGTTCTGGTGGGCAAAGTCGCCCGCCATCAGCGGCATGGCTTTCTACGATGCCGACCGTTTTCCGTCTTGGAAAAACTCGGTGTTCATCGGCGCCTTGGGTAATCAGAACCTGATTCGCCTGACGCTGGACGGCAACCGTGTCGTGGGCCAGGAATGGCTGCTGGTAGACCGCAAGAGCCGGATACGCGACGTGCGGCAAGGGCCGGACGGCTATGTGTATGTGCTGACCGACGCCTCGCCCGGCCAATTGCTGCGGGTAGCGCCGGCGCAATCTGGAGGGTAAGCGATGAAGACCTACGAGTTGATCGGATCGGCCGGGTGCGGGTCGGCCATTGTCGAGATGGCGCTGGTGCTGGCCAACGTGCCGCACACGCTGACGGACGTGCCCTATCTGAAACCCGGCCCCGAGCGCGACCGCCTGCTGCAACTGAACCCCTTGGGGCAGGTGCCGACGCTGATCACCCCGGAAGGCGAGGTCATGACCGAAAGCGCGGCGATGATCCTGCACCTGAACGACGTGGCGCCGCAGGCCGGCTTGGCGCCATCAGCCGACAAGCCTGAACGGGCGTACTTTCTGAACGTGCTGCTGCGTCTGGTCGGCGCGGTGTACCCCACGTTCACGTACGGCGATATTCCGTCGCAATGGGCGGGCGAGGGCGCGGCGGCGGACTTATTGCGCGAGCGCGTGCATACCCGGCGCGCGGAGCTCTGGAAGGAACTTGAGCAGCAGGCCGGGTCGCCCCACATGTTGGGCCGGCGATTTTCCGCGTTGGACCTGTATGTGACGGTGATGACGCGCTGGCGTCCGGGGCAGGCGTGGTTCCAGGCGGAATGCCCGGCCTTGGCGGCGGTTGCCAGCCAGGCGGCGCTGGAACCAAATGTGGCGCGGGTATTGGCCCGCAATTTTCCCGCGCCTACCGAATAGCCCTTTCCGCAAAGGGCGCAAGGTCCGAGCCGCGGCGCGCGGCCTTAGGCCTTGCCGCGGCGCTTGCTCTTTGCGCGGGCCTCGCGCACGGCGATGTACACACCGCTGCCCGCAATGAAGAGCGCACCCAGATAGGCATAGGCGTCAGGCGCTTCACGCCAGAAAATCCAGCCCAGTATCGTGGCCCAGATCAGGCCGGTGTAGTCGAACGGCGCCACGACCGACGCAGGGCCGATCCGAAAGCCCTGCGTAATCAACGCCAGCCCCAGCGTGCTGAATAGCGCGATGCCGCCGAAGTAAGGCAGATGCTCGACGGTGGGTGTCTGCCATACCCAGGGCAAGCCGACCGCGCTGCACAGCAACTGCCCAAACACGATGTAGAACGTGGTCGTCAACATGCCTTCGCCCCGGCTGATGCCGCGCGCGGTGATCATCATGACCGCGTAGAGCAGGGCCGTGGTCAGGGGATACAGCGTGGCGGCCTGGAATGCCGCCGAGCCAGGGCGCACCACGATCAGCACACCGATAAAACCGGCCAGCACGGCCAGCCAGCGTTTGCCGTCCACGCGCTCTTTCAGGATCAGCACCGACAGCGCCGTCACGAACAGCGGCGCCGCGAAGGCGATGGCGGTGGCTTCGGCCAAGGGCAACGCGCGCAGGCCCAGATAAAAGCAACAGGCCGACACGACGTTGATGGCGCCGCGCACCAGATGCAGCCCGGGATGCGTGGTGCGCAGCACGCGCCGGCCGCCCAGCCACAAGGCCAGCGCCGTCACGAAAGGCAGCGCGATCAGTGCGCGCAGGAACAGGATTTGAAGCGGGTTGTAGTGCTCGCCCAGCCATTTGGCGTTGGCGTCGCTAAGCGTCAGAAAAAAGATGCCGCCCACCACACAGGCGATGCCTGCGAAGGCGGAGTGGTCCCGGGCGGCGGGCAATACAGATGAGGAAGACATCGGAAACCTGCAAGGGCGGCGGTTCCTGCCGCCGTGGGGAAAGGGGACGCGCGAATGAGGTGAGGATCAGCCCTGGGCGCGATAGGCCGCCAGCGCGACCATGGCCCAGGCGGCCAGGAAGGCGGTTCCGCCTAAGGGGGTAACCGCGCCCAGCCAGTGCACGCCGGTCAGCGACAGCGTGTACAAGCTGCCTGAGAACAGCACGATGCCCACAAACATCACCACGCCGGCGGCGGATAGCAAGGGCGAACCGAAGCGGGCGCCCAGCAGTGCGATGACGAACAGGCCCAGCGCGTGGATCAGGTGATACAGCACGCCCGTCTGCCAGACGGACAGCAGCTCTGGCGTCAGCATGCGCTTGAGGCCATGCGCGCCGAAAGCGCCCGCGCCTACCGCCACCATGAGATTCAACGCCGCAAGTATCGTCAACTGCCGGTCCGTCATTGCCAGTCCTTGTAAGTGATCGTGTGTAACGCCGCCTATGATATGCCCAATTTCGGTGCACGCCCGGGCGAACAGACGCGGCTTTGCAGCTTGCGGCTCGATTTCCAAATGGGATATCATAAATTCTGTTTGGTACAGGGTCTCTGGATCCCAGGAGCGCATGATGACCATCGCCATTCCCGGAAAATCGGCCGACAAGCGCGGCGCTGCCGCCACCCGCCCGCCACGCCGCGCAACGGCGCGCGCCAAGCAGTTGTTCCAGGAGCTGGTGGACAGCCCGCTAAGCGATATGGCGCGCGACGTGCGCCGGGGCCTGCCCGCGCAGATGGTGGACGACGCGGCCGATTTCCTGCAAGTGCCCAAGTCCGAAATCATGGCCATCACCGAGGTCAAGGCCGCATCGCTGTCGCGCTGGACCCGGGAAGGGCAGATGCTGCCGCTGGGCGAATCCGATCGGCTGGCGCGCGTGGCCCGCGTAGCGCGCGTGGCGCGTCAGGTGCTGGGCAGCGACGACGAGGCCGTGCAGTGGCTAAACACGCCCGTGCCTGCGTTGGGCAACGTCAAGCCCTTGTCTTTGCTGACGTCGGACGCCAGCAGCCGCATCGTGGAAGACACTCTGGCCCGGGCGGCGGCCGGCGTGTACGCATGAGTGATTTCATTTCCCTGTGGCGCAGCGGCACCACGGCCGGCACGTACCGCGCCGATGACTTGAGCGGGGCGGGGGCGGCGGCGGTGGGCGGGCGCTACAACAGCCCGGGCACGGCGGTGGTGTATACCTCATCCAGCGTGGCGTTGGCGGTGCTGGAAACCGTGGTGCATTTTGCCGTTCGGGCGTCCGAACAAGCCAATCGTTATCTGATCGAAGTGGCCGTGCCGCGTGCCATTCATGATGCCCGCCAGGTGTTGACGGTGAACCAGTTGCAGCGCGATTTCCCGTTCTGGGAGGCGGTGCCGTTTGCCGAAGCCTCGCAGGCGGTGGGCGACAACTGGGTGGAATCCGGCGTGTCGGCGCTGCTTGAATTGCCCAGCGCCATCGTGCCTTATCGCGGCGTGCCCGACTGCAACCTGCTGATCAATCCGGCGCATCCGGATGCGGAACATATCGTGGTGGTGCGGCGCGAACGGTTTGTGTACGACCCGCGCCTGAAAGCCGCATGAACAAAAAAGGGAGCCCCAGAAGGCTCCCTTTGTACCGCCTGGCCAGGCTTCAAGCGGTGGTCAGTACCGCGCGGCCCACCACCTTGCCGGCCCGCAACGCCGCCAATACGCTGTCGGCCTCGGCCAGCGCGTGGCGGTGTACCGGCATGGGGGGCACCTTGCCCGCGCGCACCAATTCCATCAATTCCTGCAATTCCGCCAGGTTGCCGACGTAGCTGCCGATGATGGACATGGCCTTCATGGGAATCAACGCGATCGGCCATGACGAGGCCCCGCCAAACAGGCCGACGATGATGAGTTTGCCGCCCTTGGTCAGGAAGTCGAACGCCAGCGAGGTGGTGGCGGGCGCGCCGACCAGGTCGATCGCGGCCTGAACCGGCTTGCCGCCCGCGGCTTTGATGATCTGCTGCGCGGCGTCCGGCGCGGCGCCGTCGATGGCGGCCAGCGCGCCGGCTTCCAACGCGGCTGCGCGCTTGGCGGGGTCGATGTCGACCACGATGGCGCCCGCGCCACCCAATGCCTTGATCAGCGTCAGGCTCATCAGCCCCAGGCCGCCCGCGCCGAAGATCACCACGGGATGTTCGCGGTAGATGTCCGCGCCGATCTTCTTCAGCGCGGAATACGTGGTCAGGCCCGAGCAGGCGTACGGCGCGATCTGCGCGGGGTCAAGGTCGCCGATGTCGATCAGGTATTTAGGATGCGGCACCACGATGTGGTCGGCGTAGCCGCCCGCGCGGTGCACGCCCAGGCAGGCGGGCGCGCTGCAATGGTTTTCCATGCCGGCCAGGCAAGGCGTGCATTTGCCGCAGCCGATCCACGGATACACCAGGTAGTTCTTGTCGCTGGACAGGCCTTGCGCGTCCGGCCCGGCCGACACCACGCTGCCTACCGTTTCGTGGCCCATCGTCAACGGCAGCGACACGCCGCGGTCTTTAAGGGCCAGGGGGCGGCCCTGGCCCAGGTCGTAGCCGCCTTCCCACAAGTGGATATCGCTGTGGCAGACGCCCGCGGCGCGCACTTTCAACAGCACCTGTGTCCCTTGGGGGGTAGGCGTGGGCTGCTCCATTTCCTGCAAGGGCTCGCGGAAGTTGACGACGCAATAGCACTTCATGGGGATGTCTCCGTTTGGGGTTGTTATAGCCAGCAGCCTACACCCGCGCGCCGTGGCGCGATATTCACTTTTTGATCAGGGGGCATTCGCTGTCGGCCAACGACACGAACACCTTGTCGCCCGGCACCGTGGACAAGATGCGGTAGAAGTCGCCCGGGTACTTGGATTCGGCGGGCTTTTTCACTTCAACCAGATACAGGTCCATGATGACGCGGCCGTCCTCGGGGCGGATGCGGGCATTCTTGATGAGCTTGGTGGTGATGGGCAATTCACGCATCTTCTTATTGACCGCTTCGCCCTCGAAGGTGCCGGCCGCCTGCGCGGCTTGCAGGTAGTGCGTGGTGGCCACATAGCTCAGCGCCTGCACGATGGACGGCGGGCGCGTCACGCCCATCTTCTGTTGCCAGCGTTTGGTCCAGGCGCGGGTGTCTTCGTCGGCGTCCCAGTAAAACCCGGTGGGAAAGGTCAGGCCCTGCGCCACGGGCAGGCCCATGGCCTGGACGTCGTTGATGAAGGTCAGGAAGGTCAACAAGCGCTGCTTGCCGCCGGTCAGGCCGAATTCCTGTGCTTGCTTGATCAGGTTGACAAGGTCACCGCCCGCGCTCGCCAGGCCCACCACTTCTGCCTTCGAGGCCTGTGCTTGCAGCAGGAACGAGGCGAAGTCCAGGGCGCCCAGCGGATGGCGCGTGCTGCCCAGCACCTTGCCGCCCGCTTCTTGCACGAAACGGGTGGCATTGCTTTCCAGCGATTTGCCGAATACGTAATCGGTGGTGATGAAGTACCAGGACTTGCCGCCGGCTTGCACCACGCTTTTCACGACGGCGTTCGACAGGGCGTAGGTGTCGGGCGCCCACTGCGTGCTGAGCGTGCTGCATTGCTTGCCGCTGAAGTCGCCAGCAAAGCCGCCGCTGATCAACGCCGTGCCGCCTTTTTCCCGGGCAACGCCTTGCGCGGCCAGCCCAGCCGAACTGGCGCCGCCGTCCACCACGGCAACCAGGCCTTGCGTGTCGAACCAGCGCCGCACCAGCGCCGAGGCCACGTCCGCCTTGTTCTGGTTGTCGGCGCCCACCACTTCCACGGTCTTGCCCGCCACCTTGCCGCCGAAGTCCTCGACGGCCATGCGCACCGACATCTCGGAACCTTGTCCGCCTAAATCCGAGTAGATGCCCGATCGGTCATTGGATACGCCCAGGCGCACCACATCCGATTGAGCTTGCGCCGCGCAGGCGGCCATCGTGGCGGGCGCGGCCGCCAACAGGGGTTTGATACGCATCTGTCTGTCTCCCCGGCCCGGAAACGAGCCGATTGTTTGAGTTCTTGGTGATGACGCGGAACCGCCGAGGGGGCAGCCGGAATCCTGCCGGCTGAAGTGGAATTCTTGTATGTGAAATTAAATTCCTGTGCAAGAATTTAGGTTCGCCCATATGAAAAGTCAACATAGTGGATTACCTAGCAGATTCGTCGTTTTTGCTCAGGTAGCGCCGCGAAAAAGGTCGCCACCATGGAAGTGAAGCTCGTCGCCCGAACGTTGGATCTGATCGAACTTTTTGCGCAGGCGCGGCGGCCCATGCCGCTGACCGAATTGGCCCAGGGCTTGGGCGCGCCCATGTCCAGTTGCCTGGCCCTGGTGCGCACGCTGGTGGCACGCGGTTATTTGTATGAAGTGCGGCGGCGCGGCGGGTATTACCCCACCGCGCGGCTGCAAGCGCTAAGCGCGCTGATCCAGTCTGGCGACCCCTGGCTGGAACAGGTTCGCCCGCATCTGCTGGCCTTGCGCGATGCGGCCAATGAAACCGTCATGCTGGGCAAGATCCAGGACGGCGCCGTGGTGTTTCTAGACGTGGTGGAGTCCACGCAACCCGTGCATTACGCCGCGCGGCCGGGCGAGCGGCGGCCCTTGCATACCAGTGCCGTCGCCAAGGCGGTGCTGGCGCGGTTGCCGGCGGCGGAACGGGATAGCGTGTTGGCGGCCGCCGACTACACCCGACATACCGAGCGCACGCTGACGACGCGCGAGGCCTTGCTGGCCGAGGTGGCGCGGGTAGAGGAGAGCGGTTGGGCCGCGAACGTCGGCGAAAGCGTGGCGGACCTGACCGGCCTGGCGGTGGCGCTGGATTTGGGCGGGGAATGGTACGCGCTATGCATGGCCGGGCCGACGCCGCGCGTGTGGGAAGCGCGGGATCAGAACCTGGCGCATTTGCAGGATGCCGCGCAAGCTATCCGGCGCGCCCGCGAGGGGTAGCCGGTATTCAAGGGCCCAGGCGCAAAGGCGAAAGCGCCGTAGCGCTCAACTGCCCCGGCGCATCAACGTCGATTTTCCGAACAGGCTTTCGATCAGGTCCACGGCCACTTCCGCCGTCTTGTTGCGCACGTCCAGCGCGGGGTTCAGTTCCACCACGTCCAGCGAGCGCATCAAGCCCGTGTCGGCAATCATTTCCATGCACAACTGCGCTTCGCGGTAAGTGGGGCCGCCGGGTACGGTGGTGCCGACGCCGGGCGCGATGTCGGGGTCCAGGAAGTCCACGTCGAAGCTCACATGCAGGTGCGTGTCGGCATCCAGGCCCGCCAGCGCGGCGTCCATCGTGGCGCGCATGCCCATTTCATCCAGATAGCGCATGTCGAACACTTCCAGGCCGGCCTGGTGCACCAACTGCTTTTCACCTTGGTCCACGCTGCGGATGCCGATCTGGCGTACCCAGCCTGGTTCGATGTCGGGCGTCTGGCCAGACATGCCGGTGATCTCTGCCGGGCCGTAGCCGCACAGGCAGGCCACGGGCATGCCATGGATATTGCCGGTGGGGGTCAGCGCATGGGTGTTGAAGTCTGCATGCGCGTCCAGCCACAGCACGCGCAGCTTCTTGCCGGCTTCCCGGCAATGGCGCGCCACGGCGCTGATGGAGCCGATGCCCAGGCAGTGGTCGCCGCCTAGCAGGATGGGTAGACGGCCCTGGCTGAGTTCGGCGTAGACGGCGTCATGCACGGCCTGGTTCCACGCGGCCACTTCCGCCAGATGGCGATAGCCGTTATGGGGCGGCAGCCAAGGGTTGGCGGGGCCGTAGAGGTTGCCGCGGTCTATCACTTCAAACCCCTGCGCCTCGATCACGGGACCCAGATCCGCCACGCGCAAGGCTTCCGGGCCCATCGACGCGCCGCGAGCGCCCGCGCCGATATCCGTGGGCGCGCCGATCAGGGAGATTTGGGTAGGCAAGGCAACAGGGTTCTGCACGCTGCGGGCTCCGGTGGGGTTCATCATTGGGCGGATAGTACCCTGGCCGTTTGCTTACGTGCTGGGTCAATCATCGCCATTGCGCAACAATGGCTATTGCCGGACACGCGAGCCTGCTGCTGCACAATAGCGGCTGCGCGCCGATCAACCCACCCGCTTGCCCTGATCACCTATCGTTCGCGCGCCGGCTTTGATTCCCTTTGGATGGCTTTCATGCACTTGCATTCGTTGTTTTCCACCCTGACGCGCGGCGCGGCCGTGCTGGCCCTGAGCGTGGCGGCCTGCGCCACGGCCACCGCGCAAGACAAGCCCTTGCGCATCGGCGTGATTGCCAGCGTGGCCAACGAAGCCACCGAGCAAGCCATTGCCCAAGCCAAGAAAGAGGGCCTGGAGGTGCAACTGGTGGAATTCAATGATTGGGTGCTGCCCAACATCGCCGTGGCCGATGGTTCGGTTGATGCCAATTTCTTCCAGCACGAACCGTTTCTGCAACTGTTCAACCAGCGCCGGGGCGCGAACCTGACCCCCATCGCCTATGGTTATTCCACCACCATCGGCCTGTTTTCCAAGAAGCTGAAGAAGGGCGATACGGTGCCGGACGGCGCGACCATCGCCGTGCCCAACGACCCGGTCAACACGGGCCGCGCCTTGCTGCTGCTGGAATCGATTGGCTTGATCAAACTGAAGCCCGGCGTGGCCCACCAGGCCACGCTGCAAGACGTGGTGTCCAACCCCAAGAAGCTGAAGTTCGTGCAGATTGAAGGCTCGCAATCCGCGCGCACCTTTGATGACGTGACGGCGTCGGTCACCTACACCACCTTTGCCAAGCAGGCGGGCCTGAATGAAAAGGATGGGCTGGCGTTCGACAACACCGACCCCGCCAGCATCCGCCGCTACGCCATCCGCTGGGTAACCACGCCCGACAAGGCGCAAGACCCGCGCTTGCTGAAGTTCATTGCCATCTACCAGAACTCGCCCGAGGTCAAAGCGACCTTGAAGCGTTTGTACGGCGACCTGATCACCTTCCCCTGGTAGTCCAGAAGGGACGTTACGCCGCCGCCTCGCGCCGTTCGGCGCGGCGGCCGTTCAAGCGCCAATGCAGGCCCAGCGCGGCCAGGCCCACGACGGCCGATGCGCACACGCCCAAGGCTTCAAAGCCCGCATGCGTGTACAGCGTGCCGGCGACCGCCGTGCCCACGCTGGCGCCCAGATACGTCGTGCAGGTATTCAAGCCCAGCACCGCGCCACGTTCATCGGGCCGTGCGCGCGACAGCAGCAGGACAAGCAGGTTCAAGCTGATCTGCGACGCGGCGCCCCAGAGCACGGCAATGGCCAGTACCGCCGCCAAGGCGTGCGTAGCGGGCAGCAACACCAGATACACCGTGGCGATCGTCGCCAAGGCCAGTGGCAAGGCACGCCGCGGCCCCAGGCGTTCAATCAGCGGCGCGCCGGCAAACCCCGCCAGCATGAAGCCCGCGCCATAAGCGAAGGCGATGAAGCCCACCTTGCCGGCGCTTAGCGCCAACAGTGTGCGGACGTGGTCGGCCAGGAAGGCGTAGACGCCGTAGAACGCGGACGAGAACGCCAGGCACGCCAGCAGCAGCACGGGCACGTCGCGATAGGAAAGCGGGGCAAGCAAGCGCGATAGGCGCAGCGGCGCGGGATTTTCCGCGCGGCGTTCGGGCAGCTTGCGCAGGCCCAGCAGCGCGATCGTGGCGCACAGGGCCAGGGTGCCGTAGGTGGCGCGCCAGCCGACAGCGTCCGAGATCAGCGCGGACAAGGGCACGCCCGCCACCAAGGACACCGACCACCCGGCAATCACGCGCCCCAGCGTGCGCGTCTCTTGCCCGGCAGGCGCCACCAGCGATGCCGAGCCATAGGCCGCGGGCAGGATGACGCCCGCCGCCGCGCCGGCCAAGGCCTGCGCCAAGGTCAGCACGATCCAGTGCGGCGCGGGGGCGGACAGGACCAGGGCCGCGATCAGCACCAGCATGGCGCCCAAGAGCGAACGGCGGATGCCGATGCGGTCGATGCGCGCGGCCAGGAAAAAGGCGCTTGCCGCCGTGGCCGCGCCGTAGGCCGAAATGGCGGTGCTGATGGTCAGCGCCGACGTTGAAAACGAGCGCGCTACGTCGGTCAAGATGGGGCTTAGCGCCAAGCCGTTGGAACCCACGACGCTGACGGCAAACATCAAGGCGGGCACGGCGGACGCGGGGTGGGATTGTCGCTTGCTACGGTTCTGCATGCCGCGAATTTTATTGGAATAAAATAAGGGATTACGCCGATATTTCCTTATTCCATCAAAGTCCGAATGCCGTAAGGCAGAACTTGATTCCGATGCCAGACCTAGACGATCGCGACCGAAAACTATTAACGTTGCTGGCGGACGACGCCACGCCAAGCTACGCCGAGCTAGGCAAATTACTGAACCTGTCGGCCCCCGCGGTGCATGAACGGGTCAAGCGCTTGAAGCGCGACGGGCTGATCAAAGGCATTGCCGCCCGGCTGGATGGCGCGCGCATCGGCCGGCCCTTGCTGGCCTTCGTGCATGTGGACACCGCCAACTGGACGATCACGCAACAGGTGCTGGGCCTGGCCGAGCTGACCGAGGTGGAAGAGATTCACACCATCACCGGCAAAAGCGCCATGCTGCTGAAAGTGCGGGTGCGTGACACGCAGGCGCTTGAGCTGCTGCTGGCCCGCATCCACCAGATTGACGGCATCACCAACACCACCAGCGACATCGCGCTGACCAGCTACCTGGAGCGCGGCCCCTTGCCCGACAACGCGCCGCAGGCGGACTAAGCGCGTCGGCGCGTTGCCATTCAGACGCGCCCCGACGCCGTGCGCAAGCGCAGGCGCGTGATTTCAGACGGCGCGCCCCACCGCGGGGGCGGCCCCCAGTAGCCGGTACCCCGGCTGGTATAGACCCACATCTTGCCTAGCCGATGCAGGCCCGCCGTGAAGGGCTGCTGGAAGCGCACGAAGAACCCCCACGGAAAAAACTGCCCGCCATGCGTGTGGCCCGACAACTGCAAGCTGTAGCCCAGCGGTTCTGCCGCCGCCGCGCTGCGCGGCTGGTGCGCCAGCAGAATCTTGGCGCAGGCGTCGGCGGGGGCGCCGGCCAGCGCCGCCTTGGGATTGCTGCGGTGTTGGGGATCAAACGCGCCGGCGCTGAAATCCGTGACGCCCGCCACCACCACCGGCAAGCCCGATGGGTGGATGACCGCATGCTCGTTCAACAGCACACGCAAACCCATCCGGCGGAATTCGGCGATCCAGGGCGTGGCGCCTGAATAATATTCATGGTTGCCCGTCACCAGGTACACGCCGTAAGTCGCACGCAGCGAAGCCAGCGGGCTGGCTTGCTCGGCCAGATGCTCGACGCTGCCGTCCACCACGTCGCCGGTGATGGCGATGACGTCGGGCAGCAGTTCGTTCACGGCATCGACAATGGCCTGCACGTATTGCTTCTTGATGGTCGGGCCGACGTGGACATCACTGATCTGCACGATGGTGAAGCCGTCCAGATCTTGCGGCAAGCCGGCGATGGGCACGTCCACATCCACCACCCGGGCCCGGCTGCGCGCGTTGTAGAAGCCGACCAGCGTGCCCGCCAATGCCAGTGCGGCAACCGCCCAGGCGCTGTAGCGGCGCAGGTCCAGCCAGGGCAGGCTGGCGTTGGCCAGCAGCGTGACCAGCCACGTCAAGAGCAGGGCGGCGTCGCGGATGACGGTCAAGACGAACAGGGACGAAAACAGCCCCATCGCGATCAACCCGACCCACGCAATGCGATCGCCCCAGGGCGGGTTCACCGAGGAACGGGCCAGCATCCCCATGGGAATCAGGATGCACGACAGCAGCAGGGCGATGATGGCGGCGGCCGCACCAGCGGCGGGCAACTGCGCGTCCGGGATCAAGCGCGCGCCGACATAGACGTGGGCCAGCGCACCCAGTGTCAGAAAGCGCAGGAAGAACGAGGATTGGCGTAGGGACACGGCGGGAAGGGGGCAGGCCAGGGAACCGCCATTCTATGCCGCGTCGCGCTGCCCGGCCGTGTCCGGTTCAGCAACAGGCCGTTCAGTGGTCGCCCGGCCCGTCACGCCAGAGCAAGTCCGCATTCATTTCCCGCAGGCTGTTGATGCCCAGCATTGCCATGTTGCGGTCGACTTCCGCGCGCAGCAGGTGGATGGCGTGCGCCACGCCTGCCTGCCCGCCGACCGCCGCCGCATAGTTGAACGGCCGGCCCACGAATACAAAGCGCGCGCCCAGCGCCAGCGCCTTCAAGACATCGCCACCGCGCCGCACGCCGCTGTCCATCATCACGGTCATGCTGCCCGCCGCGTCAACCACGCGGGGCAGGGCACGCAGCGGCGAGATGGCGCCATCCAGTTGGCGGCCGCCGTGGTTGGACACGATGACGCCATCGGCGCCGTGCTGGCGCGCCAGCGCCGCGTCTTGCGGATGCAGGATGCCCTTGATGATCAAGGCGCCCCGCCCCTGGCGGCGTATGCGCGCCACGTGTTCCCAATTCAGGTGATCGCGCGCGGTGAAGTCGCGCAGCACGGACGCAGACACAATGGGCGCGCCGCGCGTGGCGAATGAATTTTCAAAATGCGGCATGCCGGGGGCCAGCAAGGTGCGCAGGAAGGTACCCGCCAGCCAGCGCGGCCGGGTCAAGCCGTCCCACGCCAGGCGCAGGCTGGGTTTGAGCGGCGTTGAAAAGCCGGTACGCACGTTGTTTTCGCGATTGGCGGACACGGGGATGTCGACGGTCAATACCAAGGTTTCATAACCGGCGCGGCGTGCCCGGTCGACCAAGGCGTCGATTTTTGCGGGATCGCCCGGCAGATAGGCCTGGAACCAGGTGCCGGGCGCTTCGCGGATCACGTCTTCCAGCGCAATGAGCGACGTGCCGCTGAGGATGGCGGGGATGCCTTCGTCTCGCGCGGCGCGGGCCAGCACAACGTCGCCCCGGTACGCCGACAAGGCGCTGATGCCCATGGGGGCAATACCGAACGGCGAGGCGTAGCGGCGTCCGAAAATTTCCGTGCTTTGCGTGCGGCGTGACACGTCAACCAGCACGCGGGGCGCGAAGCTGTATTGGGCGAAGGCGCGGCGGTTGTCGTGCAGCGACTGGTTGTCTTCCGCGGCGCCCGCCACGTAGCCGAAGATAGGCCGGGGCAAGCGCTTGCGCGCCGCGGCTTCAAAGTCATTCAGGCTAAGCATGCGGGCAAGCGCGCGCGGCACGGGGGCGGCTGCGCTGGTGGTCGGCGTGCTGGCAGGCGTAGGAACGGGCAGGGCGTTGGAAGTCATGGCGGGCCGGCAAAAGCCCGTAATCTAACAACCCTGCTTTATCGATGAAAGCGAATAGATTGCGAAATGCTTATTCGCTTTTTGGAATCAACTTGCAGGCGGCGTACAAGCGGGGTGCAAGCGGCGTGCAAGCATCTTCCAAGGCGGTCAGGGCCGCGCCGTGGGCAAGGCCAGCAGTTCGCCCATGCGCACGGGACCCAGCACCGACGGCGTGTCGGCCCAGCGGATCTTGTCCGGGCCAAACAGCACGATCGCGGTCGAACCCAGCTTGAAGCGGCCCATCTCCGCGCCTTTCTCCAGATGGATCGGCGCGCGCGCCGTGGCGTCATAGCGCACCGACTTCACGCGACGCTTGAACGGCGTCACCAGGCCGGCCCAGACCGTTTCAATCGACGCGACGATCATCGCGCCCACCAGCACCACCGCCATGGGGCCGAGCTCGGTATCGAATATGCAGACCACGCGCTCGTTGCGCGCGAACAGGCGCGGCACGTTGCGCGCGGTCAGCGGGTTCACCGAGAACAACCGACCCGGCACATGCACCATTTCGCGCAGCGTGCCGGCCACCGGCATGTGGACGCGGTGGTAGTCCTTGGGCGACAGGTAGACGGTGGCGAATTCGCCGCCCTGGAAAGGCGCGGCGCGTTCCACGTCGCCGCCCAGCAGGTCAACCAGACCATAGCTGTGGCCCTTGGCCTGGAAAATGCGCCCTTGCTCGATGGCGCCCAATTGGCTGATGGCGCCGTCGGCCGGACAGAGCACCGAACCGGGTTCATCGTCCAGCGGGCGCGCGTCGTCTTTCAGCGCGCGGGTGAAGAAGTCATTGAAGCAGTCGTAGGCCAACGGGTCTTCTTGCAAGGCTTCGCGCATGTCCACTCCGTACTTGCGGACAAAGCGCGAAATCATCCAATTCTTGACCGCGGGTTCCCGGCAGTCTGAGGCGTATCCGAAGAAGCGCGACACCAGGTGATGCGGCGCAAGATACTGGCTGGCGAGAAATAGTTGGTCTTTGATCGTCATCTACGAGCGCTGAAAAAACTCGTCCCGCGTACAGCGGGACGGGGTTGAAGGTTGCCGTGCAAGCGACGCATCGAAGGCGCCTGCCGGCAATTCGCGGGATTGTAACGCGATCAGGCGGCTTTGGCGGCCAGTTTGGTTTTGTAGAGCCAGTCTTTGTAGTCGTCCAGGGCGCCATCGAACGGTTTGACGACGCCGTCGGCCACGATGATGAACTCGTCGGTGGTGGCGCGCAGCAGGTGACGGTCGTGCGAGACCAGCATCAAGGTGCCTTCGAATTGCGCCAGCGCCGTGGTCAGCGCCTCACGCGTTTCCAGGTCCAAGTGGTTGGTGGGCTCATCCAGCAACAGCAGGTTGGGGCGCTGCCAGACAATCAGCGCCAGCGCCAGGCGCGCTTTTTCGCCGCCGGAGAAGGGCGCGATGGAACTGGTGGCCATGTTGCCGTTGAAGTTGAAGCTGCCCAGGAAGTTACGCAGCTCTTGCTCGCGCACGGTGGGTGCAAGCTTCATCATGTGCCACAACGGAGATTCGTCGTGACGCAGCATTTCCACCTGGTGCTGGGCAAAGTAGCCGATGGACAGGCCCTTGTTGAACTGCGTGTCGCCGCCCAACGTGGCCAGGTCGCCCGCGATGGTCTTGATGAACGTGGACTTGCCCGCGCCGTTGATGCCCAGGAGTCCGATGCGCTGGCCGGCCTGAAGCGAAAAATTGATGCCCGACACAATGATCTTGTCGGACACGGCCTGCGTGTCTTCGTCTTCCACGCGGTAACCGGCACTGACCTTGTCCATGGTCAGCAAGGGGTTGGGCGCGCGCAGGGGCTCGCGGAATTCAAACGAGAATTCGGCGGCGGCGCGCAGCGGCGCCACTTCTTCCATGCGGGCCAGCGCCTTGATGCGGCTTTGCGCCTGACGGGCCTTGCTGGCCTGGGCCTTGAAGCGGTCAATGAACGATTGCAGGTGCGAACGTTGCCGCATCTGCTTTTCCATCATGCCTTGCGCCAGTTCCAACTGGGCGGCGCGTTGGCGTTCAAACGACGAGTAATTGCCCGAATAACGCTTGAGCTTGCGTTCGTCGATATGGACGATGACGTTGACCACGCCATCCAGGAAGTCGCGATCGTGCGAGATGACGATGAGCGTGCCCGGGTAGCGCTTGAGCCAGTCTTCCAGCCAGATGATGGCGTCCAGGTCCAAGTGGTTGGTGGGCTCGTCCAGCAGCAGCAGGTCAGACGGGCACATCAGCGCTTGCGCCAGGTTCAGGCGCATGCGCCAGCCGCCGGAAAAGCTGGTCAGCGGCAGATGCATCTGCTCTTGAGTGAAGCCCAGGCCGGTCAGCAATTGTTCGGCGCGCGAATGCACCGTGTAGGCATCGGCATCGGCCAGCGCGGCGTAGATGTCGCCCATGCGCAAACCGTTTTCGGCGCTTTCGGGTTCGGCTTCCAATGCCGCCAGTTCCGCTTCCAGCTTGCGCAAGGTGACGTCGCCGTCAATCGCGTATTCGATGGCGGGGCGGTCCAGCGCGGGGGTTTCCTGCGCCACGTAGGCCATGCGCCAGCTTGAAGGGTAGTCAAGGTCGCCCTGGTCGGCGTGCAGCGTGCCGCGCAAAAGGCCGAACAGGCTGGACTTGCCGGCGCCGTTGGCGCCGATGAGGCCGATCTTGTCGCCGGGGTTCAAGAGCAGGTCGACCTTGTCGAGCAAGGGCTTGACGCCGCGCATGAGTGAAACTTGTTGGAAGCGGATCATGAATCTTGGGGCAGGGGGTGACGCGGCAGGCGCGCGGCGAGGCTCCCGCCACAAGGCGCGGCGCAAAAAAGGGAACCGGGTGGTTCGCGCGCGCAGCCATGACACAGCAGGCGGACATCGGCGCGAAAAGGTGAAGAGACGCGCCCCAGGCAAGGGGCGTCGTCCAATCGTGGGCAGTATTGTACCGGGCCGCGCGCATTGGCGCAGACGAAGCCCGTTTTAGGGGCTCAAGCCTCGGAAGCAGTGCCCGAGATAGCCTCGGCCAGGGCAAGCACGCGCTCGGCCTCTTCGGCGTGCAGGTTTTCGACCAGCGCGCCGTCCACCACGGCCACGCCCTGGCCGGCGGCCTGTGCCTGGCGCCAGGCATCCAGACGCTTGCGCGCCAGGGCCAGTTCGCTGTCGGTGGGCGCAAAGGCGGCGTTGGCGGCGGCGATCTGCTTGGGATGGATCAGCGTCTTGCCGTCAAAGCCCTGGTCGCGCCCTTGCTCGCAGGCAGCCGCGTAGCCCGCGTCGTCGTTCAAGTCCAGGTGCACGCCGTCCAGGACCGCCAAGCCGTGGGCGCGCGCGGCCATGACGGCAAGCGATCGCGCTAACAGGGTTTCTTCACGGCCGGGCGTGTGGCGCGCGTGCAGGTCCTTGACCAGGTCGGACGTGCCCACCACGATGGCGGACAGCCGGGGGTGACCGCCTGCAATGGCGTCCAGCCGCAGAAAACCCAGCGGCGTTTCCGCCATGGCCCATAAGGGCAGGTCGGACGGCGCGCCGGCGGCGTCCAGCGCCTGGGCCAGCGCGGCCAGTTGGGCGGCGGATTGCACCTTGGGCAGCAACACGGCGTCGGCGCCGGCCTGCGCAATGGCGACGACGTCGTCGTGGCCCCACGGCGTGTCCAGCGCATTGATGCGCACGATGCACTCGCGGTGGCCGTAGCCGCCTTGCTTCAAGGCCGCGGCGACCTGCGCGCGGGCCTGTGCCTTGGCGTCGGGCGCCACGGCGTCTTCCAGGTCAAGAATCAGGGCATCGGCGTCCAGCCCACGGGCCTTGTCCAAGGCGCGCGCGTTGGCGCCGGGCATGTAGAGAACGGAGCGGCGGGGACGGAGGGCAGGGCGCATGGAAGGAGAGAGCCTGTGAACAAATATCAGGGTTTGGCGCTGCCCACGACCTGGACGGGCGTGGTGCACACATAGCCGACACCATACACGGTGCGTATGCCCAGGTCGCCCGCGGCCTGCGCGCGGAGTTTGCGGCGCAGCCGATGCATGTGCGCGTCCAGCCGATGCGTGTCGTAGGCGTCGATGCTGGCGCCCAGCGCCTCGACCAGGCGGCCCCGCGACAAGGGCAGCGGCGCGGCCTGGATCAGCGCGCCGATCAGCCGGCTTTCGGTGTCGGTGATGTCCACACACACTTGGCCGGGCGACACCAGCGTGCGCCGTGCGGGATCGAATCGCCAGGTGTTGCCACCGGCGTCGTCGGCCTCTGCCGGCACCACGCGCAGTCGTCGCGACAGCGACACCAACGTGGCGCCCAATTCGGCCAGATTCACGGGTTTGGTCAGGTAGTGATCGGCGCCCAGGCTCAGGCCCGACACCTTGTCTTCGCTGAGCAGGCGGCCGGTCAGCATCACGATACCCATCGACGGATAGCGGGTGCGCAATTGCGAGATGCGGGTCAGCGCGTCGCCGTCGGGCAGCATGGCGTCCAGCACCAGGATGCCCGGCGTCACGGACAGCATCAGTTGATCCAGTTCGGCCAGCGATCCGGCCGTGAGGATGGCTTTGTCCAGCCCCAGATCCTGGATGTACTCGACGATCGTGTCGCGCCAGTCGCCGTGATCATCGACAACGATAATCGTCACGGCGCGGTCTCCGCTCGCGTTTGCACGCGACGCGATTCAAGGGCAAACACGCTTTTCGCTCCTGACATGCTACGGGTTCTGTTTGGGATAAGCGTCCGCTGGCGTGGGCACAAGCCAGGCGGCGGAACGCATGAAACGTTTCGTATCGTTGATGCCTGCGGAGAATATCATCATCGATGTCGCGGCGGTGCAGCATGCCGCCTGGATGCCATCCAGTCCAGCGGCAATTTGTGCCTGATCAAACATTGCGCAGGCCGTACAGCGTGCTGGCAAGGGCCGCAGGACGCGCATAGCCGCGCGCCTTATCCACAGAAATTGTGGATAAGACACCCGCGTCTGGTTCCATCCGATTTATGTAGGCAGATATTCGATGGGCACGCCGGCCGGCACCTTGCGCATGCGGTCGCGTTCGATACGCGCCGAGGCAAAGCGCGTCTTGCGCGCGGCCGCGTTTTGCAGCAACACCGACAGTACCGCGCCCTTGTCCTGGATCCACTGTTTTTTGCCGCGCAGCAATTTCATCGCATTCTCGGCGTTGCCCAGGCGGTAAGACATGGCGTTGATCTGGACCGAGGTCTTGCCGTCGAACGCGGCCGGTTCCTGCTCGGTGATGGCGGCGGCATCCAGGTTGCTGCTTTCGTGGTCCACCCGATAGATGAACTTCAAGCCGCTGTGGGGATCTTGCGCCACGATGAGCTTGTCCGAGCCCGAAACATCGGAAAGCATGCCAATGACGGGCGATTCAACCAGTTGGTTGCCGCGCTGTTCTTCCGTGTAGATGAAAATGCTGTGCCGCGCAGCGGAGACTGCGGCGGGAATGAGGGGAGTGCTATCCATACCTGACTTGAAAAGGGCGTACCGGACAACGCAGTCCGGCGATGAAAAGGAACGTGGCGCGGAGCCCGGCGCAAGCCCTAGCGCGGCCAGGCCAGTCGCGCCAGCAGGCGTGATTTGACCGATGGCCAGTCGTCGTCGAGGATCGCGAAATAGACCATGTCGCGCGTGCGCCCCGACTGTGAAATCAGATGCTTGCGAAACACGCCTTCCTCGATTGCCCCAAGGCGCAAAATGGCCGCGCGAGACTGGGCATTGCTCAGTTCCGTCTTGAAAACGATGCGTATGATACCAATTGTTTCAAAAGCGTGCCGAAGTAATAAGAACTTGGCTTCGCTGTTGGCGCCCGAACGTTGGCAGGCCGGCGTCAACCAGGTAGCGCCGATCTCAAGCCGCTTGTGCGCCAGCGCAATGTCCATGTAGCGCGTGGCGCCGATGATCTGCCCGGTGCTTTGCTGCACGATGACAAAGGGCAGGCAGGCGCCCGCCTGCGCGTCTTCCAACGCGCGCGTCACATAGCGCCGCATGTCGTCGACCGTCGCGATGGGTTCCGGCTGCAAACGCCAGAGTTCCGAATGCAGGCCCACTTGCGCCAGCGCATCGGCATGCTGCGCGGCCATGGGTTCCAGGCGCACGATGTCGCCATGGAGCGTGACGGGGTGCAAGGGCGGTAGGGGCATGGCGGGGTCCGGATGGCGGGCAAGGGTCGGGGAAAGCACAGCGCGAGAGCGGCGATTCTACGCTGGCGCGCCCTTGCCGAACACGGGGGGCAAGGCGCAGAATGCGGCGCATGAAAACAGACGTTGTGGTTCTGGGTGCGGGCATCGTCGGCGTCAGCACGGCGCTGCATTTATTGGCGCGCGGACGTTCCGTGGTGCTGCTTGACCGCCGCGGCCCCGGCGAGGAAACCAGCTACGGCAACGCGGGCCTGATCGAACGGGCCAGCGTCATTCCCTATGCGTTTCCGCGTGATTGGCGCAGCCTGTGGCGCTATGCACGCAACAACACGCCCGACGTGAGCTATCACGTGCGCTTTCTGCCGCGCGTGGCGCCCTGGCTGCTGCGCTACTGGTGGCATTCATCGCCCGCGCGGCTGGCGCGCGCGGCTGAAGCGATGCTGCCGCTGATCGAGCGCAGCGTAGCCGAGCACGACGCGCTGAAAGACGATGCGAACCTCTCGCCCTTGTTCCGCCGCACAGGCTGGATCGATGGGGTGCGGTCCCAGGCGGGCCTGGCGCGCGCCGTCGCAGAAGCCGAGTCGCTGGCGCCGTACGGGCTGAACTACCGAGTGCTGGACCGGCAGGCGCTGACGGCGCTTGAGCCGTCGCTGTCCGAGCGCATGGTGGGCGCCGTGCACTGGCTGGACCCTGTCAACGTGTCTGACCCCGGCGCGGTGACGCGGGGGTATGCGGCCCTGTTCCAGCAGCGCGGGGGGCAATTGCTGCGAGGCGATGCGCGCACCCTGAAATCGGCCGGCAGCCAGGGATGGCAGGTGCAAGGCGATGACGGCCGCATCGACGCCCGCGACGTGGTCGTGGCGATGGGGCCTTGGTCACCCGATGTGTTGCGGCCCTTGGGCTACCGCATTCCCATGGCGGTCAAGCGCGGCTATCACCAGCACTTCGCGCTGGAAGACGGCGCCACGCTGACGCACCCGGTAGCGGACATCGACAGCGGCTTTGTCGTAACGCCAATGACGTTGGGTGTGCGGCTGACCACCGGGGCGGAATTCGCGGCGCGCGATGCGCCGCCTTCGCCGATTCAGATTCAGCGTACGCGCGCACTGGCCAGCCAATTGCTGCCCTTGGGCGCGGCGGTTGAAAAAGAACCCTGGATGGGATGCCGCCCCTGCATGCCTGATATGCGGCCGGTGATCGGGCCCGCGCCTCGGCACGCTGGGTTATGGATGGCGTTTGGCCACGCGCATCACGGCTTCACGCTGGGCCCGGTGACCGGCAAGCTGCTTGCCAGCCTGATCACGGGCCAGGCGCCGGACGTGGATCCGGCGCCGTATGCCCTCTACCGCTAAGGAATTTCCTTAGCGCTTGGCGGCGATGGCGCGGCGCTGACGCACGGCCTGCGCCAGGGTGTCCAGCACCGGTTCCGTCTGGGTCCAGCCCAGGCAGGCGTCGGTAATCGATACACCACGGCGCAGGGGCTGGCCGGGCTTCAGGTCCTGGCGGCCTTCTTCCAGATGGCTTTCGATCATGACGCCGGTGATGCGGGCGTCGCCCCGCGAAAGCTGCGCGGCGATGTCCTGGGCCACGTCGATCTGGCGCAGATGCGACTTGTTGGAGTTGGCGTGTGAGCAATCGATCATGACCTGCTCGCGCTGGCCGGCGGCGCGCAGGGCGGCGCAACAGGCGTCAACGCTGGCCGCGTCATAGTTCGGGCCTTGCTTGCCGCCGCGCAGGATCACGTGCGTGTCCTGATTGCCGCGCGTTTCAAAAATGGCGGCCATGCCCATCTTCGTCATGCCCATGAAGGCGTGCTTGGCGCTGGCGGCCACCATGGCGTCGGCCGCAATCTGCACGCCGCCGTCGGTGCCGTTCTTGAAACCCAGCGGGCAGCTCAGGCCAGAGCTCAGTTGGCGGTGGCTGGGGCTTTCGGTGGTGCGCGCGCCGATGGCGCCCCAGGCGATCAAGTCCGCGATGTATTGCGGGCTGAGCAGGTCCAGGAATTCGGTGGCAATGGGCAGGCCCAGGCCGCTGATGTCCAGCAACAATTCGCGGGCGCGGCGCAAGCCTTCGTTGATGCGGAAGCTGCCGTCAAGGCGGGGATCGTTGATGTAGCCCTTCCAGCCCACGGTGGTGCGCGGCTTTTCGAAATACACGCGCATGACGATCAGCAGGTCTTTCTTGTGCTGGTCGACCGCGGCGCGCAACTGGCGCGCGTAGTCCATGGCCTGACCATGGTCGTGGATGGAGCAGGGGCCGACCACGATCAGCAGGCGGTCGTCGCGGCCATGCAGCACGTCGGCGATCTCGGCGCGGCTTTGCTCGACCAGGTTCTGAATGGTGGGGGATACGGGTAACTCGTCCTGCAGGAGCGCGGGCGAAATCAACGGACGCACGGCGCTGATGCGGGTGTCGTCGGTGCGCGTGTTGTCCTGGGTGGAGTCGGCCGTGCCGACCTCGCGGTCGTGCTGGGGGTCGTCAATGCGGGTCAAGGGGGGCTCCGTGCCGTAGATGCGCCAATGCGCTGGATGCGTGATGGTCGCCATTATCGCACTGGCCGCGTAGCCCCGCCGCCGGAGGGCTGCCACCGTCTGGCGGAGCCGGTCGCGTTGCGTATCGACAACGGACCGAGGCAGGACCGGGCAGGTGTTCCCAAACCTACGCCTATCGGCGGGGAAATCGCCGTAGCCCTTTCTTCACAACGACAGATCGCGCGCGAATGCCGTAGCATGAACCCCGATAAAACCAGCGGTGGCCGGCAACGGCCCGCCCTATGAATAACGCCCTATGAATTAGGACGGAACGCAATGCCCAAAACAGACGCCGGCGCCGCGCGGCGGATTCTTCTGGTCGAAGATCACCCCGTTGAACGCGCGTACCTGCAGAACATGCTGCTGGCGTTGGGATACCGGCGCGTTGCCGGCGTGGGCAGCAGCACGGAAGCCATCAGCGCACTGGGCCGCCAGTTCTACGATCTGGTGATCAGCGACATCGTCATGAGCGACGGCGACGGCACGCATCTGCCCAACGAGCTGCGGCGCCTGGTCGACGCGGGCCGCCTGAAAAGCATGCCGCCCATCATCTGGATCAGCAGCCTGAGCGACGAATTGCTGGAGTCTCACGTGCGGCTGGCGCTGCAGGCGGGCTGCCCCTCGGCGCAGGCGCTGTCCAAGCCGGTGTCGCGCACGTCCATGCATCAGGCCGTCAAGGCGGGCCTGGCGGCCGAGGACATGACGACGCCCCAGCAGCAATCGATACGCCGCGAAGTCATCGAAGCCGAATTGGGCCGCGCCCTGATCACGGGCGAGGGCATGAGCGTGGTGCTGCAACCGCAGATGAGCCTGTCGACGGGGAAGGTGGTGGCCGCCGAGGCCTTGTCGCGCTGGGACCATCCCGAGCTTGGATCCATTGCCGCCGCTGATTTCGTGCCCGCCGCGCATCGCCTGGGCATGGACCGGATGTTGTTCCTGCGGGTGACGGATCGCGTGCTGGAAGTGCTGCAAACCTTGCACGCCGAAGATATCGCCGTGCCCATCGCCATCAATGCGTCGTCTTCCACGCTGTGTTCGCGCGACATGCCCGCCGTGCTGGAAAAGCGGGGCGCGCGGGCCGGCCTGCCGGCGCGCTTGGTGAAGGTGGAACTGACCGAGGACGAGCCGGTCAACGATTGGCTGGCCTTGTCGTCGGTCTTGAACCTGCTGCGGGTACGCGGCTTTGAATTGGCGATGGACGATTTTGGGGCCGGCATCGCGTCGATGCGGCTGTTCTCGGCCATGCCGTTTACCGAATTGAAGATCGACCGCGACTTCATCGTGCACATGCACCGCGAAGCCGCGTCGCGTGCCGTGGTGGCCGCCGCCATCGAAATGGGCCGTGTGCTGGGCCGGCGCGTGGTGGCCGAAGGCGTCGAACAAGAGCGCGACGTGCAGCTGCTGCGCGAACTGGGTTGCGACGTGGCGCAAGGCTATGGCTTGTCCATGCCCTTGGAGCCCGACGCATTCATCGATTTCTGCCGCCGCCATTGAGCGGGCGGCGGCGGCTTCAAGGCTTCACTTCAAGGCTTCACCTCACGGCTTCAAATACCCGACACGTCAATGTCGCCGGGATAGTCCACCGAGAACTTCAGCACGGTGTCGCGGGACTTGCCCGGCTCCAGCTCCCATTCCCAGGCCAGCTTGCCGTCTTCTTCGCGCTTGACGTCGCGGTCGGCGGGCGACAGCAGCTTGACCACGATTTTCTCGTTGCGAGACACCGGCAGCCGGTCCTTGAACACCACCTGTTCCTTGGTGGCCTTGTTGTTCTTCACGGTGATCTTGTATTCGTAGGTCACGCGCTTGCCGCTGCCGGAAAACCCCGTGCTTTCGGTAAAGCGATTGACCAACTGGCGCTTGATCGAGATGCCGTCGTCGGCGCCCATCGCCAGCTCGACCTTTTCGCCCGGCATCACCGCCTTGAGAGAACCGGACGCCACAAAGGCGTCGTCCAGGAACGTGTTGAGCGAACCGGCCAGGAAGGGGAAGTCGGTGCTGTTGCTGGCTTGCGCAGTCAGGAACACCGCTTCGCGCAGCGCGGGCGTGGACTGGTACTGCAAGGTGGCGGGCAGCTTGGCCGTGGTGATGGCCACGCGCTGCGAGGTGTTGTCGGACGCCAGCGTGGCCGGGGTCTTGATCTGGAACGACGCGCTGGTGGCGTCGTTCTGCACTTGCGCGGTCTGCACGTCGATGGGCTCCGGCACCGCTTCGTCCATGGCGGCGTCGGCATACGCCTGGCTGCCTGCGAGCGGGGCACGCTTTCTCATCATCTCGCTGCTCACGGCGGGAGCCGGCGCGGCCACGGGGCGGGGCGGTGGCGGGGGCGCCGCCACGTCGATGATCCATGGCGTCAAGGGCGGGGCACCGCCGCCCAGCGCCGGGCGCGCGGTCGACAGTGTCAGCTTCACGTTGTTCCAGTCTTCGCCCGTGTTTTGCCGGACGACGCCGAAATAACCCAGGTCCACGCTGCGGTCGGACGGACGCAAGCGTGCGTCGTAAGCGGGCGTCCAACGCGCGCCGCCTACTGCATACGACACCGCCAGGTCCACCTTGCCCGCGCGCGCCAGGTTCACGCGCAGCGTGACGGTCTTGCTGCGCCGGCTCAATTGGCCTCGCACGATGTTCATTTGGCTTTGCAGCGCGGACAATTCCCGTTCCAGCGCTTCTTTACGTTCGGCAACCTGGCGCAGCCCCGCCAGCGTCTTGCCCAAACTGTCGGCGCTAAGGGTCTGGATGGCTTTCAATTCGTCCAGCGTCAGGCGGGCACTGTCCTTGGACGGCTCGGTGGCGCCTCGCTGCATCATCAGCACCAGCTCGCGCTGGTTCTCCAACACGGCGGCCTCGTCGTCCAGCCCGGCCAACTGGCCTTCCAGTTTGCGGACTTGCTCTTGCAGGGTGCGAACGCGCTCGTTGGTGGCGTCTGCCCGAAAGGCGTCGCGCACCTTGACGTCAAGCAAGGACGCTTGACCGGTGCTCTTGGCGGACACTTGCAGGGAATTTTCCTGCAATGACGCCGGCAGGTTTTCCAGCACCAGTTCATGTTCGCCCGCCGCGAGCTCGCTGCTGGCGGAACGAGTCACCACCGCGCGGTCCTGATACACGGTGACCGCGCCGATGGACGAGCTGAGCGCGGCGGCGGCGCCCAAGCCGGGAAGGGTTGCTAGGGCCAAGGCCAGAAGGGTACGTCGCACGGAGTCACCTATTAACAGGGGTATCAAGAGGAGGTATCAAAGCATCCATCCTTCTCTCAGGGACGGATCGCCGGTAGCGCAATGTACTCTTCTGCCGTGGGCCAGGGTTAACAGAACATGACAAACGCGACAGGGCAATACGCGGCCTGCTCTTCGGCTTATTCTTCGGCTTATTTGTCGGCTTATTCGTCTGCTTATTCTTCGGCCTATTCGTTGGCGGCCGGGCGCTCCGGATGAGCAAGCTGGCGCAGCATCGCCACGGCGTTAACGGCGGCGATAGAGCGGTCATGGCGGCGGTAGGCCATGTCCAGCAGCGCGTGTGGCGCGTCGCCTTTGATCGGCCGATATTCGATTCCTTCCGCGCCCATGTGCCGCATGGCGGCCGGCACCACCGAAATGCCGACACCAGCGGCAACCAGGCTGACGATGGACGCCATCTGCGGCGCTTCCTGGATCACGCGCGGCGCAAAGCCCGCACGCTGGCAAGCCGATTGGATGGCGTCATACAAGCCCGCGCCAATCGGCCGTGGATACAGCACAAAGTCCTCATCGGCCAGCGCGGCAATCGGCACGCTGCGGAGGCGGCTCAGCGCGTGGTCCGGGGGCAGGGCGACCAGCATGGGTTCGTCCAGCACGCGCTCGGACTCGAACTCCGGGTCCAACAGATAAGGGGGGCGTACAAAGGCCACGTCCACCTCGCCCAGCCGCAGGCCGCGCAACAGGGAAATGGTGTTGCTTTCGGTCAGCGTGACGCGCACGTCGGGGTAGCGGTCGCGGTAAGCGCGGATGGCGCGGGGCAGGTAAGGGTGGAAGACGGCGGACGCCGTGAAGCCGACTGTGATGGCGCCGCGCTCGCCGCGCCCCAGCCGACGAGCCGTGTCGATGGCGCGGTCGGCACTGGCCAGAATGGCGCGCGCATCTTCCAGGAACTGGGCGCCGGCCTCGGTCAGGTCCACGCCTCGGGGCAGCCGTAGGAAAAGCGGCGTGCCGATTTCGCGCTCAAGCTGTTGAATCTGCTGGCTTAACGGCGGCTGGCCAATGCCCAACCGGGCCGCCGCCCGCGTGAAATGCAGCTCTTCGGCCACAGCAGTGAAATAGCGCAGGTGTCGTAGTTCCATCGTTTAAAAATATGGTGGGTGCAAGTTTCATATATTGGACATATGAAGGCGAAAAGTCTACTTTTCCTATACGGGTCACGAGCCCGTTTGCCCTTCGAGATTCCAGATGTCTACCCCCTCCGCCAGTTCTTCCACGCCCACGCCCACCGAGTATCTGGCGCGTGGCACCCCCGAACTGCGCCGCGCCCAATGGGCCTTGTTTGCCGCCGGCTTTTCCACGTTTTCGCTTTTGTATTGCGTGCAGCCGCTGATGCCCCTGTTCACCGGCGCGTTCGGCGTGTCACCCGCGCAAAGCAGCCTGGTGCTGTCACTGTGCACGGGCCTGCTTGCCATTGCGATCTTCTTCGTCGGCCTGTTCTCGCAGGCGCTGCCGCGCAAGCGCATCATGGCCTGGTCATTGCTGGCGTCCGCCGTGCTGGGCACCATCGCCGCCGTGGCGCCCGACTGGCACAGCCTGCTGGCCTTGCGCGCGCTGCAAGGCGTGGCGATGGGCGGCGTGCCCGCCGTCGCCATGGCGTACCTGGCGGAAGAAGTAGAACCCGACACGCTGGGCTTTGTGATGGGCCTGTACATCAGCGGCAGCGCATTCGGCGGACTGTCCGGCCGCGTCATCACCGGCCTGGTGTCCGACCATTTTGGCTGGCGCGCCGCCCTGGGCACGCTGGGCGTCGTGGGCATCGTTGCCGCCGCGCTGTTCATGTGGCTGTTGCCGGCCTCACGCCGCTTCACCCCGCAACGCGGGCGCGGCTGGGCTGGCGTGTGGGGCGACGTGCGGGCGGGAGTCGGCGCACACATGAAAAACGGCCCACTGTGCGCGCTGTTCGCCATGGGCGGACTGCTGATGGGCGCCTTCGTCACGGTCTATAACTATGTGGGCTTTCGCCTGTTGCTACCGCCGTTTTCGCTAAGCCAAACCTTCATCGGCTTCATCTTCGTCGTGTACTTGGTGGGCATATTCGCGTCCACCTTCTTCGGCCGCCTGGCCGACCGCCACGGCCGAGGCGCCATGCTGACCGCCGCCACCGGCTTGGCATTGGCCGGGCTGCTGCTGACGCTGTCGGACACACTGGCCATCCTGATCGCCGGCATCGTGGTGTTCACCTTCGGCTTCTTCGCCGCACACGCGGTGGCCAGCGGCTGGGTCGGCCAGATGGCACGCGGCTACAAGGCGCTGGGCGCATCGCTGTACTTGCTGGTGTATTACGTGGGGTCCAGCGTGCTGGGCGCCTGGGGCGGACACTTCTGGGCCGCCAGCCAATGGCCAGGCGTGGCCGCGATGGCCGGCGGCCTGTTAGCGATCGCGCTGGCCATCAGCGCGGGCTTGGCGTGGCGGACGAGCGGGGTGCGCGGCTCGGATGTCAATCACCCGGGCTTGCTGCGTAGATGAACCTGCCTGCCTTTGTGATCAACAAAGATGACGCCCTTGTCCATGCCGGCATAACGATAGAAGTAGCGGGTGCTGGATTTGACGGGCCGGGTGTCGTAGGCTGATAGATCGGCGCCTGGGGCGCATAGGCGTTCGACTTCTTCGGGCCAGCGGAAGGAATTGGCTTTGTGCTTGATCCAGCGGTCGAGGAGGGGTTTGAGGGTGAAGAGGTTGAAGAGGATGTCGTAGATATTGAAGATATCGGTCCATCTGCCGGTTTTGGTTACCGTGTTGTCGCCGGTGGGTTTGCGGACTAGGCCCCTTGCCACAAATTTCGGATCGGCTTCAATGGCCTTCAGCCCATGCTCCATGTAGCGGCGGATGAATTCCAGGCGGTGAAGGTTCTTGTCGAAGAACAACTGGTCATGCGCATCAAAGTCGCCTTCAACGATAAGCGGCCTTTTGCTCTTTCTGATGCTGTCGGGATCTTGGGACGACAGTTGCATCATTTCCAGGTAGGGCAGTGGGAAACATAAGCGTAGCGTGTAGCCGTGCCCGAATTCGGTGTAGGGCCGCACATCGCGCCACGGCAGGTGCAGCACCGTATCGCCATAACACACGTGCACTAATTGTGCTTGTCGGTTAAATCGGATACGCGACGTGGCCGCATTGGTTCCCAACCACAAGAACGCCGCTGCCATCAGGAAAAATGGAATACAGATGAGGGCGCCCTTGTGCTGGTACTCCCCGAACAGGGGGGCGAGGATAAATACGGTGGTCACGGAAACGGACACGCCAGCCGTCGACAGTTGCAGCAAGAACGTGATCTGTCCTTCCGTTCGCGGCTCAATATATTGATCGTTGAACTGCACTGGATCGGACACGTCTTCGGTAAGCCAGAGCTGCTCGGGATCCATGGCGTAGCGAATGTCCGGCAAGGCGGCGTAATCCCCGCTCTCGTCGAGGCGTTCGCATTGACGCTTGAATTCGACGGCGGCATCCGGGATGGTTGCGGGGTCGATGGTGCGAATATTTTTCACCATGACGAGCTTGCCTCCATCACGTAGTCGGCGTCCGTGAAACCATTGGGGCGATAGTTCACCGTCGTCGTTCCGAACAAGGCGTTCGTGGCGATTTTGATGACGCCGACGCCGTCGATCACGTTGACCTGGTCAGGGTCGTCGTGGCGTACCGCGCGGCCGGATAGCTCACCCAAGCCCGGGGCCTGCTGCTGACTGATCGAGAATTGGCTGGTTTGCGACCGCCACCCTGGCAAGAAAACCGAGACCATGCGGACATCGTCCGGCAGTCCTAGGGCCGCGGCTAGCCTCGCTTTTACGGAGGGAGCCAAGACCTTGGAAACGGCGAAATCGTTCTTAATGCTGGGAGCCTGAAACAAGCGATGGAATTCCTGCAACTCTTCTTCATCGCTGGCGAAGGGCGCCATGCCGCCCGGTATCCCCCACACACTGCGGCGGATCCATGCATCGGTCCTTGCCTCGTCGACTGCGGTTTGGTGAACATGGCGAAGGCCAAGATAAAGCGCCTCGACTCCAAGAAGGATCCACCCGATCGTGCCGGCGCTTAGTCGAGCCACCCCCGCCGTGCCTTTCAGCAGTAATGAGCTTGATTCTGCCAAGCTAATGACAGTCCGAGGACGTAGCCTTCCCAACAGGTGCAAGAAGCCAACCCCGCCGGCGGCAAATTGCACTGAGCCGCTGACGAAGCTGATTGTCGCGACTTGGCCGCTCTCTTCCACTGCGGCGTGCCACCAGTCCTTTGTTCCAATCGCCATTGCGGCCACAGCGGCTACCCCAATCGCTATCAACTCCCACCGCTTCGCCGCCCCATCAAACGCCCCGGCCAGCTCCATCTCCCCCCGCACCTTCGCCAGATCCCGCTGCTTCTCAAACCGGAACCTCGTCATCGTGGCCCCCGCCGCGCCAACTCCCAGAACCTTGCCGGTGGCGTTCAGCGCGTTACCCAAGCTCATGCCATCTTCCTGCCCCAGCGCCTTGAACGCTTCCCCCGCGCTGTATACCGTGGCGAACGCCGCGACGCCGCCTAGTGCCAGTCGGGCGTTGTGCCAGAAGCGCAAGCGCTCCGGTAGTCTTTGGCCTTGCGCCAGCCGTTCCTGCACGTCTTCGGTGTCATACAGCGTGACCAGGGTTTGCGCGGCGCGGTCCACTGTCTGTGGGCGAAAACCGTTGACGCCTGTGAGGCCCAGGCTTGCGCGCATCCAATTGCCTACCTCGCGCAGCGGTACTTCGTGGGCGCGCGCCAGATTGCCGTCCAGCACTTCCATGATGGGCCGGTAGACGCTGGTCCAGTATGCGCCGGGCGAGGTCAATTGCCCGTGTGCGACCAGTGCGCCCAGCATCACGCTCAGTTGATGGGACGCTCCGTCGGCCGGTATTGTCGTTAGTACTTTTTGCAGCGCGGCCAATGGTGCATCGACCGCTGCCTTGGCGACGATGACTGTGCCCAGCTCGGTGTGGTCAAGCATGGTTTGCGCGACTCGCTTGGTATAACCAAGCACTTCCGGTGCGCCCAGTACTGCTTTCTTGAGCAGGCCGATCGGGCCGCTGGGTTCCACTTGCTTGAGCAGGAAATCGTGGCCGGCTTTGCAGTGGATGAGCCCGGGCAAGGTGTGTCCGACCAGGCAGCGCAGGTCCAGGTAGCCCGTGGCATCGGACGCATGGGATTCGACGAGTACGTCGTAGACCTTTTGATGGGTGTTGAACAAGGTCCAAAGGTCGGCGGCGGCCAGTACAACCTTGTCTGTGTAGTCTTGCAGCCGTCGCGGATGCTGCTTGATGAACTCCACGCGCTCAGTGTTGCGCGCGTGGGCGATACGTTTGCGGTGCGCGGCCAAGCGCGCGCGGTTGGCACGTTCGTTGGCGGCCATTACGGCAGGCCCCGTTGCGCCCGAGGGCATGGCGCTTCCGATTGGATCGTTACGCGCCACCTGACTGCCCGCAGCCTGGCCCGCCAAATCGCCTAACTGGTCAATCATTTCCGATACCCGCAATTTGCGGGCCGCGTCCGCGCTGTACGTATGCAGGTCCGCCAGCCGGCTGCCGACCAACACGTTCAGTTCGCTCAACAGTCCCGCCAGATCGCGCACGACCACGGCTTGCGGCTCGACGTCGGTGCGGGGCCGTGTGGCGGCGGTCATGGCGTTCAGGATGGATGGGATGCTGTCCGTGTGGGGTTGGCTTTCGCTCCAGTCATAGTTGCGCTGCGCGCTTGGGGCCAGTTCGCGCACGTGCGCAAGCAATGCCGCCGGGAAGGCGTGCTGTTGTTTGCCGCCGATGGGTTTGACCGGGGTGGCCAGCAGGGTTTGCCAACTTGATGTGTCGTTCTCGATGTCCCATAGCACGGCGTGGCTGAGCAGGGTGTCGCTGACCAGCACGTGCAGGGTGTCGTCTTGCAGATCGGGCGGCGCCAGCAGAAAGCGCGCCGCGCCCGCTTCGTCGGGCACGGCTTTGCGTCCGGGCACGTCACCGTCGTAGTCCGCTTCCGTCCACCAGATCGGCGCGAAGCGGATGTTGTCGGTGACTTGGTAATGGCGTGTCCACATCCGACCTTCTTCGCGCGAGAGCAGATACACATAGCTGCGCGGCCGCAGTACCCGCAAGCCGTAGGCTTTGCCGTTGCTCAACGCCGGATAGGCGGCGGTACTCAGCGTGGGGAACACCTTCGCATCGAAGGGTTCGTCTGTGATGCCATAGCGCAGGGGATACAAGGGGATGCCGCGCTGGCAAGGTGGCGGGGATATCGCCTTGCCCAGCCGCTTGGCGCTGGGGTGGGGCGGTTGCAGCGCCTTGGGGCATTGCAGGTGAATCATGGTCGGTTTCCTGATGCGAGGCCGGCGGTGATCTTGTTCAGCCGGAGCTGGGCTTGATTCAGGCGCAGTTGTCCGGAGACCTCGCGGCGTGCGAGGTTCGCGCGCAATTCGGCATCGTTCTCAAAGGGCGATTGGGGAAAGCGCAGGCGCAGCGTGATGTAGTGGCGGACGTCGCGCTCAAGTTGCAGGTTGATCTGCCCGGCCTCATCGGCAAACAGCGCGATTTGGTGCAGCAGCTTGGCGTGGGCTGTCGGGTTGCTGGTCGCGAGATCGGCGGGCACGTGTCGGCGCGCTGTCTCGCGCATGAAGTAATCGAAGCTGGCGCGATTGACCGCATCTTCATCATCCGAAGACAGCGCGAAGCCTTCATGGTCGAACGCCGCGTCACTGGACGCAGGGATATCCGCTTGCAACCATTGCGCGCCCGCCTCGTCGGCGCTGCGCCAGATCAGCCCCCGGATGGGCCCCATCAAATCCGCCAGGCGATGCGTTGATAGACCTTCGCAAAGCTCTTCCAACTGGCGGGTGGCCGTCAGGTTGAAGCGCATCGCCAAGCCGTCGGGCGCTTGCATCAGATGCAGCTGCTTCAGGTACGTGCTGCCCGGCGCGTCATCGCCGGCAAACAACAGCACACCCAACTGCCGGGGAGCCCAATCGTCAACGAAGGCTTGCAGCAAGGGCGCGGTGACAGGCGTCAGCAGCGGACCATGGCGAAAGCCTGGCGGCTGGTACTCCCAGTTAGTGCCGCGCCATAACCAGTGATGATCGAATCCGGGTTTCAGCGCGGACACCTCGTGCTCCAAGGTGGCGGACCGTGCGCCATCAAGCCAAAGCCAGGCAGTGCCGGATCCGGTGCCCGTACTGGTATCAAGCCCGGTCAGGCTCTCCATGCTGGGCGCTTGCACGACGCGCACGGTCCGGCGGGGCCAGCCGGCATGTTCAAGGTCGGACATCATCACGCGCCTCGCATGCCGCAAGGGCAGGGCACACGTGGGCAGGTGCCGTCCGCGCGCAGTGCACAAAGCAGGTCCATGGCAAGCCCGGGGGCAGGGGAACCCGCCATCGATGGGGCGCTGGCCGCGCCGGCTTGCTGGCTTAGCGGGCCTTTGAAGACGATTGCGCTGGCGTCCAGGGTGATACCGGACCCATCAATCGTGATCGTGCCACCCGGCCCCTTGATCACCACGCTTTGCGCCGCCTGCAATTCCAGCGTGACCGTCTTGCCTTCGATCCGCTCGCCGGCATGCACCTGGAAATGGCCTTGCACCTTGTGTTCAACATGGCCGCCGGTTTCTATCCAGTGATTCGCGCCCGTCTTGTCGCGGCGGTTGTTGCCCACGTCTTCCGTGCGGTCGCGCCCGGTGGCAATGGTGTGGTTGCGGTCGATGGTCAGGAAGTCGTTTTGCCCGATGGCGTGGCGCCGGTCCTGCCCGATGTTGACCTGTTCGTCGTTGCCCACCGTTTCGCTGCGGTCATGACCAATGGTGATGGTTTCATCATGCTCGACCTGTTCGGCACGGTCGTTGCCGACGAAGGTGGTTTCGTTGTGGTTCACATGGATGTTCTGGTCTTTCTGCGCGTGGATGTAGATCTCTTCCTGATCGCGTTCGTCCTCGAAGCGCAGTTCGTTATAGCCCTCGCCCTTATGCGTCTGGCTCTTGATCGTCATGCGCGTCTTGTGACGCGGCAGTTCGTAGGGCGGCGGGTTGATCGACCGGTGGGTCCTACCCGTGACGATCGGCTGCGAACTATCACCGTCCAGAAAGCTGACGATCACTTCCTGGCCGATGCGCGGAATGGCCATATGGCCCCAGCCGGCGCCCGCCCAGTTCTGCGACACGCGGATCCAGCACGAGCTGTGTTCGTTGTTCCTGCCCAGCCGGTCCCACGGAAACTGCACCTTGATGCGGCCGTATTCGTCGCAATAGATTTCTTCGTTGGGCGGGCCGACCACGCTGGCGATCTGCGGGCCGTCGACCACGGGCTTGCGGCTGGGCGCGGGCTTCCAGTCGACCTTGTCGGGCACGATGTCGGCGGTGTAGCCGTAGCGCGTGCCATGTTCCGCGCCCGCGCTGTCTTCTTCCTGGCTGGTGTGCTGCACGCCGTGGTGGCGCATGCGCACCGGACGCCAACCCTGGTTCCAATCTTCGCGCGGGTGGCCGGTCAGGTCGAAGGCCACCCCGGGAATCAGGCGGGCGTCGTCACCCTGCACCTGCGCCATGCGCGCGTCGCGGCGCAGGCCCAGCAAGCGGCTTTGTGTGAAGGGCTTGCCGGCCTCGTCGCGCTTGTAGCGGCCGGGATAGTCGTAGCGTTCGTAGCGGCGATCTTGATGCTGCAAGTCGCTGGCCACGTGCGTGTGTTCCTGGTCGTACTGCGGGTGGGTGTAGGTGTAGTCGCGCTGGGTTTGGCGCGCGGTGCGCAGTTGCTCGGTGTAGGTGAAGCGGCGCAGCGCGGGCTGAGCAGGGTCGCCGCCGGCTAATGGTTGGTAGACGACCGGGCCGCCGGCGATTTCCCCATGGATGTAGATGCGGTCGCCGTGGACCAGGCGATGGCTCTGGTCCGTATGCACATAGCGATGGAAATAGCCTTCCTCGGCGGCCAGCCGGGTGACGAAGTCCAGGTCGGTTTCACCGGCTTGCACGCAGTATTCGCGCGGCAGGTGCTGGTTCGTGGTGATCTGTTCGTAGTCGGTGATGTGGTGGCGCTTGAAGACATCGGCCAGGATTTCCGGCACGGACAACTGCTGATAGATGCGCCAGTCCGAACACAGCGCCAGGCGAGACAGCGAGGGTTCCAGCACGGCGCGGTAGCGCGTGCGCCGAAAGCCCGTGTCGCCTTGCTCGAAGGCGGTGACGATGCCATGGACGTGACGTACCGCCGTATCGCCCCGCCACAGCGTGAAGAGCGCCGTCTGGTCCAGCATGGCGCCGAAGTCGATGGCGGGGTTGAAGCTGGACAAGTCCAGCTCCAGCCGATAGGTCTCGGACAGGGCTTCGTCCAGCGTGAATTCAATGACGTCGAATTCGACGCCGCGCGCGGACGACACGAAGGTAAAGCGCAGATCGGATGAGTGGGGCATGGTGGGGTCACTAGGCAGACGGGCAAGAAGAAACCGCGGTTGCGCAGGCATCTACCTGCGCAGCCGCGGCGGCGTGCCTTAGCTTTCCAGCGGTTTACGCCAGTCGTCCGAGGCTTCCGTGCCCGCGATCTCGTGCGTCCACGTGATCTTGCGGTAGGCCATGGCCACCTTGATCAGCTGCGTGAAGTCCGACTTGCTGGGGTCTTGCGCGTGCGGCAGCACGCTGGTGATGTCCACAATGGTGGCGTCTTCCAACGCGGTGGTGAAGAAGTGTTCCTGCTTGCCGTCGATGGACGTGCGGTACCACTTCACTTCCACCTCGGGCAGCATTTCACCGGAGGCCAGCGCGTGATACAGCAAGGGCGTAGCCTTGTTCAGCGCGCTGGTGAAGATGAAGGGCTTGTGCACACGCTGGCCCGACGGCTGGCCGCTTTGCGGGTCGGTCGGGGTGTTGACGCGGTGCTCAATTTCCTGGACCAGGATCTGGTCTTCGTGCCCTTCGACATATACGTTGCCGACCGAATCAGCGGTGAAGGCGCCTTCAGTGATGTTGCCCTGGGTTTTGCCCGAAATGCTGATATAGGCGGGAGTAGGCATGATGTTTCCTTAGTCGTCGTAGTACATGGCCGTTGCGGCCGGATACTTCCCGAGGGAAGCGCTACGAGGGACTAATGCAACATCCGTGCCAGGTATTGAAATTGAAAAATAAACGTATATAGATCAATAGCTTGAAAGAAAAATAGGACGATTCCGATACGGCTTTCCAACGCTGATTTCCTAGAAATAGCCGTTTTTCCAGAGGAAACGAGCCAGATCTGACCCGATTAAAAATAAGCCTTTAAGAATCAATGGCTTGCGGTGGGTCAAATTTGGCCTGATCGGGCCAAATCTGGCCCGGGCCAGCGCGTGGCGCGGAACGCCGCCTGGCAAACCACGTTCGAAGCCAGACATAATTCAGCTTCTATCCCTTACAGCGAGTCCCACATGTTTTCCCATGTTTGCATTGGCATCCGCGACTTCGACCGCGCGTTTTCCTTCTACGCGGCGCAGGCCGAGGCGCTTGGACTTGATCTTCGATTTATCGATCGCAAGGTGCCCTGGGCGGGCTGGCAACCCACAGGTGGGGGCCGGCCGTTATTCGTAATCACCGCGCCCTATGACGGAAAAGCCGCTGAACCGGGCAACGGACCGATGACGGCATTTCTGGCGGAGGACCGGGCAACCGTGGACCGCTGCCACGCGCTGGCCTTGTCGTTGGGCGGCACGTGTGAAGGCCCGCCCGGGTTGCGGCCCGATTACCACGCGAATTATTACGGGGCTTATTTCCGGGATGCCGACGGCAACAAGATCTGCGTGTGTTGCCACGGCCCGGAAGAAACGCCTACGGCTTAACGCCGCACGAGGGATGGCGGCGCGGGCGACGCTAACGGGTTGCGCTCGGCCAACGTGGCGTCCATGCCTTGGCTCAATGCCGACAACAGCACATGAGGCGCCAGCTTCAGTTGCGCCAGCAGCACGCTGCTGCGCGCCAGGCGGGGCAACGCCGCCGGTTCCAGGTCTGCCAACCACTGGCTTGTCTTGGGCGACATTTGCAGGCGACTTAGCTCAACGGCATCGCCGCTGCGCGCGATGCGCTGCAGCAGTAGCAAATACATGAGGTTGGCTTCGTGGATATCGCGCAGAAGTTCGGTGGGATTCGGCATCGGGCACTCCACTGCGTAGAGTCCGCCAGCCGGCCGAGACCGGGGCGAAAGGCGCGCGGCGTTCTCGGGGGAACGTCTATTTCAGGCCCGGGACGGGCTGGCGTGCCGATATGTTTGTGGATCATATTTAAGCGACGCAGGCACGTCAGTAATGGATTTCCCTGTGCGCGATGGGGCCGGACCCTCGCCACTTAAAAGCGAAGCGTGCTCATTAGGTCATCTGCCAGACAGGTTGCGTCACTCATGGCGCATACTGGCGGGTCAAGGACCACTGCACACGCACGGGCAAGCAATGCGCGCGGGTGGACAAGCCCGAGGCGCGTGGCGCCTTGCAGGTGGAGACGGGGCAGGATCGGTAGCGTCGCGTTACCTTGCGTTTCGGCATCGAGACGAGGCCCCGCAATACAGTACACGCAGGAAAAGGGGCAGACATGTTGAAAAAGCAGGATCGCGTATCCCATCCGTGGACGGATACGCTGGCCCGTCTGGAGGAAGAACGGATCATGTTGCAGCGCATAGCGGCGGGTATGCCGCTGGCGCACGTGTTCGAACACGTCTTGCACGCCATCGAAGCGCAGTCCAGTACTGAGCTGCGCGCGGCGATCGCGCTGATCGACGAAACGGGACACTATCTTATCCACAACGCCGCGCCGAGCCTGCCCCTGGAGTTCAGCGCGGCACTGCAACGCACGGCCATCGGACCCAACGTGGCCTCTTGGGGCACGGCCGCCTACACCGGCAAGCCGGTTTATGTGGAAGATATTGCCTCGCACCCCGACTGGAAGAACTGGCGCGACCTGGCGCTGGCGCATGGCTTGCGAGCCTGCTGGTCCACCCCGATCAAAGCGCCCGACGGCCGCTTGCTGGGCGTGTTCTCGAACTACTACGGCGTCGTTCGATCGCCATCCGACCATGATATCGACGCACTGGCGATGGTGACGCGCAGCGCCGCCTTGGCCATCGAACGCCACATGACGGATGCCGCGCTGCGCGCGAGCGGTGAGCGCTGGCGCGCCATGTTCGACGGCATGCAAGAGGCCTTCTTTCTTAGCGAGGCCTTGCGCGACGATGATGGCCGTATCGTGGATTTCCGCTTTCTGGAAGTGAACCCCGCCTTCGAACGGCAAAGCGGCATGAAAGAGGGCGACACGCTGGGCCATACGCTGCGCGAAATGATCCCCGGCGTTCCGGGGCAGATCATGGATGCGTTTGCCCAAGTGGTCGAAACCGGCGAACCCACCCAGTTCGAATTCGCGGTGCCGGGGCCGAAAGAAGCATGGTACGAGGCCCGCGCCCGCAAAGATGGCGATGACCGGATGATGGCCTTGTTCCTGGACGTTACTGCCCGCAAGGTGGCCGAGACGGAATTGTGGGAAGGGCAGCATCGCAAGAATTTCCTTTTGTCGCTGGTTGACCGTATGCGCGCCTTGCATCATCAAAGCGAGATCGAACACGCCGCCTGCGCGGGCCTGGGCCAGCATCTTGCCCTGGGGCTGGCCGCGGTGCTGGACTGGCCGGGTGAAGGCCAACCGACCACGCTGTCGGCCAGTTGGCGGTCCGAGGTCGACATGGCGACGCAGCAGGCGCTGGTCCCCGAACAGCTAGGCGAGGATTTTCACGCCGCGATGCGCAAGGGCCGCACGGCGTATCTGCAACCCATGGTGGCGGAGCAGGGCGGTGAGGTCCGGCCGTCCGCGATCGTGGTGCCGATGCGCCGCTGGGGCCGGCAGGGCGGCGCCTTGCTGGTGCGGCCGCTGGCCACCAGCCGCCTCAAGGCGGGCGACGTGGCGTTTCTGGAAGAGGTCTGCGAACGCTTGTGCGATGCCGTCGAGCGCTCGCAATATGCCCGCACGCTGGAACAGCGGGTGGAAGATGCCATTGCGGAACGCGATCGCATCTGGCGCCTGTCGCCGGAACTGTTGGCCGTGGTCGACGGCCAGGACCGCTTTGTGAGCGTCAACCCGGCGGTGCGGCCGATCCTGGGCTGGAGCCCGGAACAATTCCTGTCGATGGGCCTGAACGAACTGATCCATCCCGATGACCTGGCCGCCACGCGCGCAACGATTGCGCTGGCCGCGGAGGGCAATCCGGCGCAGACCGTCCGCCATATGGAAAACCGGTTGTTGACACATGATGGCGCCTACCGCTGGATCACCTGGAGCATGTCCTGGTCGCAAGACAATCTGTACATGACCGGCCGAGACGACACCGACCTGAAGGTCCAGGCCGAGACCTTGCGCGATACCGAGCAGGCGTTGCGGCAGTCGCAAAAAATGGAAGCCGTGGGTCGGCTGACGGGCGGCATCGCGCATGACTTCAACAATATGCTTCAGGGCATCACGGGCGCCCTGTACCTGATTCAGCGCAAGCTGGCGGCCGGCGCGCCGGAGCAGGCGCAGCGCTTCATCAACGTCGCCATGGATTCCGCGAACCGCGCCGCGCATCTGACCCAACGTCTGCTGACGTTCTCACGGCGCCAACCCATCGACCCAAAGCCGTTCAGCGTGGCGCCCACGCTGCAATCCATGGGCGACCTGTTTCATCGCTACACGGGCGAGGGTGTGCGCCTGCAGTTCAAGCTGGCGCCGGACCTGTGGACCGTGCGGTGCGACCGCAACCAGTTTGAAAATGCGCTGCTGAACCTGGTCATCAACGCTTGCGACGCCATGCCCAATGGCGGCGAGCTGACCGTTGCGGCGTTGAATACGCAACTGGATGAGACCACGCTGCGTCCTTATCCCGGCGTCAGCCCAGGAGAGTTCGTTGAAGTCTCCGTCACGGACGTGGGCTGCGGAATGTCGCCGGACGTGCTGGCCCATGCCTTCGATCCCTTCTTCACCACCAAGCCCTTGGGCGAGGGCACGGGGCTGGGCCTGTCGATGATCTACGGGTTCGCCAAGCAGGCGGGCGGCATGGCGGTATTGGAAAGCGTGGGGGGCCAGGGCACCACGGTCAGGCTGCTGCTGCCGCGTTATGACGGCGCCCCGGACGCCGCGCAACGACCCGAACCCGCTGCCCACCGCGCGCAAGACAATGCGAAGCCGTCGGTGGTCGTGCTGGTGGAAGATGACGACAATGTGCGCGACATGGTTAACGAATGCCTGGCTGAACTGGGCATGCAGGTGTTGACCGCGTCCGATGGCGAAGCCGGCTTGGAACTCGTGTTGCGCACGACCGATATCGACCTGCTGGTCACCGATGTGGGCCTGCCCGCCTTGAACGGCCGGCAACTGGCCGATGCGGCTCGGGCCGCTCACCCTGGCCTGAAGGTGCTGCTGATGACGGGCTACGCCGAGAGCGCGGCGCGTGGAGCGGGCTTTCTGGAACACGGGATTGAACTGATCGTGAAGCCGTTCTCGCTGGAAGTCCTGGGCGAGCGCGTGCAGCGCATGCTGGATGAGTCCGAGCTGGAAAGGGACGGCGGCCGCCCGGGGTAGACGGGCGGGGGTGACGGTGTTGCAAAGGCAGGTAAAAAATACCCGGCCCAGCATGTCAGACAGGCATATCGCGCAAGGAGGGCAGTGCACAGGCCGGGAACGGCGATTGCTTATGGATCTGTGCACTTCCCACTAAGGAGTCTGACTATGAAATTCCGTCCTTTGACTTGCGCTCTCGCATTGGCTGCCGGTATGTCCGCTGGCGCGGCAATGGCCCAAACGGCCCCCTCGACGTCGCCGTCCAATACGCCTAACGACACCACCGCCGCGCCGCCCAATCGCCCGTTGCCTGCTGGCCAAATGGCGCCGGCGCCCAACCAGACGCCCCCCAGCGGGACCACGCCGTCTCATATGAACAAGAGCGGCACCATGTCTACGGACAAGCATTCGGGCCAGATGCCGAATAAGAAACCCGAGGCGAATGACAACGTGCCGCGCACGCCTGCATCGGGCGCGACGCCGCCTCCCGGATATCCGAACACGGGCGGCTCGAAGTAAGCGCCAAGCAAAAGGCTTCCCTTGGGAAGCCTTTTTTACGTGCCTGGATTCATGAAAGGAACCCAGGCCGCCAGGGTTGCATCCGCGATGCAGTTTTAATGCTGCCTGCGTAGTTCAGCCGGCGGCACGCGCAATTGCCCGCGATACTTGGACACGGTGCGCCGCGCCAGCAGAATGCCGCTGGCCGCCAGTTGCTGGGTCAGGGCCACGTCCGACAAGGGCATGGTCGGATCTTCGGCTTCCACCATTTCCTTGATCAGCGCGCGAACCGCGGCGGCCGAACACGAGCCGCCCGATTCCGTCGCCAGTTCACGCGAAAAGAAATGGCGAAACTCGAACACGCCGCGCGGGGTCACCATGTATTTGCCGACGGTGGCGCGCGACACGGTGGATTCGTGCATGTCCAGATCGTCAGCCACTTCGCGCAGCATCAGCGGACGCAACGCCACTTCACCGTATTCAAAGAAAGTCTGCTGACGCTTGACGATGGCTTCCGCCACGCGCTGGATCGTCGTGTAGCGCTGCTCTACATTGCGCACCAGCCAGCGGGCTTCTTGCAACTCTTGCGCCATCGGGCTGCGGTCATCCAGGCGCGCGCGACGGAACAGGTCTGCGTAAGTGCGGTGCAGCCGCGCTTGCGGCATGGCGTTGCGGTTGGGCAGGACGCGCCAGCGCGAATGCCACTTGTCCACGAACACGTCCGGCACCACATACACCGGCGCCTCGGCGCTATAGCGCGAGCCCGGCTTGGGGTTCAAGCTGCGGATCAGGGCGCAGGCCTCGCGGATCGCATCCTCGGAAGCGCCCAACAGGCGTCGTAGACCCGCGGAATCGTTTTTACCCAAGCGATCAAGATGTTCGCGCACGATGCGCAGCGCCAGATCACGCACCGCCGGTTCCACCGATTGCGCGGCGGCCAATTGCAGCGACAGGCATTCGGTCAAATCGCGCGCCGCCAGGCCCGGCGCGTCCAATTGCTGCACCAGGCGCAGCGCGGCGAGCCATTCGCCTTCATCAGGCGGGGGGCTGAACGCGGAATGGGCGGGGTCGCACAGGCTGGTCAAGGGCACCCGCAGGTAGCCGTCGTCGTCCAGGGCGTCGATGATGAATTCGGCCAACAGGCGGTCGCGCGGCTCCAGATGGTAGTTGCCCAGATCCGCCGAAAGCCTTTCCCGCATGGAGACGGTGGCGCACACCCATTGCCCCATGTCCTTGCCGTCGCCACCGCTGGACAGTTGGGTCGGGTAGTCGCCGGAATAGGCGGGCGCGTCGGGAATGGGGTCATCGGCTTCCGAGGTGGGCGAAGCCGCGGCAGGCTCGGCGGCAGACTCGCTAGCGTCGGCATAGTTGCCGGGCTTGATGGAATCGCCGTTTGAAGACGGTTCGCTGTCCTGCTCGTCGCCGTCTTCAAGAAAAGGGTTCGTGGCAAGCGCGTGTTCCACCGCGGTCGTGAACTCAAGCGCCGACATCTGCAGCAGCTTGACAGACTGCTGCAAGCGAGGCGCTAGCGTCATTTGTTGGCGCAGGCGCAATTCTTGCGAGGGGTGGCCCAATCGAGTCTCCTGAATGAAAGCCGCCAAAGGGCGGTACCTCTCAAGACTCATGCAAGATCCGTGCCAGCCCGTTTTGCGGGCGGGCGGACACGGGGCAGCCGCCTGGGACAGCGACCGTATTACAAGCGGGATGTAAGAACTGCTCAGCCGCCGGCCAAGCCTTCTTTTTCGTAGACGTCCAAGCGGTTGTACAAGGTTTTCAAGCTGACGCCCAACGTGTCGGCCGTGCGCCGCTTGTCGCCGCCATGATGCGCCAGGGTGGCCAGGATGAAGGCGCGCTGCGCCTGGTCCAGCGGCATGCCTACGGGGAAACTCATGGCGCCTTCACGCATCTCGGCATGTTGGGTGGCCGGGGGACGGGTGTGCAGGTTGGCCTCCAGCTGCGCATCCGCCAGGATGTAGGCGCGCTGCACGACATTGCGCAGTTCCCGTACGTTGCCCGGCCAGTCATGCTGGGCGATGGCCTCCAGCATGCGCTTGGAGAATGTCTTCTGCGTGTCGTGCCGTGCGTTGAGGGTATCCAGGAACTGCTGCGCCAGGATCACGGCGTCGTCGCCGCGCTCGCGCAGCGGCGGCACACGCAGCGGAATGACCAAGAGGCGATGCAGGAAATCCTGACGCAGCCGGCCGTCGGCGACGGACGCCGCGGGGTCGCGGTTGCTGGCGCAGATGATGCGCACATTGGCGCGCAGCAAGTCTGTGCCGCCCACGCGCTGATAGGTGCCTACTTCCAGCACGCGCAAGAAGTGCACCTGCATGTCCGGCGGCATTTCCGTGACTTCGTCCAGGAACAGGGTGCCGCCGCTGGCGTATTCGAAGTAGCCTGCGTTCTGCGCGACCGCGCCGGTAAAACTGCCTTTTTCGTGGCCGAAGAGTTCGGCATGGGCCAGGGTGCCGCTGATTGCGCCGCAGTTCACGGCGACGAACGGCGCGCCGCGCCGGTCACTGGCGTCATGGATGGCGCGGGCGATGATCTCTTTACCCGAGCCGCTTTCGCCCACAATGAAGACGCTGGCATCGGTTGCCGCCGCCAGTTGTAATTGTGATGCCAACTTTTGCATGACGGCAGACATGCCGGTAACGTCCATGCGAGTAACCGGGGACACGGGCGCATTGTCACGCCGCGCGGTGGTGCGATTTGCCATACTTTTACCTCGGGCCGCCGGGGCCTAACGCGACTGCATAATCGTAGTGGGGCGTCCGTCGCGCGATTGCGACCAGTTGCAAGTATTCGAAAACTTTAGTGGACAGTATCGATTGTTTACGCATTATGCGGCGAGACTGTCTATCCTCGTATTGATAAATGCGTGACGATATATCCACCACCAATTCGCACGTCTACACGGAGAAGCTATGCCTCATCTGCTTGTCGTCGATGACGACGACGCGATCCGGGAAACACTGGCCGAAATGGGCCGCGACAGCGGTTTTTCGGTTGCAGTGGCAGGCAGCATCAAAGATGCGCTGATACAGCTGGAACGGCAAGCGCCGGATCTGGTATTGACCGATGTCCGCTTGCCGGGTGGCAACGGCTTGGACATCTTCAAGAATGCGGCCGTGGCCAGCGCCGAAGTTGTCGTGATGACCGGCCATGGCACGGTCGACTACGCGGTTCAGGCCCTGCGCCTGGGCGCGAGCGATTTCCTGGTCAAGCCGATCTGCATGGAACGGTTGAATGAAATTCTGACGCGCGTGGTGACCAATGCCGGCGGTGAACTGCCTGGCATGCCGTTCGAGGAACCTGGCCGCTTCGGCAAGCTGTACGGCGAATCGCCGCGCATGGTCGAGCTCTATCGCCAGATCGGGCGGGTCGCGCCCACGAACGTCACGACGCTGTTGATCGGCGAAAGCGGCACCGGCAAGGAACTGGCCGCGCATGCCATTCACGAACTCAGCACGCGCCGCCAGCGCCCGTTCATTGCCGTCAATTGCGGCGCGATTTCACCGAACCTGATTGAAAGCGAAATGTTCGGGCACGAGCGCGGCAGTTTTACCGGCGCCGACCGCCAGCACAAGGGCTACTTCGAACGCGCGGACGGCGGCACGCTGTTCCTGGACGAAGTGACCGAGATGCCACTGGACCTGCAAGTCAAGCTGCTGCGCGTGCTTGAAACGGGCCAGTTCATGCGCGTGGGGACGAATCGCGAGATCAACTGCAACATCCGCATCGTGGCGGCCACCAACCGCAATCCCGAACAGGCGGTGCAGGAAGGCAAGCTGCGCGAAGACCTTTACTACCGCCTGAGCGTATTCCCGATCGAGTTGCCGCCCTTGCGTGAACGCGGCGACGACATCCTGTTCCTGGCGCGCCGTTTCCTGCAGGCGCAAAACCAGGAGTCCGGCAAGAACAAGGCCTTTTCACCCGAGGCGGCCGAAGCGCTCAAGCAGTACGAATGGCCCGGCAACGTGCGCGAACTGAAGAACTTTGTGCGCCGCGCCTTCATCATGGCCGACGGCGATGTGCTGGGCGTGGACATGTTGGCCCCGCAGGTCTCGCCGGCCGGTGATGCGGCGTCCAGTGAAGTCAGCGTGCCGGTTGGCGAAACGCTGGCGGAGGCTGACCGGCGCTTGATCCTGGCCACGCTCGAACGTTGCAATGGCGTGAAGAAGCAGGCCGCGCTGATGCTCGGCATCAGCCCCAAGACGCTCTACAACCGTCTTGAGGAATACGCGGCCGCCGGAATCGTGCTGCCCGGCGAAGACGCCGGATCGCGCGATTCCCGCAATGCCGCCTGACCGCGCCAGCGGTCTACTTGCCGTGGCGGGTCTTCAGGTCCGCCATGCAGGCATCTTCTGCGTTGCCTGACAGCGCATCGCACTTCGCCTTGCCCACCTTGTAATCAGCGTCGTTCTTGGCCTTGGCGGCTTCATGGTTGGCTTCAGCCTTTTCCTTGCCCGCGCGGGCGTCGGCGCGCGCCTTGTCGCGGGTGGCGTCGGCCTGTTTTACGCACACGTCCTTCTGGTCGCCCTTCATGGCGTCGCACGCCTTCTTGTCCATCTTGTACTGGTTGTCGATCTGGTCATCCGTGCGCAATGGTGCGGAGCCACCTTGGGGCGTTTGCGCGCCCGCCTGGAATGCAAGGGCGGACAAGCACAAGGCAATAGCGGGGCAAACGGTTCTGGACAGATTCATGGCTGACTCCTCGGGTAGTGCCCACACTGCGATGGACGTACACCCGCTTAAGCAAGTGGCGTGCCCATGTCGTCGGGCACGGCGCTTGCGCAACAAGGCCGCGCATGACGCGATACGGAGAACGAGATGACACAAAATAGCGAGCAGGATCCAGGCAAAACCAAGGCAAACGAACCCAAGGACGAAGCGGAAGCCGCGCGCGACAGCGGGCAGTTTGGCGCGGACAAGCCTGGGTATGGAGAGGCCGTCCAGCCCGCCAAGCGGCCGGCGGATAAAAAGCCCAACACCAAGGGGCCGGAATTCGAAGAGGGCGGCCAGTATCCGGGCACGCGCAAGGCAAACAACTGAACCGGGCCGGGCGTTCAGCCCGGCTCCTCGCCCCATCGAAACAGCATGACCACGCAATGCAGGGCGGCCAAGCCGATCAGGCCCTGAATGCCGCGCACCGCGGTCGCGGGAAACACCTTGGCGAAGACGTCCAGATTGACGGCGGCCATCAAGCCGCAATTCAAACCGCCCGCCACCACCAGGATCAACGCGGTCCAATCCAGCCAGGAAAGTTCGCGCGCACGGGGTGCGGGACGCGCGGAAAAATCTTCTTGATGTTCTGAAATATTTTCACTTTCGCCCGACATGCTCATGATTGGCTCGCTCCAATGATGGCCGGCCTCGGGCGGCGCCTCTGCGCGCTACCCGCGAATGGCCGTGGGGAATCAACCGCCGTTGCGGACCGGATCGGGCGGCGAATGGGACACGCCAGCGTCGTCCGCGTCGGTGACGTGGTCGGGCGCAATATCGTCGCCATCGTCCTCGCGCAGGTCGGGATCAACGCTTTCCCGTTCGCCGGTGGCCTGCGAGTCGCTATCGGTGTGGGCCCGTTCGGGCGGCAGGTCGCTGGCCGAATCGGACGAATCACTGGGGCCCAGATCGGGGCGGCCGCTGTCGTCAGGGGAGCGAATGTCGGGGGGTGTAGTGTGGGGCATGGCAGTCTCCAGGGATGGCGTGAACAGGCAAGCCCAGTGGCAGAGCCGCGCTGGGGCAGCGCTGCGCATCGGTGCGCTGGCACCGGTGCTACAGCAAGCGCCGTGCCGACGCGCTTGGGTATGCAAGTTGCTGCATTGGCTTGTGTCCGCATACGGGAGAGCGCTATGTCTTTGATCGTTGCCGCAAGGTTCGACACTTTCGACCAGGCCTCCGTGGCCACCCAGAATCTATTCAAGGAAGGGTTTACCGAAGACGACGTCCATACGTTCTATATCAATACGGCAGGGGGGCATTCCCGCTATCCGCTTGGGGGAGACCGCCTGGCGGACCCGGACGCGAAAGGCGGGCACATCGGCGCGGTGGCTGGCGCATCCGCCTTGGGGTTGCTGTTTGCCTTGTTGGGCGGGGCAATCGCCGCTCAGATAGCGGCCTCAGTGTTCATCGTTATCGCCGCCGCGGGCGTGGGTGCGTATATCGGCGCATTGGCCGGGGCCATGTGGATTGTGGGTCGAGGCCGGCGCAAAAGCGCGGCGTCGCCGGTGATGCAGGATTCCCACCCTGCCGTTCGACAGGCTGGCGTCATGTTGGCGCTGCATGTGTCGCCCGAGCAGGAGGCGCGGGCGCGGCGTGTGCTGCGAGAGTCCGGCGGACATGACATCGAACGCGCACAAGGGCGTTGGCGTGACGGTAAGTGGCAGGACTTTGATCCGCTGACACCGCCCCAAACCGTCGAGGCGCCCACGCCCACGCCTTGATGCCGTCTTGATACCGTCCTGATCAGTCGCCCGCGCTGCCGGTAATGGGCAGCACGATGCCGGTGATGTAGCTGGCGCAGACCGGCGCCGCCAGGAACACGTAGGCGGGCGCGATCTCTTCGGGTTGCGCGGGCCGGCCCAAGTCCGTCTTCTTGCCGAATTCCTTGATGGCCTCGGCGCTTTGGTCGGCCGGGTTCAGCGGCGTCCAGACAGGGCCTGGCGCCACCGCGTTCACCCGTATGCCGTCAGCCGCAAGGTTGGCTGCCAGCGAGCGCGTGAATGCATGGATAGCGCCTTTGGTCGATGAATAGTCCAGCAGCTTGGCGCTGCCGCGCAGGCCGGTCACGGAACCGGTGTTGATGATGGATGCCCCGGTCTTCAAGTGTGGCAGCGCCGCGCGCGCCATGTAGAAGTACCCGGTGATGTTGGTGCGCAGGGTCTTGTCCCACTTGTCGTCGCTGATCTCGGTAAGTTTCTCGGTGTGCTGCTGATAGGCGGCGTTGTTCACCAGGATGTCGAGCTTGCCAAATTCCTTGACGGCTTGCGCCACCACGTTCTTGCAAAAGGCGGGGTCTTGCACGTCGCCCGGAATCAGTACGCAGCGCCGGCCTTCGGCTTCGACCACGCGGCGGGTTTCTTCGGCGTCTTCATGCTCGTCCAGGTACACCACGGCGACGTCGGCGCCTTCACGCGCGAACAATACGCTGACTGCGCGGCCGATGCCGGAATCACCGCCCGTGACGATGGCGGCCATGCCCTTGAGCTTGCCGCTGCCTGCGTAACCCGGCGCCTGGTATTGCGGTTTGAGCACCATGTCCGATTCGTTGCCGGGCTTGTCCAGATGCTGGCCGGGCATGGGCGGGGTGGGATGCGGGCGGGCGCCCGTGTCGGTGTTCTTCGGTTGGCTCATGGTCAGGCTCCTTGTGACTTGGCGCGGAACGCGCGCCTTGACAGGGCAGGGAGCAAACCTTGTTCCTGCGTGCAGGCGTCAAGGAGACGTCGGGGAGGCTGCTTAGCGGCCTTGCGCGGCCTTGCGCGGCCTTGTGCGGCCTTGTGCGGGTTTGGGCACGTCGCTTGCGTAGCAGCCCATACGGCGCAGACCCTGCGCCGGTAATCCATCAACGCGATGAAAGTGAGACAGCCATGAACAAAGACCAGGTGAAGGGCAGAGTCGAGGAAGCCACCGGCAAGGTGAAGGAAGTAGCCGGGAAGGCCACGGGCAGTGCATCCACCGAGGCGAAGGGCACGGCGCAGAAGGTTGCCGGCAAGACGCAAGCGGCTTACGGCGATGCAAAGGAGAAGGCCGAGGACCGGGCTAAGGGCAAAGCCTGAAATCGGGTTTGAAGGCAAGGTCCGGACCCGGCTACACGCCGGCCCGGACCTTGTTGGCGCGGTGCGGGTGGTTTCTTATTGGCGGCCGACAACGACGCCGAACAAGAACGCCGCGCCGGCCACCAGCCCGATGGCTTGCCACGGGCGCGCGTGGATATATTCTTCCGTGCAGTCAATGGTTTCGCGCATCAGGTCGCCGGCGTTGTCAGAGGCGTCGCGCAGGCTGCGCCGGGTGGCCGCCAACTGATCCGCCAAGCGCGCCTTGAGCGCATCCAGGTCGCTCGGGTCGGCATCGCGCAAGGTCGCTTCGATTTCGTCGATCCAACTTTCCGGATGGCGCGCGCGGCTGCGCGACCCACGATTGTCCGGGCCGCTCTCGGGAAAGTCGGAAGGCAAAGGGGTGTTCGTAGAGGCCATCGAAAAGCTCCTGGCAATCGGGCTGGTTAGGCGCCAACGCTGGCCTGCCCGTGCGGCCGCGTGGCGTGTCGAAGCGTCAAGCCTCGAGCATGTCCTGGCATGCCAGCGTGCACGCCAGGCAAGCCCCGGCGCAGATCTGGCAATGCTCTACGTCCTGGTATGGCGCACAAGCGCGGGCGCAAGCATCGCAAACCAAAGCGCATAGCGTACAAAGCGCGGTAGAAAATTCGCCGTTGCGCGCCAACATGGCCGCGCAAAGACGGCAAACGCTGGCGCAATCCGTGGCCAGGCTAATGCAGCGCTTCATCCGCGTGGCGTTGGTTTCCAAACACCCCGCGGCGCACTGGTCGCAAGCCACCGCGCATTCGTAGCAGGCTTGCACACATTGCTCGAAGTTTGGGTCTCGCATTGCATCTCCTTGTGAGTGCCCAGGGTGCTTGGCAAAGGCGCGCCGGGCCTGCGCCGGGCACATCCGCTTGCAATTTGAAGATACTGACCGCGGTTTCGCGTCGTTGGCGGCCGTAGGATGAAAGTTCGAAACCAGACAGGAGGCAGCGTCATGAAATCCCGATCCGCTTCGAAACCCGCCACCGCCACTCGCAAGGCGGCCGGCACCGATGACACCGCAAAGATACTGCCGCCGCGCGGCCCCGTCGATGTGCCGAAACAACCGGTCAAACCAGACGCCTCGACCCCCGACGAAGCCGCACGCGACAAGCGCGCCGTGGTCGACAACCAGACCGAATCAAATTGGGCGGATGGCGACGCGCCGCAACCGCGCGCGAAGAACGCCCGCTCACACTTGTTCTGACGGTTGAGGCGGCGCGGGCGCATCCATCGGCGGCAAATCCTTCAGGAATGCAAGCAGCCGCCGTTCGTCGGCGTGCAGGCCGCGCGGGCCGCCCGGTGCGCGTCCCTTTGCCGGCAAGACGCCCTGTAGATAGGCATCAAGCAGGGCCGGGTGCACGTAGCAGGCGCGGCACACGGCGGGCGTGTTGGCCAGTCGCTTGGATACTTGCTTGATCACATCGACCACGTTTTGGCGTGCCTGCGTTGCGCTTTCGGCGGGCAGGTCTTGCAAGGCGGCATAGGCCATGACTGAACCGGCCCACGTGCGGTAGTGCTTGGCGGTGAAGTCGCCGTCGCCCGCCGCGCGCAGATAGGTGTTCACCGCGCCCGAGTCCACCGGATGCTTGTCTCCGTCTTCGTCCAGGTATTGGAACAATTGCTGCCCCGGGATTTCCAGGCAGCGCTTGATGATGCGCGCGACCCGGCGGTCCCGCACCGTGACGTCGTGGGGCACACCGCTCTTGCCCACGAACCGGAAGCGGAAGCTGCTGCCTGCCACGGTGGCGTGGCGGCGCGTCAGCGTGGTCAGGCCATACGATTTGTTGGACCGCGCGTATTCGCGCGCGCCAATACGGATCAAGGTCGTTTCCAGCAGGCGCACCAGCGTGGCCACCACCTTGTCCTGGGTCAGGCCGCGCGCCTGCATGTCAAGCGCCACGCGGCGCCGGATGCGGGGCAACGCTTGCCCGAAGGCAAGCAGGTTCTGGTATTTACCCGCATCGCGCAACGCCGCCCACGACGGGTGATACCGGTATTGCTTGCGTCCGCGCGCATCGCGGCCGGTGGCTTGTAGATGGCCATGGGGCAGGGGGCAGATCCAAACGTCTTCGTACGCGGGCGGTATCGCAAGCTTGTTGATGCGTGCGATCTCGGCGTCATCGGTAATGCGTTTGCCGTCTGCGTCCAGGTAATGAAAGGTGCTGCCGTTGACCCGCACACGGCGATAGCCGGGCAGGGTGTCATCCACATAGACCAAGGGGGGATCAACGGCGGCAGGCGCCGCGTCGGCAAGCGGGGTGCGGGTGTCCATGCGGTCTCCGGGAACTGGCGCGTGCAACTGGCGCGTGCAACTGACGCGCGCAGCGGGCGCGTGACCCAAGCAAACGCCGTGCCCGGGCGGCGCTTGCGGCAAGCTGAAAGTTTGGGCACGGCGCTTGCTGAAAGAAGGCCAGCGACAAATGTCCGCGAATCGATTGTTTCGGATCCGTGCCGTATTGCGGGATCCGCGAATGATCTCTACAGGAGAGTGCCATGCAAGCCACACAGTATCTACACGTGCCGCCCAAGCCCGAGCCGATTCCGCCTGGCTCGCCGCCCGGGGATTTGCCGGTGGACCCGGATACCGACCAGCCCGAAGTGGATCTGCCGCCGCTATCGCCGCCGGTCAGGGAAATTGAGCCGCCTAAGCGCTGATGCCCGCTTGCCACCCAAGAATTCGAATCAATAACGACGAGGAGTCATCATGTCGACCATCCTGCTGATCATTCTGATCCTGCTGCTTATCGGCGCTGTACCGGCGTGGCCGCACAGTAAAGGCTGGGGCTACTACCCCAGCGGCCTGCTTGGCATTGTCGTGATCGTGCTGATCGTGATGCTGCTGATGGGACGCATATAGCGTTCTGATGGCTACCCCGGCCCAGCGCGGCGCCCCCGCGCTGAGCTGGGCCGCCAGCTTTTGCAAGGAATGGCCGCTGCCTGGACGGCGAGTGGCGCGTGCGGGTCCCCAGGCGTAAGATTTCGCCGACATCGATCCGCCACCCCGCAGCAGCAACATGACCATTCCCTTATTGATTTTGATCGACAGCGTGCAGGACTACCTGCCCGAGATCCAGGCGCGCGGCTTTCGGCCCGTCTACGCGCCCACCGAAAAAGCCCGTGAACAAGCCATCCTGGACCACGCCGACGACATTCGCGTCGTCTTGACGCGCGGCGCCACCGGCCTGCGCGCCGACGAAATGGCCGCCATGCCGAAGCTGGAATTGGTCTGTTCGCTTGGCGTGGGCTACGAGAACATTGATCTGGCCGCGGCCGCCGCGCGCGGCATTGTGGTGACCAACGGGCCGGGCGCCAATGCTGTGTCGGTGGCCGACCACGCGATGGCGCTGCTGTTGGGCGCCGCCCGCCATCTGCCGCAGGCCGATGCCTGGGTCCGCCAAGGAAATTGGAACGGGTTCATGGGGCCGCAGGTGACCGGCAAGCGCCTGGGTATTCTGGGCCTGGGCACCATCGGCCTTGAAATCGCACGCCGGGGTGCGAACGGGTTCGGCATGCGCGTGGGCTATTACAACCGGCGGCCGCGCCCGGAATCGGGCTACACCTATTTCGACAACCCGCGCGAGCTTGCCGCCGCGTCGGACTTCCTGGTCATCGCCACGCCGGGCGGCGCGGGCACGCGACATCTGGTGGATGCCCAGGTGTTGCAAGCCCTGGGGCCGGAGGGCTATCTGGTGAACATTGCACGCGGCAGCGTGGTCGACACGGACGCGCTGATCGCCGCGCTGGCCAGTGGCGGTATCGCCGGCGCGGGCTTGGATGTGGTGGACGGCGAGCCGCATATTCCCGATGCGCTCAAGCGCTTGAACAACGTGGTGCTGACCCCGCATAGCGCGGGGCGTTCACCCGAGGCGGTGGCCGCAACCGTGGCGCTGTTTTTGGAAAACGCCACGGCGCATTTCGGTGGCAAGCCTGTGTTGACCCCGGTGCTGGACGCGCACGCGGAAGCGGCCTGAACACCCCGCCTGAGCACCCCGCCCGCGTCGCACCCGCTTCAGTGCGAAAACATGATCGGCACGGTCATGCTTTTCAGGATGGACGCGGTGGCGCCGCCCATGGCCCATTCGCGGAACTTGCTGTGGCCGTAAGCGCCCATCACGATCAAATCCGCGCTGTAGTCGGCGGCGGCATTCAGGATGGTGCTGCCCACGCCCACTCCCTTGATGACGCGGTTCACATGGTCCGGCGCGGGCATGCCGTGCGCCACGCAATAGGTAGCCAGATCTTCAAAGGGCACGCCTTCGTGCTTCGCAACACTTGCGCCTTCGTCCATGGTCAGCACTACCAGATGCGACGCCAGGCGCAGGGCGGGCGTGGCGTCGGCCAGCGCGCGGGCGGCTTCCCGGCTGCCGTCCCAGCAATAGAGCACGCGGCTGCCCACCCCGGAAAAATCACCGCTTGACGGCAACACCAGCACGGGCCGGCCGGCGGTCAGCAGCATCTGTTCCACGAATTCGGTCTCGTGCGCGGCTTCGACGTCGTCGCGGTTGTATTGGCTGACGATGACCAGGTCGCTGCTGCGGGCGTGCAGGGCAACGGTGGCGCTCGGCGCGGCGTCGCCCGCGCGTACGAAGGCGGGCACGTCGGCGGCGGCGGCCGCCTCCAGGAAGGCGTTCTGTACCGCGCCCCGATTCTGCGCCTGCAATTCCTTCATGACGTTCAGCGTGCGCGACATCAGCACGGATTCGCCGTAGTAATACTGCGGCGGCGCGGCGCTGGCATAAATGCCCACCAGATCCGCCTGATGCTGTTTGGCAAGCGCCAGCGCCAAGGCGGTGCGGCGGTTGCAATCGAATCCGTGGTCCAGGTGGACGGAAATGCGTCGGTACATGGCGGGCCTCCTTGATAAGCGTCCCATGTCGCCATGGTTGCGCGTTCCGGCGGGCCGACCCTTGATGCGCATCAAGCCAGTATCAACTATGTCGACTGCGCGATCGCGTTGTTAACGCGGCGCTTCCTTTTCAACGCGGTCGCGCAGTTGCCGTACCTGGCGCGCCTGCTGGGCAATGCGGTCCAGCGGACCGGCCAGCGCGGGGGCGGCCGACAGCACGGCGGCCGGTACCGCGAATTGGCGTGGGGACGCCGCCGGTGCGTGGTCCTGCGGGTGCAAGGCATGCGCCAGCACCAGCCCGTAATCTTGCAGCGCCGTGGCGGCCGTCGAGGCGTCGGGCGGCAAGGGCGGTTGAATTTCCAGCACGGTGCCGGCGGCGGTTATGCGCCGCATCGCATTCAAGAGGTTCACGGCGGTGTCGACCTTGCGGTCACGGTGCACGGGGTTTTGTTGCAGCCGCTGCAAGGATGCTTCGGCGTTGTCGGCCGACAGGCAGGCCAGGCGACGCAGGCCAACAATGTCGACGGCGGCGGTATCCGTCTTGGCATTGCTCTTCAGCCGGATCAACGCCAGGGCATAGGCGGCGTGCCGTTCCAGCGCGCGGGTCAAGGCGTCGGCCAATTGGCGCGGCTCTTTTTCCGGCCACACCAGAAACCCCACCAGCAGTGCCAGAATGCCACCCAGCACGCTGTTGAAGGCGCGCAGCGCGGCCAGCATGGGTTCGTAGATGTCGGGTTGCTGGATGTGGCTGACCAGCACGAACTGCGAGGTCAGGAAAAAGGTGAACAGCGCGTAATGGATGGTGCGGGCGGCGAAGGTGCCCAGGGCGATGGGCAGCACCGCCAAGGCCACGGACAGCGGCGTGCTCAGCAATAGCCCCAGCAAGGACGCACCGATGGCGCCCGCCACGCTGCCGATCACCCGTTCCAGCGTGCGCTGCCAGGTGGTGGCGAAGTAGGGTTGCAGGATGAAGACCAGGGTCAGCGACATCCAGTAGCCGTGATTGACGGCGAAGGTCTTGGACAGCGCCACGGCGATGGTGGCGCCCACGCCCACGCGCAAGGCATGGCGGAAGGCATCCGATTCCACGCCCAGATTCTGGCGCAGGGTGCGTGCGGCCTGGCGCGCGCGGCTTGCCAGGCTGGGGACTTGAACCGGCGCTGTCGGCGCGTCGCCTTGGTCGAACATGGCTTGCATGACCGATTGGGCCGTTTGCAGCATGCGGTCCAGGACCGGCACCACCGAGGCCAGATCAGGCGCATACGCCATGGCGCCGCCGCGCAGGTCGTGCAGGCCGGCGCTGAAGTGCGCCAGCCGTTCCCGCAGGCATTGCGCCTGCTTGGCGTCACTGACGTCCGAGGTGCTGGCGATGGCGTTGCAGACGCTGGCGTAGCGGTGCAGCGCATGGGACAGATGCGCGCCGGCGCTGCGGCCCAGCCAGCGTGGCGCGTTGGATTCCAGCAGGTCGGCCGCGGCGACCAGCGCAATGAAACTGTCTTCGGCGCTGTCCAGCAGATACGTCAATTGATGCGCCCGTGCACGGCGCGACGGGCGGGTGTCCTGCACTTCGCGGATACGCACGCGGGCGGCTTCCAACGCCGCCCGCTGTGCGCTGCGTTGCGGTTTGGTGACCGCCGTCCAGGCCTGCGGCCCGCCGGCTGGGGTCACGCCTGACACCGTCAGGCCCGAATACATGCGCGCCAAGGCATCGGCGAAGTCCGCCAGGCCGCGATAGCAGTGCGCAACGGCATGGGTCGCGTCTTTCCAGGGGCGTCGGCGCCAGACCAGGGCCGTCATCAACATGGCCCAGACCGCGCCGGCCAGGAAGAACAGGGTGTAGGACAGGCTCTCGGCCAGCGTGGGCGCGGGCAATTCCGCCGCCACCACGAAGCCGGCCGACAGCAGTGTGCCGACAATGGCGGCGGCGGGCCCCAGCACCCGCAGCAGTCCGCCGAAGGTGCAGCAGGCGAAGGTCAGCGGCAGCAGCAGCCAAAGGTGGCTGGCGCTGGCGCTGGCCAGGAAACAGAAGAGGGCGCCGATCAGTCCCAGCGCCAGCATGGAGCCCGCGCGTTGGCGCAGCGGCCCACCGGGGGCGCCGAAGCAGGCCCAGAAGGCGGCGATGGCGGTCCAGCCCAGGCGCGGCTCGTGAACCAGCACGGCCAGGATGACGGGGGCCGCGCTGATCGCGGCGGCTTGCAGGGCGTCCAGCCACAGCACGTTGCGCAGCGAGGCGCGCCAGAGGGAAAGCAGTTTTGTCACGCTGGGAATACGGCAGAAGTCAGGCAGAGAATGCGCAGGAGGCAAACCCTAGCATGTCGACAAGGGCGTTGGCATATACGGCTGGTTACATTAATGTGAATTAATGGACTGAAACACGCAAATTTGCCTGGAACAATTGCGCGAAATGGCATAAAAAAACATTTGCGATGGCGTCACCGGTTATGTGGGTGACGCAATAGCGGCAAGCCAAGAGTGAACTCATGTCCCAATGTGTCCCTATCTGCGCCCGGACAGCGCAGGCGTTATCCAGGGACATGCGAGGAGCGTTGACATGACGCCGAATCACGAGGCTTCAACCAGCTCGGTGGTCAGCGATGATGAAATCGCCACCATGGTTGCAGGAAAAGATGGGCTGCGCGTGTTGTTGCAGCCCCAAATGGATTTGCTCACGGGGAAAATCGTGTCGGCCGAGGCGCTGGCGCGATGGCAGCATCCCCGGCTTGGGCTGGTCATGCCTGCCGAATTCATTCCTGCCGTCAATCGCATGGGTATGGACAAGCAACTGTTCGAACGCGTTTGCCTGCGCGTGATCGATGTGCTGCTGACCATGCGCCGAATGGGCGTCGCGGTGCCGATCGCGATCAACGCGCCGGCCACGACGCTTGCCGACGACCGCTCGGTCGCCTTCCTGCTTGACCGTATCCGCGCGGCGGAACTGCCGGCCTCGCTGGTGCGCGTCGAACTCACCGAAGACCAGCCCATCAAGGACCTTGACGTCTTGCGCGCGTCGCTCATGAAGCTGGAGGACGCGGGCTGCGAGGTCAGCCTGGACGATTTTGGCACCGGGCACGCCTCATTGAAGCTGCTGTCGGCCATTCCGCTTTCCGAAGTCAAGATCGACCAGTATTTCGTGACGCGCATGCGGCGCAGCGCCGTGGCGTTCGAAGTGCTGCGCAGCGCCGCCGAGCTGGCCACCCGCATGGGGTGGCGGGTGGTGGCCGAGGGGGTCGAGAACGTGGCCGACATCCCCGCCTTGCGGGCAGCGGGTTGCCGCTACGGCCAAGGCTTCGCGTTGGGCCGACCCATGACGCTGGACGAGTTGATGCTGCGGCTGCGCACGCAACGCGACGGGATAGCGCCGCTGGCCGCCTCCGCTACCTATGCGTCGTCCTGGATCGAGGCGTTCGACGGCGCCGATGCCGAGCCCGGTCCGCCTGTGCGTGTGACCACGCAGTAGCCCCGCAGGAGCGGTAATTCTTACCGGAATCGTCCCGTCCCCGACCGCCTCCCGCACCTAAGCCCCACGCGCAGGGCGTTTGGGCACGTCAGTTGCGACAGCAAGTCCAGCGGAGTTGTTCCGCCCTCTAGGAGACTTGTAATGTCCAATCAGAACCAGCCCGACCAGCAAAAGCAGCCGCAAAAACAACAGGCCCAGGAAAACCCCAAGGACCGCAACCAGCAATCGGGCCAACAACCTGGTCAGCAGTCGGGGCAACAACCCGGCCAGCAGATCGACAAGGGTCAAGGCCAGCAAGGCCAGAACCCCGGCCAGCAAAACAAGACGCAACGCTAGCGCCTTGATCGCGCCTTGAGACCGCATACCGGCAGCGCGTATCCCGACGGCCCCGGCCTCGCCCCTGACAGGCGCGGCCGGGGCCATTTGCTTGGGGCCCCGGTTTGCTGCCATCATCCTTTTCGGCCATTGAAATATGTGGCCGTATCTTCGACCATGCGCTCTGACCATGCACTTTGGTCATGCGCTCCCGTTGGCTCTAACCAGGATTGCTCATGAATTCGCTTGCTCCCGCATCGCGCCAGCGCTCCGCCTTGGGGTCGACCCTGGCGGTGCTGTTGATGCTGATGGCGCTGGCGGCGATTCTTGCGTTTGCCGCCGTCCGTATTGTTGAACAGCGCGTTTCAAGCCTGCTTGGGCCGCGCAGCCAGGTCGGCGACGTACAGGTCGGGTTCCGGCAAGTGGTGTTGACCGACGTCGTGGTACCGGGCGCGTCGGGTCAGGCCGAGGCGCGCGCCAAGCGGATCGTGCTGGAGCCCAAGTGGTCCGGCTTCCTGCGGCATGAAGCGGTGTTCAACACCGTCACCGTCGAGGGCTTTGACTTTGCCGTCGTGCGCACCGACAACGGCGATATGCAGATTGCGCCCGCCTTGAAGACGGCGCTGCAAGCGGGCGAGGGGCGCACGCGCGGCCGCATGCCAATCGACATCGCGCAACTGGTGCTGCGCGACGGGCGGCTGGACTTTGTTGACGCCGCCGTGGCCACGCCCGCACACCGTATCCCTTTCAAGAACGTGCGGGCGCGGCTGAGCCCCGTGATGATTCCGGGCGATAGCGTGCGCAGCAACATTGAATTCGCCGGCGACGTGGAAGACAACCGCAATGGCGAATCGACGGTGCGGGCCCAGGGCTGGGTGGAAATCGGCGGCACCGATTCAGAAATGAAGGTCGCGGTGCGCAATATGGATATCCGACACGCGGCGCCGTACCTGGCGGAAAACGGCGCCGGCACGCTGACGGGCGGCGCGATGGACCTGGACATGAGCACCGCCATCACCAAGCAAGATTTGCGGGCGTCGGGCGTTGTGGCGCTGCGTGGGCTGAAATTCAGCGGTGATGGTTCGGTATTTTCGCTGCCCCGCAAGGCGGTGCTGGCAGCCATGAAGGACAAGACCGGCGCACTGCGATTCGAGTTCGCGTTGCGCGGCAGCCTGGACAACCCCAAGTTCTCGGTCACGCGCGGTTTCGCCGCGCAAGTGGCGCAGGGCTTCGGCCGCGCGATCGGTGTGGGCGCGGAAGGCGCCGCCCAAGGCGTGACCGGTGCGGTCAAGGAACTGGGCGACGCGTTGTCGGACTTGCTAAGCCCTAGCCAGTAATGCCGCTTATTGCGGCTTGGGCGCGGGCCCCGCGTAGTAGGCCGCCAATGCCTGGATTTCGCTATCGGTCAGACGCTGCGCAAACGCGCGCATGACGCCGACGTCATCGTTCTGCCGCGAGCCGCTGCGAAAGGCATTCATCTGGTCGACGAAGTACTCCCGCGACTGCCCCGCCAGGCGCGGCAACAGCGGGCCTTCACCCATGCCGCGCAGGCCGTGGCAATTCGCGCAAGCGGGCAGGGCGCGCGTGCCGTCGCCTTGCACATCCAGCTTGCGTGCCGCTTCGCCGCCGAATTCGCCCACATGCATCGGCGGTCCGGCCAGCGTGCCGTAGTACGCCGCCACCTGCCCGATTTCCTGCTCGGTCAGCGCGCGCGCCACCGTATTCATCAATGGCTGGATTCGCGTGCCGCTGCGGAAGTCGGCCAGTTGCTTGGCCAGATACTCGCTGCTCAGACCCGCCAGATTCGGAAAGATGCCGCCGGTAGGCGTGATTCCGGCTTGCCCATGACAGGCCACGCAGGCCTGCACGCCCGCCGCGGGCTTGCCATTGGCGGCAAGCTGCTTGCCGGCTTGTGGGTCGGCATCGCGCAGGAAGTTCTCCCATTCCGGACGCGACGCGCTGAAGTCCTGTGCGCTACGGCCGGGTACGGGGGTGGCGGGTTTGGCAGGCGCGGACGGTGGCGGCGCGGACGTGGGCGCCGCAGCCTGGGGCGGCGCGGCCGGGCCAGCTGCTGCTGGCGCTGCGGGTGACGCGGTCGCGGGTTGCGCCGATGCCGTGACCGCCCTGGCGCGGATCAGGCCGTCGCCACCGGTGCCGATCATCTGGTGCGCCGTGGCGATCAACGTGACCAGCGGCGGCGCCATGATCAGCAGGATGGCGACGGATATGCCTTTGCGATGTTCAATCATGATCACACCAGCGGTCCCGGCGAACGCAGATAGTCCGCCTTGATTTTTTCGACGATCCAGTAGGCGGTGGCGCCCACGGTGCCTGTCGGGTTGTAGCCCGAGTTCTGCGGGAATAAGGCAGCGCCGGTCACAAACACATTCGGCACGTCCCAGCTTTGCCCGTAACGGTTGACGACGCTGGTGTCGGGGTTGTCGCCCATGGCCGCGCCGCCGGTCAGGTGGGTGGACTGGTAGGCCGTTGCCGAAAAAGGCCGTTTGCGCGGGCCGGGCTCGGTCCGCACGATGCCCTTCATGGCGCGGCCGATCTCGTCACCCTTGGTGGTTAGAAACGCCGACATGCGGATGTCGTTGTCCGGAAAGTCGTAGGTGATGCGCAGCAGCGGCAGGCCCCAGGCGTCCTTGTAGGTGGGGTCCAGGCTCAGGTAACCGCCGCGCCAGGGCTGAGCGGACCCGGTGATGGTGATGGACGCCGAATGGTTGTAGTAACGCTTGACGGCCTTCTTCCAGTCGGAGCCCCAGGTGGGCGTGCCTTTGGGCGTGGGATGAAAGCCGATGGGCGCGCCGCTGACCACCTGGATCTGCAGATAGCCGCCGCCGACAAACCCCAGTGGCCCGTGGTCGAAATTGTCGGCGCTGAAATCGTCCATGGTCACGGCGACCGCGCCCGCGCCCATGAACGGGTTGATATTGATCGACTCGTCGAAAAACAGGTTCACGCCCGACGTGGTCTGGTGGGTGTAGTTGCGGCCCACGACACCGGTATCGGTTGCGGGGTCGTAAGGCTTGCCGATGCCCGAGAGCAGCAGCAGGCGCACGTTGTTGATGCCAAAGGCGCACAGCACCACAACCTCGGCCGGTTGGAAAACCTCTTCGCCCGCCGCGTCCACATAGGTCACGCCGCGCGCGCGCTTCTTGTCCGGCGTCAGTTCCACGCGCAGCACGTGCGCGCCCGTGCGGATCTCGAAGTTCTCCATCTTCATGGCCACGGGCAAGATGCAGACCTGCGGCGAGGCCTTGGCGAAATGCTCACAGCCAAAGTTGGAACAGAACCCGCAGTACACACAGGCGCTCATGTGCAGGCCCTCGGAATTCACATAAGGGCGCGTACAGAGGGCCGAGGGCTGCACATAGGGGTGATAGCCCAGTTTGCGCGCGGCTTCGCCGAACAGCGCGGGCGCGTAGGGCACCTTCATGGGCGGATTCGGATAGGGCCGCGAGCGCCAGGGTTCAAAGGGGTTGCCACCTTCCTGCTTTTGCCCCTTGATGTTGCCGGCCTGGCCGGAGGCGCCGATCAAATAGTCGTACCGGTCGAAATAGGGCTCCAGCTCGTCATAGCTGACGGGCCAGTCCTGGCAGCTCAGTTCCTTGTCAAAAATCTTCGCGCCATAGCGCTCGGTGTAGTGGCTGCGGATGCGAAAGTCGGTGGGATCGAAGCGGTAGTACGCGCCCGACCAGTGGTTGCCCGCGCCGCCCAGGTGCGTGCCCGGATACGCAAACTGCCAGCGGCGCATGGGCAGCGCCTTCTGGTCCGTACTGTTGCGAAACGTGAAGGTTTCGGTGGCCGCGTCCTGGTGCAGTTCGTGGCGGCGGGCGTACTTCAATTCGTCGTGGACGTTGGGGCCCTGGAAATCAGGGGAGGGCCAACGCGCCTGGCCGCGTTCCAGCACCACCACCCGTTGCTTGGCCGCAGCCAGCTCCTTGCCGATGATGGAACCCGTCCAGCCGCCGCCGATGATCGCGACGTCCACGGGGGGTAGCGTTTTAGCCATGTCCGTCTCCCGGTTTCATCTTGTGGCCCACCGCATTGGCGATGGACACGGGCTTGCCCGCCCAAATCACGCCATGGCGTTCGATATCGTTGGAGAAGGACGCATAGGCGCCGGGAAATCCCACCAGCTTCCATCCCACCATGTCGACGTTGCCACCGTAGAGCGGGTCGGAAAAGAAGCCTTCGATCGTGCCGTCCAGCAAGGCCTGAAAGAAGATGTCGGACGGCAGCGGAGAAAAATCGACTTTGCCCGCCTGCAAGTCATGAAGCCAGGCGTCCTGCCTGGCTTCATCTAGTTCTGCAAAGGGTTTGCCGTCTTGCTTGCGGGTCGCGGCGTGCCGCGCGGCCAAACCGCGCCGGATCATCTCGGCCGGCGTGAATGACAACTGGTAGCCCTGCTCGGGCGTGCCTTTTTCAAACGGACCTTGTCGGTAGAACTGGCTGCCCGCGCCCCAGGCGCCCGCCAACTGGCCATCCAGGAAATAGGTGACGCCGGCTTCTTTTGCGCCGGGGCCTAAGTCGTCGGCGGGAATCAAGCGTGCCGCGATGGCGTCCATCGCCTGGGCTTCCTGGGCGTTGAAGAATCGAAGGGTGCGGGCGGCGGAGGGCGCTATGGCCGCCTGGCCTTCCGGGTTGCCGGCGGCGGGGGCGGGCGCAGAGGGAGCACCTGCCGCGCGGGCGGCCCAGGCGGCGCCGGGCACGCCCACCGCCAGCGCCTTGAGCAGCCCACGCCGGCCTGCGACGGGCTGGCCTGATCCGGAACCGTCATTCGAGGATTGATCGTCCATGCATCGCTCCAGTTTTGGGGCAGGCACGCTACTTGCCCCGCAGTTGATAGAGACCCCGCAACAACTCGTTATCCGCTGGCAATTAGTTTGTCACTGTTTTTAATTGGGAGACAACGATGAAAAGCCACAAACTGCTACTGATATCCGCCATGTTGGCAGTGTTGCCGTGGCATGCGACCACGGCGCAGACCAGCCAGACCACGCTGGTCGCGCAAGCCGCGCCGCCGCCTTCCACGCCCATGCCCACGGCGGACGACAAGATGGCGCCGCCCAATGTCATTCGCGAGCCCGTGCCGGGAACGCAAAATCCCGACAAGCAAAAAATGCCTGCCACTGAAGAAAAGACCGGGACGTCGAAGCCCCGGACCCAAGACTCGAACGCTCCGCCCAAGGGCGATGCAGACCCGCGCCAGAAGACGCCGGATGCGGACACGCGCGGTGGCGGCAGGAGTGGTGACGCCAAGAGTGGCGGCAGCAAAACGGGCGCGCCGGACAACACCGGCATGCCCGGGTCGGGGGCGTCGTCCGGCTCCGGGGGCGGTGCGGACACACGCTGAGGCGCGGGTCCGGCAGACGCAGGGGACAAAACAAGTTTCAGGTATCATTCAGTTTCCTGTAAGAACGAGAGCCTGGCGGTGTTTGCGCGTAGCGGTTGCGAAGGCAGCCGCGTGAACACGGCCTTTTATGACTCAAGAACCTCCTCCTAGCAGGGCGCCCCGGCGCCCGCCTTTGCTTTCTATCCGCCGGCGCGCCATGGCATCGACAGGTCGCGCGGCTTCAATTTCCATCGCCGCCGCGCCGCCGCAAGTTGCGTGCCGCGCTCCGCCCGGCGTTGCCAATTTCCCTTCGATTTCCCACGCTTTCCTCCTTCAGCAAGGCGGCGCCGCTGCGCGCGCACGCCCGACATTCGCGGACCAACAATGATTTTCGACTGGATGTACGACCCCACCGCCTGGCTCGGCCTGGCGACCCTGGTGATTCTTGAAATTGTGCTGGGCATCGACAACCTGGTGTTCATCGCGATTCTTGCGGACAAGCTGCCGCCCGAGCAGCGCAACCGGGCGCGGATGATCGGCCTGAGCCTGGCGCTGGTGATGCGCTTGGGCCTGCTGGCCAGTATCGCCTGGGTGGTGACGCTGACGGCGCCGCTCTTTACCGTCTGGGGTAGCGAGATATCCGGGCGGGACCTGATCTTGATCCTGGGGGGTATGTTCCTGCTCTTCAAGGGCACGATGGAATTGCACGAGCGCGTGGAAGGCAGCGCCGGCCACGAGTCCGGTCAGAAGCCACAGCACGCAATCTTCTGGCAGGTCATCTTGCAGATCGTGGTGCTGGACGCCGTGTTTTCGCTGGACTCGGTCATCACCGCGGTCGGTATGGTGCAGGAACTCAGCATCATGATGATCGCCGTGGTGGTGGCGATGGCCGTCATGATGGTGGCCAGCCGTCCGTTGATGGCGTTTGTGGGTCGCCACCCCACCGTGGTGATCCTGTGCCTGGGCCTGCTGCTGATGATCGGTTTCAGCCTGGTTGCCGAAGGCCTGGGCTTCGATGTGCCCAAGGGTTATCTGTATGCCGCGATCGGCTTTTCGATTTTGATCGAGCTGTGCAACCAGTTGGCTCGCCGTAACCGCGCCAAGGGCACGCACGCCCTGGGCCGCCGCCAGCGCACCGCGCAGGCCGTGTTGCGCCTGCTGCATACGGGACGCGCCGGCCAGCCCGGCCAACAGGCCGACGAAATGGTGGCGCTGGTGGACAGCGCGGGCGATGAGCCCGCCTTCGCGCCCGAAGAAAGCTCCATGATCGAGCGCGTGCTTTCCGTGGGCGGGCACGACGTCCGTTCCATCATGGTGCCGCGCGGCGACATGGTCTGGCTGGATGTGGCGGATTCGTCCGAAGCCGTGGTGCGCAAGTTCGCCAGCGGCCACTCGCGCTTGCCGCTCTGCGCGGGTGATGCGTCCAATGTGCTGGGCGTGTTGCACTTCAAGGACGTGCTGCCGCTGCTGAGCAACCCTGGTCCCATCGACCTGGTGGACCTGGCCCGCGAACCGCGCTACGTCATGGAGACGACGCCGGTGTTGAAGGTGCTGGAAGAACTGCGCGCCACGCGCGACCACATGCTGATCGTGGTGGACGAACACGGTGTCTGCGAAGGCCTGGTTACACCAATGGATGTGCTGACCGCCGTGGGTGGCGAGCTGCCCGAACACAGCGAAGACCAGCCTGAAGCGTTGCAGTTGTCGGACGGTTCATGGTTGCTGGAAGGCGGTTTGTCGGTAGGCGAAGCCGCCCGTTTGCTGGACACGCCCGGCTTGGTTGCGGACACCCCGGACGCCACGCTGGCGGGTTGCCTGCTGCGCGCGGTGGGCCGCCTGCCCGACGCCGGCGACATGATCCGCCTGCATGATTGGAACTTCGAAGTCACGCGCCGCGACGGCCTGCGCATCCATCAAGTGCATGCCCGACCGGAAAACCAACCGGGGACGCAAGATTAATGGCGGGCGCTTTTCCTGATTCCCCGGATAACGCCAGGCTTGGGCGATGCAAAACTCTGTGAGAATATTGCGAAAGGCATTTTATTTCTCGTGATTTTCCGAAAGTCCGGGTATGCGGCGCGCAGGGTCGTCGCCGTCAATCCGATGCACCGCCACGTTGGTATTCCCGACCCGCATTGGTCGAACCTGCCTCTTCCGGGCGGCCCTATGAATTTCTTTGACTTCGGGTGACTCGATATGGCGACGAAGCAAGTGAAAAACAAATCCCGCCTGGTTGGCGCGCTGCTATTGGGCGGCGTGGTGCTGGGGGGGGCGGCAAGCACGGCTTTTCTGGTGATGGCCGACGACGGCAAGCCACAAGCCGTCAAGGTGGTGTTGGGCGACGGCAAGAATGGCCCGCCTGGCATGGCATGGGTGCCAGGGCGCGAATTCCTGATGGGCAGCAGCCACAAGCTGGCGCAGCCCAATGAAATGCCCGCGCACAAGGTGGCGGTAAGCGGGTTCTGGATGGACGTGAACGACGTCACCAATGCGCAGTTCCGCCGCTTTGTAGAAGCCACCGGCTATGTCACGACAGCCGAGCAAAAACCCAAATGGGAAGACCTGAAGGTGCAATTGCCACCCGGCACGCCGCGCCCCGACGACAGCCTGTTGGTGCCCGGCGCCATGGTGTTCGTGGGCACCGAGTCCGAGGTGTCGCTGCGCGATTACTCGCGCTGGTGGCGCTACGTGGCCGGCGCGAATTGGCGGCATCCGCAAGGCCCGGGCACGTCGATCGACGGCAAGGACGATCACCCCGTCGTGCAGGTGTCGTACGAAGATGCCGTGGCCTATGCAAAATGGGCCGGCAAGCGCCTGCCGACTGAAACCGAATGGGAAATGGCGGCGCGCGGCGGGCTCGAACAGGCCACTTACGCCTGGGGCGAAGAGCTTCTACCCCAGGGCAAGCCGATGGCCAATATCTGGGACACGCAGCAAGCGCAGCCGTTTCCCGTTGTGAAGGATGAAAAAGTGCAGGTGGGCACCATGCCCGTCGGCAGCTTCTCGCCCAACGGCTACGGGCTTTACGACATGGCCGGCAACGTCTGGCAATGGACGTCCGACTGGTATCGCGCCGACGCCTTCAAGATTCAGGCGCAGTACCGCAAGCCGCCCGTGGACCCCGCCGGGCCGGCCGACAGCTTCGACCCGGACGACGGCGCGGTGCCGCCCGGCGCGCCCAAGCGCGTGACCCGTGGCGGCTCGTTCCTGTGCAGCGATACCTATTGCATCAGTTACCGCACCAGCGCGCGGCGCGGCACCGACCCGATGAATGGCATGTCGCACCTGGGATTCCGCACGGTGATGACGCCGCAGCAGTGGAAATTGGCGCAGGCCCGCAAGAACGGCGTCGCCAGCCGCTGACGCCGCGCCAGCCGCACGGCCAGCCAAGCCCCCCGCGCCGCGCCATGGCCTGATGCCGCTTGACCCTCGCAAGTTCGATCCCGTTCCAGGAGAATCGTCATGAACCTGTCTGTCCGTTTCGCACGGCGCTGCTACGCCATGCTGGCGTTGCTGCTTATCGCCTGCGCCGCGCACGCCCAAACGCCGCTGCCATCCTGGAACGAGGGCCCGTCCCGCCAGGCGATCCTGGCTTTCGTGGACGCGGTCACCAAAGAGGGCGGACCGGATTATGTGGCGCCGGTCGACCGTATTGCGGTGTTTGATAACGACGGCACCCTGTGGAGCGAACAGCCGATGTACTTCGAGCTGATCTTTGCCATGGACGAATTGAAGGTCCTGGCGCCGCAACACCCGGAATGGAAACTGGAACAGCCCTACAAGGCCGCGCTGGAAGGCGACCGTCAGACGCTGGCCGCCGCCGGCAAGGAAGGTTTGCTGAAGATTGTCGGCGTGACGCATACCAACATGACGACGCAGGCGTTCTCGGACGAGGTCAAGCAATGGGTGAAGACCGCCAAGCATCCGCGCTTCAAGCAACCCTATACCAACCTGACCTTCGCACCCATGCGCGAGCTGCTGTACTACCTGCGCGGCAATGGCTTCAAGACCTACATCGTGTCGGGCGGCGAAGTCGAATTCATGCGTGCCTGGGCGCAGGACGTCTACGGCATTCCGCCCGAGCAGGTCATTGGCACCACCTTCGCCACGGAATTCCAGATGCAGGACGGTAAGCCGGTGTTGATGCGCTTGCCCAAGCTGGACTACAACGACGACGGCCCAGGCAAGCCCGTGTCCATCAATAAATTCATCGGCCGGCAGCCCATTTTCGCGTTCGGAAATTCCGACGGCGACCTGCAGATGCTGCAATGGACGATGGCGGGACCGGGCAAGCGCTTTGCTGGCCTGGTGCACCACACCGACGCCAAGCGCGAATGGGCCTACGACCGGGATTCCCAGATCGGCCGGTTGGACAAGGCCCTGGATGAAGCGGGCAGCAAAGGCTGGGTGGTGGTGGACATGGCGCGCGAGTGGAAGCGGATATACGCGTTCGACATGCCGCAATGACGACGTCCACGCGCGCTAGCGCGGGTTCATAAGCAGCGGGTCATCGCGCCTAGCTGCACACGCGGCGCCAAGGCGCGATACCGCGCGGCGGGCAGTAGCCGGCGCACGGCGTGGCGATGGACATGCCGCTTTCGCAGCGCTGTTCGGGGTCCTTGTCGCCGTAGGGCACCGTGCCCTGGCAGTCGCAACTGGCCAGACCGGCGCCGGACGGCAGCTTCTTGGGCACCAGCGCGGGCGCTGCCGTGGCGGCGGCAACGCTGTCGTCGTCATCGTCGTTCTGGCTCTGCATGGCGGCGCGCACCTTGGCCACGGGCATGTTGCAGGCCTTGGCGATGGCCTTCACCGATTTGCCATCGCCTGCCATCGTCATTATTTTCTGGTCGCTGCACGCCGCCTGCGACGGTGCGGAAAAAGCGCCGCTTAGCGCAACGAGAGCGGTCATGAAAAGAAGGGGCTGGCGCCAGGTCATCGCACGTCTCCAACAAGAACGAATCGGTCGGGCGAAGTACGCCGTTTGCGTGATGGCGCTTCGTTAAGAAGCCGTTATCACAGTGGCTGGCGCCGCTTGCTTGCGGCCTAGCGTAGTGTGCGCGTTTCCACGGTGTCAATGCGACCCGATTTAATAAGCGGACGTGGCTGAAAGGCCTGGTAAACCAGCACTTATGAAGCTTTACCAGACCGGCCCACGATCAGGCGACGGATGCCATAGCCAGCGGATGCGCCGCGATTTCTGCTTCGGCCAAGGCGCGCGCCGCCTGCAATGCCGCATCACCGCGCGCGGTGCCTTGCACCGAAAAGAAGGTCACGTTGGACAGGCCGATCGTGCCCAGCACATGCTTCAGGTAGGGCGTCAGGAAGTCGGGCTGGCGCGCCGCGTCGCCCGAGAATTCACCGCCCGACGACACGGCCACATACACCGGGCGATCCGGCAAATTACCGATCTTGCCTTCGGGAGTGATGCGAAACGTGCTGCGCACCCGCACCACATGATCAATCCAGACTTTCAACGCCGACGGCACCGTGAAGTTGTGCATGGGCGTGGCGATGACGATGTGGGTGGCGTCTTGCAAGGCCTGGATCAGTTCTGCGGACAGGCGCAGCGCGCCCCGGTTCAGCACGTCATCCGCCGGGTCTGTCGGCGCGCTTAACGCCAGCGCGTAGTCGTGGTCCACATGAGGCAGGCGAGTGGCGTCGATGTCCACGATGGCGGGCGTGCCATCTGCCTCGTCGACCAGGCGTTCAATGATGCGTTGCGACAGGCGGTGGCTTTCGGAAGCGCGGCCGCGGGGGCTGCAGGTGATGTGAAGAATGTTCATGCGGTCGTCGTGTCCAGGTTTTTGCTGAAGTGCAGGCCTTGGCTCAAGAGCCCTTGCCGAAAGTAGAAACGTTGCGCCAGCGAATTGGCCAAGCCGGTGTCCAACACCAGTTTTGCGCAACCGGCCTCGCGCGCAATGCCGTCCAGCGCGTGCAGCAGGCGCGCGCCCCAGCGGCCACCGCGCCGCGTGGCGTCCACAACCAGGTCGTCCACATACAGAAAGCGGCCGTAGATCAGGTTTTCCTGGTAGCGGTAGCCGGCCAGCGCCACGGGCTTGCCGCCATCGTTGCCGGCCAGCAGGCGGTAGCTTTGATCACGCATGCGGCGGATGCGCGCGGTGAAGTCGTCGGCGTCAGCCAGATGCGGCCGAAGCTCGCGCATCAGCGGCAGGCACGCGCGTAATTCGTCTTCGGTTTCGATGTGGTGCAGGGCGGGGTCGGCCGTGGAGGTTTGCATAGGAGGGGCTGATGTCAGGGGTGGATGTCAGCCGTCATCGTAGATTTGCCATGCCATAATTTGTAGAGCCATAAATTGAACTTTGGACTATGCCATGATCAGCCGCCGCGCCGAGGCCCAGGCACCGCTTGCCCCGGACAGCACCGACCCGCTTTACCGTCAGGTGTATGAGCGCTTTCGCAGCGCCATCGCGGAGGGCACCCTCAAAGCCGGCGACCGCATTCCGTCGGCGCGCGCCTTGGCCAAGGAAATGGGCGTGGCGCGCGGCACGATCGAAGTGGCGTATTCGCTGCTGGCCGCCGAAGGCTACATCCAGGCGCGCGGGCAGGCCGGCACCATCGTGGCACCCGACCTGCAACCGCAAGCCGCCGCACCCGCTGTCGTCGCGCCGGTGGAAGCGGCGGACGACGAGCACGGCTGGCATCGGCCGCCCCGCATCCTGCCGTTCCAGATGGGCATACCGGCCCTGGATGCCTTTCCGCGCAAGCTCTGGGCGCGCCTGGGCGCCCGCCAGTTGCGCGGCTTGCAGGCGGCCGACCTGTCTTATCCGCCGTCGGATGGCTTGCCCGACCTGCGCATTGCGGTAGCGGCCTATCTGCGCGTGGCGCGCGGCATTCATTGCCAGCCCGCGCAGGTGTATATCACCTCGGGCTACAACTTCACGATGCAGTTGATCATCCAGGCCTTGCTTGCGCCCGGCGACCGCGTCTGGGTGGAAGACCCCGGCTATCCGCCCACCCGGGCGCTGTTGGCGCAGGCCCGCCTGGACGCCGTGCCGGTGCCCGTGGATGCGGATGGCCTGATGGTGGCGGAAGGCGTGGCGCGCGCGGGGCAGGCCAGGGCGGCGGTGGTGACGCCGGCCCATCAAAGCCCGCTGTCCATGTCGTTATCCTTACCCCGTCGCCAGGCGCTGCTGGACTGGGCCGAGCGCAGTCAGGCCTGGATTGTGGAAGACGACTACGACGGCGAATACCGCTACGTCAGCCGTCCGCTGCCCGCGTTGAAGAGTCTGGATACGCAGGGGCGGGTGTTGTACGCGGGGTCGTTCAGCAAGGTGCTGTTTCCCGGCATGCGCCTGGCGTACCTGGTGGTGCCCGAGGCGCAGGTGCCGCGCTTTGACCGGATCAGCCGGCTGCTGTCGGGCGGCGCGCCGGCCTATACGCAGGCGCTGCTGACGGCCTTCATCAGCGAAGGGCACTTTGGACGTCACATCCAGCGGATGCGGCGGCTGTACAGCGAACGCCGCGAGGCCACGGCGGCGGGCTTGAGCGCCGCGCTGGGAAGCCGCCTGCGGATTGATTCCCAGCCGGGGGGCATGCATCTGGTGGCGCGCATGGACGGCAAGCTGCGCGACCAGCCGCTGGCCGCGCGCATGCTGGAACAAGGTCTATACGCGCATCCCTTGTCGCGATGGTCGTCGTTACCGGATCCGCAGTCGGGCTTGTTGCTGGGCTTTACCAACATCGCGTCGCAAGAGCAGGCGTATGAATTCGGCCTGCGGATCCGGGCGTTGATGTAGCAGCTGATGTATTGCGCGCGCACTGCCGACGCATTGCCGGCCCGCGTGCTTAGTTCAAGCCGGCCTTGTCCAGCCCGAAGGCGGCGTCGGCCGAACCGGGCACGGTGCGAAACGCCACGTTCAGGCGGTTCCAGCCATTGATGGCCACCACGCGAAACGTCAGGTCCGAGATTTCCGATTCGGACAATTGAGCGCGCACCGCTTCATAGACCTCGTCCGGCACACCATGGGCGGGCAAGGTGGTCAAGGCTTCGGTCCAGGCCAGCGCGGCGCGTTCGCGTGCCGAGAACAGCGTCGATTCACGCCAGATAGCCACGTGGTGCAAGCGCAGTTCGCGTTCGCCACGGATCTTGGCCTGCTTGACGTGCATGTCCAGGCAAAAGCCGCAACCGTTGATCTGCGAGGCGCGGATGTCGACCAGGTCGCCGAATTCCTCGATCACGGGCACATTTTTCATGGCCGCGCTGAAGTCCATGTACTTCTTGGACAGTTGCGCCGACACCTGGAAGTAATCCAACCGCTGGGTCATGTGGGTCTACCTTGATTGAAACGTTGTTGTTGAAAGGGGGAAGCCATCAGGAACCCGTAGGATGCGGCAGATTGGCCCAGACCAGAAGTGCCATAAATAGTGTTTAGTTCTGGGCCATGCCTAGGCTGAAACGTTGTATGAAAGCGGTGCTTGAAAGCGGCTCGTGCCCCGGCTATAAGCTTGGAACAGGAGCGAGGTTCCGGCGCTCCGACCGACCAAGAAGCCCACGTCCCATGCCGCACCCTCCATCGCACGACGAGCACGTCGCCAGCACGGCCGCCGCCCACGAACACGCGCAGCCGTCGCGCGGATCCTGTCTTGAAGTCTTCCTGGTGTTTCTGCGTTTGGGCCTGACCTCGTTTGGCGGCCCGGTGGCGCACCTGGCGTACTTCCGTACGGAATTCGTGGACCGGCGCCAGTGGTTGGATGACTACGCTTATTCGGATCTCGTGGCCCTGTGCCAGTTTCTGCCAGGCCCGGCCAGCAGCCAGGTCGGCATGGCGCTTGGCCTGCGCCGCGCCGGATGGGCCGGCATGGCGGCGGCCTGGCTGGCGTTCACGCTGCCGACCGCGCTGGCGCTGATTGGGTTTGCGATGGGCCTGGCCCACTTCGGCTGGCTATCTGGGTCGGCGGTCGTACACGGGTTGAAGGTTGCCGCCGTGGCGATCGTGGCCCAGGCCGTGTGGGGCATGGGCCGTACGCTGTGCCCTGACAGTCCCAGGGCGGGTTTGGCGGTGGCCGCCGCCCTGATCACCATCGTGCTGCCCACGGCCTGGGGCCAGATCAGCGCCATCTTGTTGGGCGCCATGGTGGGCGCGGCGGCGCTGCAACTGCCGCCCCGGCCCATCATGGCTAGCCATCCCCAGGCCGGGTCGCGGGGCGCGGCCTATGTGGCGCTGGTGCTTTTCGTGGCGTTTCTGATTGGGCTGCCGGTGTGGGCGGCCCTGTCGGATTCGGCGGTGGCGGCGCAGATTGCCGGCTTCTATCGCGCGGGCGCCCTGGTGTTTGGCGGCGGCCATGTGGTGCTGCCCTTGCTGGACGCCACGGCGGTATCGGGCGGCATGGTGTCCAGCGCCGACTTCCTGGCCGGCTACGGCGCGGCGCAAGCGATGCCGGGGCCGCTGTTCGCCTTTGCTGCCTTCCTGGGCGCCATGTCATCCGGCCCGCTGTCGGGGTGGGTGGGCGGCTTGGTGCTCTTGAGCGTTATCTTCTTGCCCGGCGCCTTGCTGGTAGCGGGCGCCTTGCCGTTCTGGGAAAGCCTGCGGCGGCGTCCTGGCGTGCGCAACATGATCGCCGGCGTGAACGCCAGCGTGGTCGGCATTCTGTTGGCGGCGCTGTATGACCCGGTCTGGACCAGCGCCATCTTGAACAAGGCCGACTTCGGCCTTGCCTTGCTGCTGTTCGCCTTGCTGGTCTATGCCCGCTGGTCGGCCGTGTGGGTAGTGCTGATGGCGGCCGCGGGCGGGTGGGCGCTGGCCTATTTCGCCTAGGACTGCCAGCGCGGCGCGCGCTTTTGCAGGAAGGCGTCGATGCCTTCGCAGGCGTCGGCTTCCATCATGTTGCGCGCCATCACGTCGCCGGCGTAGTCGTAGGCATCGGCCAAGGCCATCTGGCGCTGCTGGTAAAACATGCGCTTGCCGTAGCGGATGGCGGTGGGGCTCTTGGCAAGAATGTCCGCCGTCAGCGCATCAACCCGCGCATCCAGTTCGGCCTCGGGCACCGCATCGTTGATCAGCCCCCAGTCGCGCGCCTGCGCCGCATCGATGAAGCGCGCGGTGACCAGCATCTCGAAGGCGCGCTTGGCGGACACGTTGCGGCTGAGCGCCACGGCGGGCGTCGAGCAAAACAACCCCACGTTGATGCCCGACACCGCAAAGCGCGCCGTGTCCGCGGCCACGGCCAGGTCGCAACTGGCCACCAGTTGGCAACCCGCCGCCGTCGCGATGCCATGGACCTTGGCAATGACGGGCACGGGCAGCGCTTGCAAACCCTGCATGACACTGCCGCACTGACGGAACAGTGCGCGGTAGTAATCCAGGGAAGGCTGGCTGCGCATTTCCCGCAGGTCATGGCCCGCGCAAAATGCCCGGCCCGCGGATTCCAGCACCACGCAACGCACATCGGGGTCGCTGGCCAAGGCGTCGATCTCGTGCTGCAAGGCAGCCAGCAGGCCTTCGGACAGCGCGTTGAACTGCGAGGGCCGATTCAGGCGCAGCGTGACGACGCCGCCCGCCGAGCTGCGCAGCAGCAATGGTTCAAGCGGCGATTCGTTATTCAGGGAATCCGGGGCCATGTTGTCTCCAGGAATAATTGTTTCCTGGATACTAGCGCAAGCCGATCCGCCCTGTTCAGCGCGCGCCGAGTTCAGCCCTTCAGTCGCCGCGCCATGCCAGGCGACAGGAGCAAGAGCGGCGCCACAATCAGCAGGCCGATCAGCGCCATCGCGGCTTGCGGCGCCATGCCGCTGTCCAGCAACACGGGGGCGACGACAGCCGAGCCGCTCATCTGGAACAAGCCGTGCACGGCGGCGGCCGTGCCCGCGCGGTCGGCGAAAGGCTCCAGCGCCAGGCTCAGGCCGGAGCCCAGGGCCAAGGAGAACCCCACGGTCAGCACGGCCACGGGCAGCATGAACACCCAGGCCGATAGCGGCATCCACCACCAGGCGGCGGCATGCATGGCCGACGCCAACAGCAGCGCGACCATGCCGACCCGCACCATGGTGTGCCGTCCAAACCGGGCGATGAAGGCGGGCGCAAGAAAGAAGGCCGCAATGTTGATTGCGGCATTGCCGCCAAACCAAGCCGAAAAGCCCAGCTCGGAATAACCCAGTTGCTGCACCAGCACCACGGGCGCGGCCGACACGAAGACCAGGATCATCGCCATGCCCGCCATGCCGAACAGGGCAAAGTACAGAAATCGCCCGCTGGCGATGATGGGCAGATACCTCGGCAGACTGTAGAGCGGGCCGCGTGGCGAGGAGGGTGCGGCCCGCGTCTCTTCGAAGCGCCGGGCCAATAGCACCATCAAGGCGAACGCGAACAACACCATGAAGACGAAGGTGCTGCGCCAGCCGGCATGCACCGCCAGCGCGCCACCGAGCATAGGTGCCAACGCCGGCACGGAGCACAAGGCGCCGTTCAAATAGCTGTAGACGCGCGCACCGACGGCAGGGCTGAACTTGTCACGCACGGCGGCAAACGCCACCAGCGACGCCGAGCACGCGCCCAAGCCTTGAATGACACGGGCCACGTAAAACACCTCAAGCGTGGACGCGGCCGCGCCCAGCGCCGAGCCGGCCAGATAGGCCATTGCTCCGCCCAGCGCAACGGGCCGACGTCCGTAGCGGTCCGCCAAGGGGCCGATCAACATCTGGCCCAGGCCCACGGCGAAGATGAATAGCGTGATGCTGGCCTGTAGCGCGCTGACGGGTTCGCCAAACCCCGCCGCCATGGCGGGCAGCGATGGCAGGTAGATATCGATACCCATCGGCGTGAGCGTGACCAGCCCCATCAAGAGACCGATCAGCCAGCGTTGGCCAGGGGTAGAAGCAGCAGACGTCATGACAGGCTTTGGGTGCGGTTCGCATCCGGGAAAACCCGACATTATCCATGAATGCCGTGGCGGGCAAGCGGCGCACCGATGACAGAAGCGACACGCGCAGTAGAATATTTCCCCATGAATACCCCGGCCTTTCGACCCCGCATCGTCATCCTCTACTGCACGCAATGCCAGTGGCTGCTGCGCGCCGGATGGATGGCGCAAGAGCTGCTGTCCACGTTCTCCACCGACCTGGGCGAAGTGGTGTTGCAGCCGGGCACGGGCGGCATTTTTCAGATCACCTACAACGGCGATCTGATCTGGGACCGCAAGAGCGACGGCGGTTTTCCGGAAGCCAAAGTCCTGAAACAGCGCGTGCGCGACCGGTTGGACCCCGGCCGGCCGCTGGGCCATATCGACGGCCATACTGCCGGGCCGCTGGCGGCGCCCGAGGCCTGACAAGAAGTGGCAGCAAGTACGGCAGTAAGTGCTGCCGGGTCCTCAACCCTTTGTGATGCTTGGCATCGGACGGAATCGAGCCGCCATCACAAACAGCACCACGCACAGCGCCGCCATCAACATCCAGGCCGGCTTCAAGTCGGCCATATGCTGGCGGATCAGTCCGGCGGCAAACGGGAAGAGCGCGGCGATCAGATAGCCCACGCCTTGCACGAAAGCGGCCAGGCGGCCCGCCTCCATGGGCGTTGCCGCATGGTCCATCGTCACGATCAAGGACAGCGGGAACAAGGCGCCGATGCCTAGCCCGGCCAGCACGGCGGCGGGCCAGGCCAGCATGGCGGGCGCGGCGATCAGGCCAAGCAGGCCCAGCACCAGCGCACCTATCGCGGTGAACAAGGCGGGTCGGCGGTCCGGCAAGCGGCCAATGGCCAAAGACACCAACAGCCCCGCCGCAATCTCGGCCACCGTGACCGCGCCCAGCAATTGGCCTGACGCCACCGGCGTCCAGCCCAGCGCCGTGTAATAGGGGGGAAGCCAGGCCAGCACCAGCGTGTAGGCGCCCGTGCCCAGGCCAAAGAACGCCGCCAGCAGCCAGCGCCGCGCACGCGGGGTGGACATGTCGCGCGCCATCATCTTCCCGGTTGCGTGCGTCGCGCCGCCCCGGCTTACCAACCACCAGCACAGCAACGCCACGCCCGCGGGCAAGGCCCAGGCCGCCAGCGCTTCAGGCCATCCGGCGCGCTGCGCGATTACGGGCGAGGCAACGCTGGCCACCGCCGCGCCGCCCATGATCGCGGTCGAATAGAGGCCCATGATGGCGCTGACGCCGGACGAGAACCGCGTCTTGATGTAGAGGGGAAGCAGGGCTTGCGTGACGGCGATACCCAGGCCCGCAATGACGCCCGTCAAGAGCATCAGGCTGGCGCTGCCCGCCCACAGGCGGCTTGCGGTGGCGGCCATGATCAGCGCCACGCCCGCCGCAATTCCATGCTGCTCGCTGGCCCATCGACGCAGCGGCGCCACGCTCAAGGCGCCCAGACCCATCACGAAAACGGGCAGGGCGGTCAGCAGGCCGGCGGCCGTATCGGACATGCGGGTGGCGGCTTGCAATACGTCCAGCAAGGGGGGAACGGATGCCAGGACGGGGCGCAGGTTCAGCCCCACCAGGATGATGGCGGCGATGCGCCAGGCGTTCAAACAAGAAGGTGACACGTTGGCTCCAAAGCCGGAACGCGTCGCAGCGTGCGAGGCGTTCCGGTAGACTATCTTGGCGTCAAGATATTTGGATTTTATCTTGACGTCAAGATAAATGGAGGAGATCCCCGTGGATAGAGCAAGTCGTGCCGTGGCGCAATGGAACCGCGAACGCCCCGAGCTGGACGTATCAACGATGCGCGTGCTGGGGCGTTTGGGCGAATGCGCGCTGGTGATTACCCGAGACCGGATCAACCCGCTCTTTGCGGAGTTTGGCCTGCAACCTGGCGAGTTCGATGTGCTGGCCACACTGCGCCGCAGCGGCAAGCCCTATGCGCTGACGCCCACGGCGCTGTACGAAGACGCCATGATTTCGTCGGGCAGCATGACCAACCGGATCGATCGCCTGGAAAAAGCGGGCTGGGTGGTGCGAACCCCCAGCCCTGATGACGGCCGCGCCACGCTGGTGATGCTGACCAAGGCGGGCATCAAGCTGATCGACGAGGCGGTGGTGGCGCATCTGCGCAATCAGGCGGAAGTGCTGTCGCCGTTGACCGCGTCCGAGCAAGAGCAACTGAGCCGTTTGCTCGGCAAGCTGTTGAAGGCCTATGAATAAGGAGTGGAGCGGGGGCGGTTCACAGCCCCAGTTCCGACAAGCCAGGGTGGTCGTCCGGGCGGCGGCCCAGCGGCCAGCGGAACTTGCGGTCGGCCTCTTTGATGGGTAGATCGTTGATGCAGGCGTAGCGATTGACCATCAGGCCGTCTTCGCCGAATTCCCAGTTTTCATTGCCGTAGGAACGAAACCAGTTGCCGGAATCGTCATGCCATTCGTAGGCGTAGCGCACGGCGATGCGGTTGTCGGTGAATGCCCAGAGTTCCTTGATCAAGCGGTAGTCCAGTTCCTTGGCCCACTTGCGCGCCAGGAACGCGCGGGCTTCTTCGCGGTTCTTGACGAATTCCGCGCGGTTGCGCCAGTTCGTTTCCAGGCTGTAGGCCAGCGCCACCTTGTCCGGATCGCGGCTGTTCCAGCCGTCTTCGGCAAGGCGAACTTTCTGTACCGCGCTCTTGTGGGTAAAGGGCGGCAGCGGCGGGCGGGATTCAGGTTGCGAGGTCATCGTAAGGGCCTTGTGGGTGGGGGAAAGGTCATTGGCCAGCTGGAAAGAGCGCGGCGGCGGCGCGTTGCGCGCTGGCGGTAATGGACACATCGCCCGTGACCAGCGCCACGGCGATGGCGCCGTCGATCAGCACCAGCAATTGGCGCGCGGCCTCGTCAGGCTCGGGCAGCTTGGCGTCTTGCGCCAAGCGCAATACGTGTTCCAGCAAACGGGCTTTGTGCAGGCGGGACACTACGCGGATGGGGTTGGCGGGGTCGCTGATTTCACCTGCCGCGGTGATGAAGGCGCCCCCGCGAAAGCCGTCGGACTCGAACCATTCCTGCAAGGCGTTGAAGATGGACAACAAGCGTGCGCGCGGCGTTTCGGCCTGCGTGGTGGCGGCGATAAACCACTGCATCCAGCGCTCGTCGCGCGCCTGTAAAGCAGCTGCCACCAGCGCGTCTTTGTTGGGATAGTGCTTGTACAGGCTCTTACGCGCCACGCCCGAGGTTTTCACGATCAGGTCCATGCCGGTGGCATGGATGCCGCCTTGATAGATAAGGTGTTCGGTGGCGCGAAGCAGGCGCTCCTGCGTGGAGGTCATGGCATTCATCATGTTTGGGCTCGGTGAAACAACGACCGGAGAACGATCGTTCTGCATAGGATGGACGGATCATAGAATGATCGTTCTCCACGCGTCAAGCACCTGGCTCGCCCATAGGTATCTGCTTGCTTTTTCAGTCATAAATATGCTAAGATCTTTTAATTGACGGCAAAATTAAAACAACTATTTGATCTGCCGTCTGACTTCTTGGAATGCCTGCCCCCCGCGACTTACCGGGCATTCTTGGCGCGCTTGAACCGGCGGTGCATCGCTTTGGCGGGGGTAGCCACGCACCACGCATAGGAGAACGCTTATGTCGCATCAACTGGTTGGTAAAAAGTGGCGTTTTGAAGTTCCGCCGCTTAACTGGAAGGCCCCTGAAGCGAACCAGGAATCTGAAATGGATGCCGTTGCCGCGGATTCCGACGCCTCTAAAGACGGCGACAAATCGCGGTCTTCCAAATAGCGCCCCTTGCAACAGTCTTAGTGAATTAGTCCCTGTGGCTGTCCCGCATTCGCGGGCATAAATCACGCTGCTGGTTGTGTTTGGAACCGCCCGAAGCCTTTTTTGGTTTCTTGGTGTCTGAACATATCCGCTTAGCTACCTGAACGGCGCGCCTTGTGTGCGCCGTTTCAACGTGTAGCCCGCCAATCCGCTTTTTCCCCTGATCTGCCTGACCCGTCCGCTGGCGCCTCGCCGCGCCAGCGGCGTTTTTGCATGGGCGATTGTGTGCGCTGGAATGCGCGTGCCGGAAGGTGTGTGCTGGAAGGTGTGCATTAGCTCGCGCCAGGTCTGCACGCATCGCCATGCTTTAGCCAGTGAGCCTTTGGAATGTCTGAAAACACATCAAACAATCAACAAGTTAGGCCTTTCGTGTACGCCACGACGACGTCTCGGTCGTTGATGTTCTCTCATTCTGAAATCCAGAGCCGCATGTGGACGAAAGATCCGTCGGCGCTCAATCTGGAATACACCCGCATCATGATGGCGTTTCTGATGTTCAACCCGAATCCGCGGCGCATTGCCATGGTGGGTTTGGGCGGGGGATCGCTGGCCAAATTCTGCTATCAGCATCTGCCATCCACGAGCATCGACGTGTACGAGATCAATCCGCACGTCATTGCGTTGCGCGATTCCTTTCACGTGCCACGGGACGACAACCGTTTTCGCGTGCTGCAAGGCGACGGCGCGGCGCTGATCAAGCAGTACCAGGACCACTATGACGCGGTGCTGGTGGACGGCTACGACATCAACGGCCTGCCCGATCAGTTGGCAAGCGAGGCGTTCTATGAAAGTTGCTTCAACGCCTTGGCGCCCGACGGCATGATGGTGTGCAACTTCCATGTGTCGAACTTTCAGCTCAACACCTACCTGGGCCGTATAAAAAAGCAGTTTGCGGGATCGGTCATTGAGGTTAGCGACACGTCTTGCGCGCACAGCATTGTGTTTGCATGCCGAGGCGATGCGCTCAAGCGCCGCACGGGCTTGCCCAAGCGCAAGCCGGATGCCATGAGCGCCGAGATGTGGTTGTGCCTGGCGCCTACCTATTGGCCCATGCTGGTGTAGGGGCAGGGCAAGCCGCCCCGGGGCCGCAATGGCAGCCGGGGCGGAGTGGCTTAGAGGAGGTGCTTCAAAAGTATTGCCTCAGAAGTGGTGGCGCATGCCCACCACGGATTGCAGCGTGTGCGATTGGCGGTGGTCTACGCGGTCAAGCAGCGCGTAGAGGTTGGTGCGCTTGGACAAGTCGTATTCATAGCCCAGGCCCCATCCCTTGATGTGCGAACTGGTGGCGCGCTGGTAGGCGGCCAGCACCTTGCTGTTGCCACTGAGCGGCACGCTGACGCCGCCCACATACGAATTCACGCGCCTGACGCCGGCCGAGGGCCCTACGTTGGGATTGCGCAAGTTGCCATAGCCCGCGTGCAGTTTCATCCATTCGAAGTCATAGGATGCCGCCAGTTGCACGTTGCTGGAGTTGAGCTTGCCCGGCACGCTGGCGTTTGGATTCAGGCGTTCGTAGGTGAGCGCGGTGGAGATCGGCCCGGCGCGGTAGCGCAGGCCGGCCGTCCATACACGGTCGTGGTTGGCGGTGGCGAATTGATCGTTGTCTTGGGCCTCGAAGCTATAACCCAGCCCCGCCTGCCATCCGTTCCAGACCGGCGTGCGATAGATAAACGCATTGTTGACGCGGCCGCCATGGCCAAAGTCGCCGTCGTTGTAGCCCGACGTGACGGAGGCGGACGCGCCGTCCCACGAGGTGCCGAAGGGTGACGAGATACCGCCCCAGCTATCGCTCAGCACCTGCTGGCGCCCGGCCCGCAATTCACCAAAGTCGCCCACCAGCCCAAGATAGGCCCAGCGCCCGAACAGCCGGCCCTGGCCTTGCTTGCCGTTTTGCGGGTGAAAGCCGCTTTCCAGACGGAACACCACGCTGTAGCCGCTACCCAGATCTTCGACACCGCGCAAGCCCCAACGAGAGCCCGACATCGTGCCATCGCGCAACCCCACCTGCGAGCGGGAGGACTCTTCCGCGTTGTGGTGGCGCCGTTCAAAGCCCAGCCCCATGTCGATGACGCCATACAGCGTGACGCTGGTGGTGGCGGTGGCGGCGTGAACGGCGCTGCCGGACAAGGCGGCCAAAGCGATGGCCAGCGCACCGCGCTTGATGCTTGCTGCTTTCATGAGTACCCCATGTGATGGTTGTGTTGCGTTGGACAAAAGGGTCCCCGGCGGCCTGCCAGAAGGCGGGTCGCAAAAGACGTGGAAACGACGATTGAGTCGACGTGTGGGTCGACGAGTGAAGCGGCTGGTGGAGCGATGCGTTGCAGAAGAGCTGCGTAAGAGCTGTGCACGAGCGACGTACAAGCTACCTACGAACTGCGTACGGAATGCACACGTACTGCGAAAGGGTGGGCAGCCCCGTCAGCGATTAATAATTAACATCGCAATCACCATGGCGCATTATGGTGAGAGTCGCTGCGGAAGCAAATAAGAGGACTACGAATGTGAGTGATAGGGGTGGTGCGGCAACGGCCCGATCGGGCTATGCGTGGCCGTGCACCACGACACGATTGCGCCCTTGTGCCTTTGCGGCATACAGGGCCGCGTCGGCCGCCTGAAAGACCTGATCCACCTCGGCGCCACAGGACGGCCACTGCGCCACGCCGGCCGACACGGTGATGCCGGGCACCCCATGTAGCGGCCGGTCAGCCGTGTGCAGGCGCAATCGCTCGGCAACGCGGGCGGCTTCCTTCATGCCGACATTGGGCAGAAGCATCAGGAATTCTTCGCCACCGCTGCGGCAAAGCACGTCAGACGGCCGTGAACATTCCTGCATCAGCTTGGCCATGCCGCGAATTACCTCGTCGCCCTTCGGATGCCCGTGCGTGTCATTCACGCGCTTGAAGTGGTCAATATCCAGCGCCACCACCGCAAACGGCGTGCCCCCGGTTTGCCATTGCTCTACGGCATCCTGCGTGCCGCGTCGGTTGCGCAGCCCCGTCAATGGGTCGGTCATGCTGGCCTGGTTGAGCTTGCCGATCTTGTCTTGCAAGCTGGAAATGCTGTTCATCACCGCGCGCTTCAAGCGTTCGGCTTCGAAGTACCAGGCCTTGACCGACTGCACCCGTTGCATGGCGACGGCCACATCCTGGTGCTCAACGTTGGTGGCCAATTGCGACAGGGGCAGGGAAATCATGCGGGCGCACCACCAGATGGCCAGCAGAAACGCCAGCGCCAGCGGCGCCGCGTAGCCGATCAGCGCCCAGATCAATTCGTGGATCGGCTCCAAGGTCACTTCCGCCGGCCGTTGCGCGATGATGCCCCAGCCGCTTAGCGGCTCGACCGCGTAGCCCGCCAGCATGTCCACGCCCTGGGTATTCACCACGCGCTGCGCGCCCGATTCGCCCCGGGTAACCGCCGCCACCACCGGATTGCGGTTGACGTCTTCGCCGATGCGGTCGGCTTGTATGTGATAGATCATCTGGCCGTCGCGGTCGACCACATACAGGTAAGAGCCATCCTGATAATGGTGCTTGCCCAGCAGCTCCTGCAGCGCACTGTTGTGGCTGCGCAAATAGATGGTGCCGGCGATATAGCCCAGGTAGCGCCCGTCGTTCGAGTAGATCGGATGCGACAGGTTGATGAGCATGTTGCCCGCCATCGACACATACGGCTTGCTGATCAACGGTTTACGGGCCTGCAATGCCGCGCGGCTTCCCGGGCTGTCCACCCGCGCACCCACGAAACTGCTGAAGGTTTGCGAGGTGGCCAGGATGATGCCATCCGCGCTGATCACGCCCACCGAATTGAAATCGTTCGCCTGTTCCCGCAAGCGCGCCACTTCGCCCGCCAGCACGTCGGGCGCGTCGACCTGGCTCGCCAGGTGGCGGGCGCTGTACGCCAGTTGCTGTTGGGCCGACTTCAGGAAATAGGTGGTGCTTTCCGCCAGCTTGGCCGCGTACACGCGATTGGATTCCAGCGTATTGGCGATGAGCTGGTCACGTTGCACCAGGTAGCTGGCGTAGAGCGCGTTGGCCGTGGCGGCGATGGCGCTAAGGACGGTAAGTGCAAGCACAAGCCCGCGTAGGTTGATTCGCATACAGGATCAGGACGGGACTCGGGGCGGACTCAGGACGGGCTTAGGGCGATCAGGCTATCGGATAGGGATGCGGCGTAGTCGGCATCGCGACGCGAGATTAACGGCAAACGCCGCGCTTATCTATAGGGCTTGAGGGTCCGGGTCGTCCAGCAGGCGGGCGGCCGGCGACTGCGCGGCCGCGCCGGCGCGGAAGTAGCCCATGACCGTGGCCACGCTGGCGTGTCCGGTCATGGCCATGGTGTCGCCCAAGGGCACGTTCTGCCGGCCGGCCTCGGTGACAAAGCCCGAACGCAGGCTGTGGGCCGAAAATTCACCTTCCAGCCCCGCCAATTTGCAGCGTTCAAGCACGATGGCGCGCACGGCGGCGGCGGCCAGCGGTTCGCCCACCACATCACCGCGCCGCACGCGGCGAAAGATCGGGCCCTGGCGGATGCCGCTGGCCGCAAGCCAGGCCTCCAGCGCCTGGGCCGCCGACCCCACGATGGGCTTTTGGTCGCCGGGCCGCTGGGCGCCCGCCTGATTCGTCTTGGATTGGGTCAGCGTGTACAGAAAGCCTTCGGCCGTGCGACGGGTGTTTTCAAGCGTGGCGCACACCACCTCGGAACGGCGGCGGCCACCGCTGGCCCAGGCGAACAGCAGCAACGCGCGGTCGCGGATGCCGCGCAGCGAGCCGTCACAGGTGGCCAACATGGCTTGCAAGGGCTCGCGGGTCAGCGCTTCTTTTTTGGCAGGCGCCATGCCGCGCCGGGCGTAGGCGCGGCGTGTCTTGGCCAGCAGTTCGCGCACGGGTGCGGCGCGGCAGGGGTTGGGGTAGCCGTGCAGCTCATGCGCCTTGGACAGGACCGACAAGCGTTGCAGCAGCGTATTCAGACTGGGCGGCCCCAAGCGGCCCTTGGCCTTCAGGCGGACCAGTTCCTGGTCCAGCGCCAGCGGAAGTTCCCATTTCAACCCTTGATCAGACGCGCGCTGCGCATGGTCGACCACGAACTGGATGACGGCGGCTTCTGGCAAGGGCAGGGCAAAGCGCTGGCCGTAGCGCAGCTCGAACCAGGCGGTCCAGTAGCGGATGGCCGCGCGGTAGCTGGCCGCCGTGTTGGCGGAACTGCCTTCGCGCATCAGGCCGCGCACCGCAGCGTCCGCCTGCTTGTCCAGGGTGTTGGGGTCCAGAAGGGGCAGCGAAGCCAGCAATGTCAGCGGCATCAGGGCAGGGCCTTGGTTGGGGAACGTAGAAGGGATGTCAGCACGAGATGAAAGCGGGTGTTTTGGGGCGGCGCCACCGAAAACGGCCACTGGATGCATCCTAATGCCTATTTCATACATATTATTATGTATGCTGTATGATATCTAACACATATAAAAATTAAATCACGATAAGGTTCCATTATCGTGACTAATTCTGGATTTTATCCAGCGTTCATATGCCTTCTAGAGGAAACCGGCGATGGCCACGGGAATTACCGAAAACGACGTCTGGACCGCCGCTGACACCCTGCTGCTGGAAGGCGCACGACCCACTATTGAACGGGTACGGCAGAAGATTGGGCGCGGGTCGCCCAACACGGTCAGCCCGCACCTGGAAACGTGGTTTCGGGCTTTAGGCGCGCGCATCAAGGATCCGGGCGCGTTCGCCGCGCCGCCCGCCATACCAGACCCGGTCACCCAGGCCGCTACGCACTTTTGGGAGGCGGCGCTGGCCGAGGCCCGCGCCCAGCAAGCAGAGGGCTACCGGCAGCGCTGGGAAGAACTGGCGGAAGAGGGCGAACGGTTGGCCGCGCAAGCCGAGCAGCTTCAGCAGCGGGAAATCCAATTGGAGAGCCGGGCACAGGATCTGCAGGAAGGCTTGCGGGTCGCCACGGCGCAATTGGCCGCCACCGAAGAGCGCCTGCAAGCGGCGGAGCGGCAACTGCGTCAGCGCGACGACCAACTGAAGCAAAGCCGGGGGCAGCTGGAAGACGCGCAAAGCGCCGTGCAAACCCTGCTGACCGAAGCCGAAAAAATGCGCGGCCTGCACGCGCAAGCCGTGGAAGCACTGGAAGCGCGCCACGCCGCTCACGAAAGGCGCTGGCTGAACGGACTGGACGCCGAACGCGGCGCGGCCAAAAAGCTGCAAACGCGGCTGGATGAGGCACACGCGGCCAGCCAGAAGCAGATCAACCAGCACCAGGCCGCGCTGGCCCAGGCGCTGGACGCCAAGCGCGAAGCCGATGCCGCAACGCAAGCCGCGCACGCGGGCAGCATTGCGGCCCAGGCCCGGCACGAGGCCGCGCAAGCGGCCTTGCAAGAGGCGCTGGCGTCGGCTCAAGGCGCGTTGGCGGCCGCGCGCGGAAACGAACAAGCACTGTTGGCTCGCCTGGCCGCTGCTGACACACAGTCGTCCACGTTGCTGGCGCAGTTGCAGCAAAAGGACGAGCAGCTGGCCGCGCTGACACGGCATTTGATGGCCGCGACCCAGGCCGCCACGCAAAGCCCTTCGCCCGCCGCACCCTAGTCGCACACGCTCCGGCGCATTGCAGTGGCCAGGATGGTCCCGGGCGGTTGTGGTTTCCCTATAAGTCCCAGCAAATTTCGTATAAATTTCGAATTGATCGCATCCACGACACCCAGACGGGCAACCGCCCCTCGGTTGCGGTGCGCCATCATGCAGGGCGCCTTGCCTTGCCGGGAGCAACGCGTGAACCCACGAACCACGGTTGATCTGGCCCGCATTCTGCTTCTGGTCGTCATTCTTTCCGCGCTGATGGTCGGCAGCCTGTACGTGCTGCGCCCCTTTCTGCCCGGGCTGATCTGGGCAACGACCATTGTGGTGGCGACCTGGCCCGTGATGCGGGCCGTGCAGCGGCGCTGCGGCGGGCGCCGCTGGGCCGCCACCAGCATCATGTTGCTGATTCTGCTGTTTGTGATTGTCTTGCCGCTGTATCAGGTGATCTCGACCCTGGCGCTGCATAGCGGCGCCATCATGGCGGCGGTCAAGAGCCTGCCTGACTACACCTTGCTGGCGCCACCGCGCTGGATCAGCAGCATTCCCGTTGCCGGCCCGCGCGTGGCCGAGGAATGGCAGACGCTGTCGGATGCGGGCGCGGGCGGCCTGCTGGCGCGGCTGGAACCCTACCTGACCATGGCCGCCCGTTGGCTGCTGAGCCACGCCGCCATCGTGGGCGTGTTCGTCATGCACATGCTGATCACCATCATCATCTCGGGCATTCTGTACAGCCAGGGCGATGCGGCGGCCGACTTCGTAAAACGGTTTTCAAACCGGCTGGCGGGTGAACGCGGCGTGGCCGCCGTCCGCTTGGCGGGCGCCGCCGTGCGCGCCGTGGCGCTGGGCATCGTGGTGACGGCGGTGGTGCAGTCCGCGTTGGGCGGTTTGGGCTTGTGGATTGCGGGGGTGCCGGCCGCCGGTATCCTGACGGCCTTGATGGTGATGCTGTGCCTGGCGCAACTGGGCCCGTTCCTGCCGATGCTCGGGGGCGTGATCTGGCTGTTTCAGAACGACATGAAGGTGGCAGCCATTGTGCTGCTGGTGTGGGCGCTGGTGGTGGCCACGCTGGACAACCTGCTGCGCCCCATATTGATCAAGCGCGGGGTGAATCTGTCGCTGCTGCTGATTCTGTCGGGCGTGCTGGGCGGCTTGGTCGCCTTCGGTATCGTCGGCCTGTTCATCGGCCCGGTGATTCTGGCCGTGACGTCGACCTTGCTGAAAGCCTGGATCGCCGAGGTGCCGCCGCCCGCGACGACGGCGGAAATATCCGACGCGTCTATCGACGCGCCGATTGAGTCCACCCTTGACACGCCGATCGCCGCACCGCCGGGCTCCACCGTTGAAAAGGCGTAACATCTGCCTGATACCGCGGGCGCACAGCCCGCCTTTTTTTGCAGCACCCCAACACTACCCATGACGATGCACCCGCTTGCGCTGGCAAACAGCGCGCCCGAATTCCAATTTGTCCCGGCAACGCCCGTCGTGCAGGCGGAGGCCCAATGAGCGACAGCGCACGCCTTGCCAAACGACTGGCCGCGGATCTCTCTTGCTCGCGCGGCGATGCCGAACGCTATATAGAAGGCGGTTGGGTCGCCGTGGACGGCAAGACCGTGGAAGAACCCGGCGCCCGGGTCGCCCCCGGCCAGACCGTTGCGCTGCTGCCCGGCGCCAAGCTGGAAGACATCAAGCCCGTGACGGTGCTGGTGCACAAGCCCGAAGGCACCTATGCCGACAACGAACCGGGATCGGCGCTGGACTTGATCATTCCCAAGAACCTGATGCCCGGCGACCGGTCCGGTCGGCGCTATCTGAAGCGCATGTTCAACGGCCTGAAACTCGTCACCCCGCTTGAGCGTGCCGCCAGCGGCCTGGTCGTGTATACGCAAGAGTTCGCCATTTCGCGCAAGCTGATGGAAGAGGGCAAGCTGGTTGAGCAAGAGTACGTGGCGCAGGTCACGGGCAAACTCAGCGACGGCGATTTGGCGCGCCTGCAACGCGGCATGTCCTTTGAGGGTCGCGCCGCCACCCCCATGAAGGTCAGTTGGCAGAACGAAACCCATCTTCGGTTTGCCCTGAAGACGCCGCCGCTGGGTTTCATTGAATACGTGTGCGACACCGCGGGCTTGCAGCTCCAGGCCTTGCGCCGCATCCGCATCGGGCGGCTGCCCATGGCGGGCCTGGCCGTGGGCCAATGGCGTTACCGGCTGGACTACGAGCGGTTCTAAGCATCCAACGCCGAACCATGCCCCCCCAGCCTGCCAAACTCGCCTTGCCTGTCCCGACCCATCGCAGAAGCTTCCTGAAACAGGGCGGGGCGCTGTGCCTGTCCGCGTTGGTGCTGGGCGGTTGCGCCAGCCGCGCACCGGGCGGCCGCTCTGCCACGCCATCTGGCACGGCTTCCGGCCGTTCCCAAAAACCCACGCCGCCCCCGCCCCCCCACGGCATCGGGGCCACGCCGGTACCCGCTCTACGGCCCGGCGCAAGAATCGCGATTGTGGCGCCGGCCTCGGCTGCGCTTAACGCCAGCGACGAGGCGGCGGAATGGTTGGAAGCCCGGGGCTACGTCGCCCAGGTCATGCCCGCCAGCCGCACCCGCATGAGCCCCCCCTATGACTACCTGGCCGGCAGCGACGCCGATCGGCTGGCCGATCTGCACGCCGCCTTCGCCGACCCCGAGGTGGGTGCGGTGTGGTGCCTGCAAGGCGGCTTCGGATCGTGGCGCTTGCTGGATCAACTGGATGTCGGGCTATTGCGCCGGCACCCCAAACCCTTCATCGGGTATAGCGACATTACGGCCCTGCACCTGGCCATGCAGCGGCATGTGGGGTTTGTGACCTTTCACGGGCCGATGCTGGCGCAAGACCTGTTGGCCGGCAAGCGCGAACCCACTGAATCCAGCGTGCTGGCGATGGTCAGCGGCCAGATGGGGGCGGGCTCCTGGATTGCGCCCCCGCTAGACGCCCTGGCCACTGAATTGGTGTCGGGCGTGGCCAGCGGCCGGCTGGTGGGTGGCAACCTGGCGCTGATCGCCGCCTTGACCGGCACGCGCAACGACATCGACACGCGCGACGCCATCCTGTTCATTGAAGATGTGAACGAAGCCATTCCCCGCGTGGACCGCCTGTTGGGCCAACTGGCGGCTGCCGGCAAGTTCGACAGCGTGCGCGGCTTGCTGGTGGGCAACTTCACCCGCCTGCGCGGCCAGATGGACGACGCCGAGGCGCAAGGCCTGCTGTATCCGCTGATACTCGATCAGTTCCGAGCGCGCGGCATTCCGATATTGGCGGGCTGGCCCAGCGGCCACGGCGACCCGAATTTGACGCTGCCGCTGGGCGCGCAGGTCACGCTGGATACCGCGCGGGGCGGGTTGCGGCTGGATCAGGCGGTGGTGGTTTGAGCGCTATTTGTGGAATGGCGTTTTTGAATTATTAATAGATCATAGATTTAATTAATGAACTATTAATGAGTCACAGATAAAAAACACCATGATCTATTAATCGTGCATTTCCACGTTGTCGGATCTATTATTGCGGCATGAAAAAGAAGATAGAGCCCAGTTTTGACGCCGCCGAAGCGCTGGTCCGGCTGGGCGCCAATCTACGCACGGCACGCTTGCGCCGCGCCGAATCCGAAAGCGTGCTGGCCAGCCGCATGGGTGTTTCGCGCGCCACCATCGCGCGGCTGGAGCGAGGCGACGGCGGCGTATCGCTGGCCTTGGCGATCGAGGCCTTGCTGCAATACGGCTATGCCGACCAGGTGTTTGCGCTGGGCGACCCCGAACAAGACGGCGTGGGCAAGCGGCTGGATGCCTTGCGCCGGCCCAGCCGAGGCAGCAGCGCCGCCTTGCATGCGCACCGCGCTGACCCTTCCAAGCTCTAGGCCAGGGTCGGCATGGCGCGCGCTCGCAAGCACAAATCCGTTGAAAGCGAACTGTTCGTCTACGTGGACATCCGCGGCGAAGCGGTCTTGGCCGGCGTGCTGACGCTGGATGATTCCGACGAAACCCGCTTCTTCGCCGAATTCACCTACGTGCAGTCCTATGTGCGCGACCCACGCGCCTTCGCGCTGGACCCGCTGAACCTGCCGCTGATCGACGCCACCACCACGTTTCGCACCGAAAGCCGCTACGAAACGCTGGGCGCTATCTTTGACGCGGCGCCCGACGCCTGGGGGCGCAACGTCATGCGGGTGGACAAGGCGGGCGCGCGCGTCACGGAAGACGAAGTGCTGCTGCGCGGTCGGGGCATGGGCGTGGGCGCGCTGTTTTTCAGCGCGCGCCTGCTGACGCCGAACATGCGCAAGACCTATCGGCTGCCCGAAGTCAGCCAACTGGAATCCTTGGCTGACCTGTTGACCGACATCGACCAGGGCGTGAAGCCCAAAGGGCTGTATCGCGACATCCTGGGCAGTTCGTGGGATATCGGCGGCGCGCGCCCCAAGACCATCGTGCGCGACGAGCAGGGCGAAATGTGGATTGCCAAGTTTCCCCGCAAGGGCGATTCCTATGACCGGCAGCGGGTTGAATTCGCCAACCTGCGGATGGCGCGCGCCATCGGGCTGACCGTGCCCGATATCCGGCTGACCGAAACCCATTTGGGCGCGGTGCTGCTGACCCACCGCTTTGACCGCGAGCTGCTGCCGGTGCCCGAAGGCGCGGCGCCGGTGGTGGCGCGTCGCCATTTTCTAAGCGGCGCATCGTTGATCAGCCCCTCGGTACAGATCGGCAAACGCGACCTGGACGGTCCTCAGGGCAAGGCCACGTATTCCTATGCGCGCCTGGCCGACGTCACGCGCCGCATTTCGTCGAACCCGGTGCAGGACCTGAAAGAGCTTTACGCGCGCATGATCCTGAACGTGGCCGTCCATAACACCGACGACCACCTGAAGAACGTGGGATTCCTGAAGGACGAGGGCGCCCATACCTATCGGCTGGCGCCGCTGTTCGACGTGGTGACGCAGGAAGGCTCCGCCCGCCATTACCTGCATATCGGCACGGCCGGGCGCGACAGCACATTTGAGAATTGCCTGTCGGAATACCGGCGTTTTGGGTTGCGGTCAGAGGCGGCCGCGCGCTCGATCGTGGATGCGGTGCGCAGTGTCGTGGCGCGGCGCCAGCGGTATTACGCGGCTGCCGGCATGGGGCAGGACGAGATCGCCTTGGTGGAATCGACGTTGGCGGCGTGGCGGCGGGCAGCTTGAGTCAATGCTCGTGCACCGCGCCCAGATCAATCCGGCGTCCCTGTTTGACCATGGCTTCGTGGAAATCCTTGCTCAACGCCGCCAGGGTCACGCCGCCAAAACGCGCCATCAACAAGGCTTCGGCGTCTTCAAAAGCGCCATCCAGCGCCTTGTTCACGGCGGCCTCTACCAGGCAACCGGGCGATTCGCTTCGGTTGCCCATGGCGAAAATTTCCGGTGAACCCAGCGCTTCGTAGATGTCGCGCAGGGTCACGGCGTTGAAATCGCAAGAGAGGGTCCAGCCGCCGCCATGGCCTTTTTCAGAGCTGACCAATTGCTGGTCGCGCAAGCCCGCCATGATGCGGCGGATGACGACCGGGTTGGTCTGCATGACCCGGCCCAGGTCTTCGGACGTCATGGGGCCGGGTGCTTCGGCCATATGAAGCAGAACGTGAAGCACGCCGGAAAGTTTGCTGTCTCTTCTCATGCAACGCATGCTATTGCATGAGAAGCGGCCCGGTCAAACCTGAACGACCCGGGCGCTATTCCCAGCATTGACTCCGGCAGACACCCCGCCGATCGCTACACCCGCTTCCCTGTCCACTTGCCCTTGCCGTCGGCGGTGCCGCTCATGGTCTTGCCATTGACTTCGCCCATGTAGCGCACGCCGTTGGCGGTGAACGCGATGGCGGTGCCGTTCATGCGCGCATCCGTGATGTCGGCCGACCCGAACTTGCCGGACAGCATCTGATACTGCTGTGTGAGTTGCAGCGTCTGGCCGTCCACTTCCCATTTGCCTTCCACCTTGGCGGGCACGATCCACAGCAGCGCGGTGCAATAGGTGGAGCAGTCCTTGGTGACGGTTTCGGACGCATCCGGTTCCCAGTCACCCATGCGGAACGTGTTGGACACCACCCGCGTGCCGGGCTTCAACTGCAACAGGGTGGGGCGCAGCTTTTCGTTGATGGTGGACAAGAGGAACATGGTGATCACGTCCGCCTTGGACAGGTCCGTCTTGAACAAGTCCGCCGCCACGAAGGTGGCGCGGTCGGCCACGCCCGCGCTCTGGGCGTTGCGGCGCGACAGCTCCACCAGGTCCGGGTTGTATTCAATGCCTTGCGCCGTCAGCCCGCGTTGCGCGGCGGTGATCACGGTGCGGCCATCGCCCGAGCCCAGGTCCATCAGCCGGTCCTGCGGGGTCACCTTGGCCATGTCCAGCATCTTGTCCACCAGCGTTTGCGGCGTGGGTACCCAGATCACGTCCTTGCCGGCCTGGCCGACGTCTGGCTTGTAGTCGTCCTTGGCGGCGCTTGGGGCTGCCGACCCAGCGGGCTTTGCCGCGGGCTGCGCCATGGCGACGGCGGTGAATGCCAGCGATAGCGCCATGGCGGTGGCGACAGCGATGAATCGGGCCCGTGGCAGGCCGCCACTTTTCACGCGGCGGGAGTCTAGAGGCTGAGTCGAGGCTTGCATGATGGCTCCTTGTGGGTCGAACAATAAAAGTCAGTCGGGCAATCGGGCGGGTTTCAGCAATCGCAGCATCGGCACGCCGGCCGCCAGCACCGCCAGCCCGATCAACGCGCCGGCCCCCGCATAGACGGCGCTGGAATAGACCAGGCCCGCGCAGGTCAGGCCGAGGAACAGCGGCGGCAGGGGGTAGAACGGCACGCGAAACGGCCTGGGGCGGTCGGGATCCAACTGGCGCAAGCGCCAGACGGACGCCGCCACCAGCAGCATGAAAATCCAGAAAACCGGCGCGGTGTAGGCCACCAGCGTCTGCACGCTGTTCTGGCTGAACGCGCCCAACCCCACCAGCGCCAGTGTGATGAGCCCCTGGGCCAGCAAGGCGGCCACCGGTGTTTCATTGCGTGCGCTCCAGCCCGACAGGGCGCGCAGCTTGGGCACGTCGCGCCCCAGCGCGTAGTAGACGCGGGCGCCGGTAATGATGGTGCCGTTGATGGTGCTTAGCGCCGTGGCGCAGACGGTCAGGCTGAGCAATGCCGCCGCATAGGGGCCGGCCGCCAATTGCATGACGTCGGCGCCCAACGCGGGGGTGTCGCGCAAGCCTTGCAGGCCAAATAGTTCCAGCAAGGCCAGGTTCGTCAGCAGATAGGCGCCGGTCACCACCGCCGTGCCGATCAGCAGTACCCGGCTCATGTTGCGTCCGGGCTCGCGCAGTTCGCCGCTGAGGTACGCGGCTTCGTTCCACCCGCCGTAGGTCAGCAGCACGAACACCATGCCCATGCCCATCAGCCCGGCCGGGTTGCCGGTAAGCGGGGTGGGAGCCACCGGAGCCAGCCCGTTGCCGCCCGTGCCCGACAGGCTGGCCACCAGCACCGCCCCCAGGGCCAGCAGCGTCAAGATCGTGAAGACCCATTGCAGCCGCTTGGAATGGCGCGTGCCCACCACGTTCAGCGCCGTCAATGCCACCACTGAAATCGCCGCATGCACGGCTGGCCCGTAGGTGCCCAGCGGCATCAGGCGTTGCGCGTAGTCACCATAGATGTACGCCACCACCGCAATGGCGCCGGTCTGGATCACCGTGCAGCGTGCCCAGGCAAACAACAAGCCCACGCGCGGGCCCCACGCACGGGTCAGGTACAGGTATTCGCCCCCCGCGCCGGGGTAGGCCGAGCCCAATTCCGCGTAGCACAGCGCGCCCACCAACATGACGAAGCCGCCCGCGCACCACAGCGCGATATACATGGCCTCGGACGCGGCGTGTTGGGCAACCAGGGGGGGAAAGCCGAAGATGCCGATGCCGATCACCACGCCGACCAGCACCACGGTGGCGTCCATGACTGACAGGCCGGCTGGCGCGGTCTCTTCCGAGGTTTGAGGAAAACGGGTCGGTGGCGCGGCGGCGCGCGTGCGTGACGGCATCATCGGTACTCTCGGAAAGGGGAGATAGGCCACGAGCGGGCCCGCCTGACATGCAACTGAACGAATTGCGACCGACTCTCAATTGAAAAAGTTTCTTCGGGTTTTCCCTTTGCACATCAAGATGGGTGTTCGGCAGTGCGGATATTGAAGGTAGAAATTACTTTCTAAATAATCGATAACTACTTGATATATATATCTAATCGGCCGTCGTTAAAGCAAAATAGTTAAAGTGCTTTCTTAACTATGAATTCGCATTCTTTGACGACGCCCCATTCCAGCGGGAACACAATTTGCTGAACTCAGCACCGACTGAGAGGAGCGGATCATGGCAACAAGAACCATCTGGAAGGGGGCGATTTCGTTTGGCCTCGTCCATATACCGGTCGGCCTGCATACGGCCACCACGGACTCCGGGGTGGACTTCGACTGGCTGGACAAACGCTCGATGGACCCGGTTGGATACAAGCGCATCAACAAGCGCACGGGCAAGGAAATCGACAAAGACAACATCGTCAAAGGCGTGGAATATGAAGACGGCCAGTACGTGATCATTTCCCCGGAAGAGATCGCCGACGCCTATCCCCGCACCACGCAAACCATAGAGATACAACAGTTTGTGGAGGCCGGCGATGTCTCTTTTGTCTACCTTGAACGGCCTTACTACGTGGCGCCCATCAACAAGGGCCAAAAGGTGTACGCCTTGTTGCGCGACACCTTGGCCAAGACTGGCAAGATCGGCATCGCCAAAGTGGTGATCCAGACCAAGCAGCATCTGGCCGCCTTGATTCCGTCGGGCGATGTGCTGGTGCTGAACCTGATGCGCTGGGGCGATGACGTCAAGTCGCTGGAAGGGCTGGATCTGCCCAAAGTCGGCGCCAAGGGCATGGCGCCCAGCGCCAGCGAATTGAAGATGGCCAAGATGCTGGTCGACGACATGTCCGGCAAGTGGGACCCCGAGGAGTTCAAGGACGAATTCAAGGCTGCCGTGATGGACCTGGTGGCTCGCAAGGTGAAGGCCGGCAAGACGGAAACCGTGGTCGAACCGCAGGAAGAAGCGCCCGAATACGCCGACAACGTGATCGACCTGACGGAATTGCTGCAACGTAGCCTAAAGGGGGGCAAGACGGCCAAGCAACAGCCGGCCGCCGCGAAGAAGCGGACGGCCACAAAGACGGCCACAAAGACGGCCACCAACGCGGCCACCAACGCGGCCGCGAAGAAGTCCGCGAAGAGCACCAAGAAGACGACGAAGACCACGAAAACCTCCTCCTCTTCGCGCAAGGCGGCGTGACATGGCCGACAGTCTTAAAACCTACCGGCAAAAGCGCAATTTCAAGGTGACCACCGAACCCGCCGAGGGCGGGCAGGCAAACGAATCCGCGCGCGCTTTCGTCATCCAGAAGCATTGGGCCAGCCGGCTGCACTACGACTTTCGCCTGGAGCTGGACGGCGCCATGAAAAGTTGGGCGGTGCCCAAGGGGCCTAGTTTCGACCCCTCGGTCAAGCGCATGGCCGTACAGGTGGAAGACCACCCCATTGCCTACAACCAGTTCGAAGGCCAGATTCCCGCAGGCCAATACGGGGCGGGCAAAGTCATCATCTGGGACGAAGGGGTCTGGACGCCCGTGGCCGATGCGCGCAAAGGCTATCGCGAGGGCCATCTGAAGTTCGACCTGCAAGGCAAGAAGATGCAGGGCCGGTGGGCGCTGGTGCGCATGAAGGGCAAGGAAGGCGACAAGCAGCCGCCGTGGCTGTTGATCAAGGACCGCGACGCCTATGCACGCCCCGAACGCGAATTCAGCGTGGTGGACGAAATGCCGGACAGCGTGGTGCCGCTGCGCGATGCAAAGGCGGTCGGCAAGACCACGAAGGCCAAGGCCGGTACGAAGTCCGCTACGGCGCCCGCCGCTAAGCCCGATACCAAGCCCAGCGCCACGTCCACCGCAGACCCGTTGCCCGGCCGGCCCGCCGATCTGCCCACCGCATTCAAGCCCCAGCTCGCCACGCTGGTCGACGGCCTGCCGCCGCACGCGGACGACTGGCTGTACGAACTGAAGTTCGACGGCTACCGCCTGCTGGTGCGCATCGAGGGCGACGAGGTCAAGCTGTACACCCGCAACGGCCACGACTGGAGCGCCAAGCTGCCGCATATCGTCCAGGCTTTTGCCAAGCTGCCCGCCAAATGGGCATGGGTGGATGGCGAAGTCGTCGTGCTGAACGAGCAGGGCGTGCCCAACTTCCAGGCGCTGCAAAACGCTTTTGACAACGACCGCACCGGCGACATTGTGTTCTACGCCTTTGACCTGCCGTTCATCGGCTGCCGCGACCTGCGCGAAGAGCCGCTGACCTTGCGCCGCGAACTGCTGGCGCAATTGATGGACACCGCCGACGACGACTTTCTGCGTTTTAGCGAAGCGTTCAAGGAAACGCCGTCGAACCTGGTGGCGTCGGCCTGCAAGATGGGCCTGGAAGGCATCATGGCCAAGCGACAGTCGGCGCCGTATGTGTCGCGGCGCAGCGATAGCTGGCTGAAGATCAAGTGCGCCAAGCGGCAGGAATTCGTGATCGTGGGCTATACCGCCCCGCAAGGTGCGCGCGAAGGCCTGGGCGCCTTGCTGCTTGCCGTGCATGAAGACGACGGCGCCTTGCGCTATGCGGGCAAGGTCGGCACCGGCTTTGACCGCCAGGGGCTGATTGCGCTGCACAAGACGCTGTCCGCCCTCGAAACCGACAAGAAACCCGTCAGCGGCGGGCAGGCGAAAGGGGTGCATTGGGTCAAGCCGGAACTGGTGGCCGAGGTGTCGTTCGGCGAATGGACCAGCGGCGGACACATCCGCCATTCGGTGTTTCGTGGCTTGCGCCAAGACAAGCCGCCCAGCCAGATCACACGAGAGAAGCCGGCGGCGGCGTCTAGGGCGCAGGCCGCCAGCACTGCCAGGCCCCGGGCCAAGTCCCGGGCCGAGCCCACCCCCGCGCCCCAGGCCGCGGCCCCCGCGCGCGCCAAACCTGCGCGGCTGACGCACCCCGAGCGCGTCATCGACCCGTCCACCAAGCTGACCAAGCTGGACCTGGCGCGCTACTACGGCTTGGTTGCACCCTTGATGCTGGAACACCTGAAGGGCCGCCCCGTGTCCTTCCTGCGCGCGCCGTCGGGCATAGACGGGCAGCTTTTCTTCCAGAAGCACCTGGAAGCCGCCATGCCGGGCGTGAAGTCCTTGCCCACGCGCTTGGACCCGGATCATCCTCCTCTGCTGGAAGTGCCCACGGCCGAAGCCATCATGTCTGCCGTGCAGATGAACGTGGTGGAATTCCATACCTGGAATGCCGTGAAAACGGCCATCGCCAAGCCCGACCGCGTGCTGTTCGACCTGGATCCCGGCGAAGGCGTCAAGTGGGCAACGATGCAGCAGGCTGCCCGCCTGGTGCACACCATGCTGGATGAACTGGGCCTGGAATCCTGGCTGAAAACCAGTGGTGGCAAGGGCTTGCATGTGGTCGTGCCGCTGCGCCGTCAATACGATTGGGACACTATCAAGTCCTTTGCGCAGACCGTCGTGGTGCATCTGGCCCGCACCTTGCCGCAGATTTTCGTGGCTAAAAGCGGCCCCAAGAATCGCGTGGGCAAGATCTTTGCCGACTATCTGCGCAATGGCTTTGGCGCAACCACGGTGTCGGCGTGGTCGGCGCGGGCGCGGCCCGGCATGGGCGTGTCGGTGCCGGTGGCGTGGGACGAACTCGACAAACTATCCAGCGGCGCGCACTGGACCATCAGCAATATCCATGAGCGTCTGGACGCGGGCAACACGCCCTGGGACGGCTATGCGCCGCAAGCGGTGGGGCCGGCCATGGATGCGCTGGATTTCAAGCGTGGCAAGTCATGAGCAACCGCCCCGCGATTCTGTTGCCCAGCGCGCCGTTGGCCGCCATTCGCCGCGTGTTGAGCGAATTGGGCTATTGGAGTGATCTGGCCGCGCCGCCCGATGCCGGCATGGCCTTGCGCCACCTGGTGGATGCCGGCTGTGACCACCTGCCGCTGCCGGGTTCCGGCGCCACGCTGGCCCGCTGGCAGGCGTTGGCCCGCGTGGCCGCCGTGGACCTCAGCCTGGTCAAACTGTATGAAGGGCACACGGATGCCTTGGCGATATTTGCGGAACTCGGCCTGACGCCTGACGCGCCTGCGGGCAGCCGCTGGGGCGTGTGGTGCGCCGAGCCTCCCGATTACCGCGTGGCGCTTGTCCCGCAGCCCGACGGCAGCGCCCGTTTGCGCGGCGTGAAGGCATGGTGTTCCGGCGCCGCCACGATCAGCCATGCGCTGGTCAGCGCTTGGGACCCCGCGGGCGAACCCTGTCTGGTGGCGGTGGCCCTGGATCAGCCCGGGGTTACGGTTACAAGCGAAGGTTGGCACGCGGTCGGCATGCGCGGGTCGGCCAGCGTCAACGTGGTGTTCGATGACGCGGTGTGCCGGCAGGTCGGCGCGCCGGGTGCCTACGTGAACCGGCCGGGTTTTCAGCATGGCGGCGCGGGTGTGGCGGCGTGCTGGTACGGCGGGTTGACGCGCATTGCGTCGACGCTGCGGGCGGCGACGCCGGCAGGGACGCCAACCGCACCAAACTCACCAAGCGCACCAAGCGCACCGACGGAAAACCCGCATCGGCTGGCCCATCTGGGCGCCGTCGACGTGGCCATGGCGCAGGCGCGCGCCGTGTTGCGCGACACCGCCGCCCTCATTGACGCGAACCCGGCGGACGCCTGCACGCTGGCTTGCGCCCGCGCGCGGTTGGCTGTCGAGGCTGCCGCCAGCGAGGTGATGACACGGGCAGGGCGGGCGCTGGGCGCCGGGCCGCTGTGCCGCGACGCCGGTTTCGCGCAGGTGATGGCCGATCTGCCCGTTTTCATCCGGCAAAGCCACGCGGAACGCGATCAGGCGGCGCTGGGGCGGCTGGTCCGCAATCAGGAGGAACCGCCGTGGCAGTTGTAGGCGTGGACCACTTCGAAACGCTGTACCGCCGGCACGCCGACCCCTGGCGCGTGGGCACCGCCTGGTACGAACGGCGCAAGCGCGCACTGCTGTTGGCGGCGCTGGGGCGGGAACATTACCGCCATGCCTTCGAGCCGGGCTGCGGCAACGGTGACCTGAGCTTGCCGCTGGCCGCTCGCTGCCAGCGCGTGTGCGCGGTGGATTTCGCCGGCACCGCGCTCAGCCGCTGCCGCGCGCGGCTGGCGGAACAAGGCATCGAACACGTCGACACACTGACGCTGGACCTGCCGCGCGAATGGCCGCCCGTGCCGCATGGCGGGTTTGACCTGATCATCGTGTCGGAGCTGGGGTATTACCTGGACGACACCGCGTTGACGCTGTTCCTGCAAGGCGTGGACCGCTGCCTGGCCAACGATGGCGAACTGGTGGCCTGCCATTTCCGGCCTGACTTTGATGACCGCCTGCAAGCCACCGATGCCTTGCACGATGCGCTAGGTTCGCTGCGCGGGCTCGTACCGATTTTCAAGCACCAGGAAAGCGCTTTTGCGCTGGACGGGTGGCACCGACAACAGGAAAGGTGAGCCATGATCGGCGTCTGTATTCCGGCCCACAACGAAGAACGCCACATTACCGCCTGCCTGCGCTCCGTGCTGCGGGCGGCGCGGCACCCGAAACTGCGCGCCGAGGCTGTGCGCGTGGTGGTGGTGCTGGATCATTGCGTGGATCGCACGGCGCAGTTGATCGGGGCGTGGCCCGTGCATAGCCTGGCGATCGGCGCGCGCAATGTCGGGGTGGCCCGCGCGCAAGGCGCCCATGATCTGCTGCAAGCCGGCGCGCGCTGGCTGGCGTTCACCGACGCCGACACGCGCGTATCGCCGCGCTGGCTGGTGGATCAGTTGTCCTTGAATGCGGAAGTCGTGTGCGGCACGGTCGGCGTGGCGGGCTGGCGCGAGCACGGCGTCCGCGCCGCGCAGGCGCGCCGGACGTTTACCGGGCAATACCAGGATCGGGACGGACATCGGCATGTGCACGGCGCCAATCTGGGTATCGAAGCGGGCGCGTATTGCCGCATTGGCGGTTTTGAAGCGTTGCCGTGCAGCGAAGACCAGGCGCTGGTGGACAAGCTGGAGCGGGGTGGGGCGCGGATTGCGTGGTCCAGCCTGCCGCGCGTGACTACCAGCGCGCGCCCGCATTCCAGGGTGGAAGGCGGCTTTGCCACCGCCCTGCGCGGCGGCTGGAACCTGGCTAATGAGCCGGCCGGCTAATGACGGGGCCGGCCGTGGATCATCACCACGGCGCCATCGACATCAACACCGCCACCGCCACCACCAATGCCAGGATCGTCAGAATGTGCTTGGTTCGCATAAGACCTCTTGAAGTATCGTGAAAGTGCCACACACCACGCCTATCAGCACAACTCATGCCCGAGGAGCTTTCGATGCCCGACGTCGTGCAATGGCGGCCTGAAGGCTTGTATTGCCCGGCCGGCCAGTTCTACATCGACCCCTGGCGGCCGGTGGCCACCGCCGTGCTCACCCACGGCCATGGCGATCATGCCCGCGTGGGCATGGGCTGCTATCACACCAGCGCCGAAGGGCTGCCCATCTTGCAGTGGCGCCTGGGCGAGCAGGACTACCGCGTGCACGGTTATGGAGACGTCTTCACGCTGGGCAACGCCCGCGTCTCCTTGCACCCGGCCGGCCACGTGCTGGGGTCGGCGCAAGTTCGCATCGAAGCCGACGGGCAGGTCTGGGTGGTGTCGGGCGACTACAAACGCCAACCGGACCCCACGTGCAGCCCCTTTGAAGTGGTGCCTTGCGACACCTTCATCACCGAAGCCACCTTTGGCTTGCCCATTTACCGCTGGCCCGACACGGCCGAGGTGGCGCGCGACATCGTCCAATGGCGCGACCTGTGCGCCGCCCGCGGCGAGGCCGCCATTCTGTACTGCTACGCGCTGGGCAAGGCGCAGCGCGTGCTGGCGGAACTGGCGCCCTGGATCGACCGGCCCGTCTATTTGCACGGCGCCATCGCGGCCGGTGTGGACGTGTACCGGCAGGCCGGTATTCACATGGCGGACACGCGCCTGGTCATCGATGCTGATGGCGGCGCACCCGCCGCGTCTGGATCGGGCTTTGCCGGCGAGCTGATCCTGGCGCCGCCGTCAGCCGCGGGCAGCACATGGCTTCGGCGGTTCCGCCGCGCGCAGCACGGCTTTGCGTCGGGCTGGATGCGTTTGCGGGGCAACCGCAGGCGTCGCAACATGGACCGGGGCTTTGTGGTGTCGGACCACGCCGATTGGCCGGACCTGCTGCGCACCATCCACGAAACGGGCGCGCGCCGCGTCATCGCCACGCATGGCGATACGGACGCGCTGGTCCGCACGCTGAACGACGCCGGCACGGCGGCCGAAACGCTGGCCACCCAATACGGCGAAGACGATTGACCCGGAGGCCAAGCCCAGCATGAAGCGATTCGCGGCGCTATATCAGGAACTGGACCGGAGTACCGCCACCTTGGACAAGCGGGCGGCATTGGTGGCGTACTTTCGCGATGCGCCGCCGCGCGACGCGGTCTGGGCGCTGTATTTGCTGGCGGGCGGCAAGATCAGCAGCGCGCGTCGCAAGATCGCGGGCGTGGCCGAACTGCGCGCCTGGGCCGCCGTCGCCTCCGGCACGCCGCCCTGGCTGCTGGACGCCAGCTATGACCAGGTGGGCGACCTGGCCGAGACCTTGGCGTTGCTGATGCCGGATCCCGAAACCGACTCCGATTCCGGGCGGGCAAGCCCCGAACTGCCAAGCCCCGAGCGCGGCTTGGCCGATTGGATCGAAGAAGTGCTGCTGCCCGCCGCCAACCGCGACGAAACCGAGCGCCGGGACATCATCGTGCCGGCTTGGCGCAGCCTGCCGTTCGACCAGCGCCTGGTGTTCAACAAGATGTTGACCGGCGCGCTGCGGGTGGGCGTGTCGCAGCGCATGGTGCAGCAGGCGCTGGCCGAAATGTCGGGCGTGCCCATTGCCCGCATCGCGCAACGCATGCTGGGTACGTGGACGCCCAGCCCCGCCTTTCTGCGCGACCTGCTCAGCACCGAAGCCTTGCCCGGCGACCGCCAGCAGCCATACCCGTTCTTTCTGGCCTCGCCGCTGGAAGGCGAGCCGGCCAAGCTCGGGCCCATCGATGATTGGCTGATCGAATGGAAATGGGACGGCATCCGCGCCCAACTGATCCGCCGCCATGGCGAAGTGGCGCTGTGGTCGCGCGGCGAAGAACGGCTGGACGGCCGCTTTCCGGAAGTCGAAGCCGCCGCCCACGCGCTGCAAGTGGACTGCGTGCTGGACGGCGAACTGCTCGCTTGGCAGGAAGACGCCACTGGACCGATGCCGTTTTCCGCCTTGCAAACCCGCATCCAGCGGCTCAAGCCCGGCCCCAAGTGGCTGGCCGAAGCGCCTGTGCGCATGCTGGCCTACGACCTGCTGGAGGAAAACGGCGCCGACCTGCGCGACCGGCCCCAGGCCGAGCGCCGTGCCATGTTGGAAGCGCTGCTGCAACGCCATCCCGACCCGCGCCTGTCGCTGTCGCCCACGGTGGCGCCGGGCAGTTGGGAAGCCGCCGCCGAATTGCGCCTGGAATCGCGCGAGCGCGACGTGGAAGGCTTCATGCTCAAGCGCGCCGCCGCCGGCTACCAAAGTGGACGGCGGCGCGGCGATTGGTGGAAATGGAAGATCGACCCACTGACCATCGACGCCGTGCTGCTGTATGCGCAGTCCGGCCATGGCCGCCGCAGCACGCTCTACACCGACTACACCTTCGGCCTGTGGCAAGGGGATGCGCTGGTGCCCATCGCCAAGGCGTATTCCGGGCTGGACGACAAGGAAATCCTGGAACTCGACCGCTGGCTGCGCGCCCACACGCGCGAACGCTTCGGCCCCGTGCGCTCGGTGGAGCCGGTGCAGGTGTTCGAGCTGGGCTTTGAAGGCGTCAACCTGTCCAAGCGCCACAAGTCCGGCGTGGCCGTGCGCTTTCCGCGCATCCTCAGATGGCGGCGCGACAAGCCCGCCGCCGAGGCCGACCACTTGGATACGCTGAAGGCGCTGGCGCGATGACACCGCCCCCGCGCGGCTGGGACGCGCCCCTGGCGGCCTGGTTCAAGGCGCGCGGCTGGCGGGCGGCGGCGTTTCAGCGCGAGACCTGGCAGCGGTATCTGGCGGGCGAATCCGGCTTGCTGCACACGCCAACCGGCAGCGGCAAGACGCTGGCGGCCTTTGGTGGGCCGGTATTGGAAGCTTTGTCCAACCCGGATGAGGCACGGCCCACAACCGGTGCAGGCCCCCGGGTGCTCTGGGTGACGCCGCTGCGCGCCCTGGCCACCGACACCGCCCGCGCCTTGGCCCAGACGGCTAGCGAGCTGGGCCTGGGCTGGACCGTGGCCCTGCGCACGGGCGACGCCAGCGCGCGCGACAAACGACTGGCCCGTCAGGGCAAGGCCGACGTGCTGGTCATTACGCCGGAATCGCTGGCGCTGCTGTTGTCTTACGCGGATGCGTCGTCGCGCTTTCGGGCGTTGCGGGCGGTGGTGGTGGATGAATGGCATGAACTGCTGGGCAATAAGCGGGGCGTGCTGCTGCAACTGTGCCTGGCCCGTCTGCGCCGTTTGTCGCCCGCCTTGCGCACCTGGGGCCTGTCGGCCACCTTGGGCAATCTGGACGAAGCCCGCGACGTGTTGCTGCCGCATCGGCCGCAAAGCGCACTGGTGGCGGGCGCGCGGCCGCGCAAGGTCACGCTGTCGACCTTGCTGCCCGAGCGCAACGGCGCGCTGCCCTGGGCCGGGCATCTGGGCTTGTCTCAATTGCCGCGCGTGTACAAGCGGCTGTTCGACGTGCGGGCCAGCCTGCTGTTCACGAACACCCGCGCGCAGGCCGAGCTTTGGCACCGCGCGCTGGAATCGATCTGGCCGGAAGACCCGGCCACGCTGGCGCTGCACCATGGTTCGCTGGACCCGGCGCTGCGCAACCGTGCCGAACAAGGCCTGCGCGACGGCAGTATTCGCTGCGTGGTGGCTACGTCCAGCCTTGATCTGGGCGTGGACTTTCCGGCGGTGGACCAGGTGTTACAGGTGGGCAGCCCCAAGGGTGTGGCGCGGCTGTTGCAGCGGGCAGGGCGGGCCAAGCACCGTCCGGGCGAATCCGGCCATGCGCTGTGCGTGCCCGCGCAGGCGCTGGAACTGATCGAGTACGCCGCCGCGCGACAGGCCATCGCGCGCGGCGAAATCGAATCGCGGCCCCCGCCGCGCGGCAGCCTGGACGTGCTGGCGCAGCATGCGGTGACGCTGGCGCTGGGTGGGGGGTTCAAGGCCGACGCGCTGTTTGACGAGGTGCGTGGCACCCATGCCTATGCCGAGCTGGACGCGGCCACCTGGCAGGCCGTGCTGGATTTCATTGTGCAGGGCGGCCGCGCCTTGTCCAACTATCCGGAATTCCGCCGCGTTGAAAAAGACGAAGACGGCTGCTACCGCGTGCACGACCGCCGCATCGCGCTGCGGCATCGCTTATCCATCGGCACTATCACGGCGGACGGCGCGGTGTCGGTGAAGTACTTGCGCGGCGGCGGGCTGGGCTCGGTCGAAGAAGGGTTCTTGGCGCGGCTGCGGCCAGGCGACCGTTTCCAGTTTGCCGGACGCACCTTGGAACTGGTGCGCCTGGAAGGCATGACGGCCTATGTGCGGCGGGCCAAGGGGGGGGATGGGCCGGTGGCCACCTGGCAGGGCGGGCGGATGCCGCTGTCCACGCAGTTGGCGCGCGAAGTGCAAAGCCTGTACGCGGAACCCGGCAGCCACCCGGAAATGCGCGCGGTCGAACCCTTGCTGCGCATTCAACGTGAAGCCAGCGCGCTGCCGGCTCCCGGCCGGCTGCTGGCCGAACGCATCGCCACGCGGCGGGGCATGCACGTGTTCCTGTTTCCGTTCGCGGGTCGCGCCGTCCACGAAGGCATGGCCGCCATGATTGCGCTGCGCTGGGGCCGGCTTCAAGCCAATACCTTTTCCTATACGGTCAATGATTACGGCTTGATGTTGACGTTGGCTGAACCCGCTGAGCTGGACGACACGCTGCTGCGCCAACTGATCAGCCCCGAGAACATGGCCGCTGACCTGCGCGACGGCGTCAACCTGGGCGAGCTTGCCCGCAGGCAGTTCCGGGAAATTGCGCGCGTGGCGGGTTTGCTGACGCCGTCGTTGCCGGGCAGGGCGGCCCGTTCGCTGCGCCAGGTACAGGCGTCCAGCGGTCTGCTGTATGACGTGCTGCGCCGCTACGACCCCGACCACCTGCTGCTGGCGCAAGCCGAGCGTGAAGTGTTCGAACAGCAATTGGAAGCGCCGCGCCTGCTGGCGGCCTTGCAAGATTGCGAATCGCGCACGCTGGACCTGTGCCAACCCCGGGCGCTGACACCCCTGTCGTTCCCGCTATGGACCGAAAGCCTGCGCGGCCAACTCAGCACGGAAAGCTGGCAAGCACGAGTCAAGCGCGCCGCCGCGCAACTGGAGAAGCGCTATGCCGGAATTGGGTGAGGATGTTTCTGGCGCTGGTTCCGGCGGTGGGTCTGGCAGTGGATCTAGCAGCGGGTCTCACCGCGAAGCTGACAGCGCGCATGACGACACCCTGACGATCCGCCTGGCGGGTGAAGCCGTACTGCTGCTCGGCCAGCGTGCCTTGTATTGGCCGGCGCGCGCACGGCTGGTCATCGCCGACCTGCACCTGGGCAAGAGCCATGTGTTCCGCCAGGCAGGCATCGCCGTGCCGCGCGGCGCCACCCAGGCCGACCTGGACCGCCTCACGCAACTGGTGCACGACACCGGTGCGCGCGAGCTATGGGTGGTGGGTGACGTGCTGCATGGCCCCATGTCGCAAGCGGGCTGGCGTCAAGATTGGGAAGCATGGCGGCAGGCCCATGCCGCCCTGGATGTCGCGGTGCTGGCGGGCAACCACGACCGCGCGCTGGAGGGGGCGGCGTTGGGAATGCGGCAACTGGGCGAAGCCTATGTCGACGGCCCCTTTGTGTTCCGCCATCTGCCGCAGCCGGACCCGCAGGGCCGGCACGTCATCGCCGGACACGTGCACCCCAAAACCCGGCTGCCGGGCGTACCGAGAGATTGGCCGGCGTTCTGGTTACGCCCCGGCATTACGGTCTTGCCCGCGTTTTCGGCATTTACGGGCGGCTACGCGGTGAGTGTTGAAGATAGCCACGTCCTGGTGGCCTGTGTGGAAGGCAGCGTGGTGACCCTGCGCCGGTAGGATGGGTGCAGCGCGGCAGGGTCGTGCCCAGGACTCCAAAGCCGATCGCGCGGAACCCATCATGCAGCGGTTGTTATGTGGCTAGGTTGCAGAAGAATTGGGGCGCCGCTTGATGGGTTTCGCGCGGGCGGCGACTTTGTTCTTTTTGGTGTTGTGCCGCGCTGCACCCATCCTACGAATTGCGCCGACCGTGCATCGTAGGATGGGTGCAGCGCGGCACGGTCGTGCCCAGGACTCCAACGCCGATCGCGCGAAACCCATCATGCAGCGGTTGCTATGTGGCTAGGTTGCAGAAGAATTGGGGTGCTGCTTGATGGGTTTCGCGCGGATCGCAGCTTTGTTCTTTTTGGTGTTGTGCCGCGCTGCACCCATCCTACGAATTGCGCCGACCGTGCATCGTAGGATGGGTGCAGCGCGGCAGGGTCGTGCCCAGGATTCCAACGCCGATCGCGCGAAACCCATCATGCAGCGGTGGCTATGTGGCTAGGTTGCAGAAGAATTGGGGCGCCGCTTGATGGGTTTCGCGCGGATCGCAGCTTTGTTCTTTTTGGCGCTCTGCCGCGCTCCACCCATCCTACGATTCGACGGCTGGCGCAACCCGTTGCGACCCGGCACTTATTACCGTCGTTGTAAGAAGTGCCGGGCGTTGCCTGGCGCGCGTGTATCCATTCGGTCCATGACCCGGGGTCCTTGGCGGCGGCACACGACTTGCTGCGTACCCGGCAGGCGCCCGCACGGGCCATCACCGGTTCGTGCGAGGCAGGTCCGCTCTACACAGGAGACTCGCAATGAACCGTGACCCCAGGTACTCCCCCCGCTACGACGACGACTTTGAACGTGACCCCGGTGGCGACGCCGGACGGGGCGATCCGCATCGGCAGGCCCATCAACGTGGACGCGACGGGGGCGACCCGTATCGCGAATCCCATCGTGACCCCTACCGCGACCCCAATCAGAATTCCTCCTATCGCGATGCCGATTTTGAACGGCGCCAGGCCCGCAGCATGGGCGGTCAGGAACCCTGGCACGATCCCGCTCCGTCCTTCGGCTACCAAGGGGAAGGCACCCGTCGCGCATCAGGCATGCGGCAAGGCGAAGATTCCCGCCGCGCGCCCGGCACGCGGGAAACGCGGGGTGACGTGCGCAGCCGCAGCGCCGACCCTGGCCAAAGCAGCTATGGCGGCTTTCGCAATGAAGACCCGTCCTACCAGCGCGAGCAAGTCTACGGCTCGCGCAACCCGTCCTATTCCGGCCCCACGTCCTACGGCGATGAAGAAGGCGGCTACTACGGCGACCGCCCACGCTGGGGCGACGAAACCGGCATGTCATTCGAAACGGCGGAACGCGGCGGCTACAACCGTGGGCCTACCGCGTGGCGCGACCGCAGGTCGTTGCGCACAGACCCCAAGGGCTATACGCGGTCCGACGAGCGCGTGCGTGAAAACGTCTGCGAATACCTGGCACACAGTGGTCTGGACGTCAGCGACGTATCGGTCAGCGTGGCCGACGGCCGGGTAACGCTGGAAGGCACCGCGCCCGACCGCCACACCAAGCACCGCATCGAAGACTGCACCGATGCCTGCGCGGGCGTGCAGGACGTGGACAACCGGATTCGGGTCGCGGGTAAGGGCTCCAGCACGCCGCAGCCCGGCAACACCGCCATCGGCGGCGGCCGGGAATAGCCGGTGCACCATGAGCGCCGCCTCCAAGCCCGCGGACGGCCGTGACGGGGACATCAACCCGGACCAGCGGCCGGCCTCCCTGGACGACTGCCGACGTTGCGGCTTGTGGCGCAACGCCACGCAGGCGGTGGGGGGCGAAGGCGGGCGGCGAGCCACCATCATGCTGGTGGGGGAACAGCCCGGCGACAAAGAAGATCTGGCCGGCCTGCCTTTCGTGGGGCCGGCCGGGGCGCTGCTGGACAAGGCGCTGGCCCAGGCGGGCGTGGACCGCCGCGACGTGTATGTGACCAACGCCGTGAAGCACTTCAAGTGGCAGCTTCGTGGCAAGCGGCGCATGCACAAATCGCCGGCGCAGGTAGAGATACGCGCGTGTTCGTACTGGCTGGACCAGGAGTTGGACGACGTTGGCCCGCGCGTCATCGTGGCACTGGGCGCGACTGCCCTGGGAGCCGTCATGCAAGACGCCAAACAGACATTGAAGGCGGCGATGGGCAAGGTGCTCAAGCGGGGCGATAGCCGCGTGCTGGCCACGTTTCATCCGTCGTTCGCGTTGCGCAGCCCCAGCCATGAAAGCCGCGATGCCGCGTACCAGGCCATTGTGCAGGCCTTGGCGCGCGCCCGGCGTCTGGCCGACAGGCCCGACGCAAACCCTTAAGCAACAGGAGGAATCACCATGAAGTTCACCAAAGCCACCGATGCCCACGCGCAAGGCGATGCCATCGTCTTCCAGATGGAAACCGCCGGCGTCACGCGCCAATTCGAGATTTCGGGCGATGTGTTGCGGCGGCGCTTCGGCGCGTCGGACGACTCGGCTACCGAACTGTTGCGCGCATTTGAAAGCGCAGCCGAGGCATTGCAAGACGCCGCGCACCGCGCGCAATGGGTGCCCGCGGATGGCCCCATCATGCTGGGCGAGGGCGATTTCGCCTAGGAAGCAAGGAGCGGGGACACCATGGATCAGCAGCCATTACCGGGCACCCCGTCAATCTGGGCGATTGGCGACGTGCATGGTTGCGTGGATTTCCTGGACGCGCTGCTGGCCCGCCCCGAGATCGCGGACGAACCCGAATGCCGTTTGTGGTTCGTGGGCGACCTGATCAACCGTGGCCCCGCATCCGCCGCGACGCTGCGCCGCGTCATGGGGCTGGGCGAACGCGCAACCGTGGTGCTGGGTAACCATGACCTGCGGGCGCTGGAGATTGCTGCGGGCAGTGTGCGGCCCGGTCGACGCGACACACTCAACGATATATTTACGTCGCCCGATGTGGACGAACTGCTGGACTGGCTGCGCGCGCGGCCTTTGATGCATATCGAAGCGGGCCATGTGCTGACGCACGCCGGCATCCACCCTGATTGGGATGCGGCCACGGCCATGTCGCTGGCGGAAGAAGCTCAGCACGCGCTGCGCGGCGACGACTGGCGCCAAACGATGCACGCCTTGCAGGGCGGCTCGCCGCGCGCCTGGAGCCCCAAGCTGCATGGTGAGCAGCGGCTGCGTTTTATCGTGGGCGCCTTTACCCGCATGCGGCTGTGCACCCGCGATGGCGCCATGGCGTTGGGCGCCCGCGCCACGCCCGGTCACTGGCCGCAAGGCACCTTGCCCTGGTTCGACGTGCCCGAACGGCGCTGCGCGGACACGCCCATCATGTTCGGGCATTGGGCCACGCTTGGCCTGCTGGTACGCCGGGACGTTGCCTGCCTGGACACCGGCTGCGTGACGGGCGGCGTGTTGACCGCCTTTCGACTGCGCGACCGCAAGCTGCTGCAAGTGGGGCCGGACGCGCTGCCGGCCCAGGCCACGCCGATTGCGAGCTTGGTCGCCAATGCCTAGTCAAAGTTCGACAGCGTCCGCAGGAATGCGGCGATGTCGCGCGCGTCTTGTTCGCGTAGCCCCAGGGCGGGCATGGCCGAACCGGGCTTGATGCGTTGCGGGTCCATCAACCATTGCCGCATGTTGTCGGGCGTATTGGGCAGTACGCCCGCAATGCGCGAACGATCCGCCATGCCCGCCAGCGACGGCCCCACATGGTGGCGCGCGCCGGGTACGCCCGGAATGGCATGACAGGTCACGCACAGGTACTGCTGTAGCGCGTCGCGTCCGGCCATGGCGTCACCCACGCGCAGCGGCTCGCTGAGCGAGGGCGGCGGAGTGGGGGCGCTTGGAGCGGCTGCCGGAGCGGATGGTGAGCTGGAAGAGGCGTCGGAAGATGCGGCGGAAGATGCGCCGGAAGATGCGCCGGAAGATGCGCCGGAAGCGGCGCCGGAAGCGGCGGCGGCCGGCTGCGCCAAGTCGCGGTATTCCTCGGGCGACAACGTCGGCAGCACCCGCATGAAAGCCACCACGTCCCAGATCTGCTCGTCTGTCAGCCGGTACTGCCAGGCGGGCATGCCCGTCATCTTGACGCCGTGGCGGGTGATCCAGAACATCTCGGCGGCGGGGCGTTCCCGGGCGCTGCCCACCAGGGACGCGGGCGCGGGGTTCAGGCCCAGCGCATAAGGTTCCGGCGCCTGCCCGGGCGCGCCATGGCATTGCACGCAATGCGCGCGAAACAAGGCGTCGCCACGCTGGATGCGCGTAGGGCTGTCCAGGTCGTCGGGCACATCGATGTCGGCCGAGCGCACCTTGACCGACCGCGTCAGCGCCACATCCAGCAGTGCGTGGACCGGCACCGTGTGCGGGCCGGTGGCGCTGACGTCGTACAAACCGAAGTAAATGACGGCCGCGCCCAGCGCCGCGCCGGACGCGGCCAAGGCGGCGACCAACCACGCGGCGACACGTTTCCAACGGCTCATGATGGCTCCGGCGACTCGGGCAGCGACAGCAGAAAGGCGGCGATGTCCTCGGCCTCGGCTTGGCTCAACCCTACGTTGGGCATGGCGGTGCGCGGATTGATGGCGGGCGGGTCCATCAGCCAACGCACAAGATTGTCAGGGGTGTTGGGCAACAGGCCGGTCAGGTAGGCTTGCCGCCCCACGTTGCCCAGGGGCGGTCCGACGGACGAGGCCGGCCCTCGCACCGTAGGCACGGCGTGGCAGGCCAAGCAACCGTAATCGGATATCCATTGCCTGCCCCGGACGGCGTCGGCCCGCTCGGGCAGGGCGGCTGCCGTCAGGTTTGGCGTGAGCGCCGCCCGCTCGTCCCCACACGCGGCCAGAATCGTCAGCGTGGCGGCGCCAAGCAGCATGAAAGCGGGTCGGGCAGGGGTACGCACGGGTTTCACCTCCAGACCGGTCGAGGTCAGCAAGTCTTGTTCCTCGTTCCCGGTTCCTCGCTCCTTACCTCCGATTCGCTGTCCCTCGTCGACTATTCCCAGCCCCGCACACCCGGTAGGCCGCCTTTCAGGCACGCCACATGCTGACGGCCGACATGGCCGCCATTCCTTCCTACGCGCTTGCCGCCGCGCTGCCGGCTTCGGCCGACCCGCGCGCGCCTACGCTCCTGCCCGACTCACCAGCGGGCGAGGGCGCAGGCAGCGTGGCCGACATCAACAACGTGCTGTACATCGGCGGTACGGTGATTTTCCTGGCCGTGGCGGCGCTGGTCGGGGTGGCGCTCTTCGGCCCGGTGACGTGGCGGCGGCGCTTGTCGCGTCCGTCGCTGATCGTCGGCGCGGGCATCGCCTTTCCCGTGGTGGCCCTGACCGCATTGCTGGTGTACGTATTGAGCGAGGCGTCCGCGATGGCGCGCGCGGGGGCGACGGCTGCTGTCCGCATCGAAGTCACGGGCGAACTCTGGTGGTGGCGGGTGCGCTACCTGGACGCATCGGGCAACCCCGTGTTTGAAACCGCCAACGACATCCGCATTCCCGCAGGGGAATGGGTGGAATTCGTGCTGAAGTCCGACAACGTCATCCACAGTTTCTGGATACCCGAACTGGGCGGCAAGCTGGACATGATCCCCGGCCACGTCAACCGCCTGCGCGTGCGCTCGCCGGGGGCGGGCAGGTACACCGGCCAGTGCGCGGAATACTGCGGCGCACAACACGCCAACATGAAGTTCGATGTGCAGGCCATGGCGCCCGACGCCTTCCAGGACTGGCTGAGCGCGCAAGCGCAACCCGCCGCGCCCGCCGGCCCCACGCTGCGCCAGGGCGAGCGTGTATTCCAACAGGCTTGCGCCCAATGCCACACCGTGCGGGGCACGTCGGCGGCCGGCACGTTGGGGCCGGACCTGACGCATGTGGGCAGCCGCTTGTCGTTGGCGGCGGGCGTGCTGCCCAACAATGTCGGTGCGCTGGCCGGCTGGATCGCGGGTAGCCAGCACATCAAGCCCGGCAACCCCATGCCGTCCTTTGACCAACTGCCGGGCGAGGATCTGCGCGCCGTGGCCCACTATTTGGAAAGCCTGAAGTGAGCGACGACGCCCCGCACCCCGCCACGCCTGCCTTGCCGCAACAGGGCGCATTGCTGTCGCCCAAGCTGCCCAATCCCGCGCCAAGGCCGGACGGCGAGTTCGACGAGCTTGAACGCGTGTGGAAGGCGCCGACCGGCTGGCGCGCGCTGACCGTGGTCAACAACACCTCCATCGGGCTGCTTTACATCGGCACGGCTTTTCTGTTTTTCCTGCTGGCGGGCGTGCTGGCGCTGCTGATGCGCACGCAGTTGGCCGCGCCCGACAGCCACTTGATCGGCCACGCGCTTTACAACCAGTTGTTCACCATGCACGGCACGGTGATGATGTTTTTGTTCGCCGTGCCGGCGGTGGAAGCCGTGGCCGTGCTGTTGCTGCCCAACATGCTGGGCGCGCGCGACCTGCCGTTTCCCCGCCTGTCGGCCTATGCGTATTGGGCCTATGCGGTAGGCGGGCTGGTGTTCTTTTGCAGCATCTTCGTGGGGCTTGCGCCCGACGGCGGCTGGTTCATGTATCCGCCCCTGACCAGTTCACAGTTCTCGCCCGCCATGAATGCCGACCTGTGGTTGCTGGGCATCGGCTTCATCGAAATATCCGCCATTGCCGGCGCCATCGAGCTTGCGGTCGGCATCCTGCGCACCCGCGCGCCCGGCATGACGCTGGACAAGATGCCGATATTCGCCTGGGTCATGCTGGTGTTCTGCGGCATGGTCATCATCGCGTTTCCCGCCGTCATCGTCGCCACCGCCTTGCTGGAGCTGGAGCGCGCCTTCGACATGCCGTTCTTCATCACCCAGCGCGGCGGCGACCCCTTGCTATGGCAGCACCTGTTCTGGTTCTTCGGCCACCCCGAGGTCTACATCATCTTCCTGCCGGCGGCCGGCATGGTGTCCATGATGATTCCGGCCATGACGGGCGTGCCGCTGGTGGGGTACCGCCTGGTGGTGATGGCGGTGGTGGGCACCGCGTTCCTGAGCTTTGGCCTGTGGGTCCATCACATGTTCGCCACCGGCATCCCGGCGCTGTCGCTGAGCTTCGCGTCGGCGGCCAGCATGGCGGTGTCCGTGCCCACCGCCATCCAGGTGTTCGCCTGGATCGCCACCATCGCGGCGGCGGTGCGCCTGCGCCCCTTGAAGTCGCCCATGCTGTTCATTCTTGGCTTCTTCTTCATCTTCGTGCTGGGCGGGCTGACCGGCGTGATGGTGGCCGTCATTCCCTTCGACTTGCAGGCGCACGATACCTACTTCATCGTGGCGCACCTGCATTACGTCCTCTTCGGCGGCATGGTGTTCCCGTTGTTCGCGGCGTTCTATTACTGGGCGCCCCTGATCAGCAGGCGCGCCTTGTCTGAACGGCTGGGCCGTTGGGCGTTCTGGCTGATGTTCGTGGGCTTTAACGTGACGTTCTTTCCCATGCATTTCACCGGTCTGGCCGGCATGCCCCGGCGCGTCTACACCTATGCCGAAAGCCAGGGTTGGGGGCTGTTGAACATGGTGTCCACAGTGGGCTCTTACCTGATCGCGGCGGGGGTGCTGGTGTTTCTGTGGGACCTGGCGCGCAACTTCCGGCCGGGTAGCGGCCAGGGCGTGGGCAATGTGTGGAACGCGGGCACGCTGGAATGGCTGCCCAACGGGCGCTACGGCTTGCGCAGCATTCCCTTCGTGACCTCGCGCGAACCCCTGTGGGACCAACCCGGGCTGGCGCGCGACGTGGCCGAAGGGCGCTACTTCCTGCCCAATACCCCGGCGGGGCAGCGCTCCACGCTGGTCACCAGCGCCGCGCAAGCGCAGCCCGACTATGTGCTGCCGCTGCCCGGGCCGGGTTGGTCGCCGTTGCTGGCGGCCTTGGGCACGGCGGGCTTTTTCCTGTTGCTGACCTTCAAGATGCATGCGCTGGCAGGCGCTTGCGGGGTGTTGGCCGTGGTGTCGATGTGGCGGTGGCTATGGGACGCGGACACCGGGCCGGACCATCCGCCCGTGGACATCGGGGCGGGGCTGCGGCTGCCCATGTCGTGCCCGGGCATGGGCTCGCATTACGCCTGGGCCATGGTGCTGTTGGTGATCGTTTGCACCAGCATCTTCGGATCGCTGTCCTTCGCGTATCTGTTCTTGTGGACCACGTCGCCCGAGGTCTGGCCAAGCGCGGCGGACCTTGCCGCGCCCGGTGGCGCCGCGTTGTCCGCCTGCTTGCTGCTGGGGGCAAGCGCGCTCATCGCCTGCTGTGGCTACTGGCTGCGGCAGGGTCGGCAAGGCCTTGTCAGGGCGGGGATGCTGGTGGGGGTAGGGTTGCTGCTGGCGGCGTCCGCGGTGGAATTGCACGGGCACTGGACAGAAGGCTTGCGACCGCAGGCGTCGGCCTATGCGGCGGCGGTGTACGCAGTCGCCGGCTTGCAGGCTGTGTTTGCATTACTGGCAGGCACGATGGGCGTGTTCACGGTGGCGCGCTCGGTGGCGGGCAGGCTGTCTCATACCCGGCGCGCCTGCTACGACACCACCATGATGATGTGGCACTACACCGTTGCGCAGGGCTTGTTGGGGCTGGGATTGGTGCACGCCTTTCCCCGGCTGGCGGGGTAAGGCATGAAAGCCATGAACACCACAAAGACCACAAGCACCCCGAAGACCCCGTTCGGCACCGATCTGTTGTTCCTGATTGCCGGGCCATCGATCTGGATGATGCACTTCCTTGCGATCTACATCGTCAACGCCTTAGGTTGCGCGCGGCCCCGCTCCACCTTGGCAACGTCCGCGCTGGGGTTGCCGCTGTCATCGTGGTTGATACTTGCCGGCACGGCGCTGGCCTTGGCCGCCATGGCCGTCATCGCCGCGCGACAAGCCAGGCGCGTCAGGAAGTGGGGCTTGGACGGCTTCCACGCCTGGCTGACAGGCGCGCTGTGCTTGCTGTCTGCCTTGGCGGTTATCTGGCAGACCGTGCCGGTCTTTCTGGTGGCGGCCTGCGGCTAGGGCAGGCCGGCCAAGCGTTGACGGGTCGTCAATACCGCCAATACCTTTACTTCGGCTTGGCGTTCTTCACGCTTTGTTCCAGCGTCTTCGCCATTTGCAAATGCTGCTGAAGCGTCGGCAAGGTTTCCGTGGCGAACTGCTTCAACTCGGGATCCTTGACCTCGTTCGATGCCTGTTCAAACAGCTTCACGGCGTCTTCATGGGCCGACACGCCCACCCCTTCGGCATAGGCCTCGTCAAACCCGTCATCGCGCATGCCCAGCGTCTTCAGCTTCGCTTGCTGCATCAAGGACGGGTCGGTGGGGACGTCCACGCCCTTGCTCTTGGCCAGGGCGGCCAACTTCTGGCCCGCCTTGCCGTGGTCGTCGATCATCTGTTGCGCGAACTTCTTCACTTCAGGGTTTTGGGACTTCTCGAGTGCCATCTTGCTGCCTTCGACTTCCATATGGCCGGACTGCGCGGCATTTTCAATAAAGTCGCGGTCTTTGCCGTCGAGCTTGGATTCGGCCGCCATCGGCGCGGCGGGTGCGCCCGGTGAGGCCGACGTCGTGGGCGAAGCCGGCGCGCCGGTGGAAGGAGTGGTCGGGGCGGTTTGTTGCGCGACGGCGAAATTGCCGGCGCCAAGCACGGACACCGAGAGCAGGGCGGCAGTCAGAGTGCGAGTTTTCATGTACGTCTCCCAAGGGTGGCGCGGTGCGCCGTTGATAACACGTGGATAGCTGTGATCCACGCACACCCCAGCAATCAGCGTTCCCGCCGCTTTCCCTGGACGCGGCTCAGCGTGGGGCGTCGTCCGGCGATTCTTCCAACGTGGAGTGGGCGGGGGGAGTGTCTTCGTCAACGCTGATCACGCTGAATTCGCCGGTGGACTCCAGGTACGCGCGCTTCACCTTGGCCAGATTGCCCACTCCCTTCAGCCGCAATTGCTCCATCAATTCGCCACGGCTGATGTGCTCGCTCCTCAAGCCGGACACAATGACGCGGCCATCCCGGACCAGGCAGATGCGTTGCGGTTCCAGAATCCGCTGCAAGGCGGGCACGTAATACACCACGCGGTCCAGCACGAAGCTCCATCCCACAATGGTCGTGACGACAATGATGCCGTCGCCCATCGAATACGAGTCACCCGACATGGCGTTACCGCCCGCGTCGGCCACCAACACCAGCACCAGCAGGTCGGCGACCCCCAGCGAACCGAGGTCGCGCCTGCCCGCCAGGCGCAGCAGCGCGTACAGCACCCAGTACATCGTGGTGCCGCGTATGAACATTTCGGCAAACCCGGCTTCCAGCGAAAAAATTTCAGCGATGTCCGGCATCTTGGCGACCTTCGACAGGTGCCGCGAACCCGCGGCGTCAGCGCAGGCGCAGCAACTGCCGTGCCCACGCGCAACGCGTGGCGGCTAGGCGCTGTGATCCGCTAACAGCGGTTGCGCCGAGATCGTGCCGCGCAGCGATTCCAGCAACACGCGCTTGTTCTCGCGGCTACGGTAAGCGTGCTCGCGCATCAGGTTTTCAGCGCGCACCGCTTCGCGCCGGGTGATGGCGCGCAACAGGTCTTCGTGGTCGGCCTGCGCCCGCAGCACAAAAGGCGTTTCCAAAAGGGAAGGGGTGGACGGTAGCGTCAGCGCCGCGGGCCCGGCCAACGGCGTCTTGTTGTTGTGTTCCAGCGCGGAGAGCAGGGCGCGGTTGCCGGCAGCTTCGCACAGAATTTCGTGAAACCGGCGGTTGATCTGCCCCCAGGCGCGCGCGTCCACCGTGGTGTTGGGATCGCGGCGCGCGGGCGCCAACAGCGTGCGCCCTTCTTCCACTGCCTGCGACAGTTGTTCCAGCACCTCAGGCGCGGCGCCGCGTTCGGCCAGCAGCCGCGCCGCCATGCCTTCCAGCACGCCGCGCACATCGACCGCATCGCCAATTTCATCCACCGTGAATGCGCGCACGCGGAACCCGCGCGACGGCAGGCGTTCCAGCAGGCCTTCTTTTTCGAGCTCGGTCAGCGCAATGCGCAGCGGCGTGCGCGACACGCCCAGGCGCGCCGAAAACTGAAGTTCCACGACCCGCTCTCCGGGTTGTAAAGCGCCCGAAAGCACCATGTCCCGAAGTTCGGAAATCACTTTATCGATCTGTGCGGCCATAGCAGGGCGTCGGCTGAAACGTGTCTGAAAGGGGCTCCAGTGTACCTAGAAAATTGCATGCAATTGGCCAATAAAAAATGGTGTGGGTCTTGCGATTCGTCAAAATTGCATGCAATAATTCGGAAAAACAGCGGTCGGAAGGCAAATAAGCCCTCCAATGCATGCAACGGAATCAGCGACTGCATGCTTTATGGCCGCATGCACAGGAGACAAGAATGAAGCTCATCAGCTTCTTGGAGGCCGGGCGCAACGCCTGGGGCGTCGTGCGAGACACCGACGTCGTGGTGTTGACCCACGTCTGGCCCGACGTCATTGCCGGCTTGGAAGCGGGCCTGGACGAGATAGCCGGGGCGGCCCGCGCCGATGGCATGCCCTGTAGGCCCTTGGCCGGTCTGCAATGGCTGCCCCCCGTGCCCGCGCCGGGCAAGATCCTGTGCGTGGGCTTGAACTACGGGCGGCACGTAGCCGAAGCCGGCCGCGCCGAAGCCGGCCGCGACCTGCCGGCGCATCCGTCCATGTTTGTCCGCTTTGCCGATAGCGTGGTGGGCCATCGCGAACCCGTGTGGAAACCGCGCGCATCCGACCGCTTCGACTACGAAGGCGAACTGGCGGTGGTGATCGGCCGGGGCGGGCGCCACATTGCGGCCGAAGACGCACTGTCGCACGTGGCGGGCTACACCTGCATGGCCGAAAACTCCGTGCGCGACTTCCAAAAGCACAACGCCCAGGTCACGCCCGGCAAGAACTTCGAGCGCAGCGGCGCCATCGGCCCCTGGCTGGTGACCACCGACGAAGTGGGCGACCCGTCCCGCCTGGAAGTCATGTCACGCCTGAACGGCGAGCTGATGCAACACGGCCAGGTGTCCGACCTGATCTTTCCCATTCCCGAACTCATCGCCTACATCAGCGCGTTCACGCCGCTGTCGCCGGGCGACATCATCGCCACCGGCACCCCCGAAGGCGTGGGCTCCAGCCGCAAGCCGCCGCGCTTCATGGTGGCCGGCGACACGCTGGAAGTGGACATCCCGGGCGTCGGCACGCTGGTCAATACGGTGGCGGACGAACCCGCCCGCCAACCAGGAGACGCGCATGGCTGATGCGCTGCGGTATCTGACGGAACGGGACGTGGTCTCGGTGCTGAACATCCATCGCGCCATCGACGCGCTGCAAGACATGTTGGTGGCGCAGGCGCGCGAAGAAGCGCGCAACCTGCCCAAGACGCTGGCCACCTGGGGCGACGGCAGCTCAATGCATGCATTGGGTTCGGTGCAGACGGGGCCGGGCGGCTACGCGGGTTTCAAGACCTGGGTGCACACCAAGGCGGGCGGCGGGTCGCTGTTCAGCCTGTTTGATGGGGCAACGGGCACGCTGCGCGCCATTATCGAAGCGCGCGCGCTGGGCATGTTGCGCACGGCGGCGATCAGCGGCGTGGCCACGCGCACGCTGGCGCCGGCCGATGCCACCCACGCCGCGCTGATCGGCACCGGCCCGCAAGCGGTCACGCAACTGGCGGCGCTGGCGGCGGTGCGCCCCTTGCGCCAGGTGCGCGTCTATAGCCCCACGCCCGAAAAGCGCCAGGCCTTCGTGGCCAGCGTGGCGGGCAAATATGCCTTTGATATCCAGGCATCCCCCAGTCTGGAGCACGCGCTGGCCGGCGCCGAGATCGTCACGCTGATCACCCGCGCCGTCGAGCCCTTTGTGAACGCGGCCATGCTGGCCGACTGCCGCCACCTGAACGCCGTGGGCGCCATCCTGCCCGCCAAGGCGGAATTTGCGCAAGACGTGTTCAGCCTGGCCGACCGCGTGGTGGTGGACGACCTGGAAAACGCCCGCAAGGGCTCGCGCGAACTGCGCGAACGATACGGATCCGACGGCGCGCCGTGGCAGGGCGTGTCGGTGCTGGGCCAATTGCTGGCGGCCGGTGAATCACGTCCGGATGACGCCCGGCTGACGATCTTCAAGGGCATGGGCATGGGCCTGTCTGACCTGGCGATGGCGCGCGTGGTGTACGAGCACGCACGCGACCACGGGCTGGGCGTGGCGTTGCCGCCGCAGACCCGCGAAAACCTGCTGCTGTCGCAGCCCTGATCCCTGACTCCAGACCCCAGACAACCATCAACAAGACATTCGGCCAGCGCGCCGGAAGCAAGAGGAGACAAGCATGTTCGTCGACGTCAGCGGGGCCAGCCCCCGCGAGCAAAACAAGTGGCCGTCGATCGTGATCCCGAAAGAGGACATCGATCTGGAAATCGCACGGCTGATTGACGCGCCCCGGCCCGACAACGGCCGCCGCGCCTCACTCATCACGCACCCCGAGGCCACCGCGCCCGGGCTGGGGCTGGCGCCGGGAACCGACGTGACCATCAACGTGGTCAACCCCGGCGAATGCACCTACAACCTGCGCAAGAACTCCAACATGCTGGAGATCTGTATCAGCGGCGAAGGCGTGGCCACCGTGGCCGGCCGCGATATCCGCGTGGGGCATTGGGACGTCTGGAACACCCCCGCCATGCAGGTGCATTCGTACCGCAATGACGGCAAGACGCCCTGGGTGCGCTTGTCGTACTCCAACGCGCCCTTGCTGGAAAAGCTGGAAATCCACTACGTGGAAGAGTTTGACGGCGACGTGCCGCCCGCCGCGCCAACACCAAGCCCGTGCCGCCGCGCGCGCCCGACGCCGCGCGATCGCGCGCCCTGGCGTTGCGTGAACAGATCACCCCTGAAGGCGCATGGCTGATGGGCTATGAATGGCTGATCGACATTGACGTGCTGGAATCCAAGGCGCTGCATTGGCCCTGGCAGGCGGTGTCGCGCTACCTGCCCACCGTCGAAGACATGGCACGCGGCTACAACGGCCGCCGCCTGTTCGTGCTGTACAACCCGGCCACCGAACGCCGCATCGGCACCACCCACAGCTTCTTCGCCACTATTTCATCGTCGCCGCCGGACAACCACCACGTGCCGCACCGGCACAGCTCGTCGGCCATCAACTATTACCTGCGCGGCAACGGCTACAGCAAGGTCAACGGCGTGCGTCTGGACTGGAAGGCGGGTGACCTGATCCTGTCCGCGCCCGGCTGGGCCATGCATTCGCACCATTCCGGCACCGAAACCACGTCCGCGTTGACGGTGCAAGACCACCCGCTGCAAATCGCCATGGAATCGCTGATCTGGCAGGAGCGCATGCAGGAACCCATTCTGGCGCTGGGCAGCCAGAGCGGTTTTGAAAGCAACCGCGCGCAATTGGCGGCCGCGACCTGAAGCACGCCGCGCCATCCCCCGAAACACACTCCGGATTCCCCATGACCCTGACCGACCTGACCGACGCCCCGGCCCTGCGCGCGCAACTGCGTGACTTCTACGACGACTACGCCTTTTGCCTGGACGAGGGGCGGCTTGAAGAATGGCCCGACTTCTTCACCGAAGACTGCCACTACCGCGTGCTGTCCCGCGAGAACCACGACGCGGGCCTGCCGCTGGGCCTGATCTATTGCATGAACAAGAACATGGTGCGCGACCGCGTGACCGCGCTGCGCGAAACCACCATGTTCGAACCGCGTTCGCTGCGCCACTTCATCAGCGGCGTGCGCGTGATGGAAGTGCAGGGCGACCACATCGTGTCGCAAGCCAACTTCGCCATCATGGAGTCGCTGTCTGATCGCGAGCCCAGCCTGAACATGGTGGGCCGCTACCTGGACGTGCTGCGCGTCACCCCCGACGGCCTGGCCATCAGCCGCCGCGACTGCGTGTACGACAACTACCGCGTGCGCACGTCGCTGATCGTGCCCATCTGAATTTGCTTGAAGGAAAAGCCATGACCTGTTCCGATTCCGCCGTGCTGGACACGCCCGCCGCGGCCCCCATCCATCTTGAACGCCGCTGGCCCAAAGAGGGCTACACGCGCATCCCCAACTGGGTCTACACCGACCCCGCCATCTTCCAAAAGGAAATGGACGTGTTCTTCGCCGGCCAGACCTGGAACTACGTGGGCCTGGAATGCGAAGTGCCCGAGACCGGCAGCTACAAGCGCAACTGGATCGGCAACCGCCCGGTCATCATGGTGCGCACCGAAACGGGCGACGTGAACGTGCTGGAAAACCGCTGCGCGCATCGCGGCGCGCAAATCTGCTGGCAGAACACCGGCCGCGTCACCGATTTCACCTGCCCGTATCACCAATGGAACTACGACCTGCACGGCAACCTGCAAGGCGTGCCGTTCCGGCGCGGCGCCATGGGCAAGGGCGGCATGCCGCGTGACTTCGACCCCAAGCAGAACGGCATCCGCAAGCTGCGCAGCGTGAACCGGGGCGGCTCCATCTGGGCCACGTTCTCCGAAGACGCGCCCAGCTTTGAAGACTATTGCGGCCCGGAAGTGCTGGCCGAAATTGACCACATGCTGCCGGGCAAGCCGCTCAAGCTGCTGGGCTACAGCCGCCAGTTGATTCCCAGCAACTGGAAGATGTACCTGGAAAACCTGAAAGACCCGTACCACGCCACCTTGCTGCACACCTTCTACATCACCTTCGGGCTGTGGCGCGCGGATTCGAAGTCGGAATGCATTCCCACGGGTGGCGGCGCGCACAGCGTCATGGTGTCGCACAACGAAGGCAAGAAGAAGACGGAGGCCACCACGGAAATGAGCCGCTTTCGCGACGACCTGGAACTGCTGGACCTGGAAACCGTGACCCCGCGCGCCGAGTTCAACCGAGGCCGGGTGGGCGGCGCCTGGGTGTTCCCGGCCGCGCAGTTCGGCATCCAGGCCAATTCCCTGAAAACGCGCCATGTCATTCCGCGCAGCCCGACCGAGCACGAACTGGTCTTTACCTATTACGGCTACGAGGACGACGACGAGGAAATGACCCGGCTGCGCTTGAAGCACGCCAACCTGCTGGGCCCGGCCGGCTTCGTGTCGATGGACGACAGCGAGATGCTGAACCAGGTGCAGATCGGCGTGACCGGTTACCCCGAGGCGCGCGGCATTGTGGAAATGGGCGGGCGCGACACCGAGCCGGCCGACTACATGGTGACCGAGGTGCTGATCCGGTCGTTCTATGACTATTACCGCAAGGCGATGGGGTTGTAATCATGGACACCTGGAAACCCGTTGCCCTGGTGGCGGACATTTCGCCCGACACCGGCACCCTGCGCGTCGTGCATGAAGGCGAGGCCGTCTGCCTGTACAAGCTGCCCGACGACATCTGCGCCACCCAGGACCGCTGCCCGCACGGCAACGCCAGCCTGGCCGAGGGCTACCTGGAAGACGGCACCATCGAATGCCCGTTGCACCAGGGCGTGTTCGACATCCGCACCGGCAAGCCACAGTGCCCGCCGGTCACGACCGACCTGCGCCGCTACGAGGTCCGAGTCGAGGCCGACACCATCTACCTGAAGGCAGAAGCCGCGTGAACTCGGGCGCGATCGTCATCGTGGGCGCGGGGCAGGCGGGCGGCTGGGCCGCCGCCACCCTGCGCGAACGCGGCTACGCCGGCCGCGTGGTGCTGCTGGGCGACGAGCCACACGCACCCTATGAACGCCCGCCCTTGAGCAAGGCGGTGCTCGGTGGACACGCGCCCGCCGACAGCACCGAACTGTTTTCGGCCGAGCGGCTGGCGGCGTTGAACGTGGCCTTTCAGCCCGGCGTGGCCGCCACGCGCTTGCGGCTGGCCGACAAGCAGGTGGACACGTCCGATGGTGCGTCAATCGCCTACGACAAGCTGATTCTGTGCATGGGCGGCCGGCCTGTCGTGCCGCCGTTGCCGGGTATCGACCATGCCGGTGTGTACGTGTTGCGGACCCGCGACGACGCGCTGCGCCTGCGCGCCCAGTTGGGGCCGGACAAGCACGTGCTGATTGTGGGCGGCGGATGGATCGGGCTGGAAGTGGCCGCCACCGCGCGCCAGGCCGGCACCCAGGTCACCGTGCTGGAACAGGCCCAGCGGCTATGCGCCCGCAGCGTGCTGCCGGGCGTATCGGCGTACCTGGCCGCAATGCATGCAACAGCCGGTGTGAACCTCATGCTGGGCGCCAGCCTGCTTGCGGTTCATGCGCAAGCAGACGGGCGACCCGTGGCCGAGCTGGCCGACGGCACGCGCATCGCCGCGCACGCCGTGGTGCTGGGCGTGGGGCTACAAGCCAACGACGCACTGGCGCGCGAGGCGGGCATAGCCTGCCAGCGCGGTGTGCTGGTCGATGAATATTGCCGCACGTCGGCGCCGGATGTGTACGCCGCCGGTGATGTGGCCGTGTCGGTGCACGCGGATGCGGGCGGTGCGGTGCGATTGGAATCGTGGCAGAACGCGCAAGACCAAGGCGCGGCGGCGGCGCTGAGCGCGCTGGGCGAAGCGGCGCCGTATTTGCCCAGCGGCGCGGTCTGGTCCGAGCAGTACGACGCCATGGTGCAGATCGTGGGCTTTCCGGCGCTGGCGGCCAGCGAAGTGCTGCGCCCGCAGGCCGACGCGCGTGCCTTGCTGTCGGTGGCGCTGGACACCAGCGGCCGCGTCGTGGCCGGCGTGGCGGTCAACGCCGCGCGGGACTTGCGCCAACTGCGGAAATGGATCGCGCAACGCGCGGTGGTGGACCCGGCATTGCTACAGCGGCCAGACGTGCCGCTGGCCAACGCCCAAATCGAATAAGGGAGCGCGACACAACATGGAACATGCTTCAGAGGCCATGCAGACCATAGAGATCAAGGCCGCTTGCGAAGCGGTGGTCTTGACGTTTTTTCATGCGCTGGACACCCGTCGCCATGACGCCGCCGCCGTGCTGATGGCGCCGGAGGGCGTGTGGATGCGCCAGGGAAAGCGGCTATGCGGCCCGCAAGAAGTGCTGGCCGCGCTGAACGCCCGGGCGGCCGAACGCAGCACTTGCCACGTCATCACCAACCTGCGGCTGGAGGCGGTCGAGCAATCGAGCGACGCTGAGCACACCCCGGCGCGCGCCACGGTCGGCTACTTCCTGACCGCCTACGACAGCGTGCCGCAAGAGCAGGGCGGGGCGCCCCGCCTGGTATCCATCCGCGAATGCCGTGACGTGCTTGTCGCCACGCCCGACGGTTGGCGGCTGGCCGACAAAAGCAGCCGCCGTCATCTGCCGCCCGAGTGATCGGCAACGCCCACGCAAACAACACTGAAAAGCACAAACAAAGCACAAACAAAGCACAAACAAAGCACCCCCAAGGAGACATCAATGGACGCCACCACCATAAAAACATTGGCGCTGCGGCTGGACGAGGCCGAGCAGCGCCGCACGCAGGTGCGGCAGCTTTCGCTGGACCATCCCGACATCACCATCGCCGACGCCTACGCCATCCAGCGCGCTTGGGTGGCGCACAAGATTGCGTCGGGCCGCCGCCTGGTGGGCCATAAGATTGGCCTGACCTCGCGCGCGATGCAGTTGTCGTCACAGATCGACGAGCCCGACTACGGCGCGCTGCTGGACGACATGCTGTTTGCCGACGGCGCCGAGATCCCGCGTGACCGCTTCATCGTGCCGCGCGTGGAAGTGGAACTGGCCTTCATTCTGGACCGCCCGCTGCACGGCCCGGGCGTGACGCTCTTCGACGTGCTGGACGCGGTGCGCTACGTGATTCCGGCGCTTGAGATCATTGACGCGCGCTCGCACCAGATCGACCCTGACTCAACACGCCCGCGCAAGGTGTTCGACACCATCGCCGACAACGCCGCCAACGCGGGCGTGGTGATGGGCGGGCGCCCCGTGCGCGTGGGCGACATGGACCTGCGCTGGGTCGGCGCGATGATGTCGCGCAATGCCGTCATCGAGGAAACCGGCCTGGCGGCGGGCGTGTTGAATCACCCCGCCAACGGCGTCGTGTGGCTGGCCAACAAGCTGGCGGAACACGACGTGGCGCTGGAAGCGGGCCAGATCATTCTTAGCGGCTCGTTCACGCGGCCCGTTTTTGCCCAGGCCGGCGACACCTTCCACGTGGACTACGGCCCGCTTGGGTCGGTGAGTTGCCGCTTCGTCTGAGGCATCCGCTCAACACGTCGCACCCAACACGTCCCGCTACACACTTTCTGCTACCCGAAAGGCCAGATCCCACTACAACGCTCGCAAAAAAACACGCGCCCGATAAGCCTAAAACCCACCTAAAACCCAAGCGGGCGCGCACACCATCCCCACAGGAGACAAGCATGAAACTTTCCAAGACCTTGATTTGCCTGGCGGCCACCGCCTGTGCAGCCCTGCCATCCGCCACCGTGCTGGCGCAACAAGCCGCCTGGCCCACCCACGCGATCACGCTCGTGGTGCCCTTCGCGGCGGGCGGCGGCGGCGACACGCTGGCGCGGCTCGTGGCCGAGCCCTTGTCGCGCGAATTGGGCCAATCCATCATCGTGGAAAACCGCCCCGGCGCGGGTGGCAACATCGGCACGTCCATCGCGGCGCGCGCCAATCCGGACGGCTACACGCTGTCATACGGCACCAACGGCACGCAGGCCACCAACCACTGGCTGTATAAATCGCCGGGCTACGCGCCCAGCGACTTCGAGCCGATCTCGCGCTTTACCGTCATCGCCGCGGCCTTGGTCGTGAACGGTACCGACGACCGCTTCAAATCGCTGGACCAACTGCTGGCCTACGCCAAATCGCACCCCGGCGAACTGACCTGCGGCTCGGCGGGCAATGGCACGTCGTCGCATCTGGCCTGTGAATTGCTGAACCAGATGGCGGGCATCAAGGTCATGCACATCCCGTACAAGGGCGGCGGCGCGGCCATGACCGACCTGCTGGGCGGGCGCATTTCGTTCCTGATCGACGTCATGCCCAACGTGTCGGGCCAGATCGCCGCCGGCAAGCTGCGCGCGCTGGCCGTGACCACGCCCGAGCGCGTGGCGTCCAATCCCGACATTCCCACGATGAACGAAGCCGGAGTGAAGGGCTACGAGTTCTTCGCCTGGGACGGCCTGTACGCCCCGAAGGGCACCCCTCCCGAGGTGCTGGAGAAGCTGAACGCCGCCGTCAACAAGGCGCTGCAACGACCCGACGTGAAGAAGACGCTGGAATCGCGCGGCGCCATCCCGTCGCCCACCACGCGCCAAACGCTGAAGGACTTTGGCGCCGAGGAATACACCCGCCTGGGCAAGGTCGTGAAAACCGCGGGCGCGGCGATTGATTAAGGCGTCAGGACCGCTTGGTGCGTAGGGAGGCGGTGGCCTACGGCGCCACCGCCGCGCGTAAGGAAGCGGTGGCCTAGGACGCCACCGCTTCGTGGTCCATCGCCGCGCGCGCCAGGCGCGCGGCTTCTTGCGCCATGCCCTTGCGTTCGCTATACCGGTCGGTCAGGTAATCGCTGCGGTCGCGCACCAGCAGGGTGAACTTGATCAGTTCTTCCATCACGTCGACCACCCGGTCGTAGTAGGACGACGGCTTCATGCGCCCGGACTCGTCGAATTCCTGGAACGCCTTGGCCACGGACGACTGGTTGGGTATGGTCACCATCCGCATCCATCGGCCCAGCACGCGCAGGGCGTTAACCGCGTTAAAGGATTGCGACCCGCCCGATACCTGCATGACGGCCAGCGTGCGGCCTTGCGTGGGGCGCACGCTGCCGGTTTCCAGGGGCAGCCAGTCAATCTGGCTCTTGAACACGCCGGTCAGTGTGCCGTGCCGTTCCGGGCTGCACCAGACTTGCCCTTCGGACCACAGCGACAGCGCGCGCAATTCCGCCACCTTGGGATGATCGGCGGGCGCGCCATCGGGCAGGGGCAGGCCACGGGGGTCGAAGATGCGGGTTTCCGCGCCCAGCCGGGTCAGGATGCGCGCGGCTTCTTCAGTCAGCAGGCGGCTATACGAGCGCTCGCGCAGCGAACCGTACAGCAGCAGGATGCGCGGCGGATGCGTGGCGCCGCTTTCCAGCGCCAGCTTTTCGTGGCTGGGCACATCCAGCAAGGCCTCGTCCAGGCTGGGCAGGTCCAGGTCTGTAGCGGAAAGATCCGAAGGCGGGGAATACGTCGTCATTGCTGCACTCTCTAATCAAATCATTCAAATCAATTGAAGCCTGGGGCGGCTGATCCAGGCGGCCAGCCAAAAGCCCGCGGCCAATACAAACGCCACCGCCACGATGGCGGCCAGCACCGTGTCGTAAGAAGACCCGACCGCCCACAAGGCGGCGGCGCCCACCGGCGCGGCGGCTCGGGCAAAGGTCATGGGCACGGTCAGCAAGCCATTGATCGCCCCATAGGCGTGGCGGCTCAGCATTTCGGGTACCACCATGCCGCGCACGATCGTGAAAATGCCATTGGCCGCGCCATACACCACGCACACCGCCGCCACGGTCAGGAAGTCGGCGCGCAGGAAGGCCAGCGCGCCAAAGGCCAGCGGAAAAATCGTGACGACCGCCGTGCCGACCGCGCGCATCGAGGCCCTTGCCGCGAACAGGCTGATCACGATCCGCCCCGCCACCTGGGCCGGGCCGATCAGCGCAATGGCTTGCACCACCGACACCGTATCGATGCCGCGCTCGCGTAGCAGCGGATACATATGGAAGGTGAAGGCCGAGAACATCGCCGCATACGCCGTCAAGGACACCAGCAAGGCCCAGAAAACAGGGCGATGCAAGGCGTCCCGAACCGCCAGGCGGTTGCGTTCGCGCTGTTCGTCCGGCGTCACGTCGCTGGCGGGCTTGGCATCACGCGCGGGCGATATGAACAGCAAGTACGCGCTGGCGCAGATCAACACGTTGACCGCCGCCAGCGCCATCAACGCTTCGCGCCAGCCCCAATGGTTCAGCAGCCATTGCACCAGCGGAATGAACACCGTGCTGGCGAACCCGCCCCACAACGTCAGCGCGGTGATGCCGGCGCGTGAATGGCCAGGGCCGACCCGGCGCGCAACAACAGCGAACGCCGGTTCGTACAAGGTGGCGGCCTGCAAGGCCCCGATCCCGCCCACCAGCACGTAGAACGCCCATAGCGACGTCACCTGCGACCACAGCAGCAGCAAGCCGCCGGCCGCCAGGGACGACAGCCCCATCACCCAGCGGCCATACCCCCGGTCCACCGCCACGCCCACGGGATAGGCGGCCAGCGCCGCCAGCATCAGCCCCAGCGTGGCCGCCCCGTAAAGATCGGGCTTGCTCCATCCCAGCTCGGCCCCCATGGCTTCCGCGATCAGGGGAAAGCTGTAGTACAGCGAGCCCCACGAACAGATCTGCCCAATGCCCAGCGCGGTCACCAGACCATGCGCTTTGTCGGGGGAGGCGGCTTGGGGGGACATCGGGCGGTGTGCCATCGGGGGCTTAGCGCACGCGCTGTCCGTGCTCGTCGATCACCGCTTCGCCGTCTTCTTTCACGAAGGCGCCGCGTTGCGCTTCTTCCAGAATGTCCAGCACCAGCTCGGACGGCCGGCACAGCCGCACGCCCTTGGCAGTCACCACAAAGGGGCGGTTGATCAGAATGGGGTGCTCCAGCATGGCGTCGATCAGGGCGTCGTCGGTAAGCGATGCGTCGTCCAGGCCCAGTTCCCGGTAGGAGGTTTCCTTTTGCCGGATGGCGTCTCTTACCGAGAGGCCCGAGCGCGCGATCAGGTCAAGCAGCGTGGCGCGGTCCGGCGGGGTTTGCAGGTATTCGATCACTTGCGGTTCGACGCCGGCATTGCGAATCAGCGCCAAGGTGTTGCGCGACGTGCCGCACTTGGGGTTGTGATAGATGGTGACGGTGCTCATGGTGTCCTGTCAGGTTGGTTTAGGTGGAGTTAGGTCGGAATGGAAGAGGGGGAGTCAAACGAGGAAGGTTCAGAAGCGGGCGCTTCAACACGGCTTGGCGTCAGCGGATCAGCCTGAACATAAGCAGCCACCTCCAACGCCGTGGACTTGGCCGTGCGCATGATGCCGACCAGCGTGGCGGACGCAAAGCCCGTCCACTCGCCATACCCAAGCAGCCACAAGCCGGGCATCGCCGACGCCTGCGTACCCGCCAGCGGGACCCGGCCTTCGGCATTGATGACGTCCAACGGCGCCAGGTGATCCAGCGCGGGCCGGAAGCCCGTGCACCAGATGACGGCGTCCACGTCGGTGGCGCTACCGTCCGGCCAGACGACGCCCTGCGGCGTAAAGCGCAAGAACGGCCGCACCGAATGCAGCACGCCGCGCTCTCGGGCCTCGCGCACGGGCGCAACCATGACGACGTCGCCGAATCCACCGGGAAGATCGTCCGGCTGCTTGCCCTGTTGCATGGCCTGCCAGCGCGCCGTGGCCCGTTCGAACAGCACCCGGCCGTCCCCGTCATCGGGCAAGAACAGGGGCTCGGTCTGCGTGACCCAGGTGGTGGCCGCCACGCGGGATACCTCGGCCAGAATCTGCGCGCCGGAGTTGCCGCCGCCCACGACCAGGACGCGCTGGCCGGCAAAGGGCGCGGGTGACCGGTACTGCGCGGAATGGATCTGCCTGCCACGGAACTCGGACGCGCCATCGAAGGGCGGCACGTAAGGTTTGCTCCAGGTGCCGGTCGCGCTGACCACGGCGCGGCTGCGCCAAACGCCTTGGTCGGTTTCAACGACGAATTCGGATTCGTCCTTGCGTACCGCATTCACGACCACGGGGCGGTGCACGTTGAACCCATAACGGCTTTCATAGCGCGCCAGGTACACGACAACCTGGTCTCGGCCGGGATACCCGGGCACTGCCGGCATCGGCCAGCCCGGCAAGGAACTCCATTGCGCTGGGGAAAAGAGCTGCAACGAGTTCCAGCCATTCGTCCAGGCGCCACCCGCTTGCGCGCTGGCGTCCAGCAAGACGACATCAAGCGACGTGCGCTTCAGGAAGTAGGCAAGCGCCAAGGCGCTTTGCCCCGCGCCCACGATCACCACATCCACCTGGCGAGCGGAGGAGGGCAGCGTCATTACTGGCACTCCGCGTCCTGGGGCCGCTCGGCGCACGCCACGCCGGCGCAACACTCGGCGGTCAGGTAGTCCACCAGCCCGTACATCAGCGTGGTGTTGGCGCGATAGCGCATGAAGCGGCCTTCCTGCTCAACCGTCAGCAGGCCGGCTTGCGTCAGCGCTTTCAAGTGGAACGACAGGTTGGTGGGCGGCAAGCTGAGTTCGGTAGCGATCTGGCCCGCCACGCAGCCGTCAGGCGCTGCCCGGACCAGCAGCCGGAAGATGTCCAGCCGGACGCCCGAGGCGAGCGATTCGAAGACGATGACTGCGGTGTTTTTGTCCATGTTGCGAATACTACAATATTTGTTGAACTATTGGAATTTACGTTTTAAGCTGGCGTCGCCGAGGTGAAGCCGCCGACTTGAAGCCGCTGACTTGAAGCCGCTGCGGCGGCAAGCCTGCACGCCATGTCAGGCGTGGCATGCCGCCTTCGACGTCCGCCTCCCTATACGTCCACCTCAACTCACGAGTCCTCATCATGACTGACAAGGTCTACAACGTACTCTTTCTTTGCACCGGCAATTCCGCGCGCAGCATCATGGCCGAGGCCTTGCTCAACACCCTGGGTAAAGGACGCTTTCACGCCTACAGCGCCGGCAGCCAGCCGGGCGGCACGGTCAACCCCTTGACGCTGGAAAAGCTCAAGGCCCTGGACTATCCGACAGAGACCCTGCGCAGCAAAAGCTGGGATGAATTCGCCGCGCCGGATGCGCCGCAGATGGATTTCATCATCACGGTATGCGACAACGCGGCCGGCGAAGTTTGCCCCGTGTGGCCTGGCCAGCCCATTTCGGCGCATTGGGGGTTTGAAGACCCGGCCGCCGCCGTCGGTTCGGAAGACGAACGCCGCCATGTGTTCGAAAAGGTGTTCCGTCAGATCTCGTCGCGCATCAACGTCTTCACCAGCTTGCCTATCGCGGCGTTGGACAAGGCCGCCATCCACCGAGAACTGAAGCAGATCGGCGTCGAGCCGCCCAAGGCCTGACGAGACGCCCGCATGTTCGCCGCAATAACGATCTTCATCCTTACCCTGATCCTGGTGATCTGGCAGCCGCGTGGCTTGGGCATCGGCTGGAGCGCCAGCCTGGGCGCGGTGCTTGCCTTGGCCGCCGGCGTAGTGCAGGCGTCGGACATTCCGGTGGTGTGGAACATTGTCTGGAACGCCACGGCCACGTTCATCGCCGTCATCATCATCAGCCTGCTGCTGGACGAGGCCGGTTTCTTTGAATGGGCCGCGCTGCATGTGGCGCGGTGGGGCAGGGGCAACGGCCGCGCCTTGTTCGCCTTGATCATTCTGCTGGGCGCGGCGGTGGCCGCGCTGTTCGCCAACGATGGCGCAGCGCTCATCCTGACCCCGATCGTGATGGCCATGCTGCTGGCCCTGGGGTTCACGCCCGGGGCGACGCTGGCGTTCGTGATGGCGGCGGGCTTTATCGCCGACGCCGCCAGCTTGCCGCTGATCGTGTCGAACCTGGTGAACATCGTCTCGGCCGACTTCTTCGACATCGGTTTCAACCGCTACGCGGCGGTGATGGCGCCGGTGAACGTCGTGGCCGTGCTGGCGTCGCTGGTGGTCTTGTTTCTGTATTTCAGAAAGAGCATTCCGCAACGGTATGACGAAAGCCAACTCAAGCCGCCCGCCGCGGCCATCCGCGACCTGAACACGTTCCGGTCAGGATGGGCGGTGCTAGCGCTGCTGTTGATTGGTTTCTTTGGGCTGGAACCGCTGGGCGTGCCGGTCAGCGTGGTGGCGGCCGTGGGCGCAGCGATACTGCTGCTGGTGGCCGGTCGTGGTCACAAGATCAGCACGCGCAAAGTGATCCGCGAAGCGCCGTGGCAGATCGTGATCTTCTCGTTGGGGATGTACCTGGTGGTGTACGGCTTGCGCAATGCCGGGCTGACCCAATATCTGGCGGATATGCTGAGCCGGTTCGCAGAGCAGGGCGTCTGGGCGGCTACCTTTGGCGCCGGGTTCATGGCCGCGCTGCTGTCGTCCATCATGAACAACATGCCCACGGTGCTGGTCGGCGCGCTATCCATCGACGCCAGCCAGGCAAGCGGCGTGGTGAAGGAAGCGATGATCTACGCCAACGTCATCGGCAGCGATCTGGGCCCGAAGATCACGCCGATCGGCAGCCTGGCCACCTTGCTGTGGCTGCACGTACTGGAACGCAAAGGCACAAGGATCTCTTGGGGCTACTACTTCAAGGTGGGCATTGTGCTGACGCTGCCGGTGCTGGCGTTGACGCTGGCGGCCTTGGCGATCAGGCTCGGTTGACGCCTGCCGCCCCCCCCCCAATGGCG
>NZ_JBHFIZ010000035.1:344571-580022 GCF_057334535.1 Achromobacter colocynthidis
CTGCAATGGCGGGCGGCCAGGGAGCCCGGAATTTCGTCCCCGATTTTCCGTTGATAAAGGTCAACATCGAAACTTCAGGACGGCTCAGCATGGTTCTTGGAGGCGGGTGGCCGCCGACTGGCAACAAGGTGACTAACCATGTTCAGCCGTATCGCGGTTCATCTGGACAATGGGGTCGACTGCGCCCGCCGCATCGATCTGGGCCTGAGCCTGGCCAAGGCGCATGACGCCCACCTGACGGGCATCTTCGCCAGCTACATGCTGCCGGGGTATTTTTACGACGCCGCGGGGCTCTGGGTGCGCTCGATAGACATGGCCCGCGAAATGAACACCCGGGGCCGCGCCGCCGTCCAGGCCTCGTTCAGCCAAGCCGCGCTAGACGCGGGCGTGGCCGTGTCATGGCGGCAAGGGGACGACGCACCCGCTGAATGTGCGGTGCGGCATGCGCGGTGTTCGGACGTACTCATCATCAGCCAGCAAAACGCCTACGACCTGTACGCCGCAACGGGCAATAATTTTGTGGAGCAAACCTTGCTGACCGCCGGCAGGCCCGTGATTGTGCTGCCCTCGGTGGGCGCGTTTCCAAACATCGGCATGCGCATCCTCTACTGCTGGGACCGGGGCAGGGAAGCCGCCCGCGCCATCGCCGACGCCGCGCCGCTGCTGCGCAACGCCCGGGCGCTGCGCGTGCTGGTCGGCACCCCTGATGCGGACGTCAAGCCTGAGGCCGGCGTACCCTTCGAGGACCTGGCGGCCTACTGCGCCTGCCACGGTTTTCCGCAGCCCGAGCAAGAATCCCGGAACATGGACGACACCGTCATCGGCGACGCGATCCTGAGCGCGGCGGCGGATTTCAATGCGGACCTGATCGTCATGGGGGCCTACGGGCACAGCCGCATGCATGAATGGGTGCTGGGCGGCGCCACCCGTTCGCTGCTGGGCGCCATGACCGTACCGGTGCTGTTCTCGCATTAGCCGGGGCGTGGTGGGGCGTAGTGGGACACGACAAACGACGCTACGCCGCGCTAGACGCTACCGACTTTCCTCAAGGCTTCCAAATTGCGGATTTCCAGGTTCCGCCTGCTGACGCTCAGCAGCGACGCCGTTTGCATCCGTCCGAAGGTTCGGCATACCGTTTCGATCGTCATGCCCAGATGGTTGGCGATGTCTTCGCGTGTCATCTTCAGCGTGAATTCGCGGGCGGAATAGCCATTGGCCGCCATCTGTTCCGACAGGTTCACCAAAAAACGCGCGATGCGGCCCTCGGTCGACATGCAGCCCAACGCCGTCAGCAGGCGCCGGAACTGGTTGACCTCTTGGGCGATCAGTTTGTTGAATTCGCGCGAGGCCACCGAGTCGTGCAGGCAATTGGACATCAGCTCGTCGAAGGGCAGCACGCACACCAGCGAATCTTCCAACGCGATGGCATCGCACTCGTGCGCGCCCGTGGCGATGGCATCCAGCCCCAACAACGCACCGGCAATCGGAAACGCCACGATCTGCTCGGAACCGGATGGGTTGGTGACGCGGATCTTCATCGACCCGGCGCGCAGGTAATACAGATTCAACAAGGAGTCGCCGGCCCGGTAAACGGATTCACCACGGTGGACCAGGCGCCAGTTGCGCGCCGTATCGTGGATAGGTTGGAGGTGATTGTTGCGACCCGGCTGGCAGATTCGCGCCATGCCGCAGAAGTCGCAATCAGCAGGCAGCCGCACCGGTCCGTCGTGGATGCCGGTGCCGCGCCGCGCGGCCCCCCGGGATCCGTTGCCTGGGTAGGGGACAAGGGAAGGGACAAGGGAAGCATCCATGGCTGCGCCTCACGTCAGGTGAAGATGGCCGCCGGGTGAAAAATGGAGGTTTCACGGGCCATCTGGCACACTCCACCGCCAGTCTGCATCATCAAACCCGCTTGCACTATCAGCGCAGCCCGCCAGTTTTCAGGGGAAACAGACTACAGCTGTAGGCGTATTCCTACGGGCAGGGCTACCGAGGCGTAATGAGCGCTGCGTGGCGTCCCTCATCACTTGCCGGGGCTGGCCTCGTCGTCAAACAAATCGTGCTTGATGGCGTAACGCACCAGGTCGGCCTGGTTGCGCAACTGCATCTTCACCAGGATTCTGCCCTTGTAGGTACTGACGGTCTTGATGCTCAGGCACAGTAGCCGCGCAATATCCGAATTACTCATGCCCGACGCCAGGTACCGGAATACGGACAGTTCCCGATCGGACAACAGCAGATGCGGCAGACCGCTGACATCGCCGTGCCGCTCAAACACGATACTCTCGGCAAGCGACCGGCTCAGGTAGCGGCCGCCAGCCGCCACCTTGCGCACGGCCTGCACCAGTTCGTCGGCCGCGCTGTCCTTGGTCAGGTAGCCCGCCGCGCCGGCCTTGATCGCCTGCACGGCGTATTGCTGCTCGCCATGCATGGTCAGCACCAGGATCGGCACCTTGGGAAAGTCCGCCTTTATCTGGCGGATCAGGCCCACGCCATCGCGGCCCGGCATCGACATGTCCAGCACGATCAGATCCCAGGCCCGCATCGCAAGCTGCCGCAGCGCTTCCGAGCCGTCTCGCGCTTCGCCCGCCACCGTGATGTCGCCCGCCTGCTCAAGCAGCCGCCTGAGCCCTTCACGCAGCAAGGTGTGGTCGTCGGCCAGCATCAGGGTGATCAATTCATTTCCCCTGGCAAGTTCGGATGTTCGGCGGGCACCTTGGCCTCCAGGCGAAAGCCCCCCTGTTTGCGCGTGGTGATCGTGACTTCGCCATTGAGCAGCCGCACGCGCTCGCGGATGCCTTGCAAGCCCAGCGACATAGGCAGCTTCTTGGCAATGCTGTCGGGCGTTGTGCCCACGCCGTTGTCCTGCACGGTCAGGCTGCAATGGGTAGTGGTGCAGGACAGGTGCACCTGTACCTTGCTGGCCTGCGCGTGCTTGGCGATGTTGGTCAGCGCTTCCTGTACCACCCGGAAGAGGGTGGTGGCCACCCGTTTGGACGGTTCAGCCGGACCGACTTCAATGCGGGCGTCGGTATCGATACCGTATCGCGACACAAAACCGGCCACCAACCATTCGACGGCGGCGGCCAGGCCCAGGTCATCCAACATGACTGGGCGCAGGTCGGAGGCGATGCGTCGCAACGACGCGAACGTGCTTTTGACCAACGCGCGCATCACCTGCACACGTTCCCGCACCCGCTCGCGTGCTTCCGGGTCATTCGCGCCGATGGTGGATTCCAGTTGCGACAGTTCCATCGTCAACGCCGTCAGGCTTTGGCCCAGGTCGTCGTGCAGTTCGCGGGCAATGTGCTTTTTTTCTTGTTCGCGCACATGCAGCAAGGCGTTGGACAAGCGGGTCAGTTCATCGCGCGAAGCGCGCAGCGCCTGATCGATGCGTTGCCGCTCGGTGACGTCACGCAGGAAAATGGACAGGAATACGCCGGATTCCGTATGCGTCTGCGAGATCGACGCTTCCATGGGAAATTCTTCGCCGTTGGACCTCAAGCCCCACAACGGCGCGCCCTGGCCCAGTTGACGCTCAGAGATGCCCGTGTGCTTGAAACGGTCGACATGCCTGGCGTGGACCAGGCGAAAGCGCACGGGTATCAGCATGTCCAGCTTGGCGCCGATGGTGCTTGCGGCATCGCGAAGGAAGACACGTTCCGCCGCGGCGTTGAACATCACGATATGCTGCTGCCCGTCGATCGTGATGATCGGCTCGGTGGCGGACTGGATGATGTCGATCAGCGGAGGTGCGTTCGACGAATTTCCCATTGCGTAGCATGGCCCTGGACGGGGGCTGCGACAACCAGCGACGAATCATTGCAGCACACATTGCCACGCGAATCCAGATCGCAAAAGACCGCTCAGGGAGGGGTAGGGCGTTTGGCTGGGGCGCTTAATCCACGGCGGGTATCACCTGGGCGTCGTCGCGGCCCGCCGGGGTGGCCGCGGCCACCTGCTCTTTGAATCGGAAAAGGGACGCATCGCATTCTTCCGCCAGTACGTCCGCCTGCTTCAACAGCAGGATCGATCGGGGCTTCTTGCCCGCCAAGGTGGCGATATCGTCGACAGCGCGAAACCCGCCCACGCCCGACATGACGCAGATCACGGAATAGGCCGGCAGAAAAGACGCTTCGGTCTTCAGGAAGGCGCGCATGGGCGCGGCAAGGGAACGCAGCCAAACCGGCGCCACCAGCACCACATGGTCCAGCACATCCAGCTCGGGCCCGTCATACCGATACGCCGGGCTGCGCTTGAACAGGCTGTCCACGACACAGCGCAGGTCGCCGGACAGGCCGGCCCTGGGTTTGGCGTCCCGGATTTCCCACGCCGGCCAGCCAGACGCCGTGGCAAGGCGTTCGGCCACGGTGCGCCCCGTGCCGGAACGCGAATAAAAAATAATGGCTGTGCGCGACATCATGGCTCCTTGTTCGAGCGGCACGCTCAGGATTCCTGCGCCAGCAGGGCGCGCAGGATGTCGCGGCGGCTCACCACGCCCACCAGCTTGCCGTCGCGGGTGATGGGTACCCGCTTGATGCCGTGCTTGAGCATCACGTCAACAATCTCGGACAGGTGCGCGGTGTCGTCCAGGGTCATGACGGGGCGGCTCATCACGGCGGCGGCGGTGCGCTCGCCCAACTGCAAGCTATGCAGAAATTCCAGGTTCAACGCCTCGCCTTGCGCCAGCAGCGACAGCCAATGGTCTTTTTTCTTTTGATGCACGCTGTCCTGGCGGCGCACCAGATCGCCTTCGCTGACCAGGCCGATCAATTCGCCGCTGTCGCCGGTCACCATGACGGCGCTGATGTTCTTGTCCAGCATCGCGTGAATAATCGTCGACACCGGTGTACTTGCACTAACGCAAAAGGGATCTTGGGACATCAGGTCGCGTGCCAGCATCATGTTTCTCCAGAACGCCAGCGTCCAAGCCTGTCCACTGTATCGTTGCTTCCATCTTGTTCCGCCGGGCGCGGTGGATATTGATATTGGTCAACAGAGATGGGCGGCGGGTGCAAGATACCGCCACCCGTCACCGCCCACCCGCATCGGCCCCGGCTAGCCGTCCGGCGCCCGCACCAGTAGCACTGGCACTGCCGCGCCGCGCATGATGGCCTCGGCGCTGCTGCCCAGCACCGCCCGGCGCACTCCGCGACGCCCGTGGGTACCCATGACGATCAACTCCGCCTTCCAATCGTCGGCCTCGTCCAGCACGCGCTGGTGGACGGTGCGGTCCAGGTTCTCGTACAGCACGCTGTCGGCCTCGACTCCCGCCGCGCGCGCGGTGCTCACGGCGGTATCAAGCAGCTTGGCGCCGGTCTGTCGCGTCAGGTCCAGGAGTTCGCCCGCGTGATAGCGGTAGGCGTCGACCGTCATCGCGAACGACAGCTCATCCACTACGTGAACCATGCGCATGTTCGCCTTTGTCAGTTGCGCCATGCGTATGGCTTCCTTCAAGCCCGCCTCGGAGGTGGCGCTTCCATCGATGGGCACCAGGATACGGTTGTACATGTTGATTCTCCGGCAAAGCAGGGCGCGGGCAATGGCCGCACGCTAGTTGATAAGCACCACCGGGATATGGATGGTGTGCAGTACCTTCATCGCCACCGAGCCCAGCAGCAGGCTGCCCGCCGCGCCCAGCCCGCGCGAGCCCATGACGATATGGTCGCAGTGCTGTTCCGCGGCGTAGGTCTTGATGGTGTCGGCGACGGCGCCCACGCGCAGCTCGGCCTGGTACATGACGCCGGCGGTATCCAGCATGTCTTTCGCCTTCGCCAGGGCCATTTTGGCTTCGTCTTCGTAGTATTCCTGGATGGCGGCCGCCGAAATGAAGGTCAGTACTGTGCCGGACACGATCGGAAGCTGCACGTTCAGCAAGTGAAGGGTGCAAGGACCATATTCGCGCACGCGATCGATCATGTAGCGCACGGCCCGCAGGGAATTGTCCGAGCCGTCGACGGGGATGAGTACGTTCTTCATGGTGTCTCCAAGAGTTAAGGGGCTTGGCGTAGTGGGACTGAGCGCCTGCTATCAGCATGATCCAGCCTTCAAGCACGGTGTTGATCCACATCAAGCTTCTTCAAGCTGGCCGTGCGATGCTTGGGGGGCCGTCCTGGCCACAGGAAATCCACCCATGCAAGACGCCGCGCAAGAGCAGAACGGTTCCCCCTGGCACGCACAAGCGGGTGACCGGGTGTTGGCCGAATTGAAGGCCACACCCAAAGGCTTGGACCACGCCGAGGCCGAATCCAGACTGGCCACCTTCGGTCCCAACCGGCTGCCGGTTGCACGCCAGCGCGGCATGCTCAGCCGCTTTCTTGCACAGTTCCACAACGTTCTTATCTACGTGCTGCTGGGCTCGGCCGCCATCACCGCGTTTCTGGGACATGGCGTCGACACCGGCGTCATCCTGGCCGTTGTCCTGGCAAACGCCGTCATCGGCTTTCTTCAGGAAGGCAAGGCAGAGAAGGCCATGACGTCCATCCGCCAGATGCTGGCGCCGCGCGCGAATGTGTTGCGCGACGGCGAGCGCCGCAGCATCGCGGGCGAGACCCTGGTGCCCGGCGATATCGTGCTGCTGGAAGCGGGCGACCGGGTTCCGGCAGACATACGCCTGCTGACGGCGCATTCGCTGCGGGTACAGGAAGCCGTGCTGACCGGGGAATCCGTGCCCGTGGAAAAGCACACGAATCCCGTCGCCACCGACGCCGCGTTGGGCGACCGAGCGCCCATGGCTTATTGCGGCACGTTGGTGGCAGCCGGGCAGGGCAGAGGGGTAGTGGTGGCAACCGGCTTGCACACGGAAATCGGGCGGATCAGCTCACTGCTGGACACGGTGCAAACGCTGACCACGCCCCTGGTCAAGCAAATGGATGGCTTTGGCAGGTGGCTGACCGCCGTGATCCTTGCCGTTGCCGCGCTGCTGCTGGTGCATGGCTACTTCGTCCATGGCTACGAATTCACCGAACTGTTCATGGCGGTGGTCGGCCTGTCGGTTGCCGCCATTCCGGAAGGGCTGCCGGCCGTGCTGACCATCACGCTGGCCATCGGCGTGCAGGCAATGGCCCAGCGCAACACCATCGTGCGGCGCCTGCCCGCCATTGAAACGATAGGCGCCGTGTCCGTCATCTGCACCGACAAGACCGGCACTTTGACCCGCAATGAAATGGTCGTGGCCACAGTCTTGACCCCGCAACACGTCTTGGCGCTGGACGGCGTGGGCTACGAACCCAAAGGAAGCATCCTGCTTGACGGCGCGGCCGTGGAGGCGTCAAACCATGGCGTGTTGCAGGAACTGGCACGCGCCGGCACGCTGTGCAACGACGCCGCGCTGCGTCAGCATGATGGCGCTTGGGTGGTCGAGGGTGACCCGATGGAAGGCGCGCTGCTGGCGTTTGCTGAGAAAGCCGGCGCGGACGCCCAGAAGCTTCGGGCCGGCTGGACGCGCACGGACGCCATCGCCTTCGATTCGCAGACGCGCTTCATGGCCACGCTATGTCACGACCATCAGCGGCAAGCCTTCATTTATGTAAAGGGCGCGCCCGAACGCATACTAGCCATGTGCGCCCACCAGCGCGCGGCCGATGGCGGCGTCGAACCGTTGAACACCGCGTATTGGCACGCGGAATCCGACCGCATCGCCGCAAGCGGCCAACGGCTGCTTGGCTTTGCGGTGCGGTCCATGAAGCCCACGCATACCGTGCTTGAGAACAGCGATGTCGACGGAACCCTGACGCTGCTGGGCATGGTGGGAATGATCGACCCGCCCAGGGCCGAGGCCATCGAAGCCGTCCGCGCCTGCCGCCAGGCCGGCATCCGCGTCAAGATGATTACCGGCGACCACGCCAAGACCGCCGCCGCCATCGGCGCGCAGATCGGCCTGCAAGACACCCGCACCGTGTTGACCGGCGCCGACCTGGACGGCCTGAGCGACGCCGCGTTGCGGCAGGCGGCCCAGGACTGCGACATCTTTGCCCGCACCAGCCCCGAACATAAGCTGCGCCTGGTCATGGCCCTGCAATCGCAAGGCATGATCGTTGCGATGACCGGCGACGGCGTCAACGACGCCCCGGCGCTACGCCGCGCCGACGTGGGCATCGCCATGGGAGAGAAGGGCAGTGAGGCCGCCAAGGAAGCGGCTGAACTGGTGCTGGTGGACGAGAACTTCGCGTCCATCGTCGCCGCCGTGCGCGAAGGCCGAACCGTTTACGACAACATCAAGAAGGTCGTGAGCTGGACGCTGCCCACTAACACCGGTGAAGCCTTGACGGTCATCGTGGCGCTGCTGGTCGGCACCAGCCTGCCTGTCACGCCGATCCAGATTCTTTGGGTCAACCTGGTGACCGGGGTCACGCTAGGCCTGGCCTTGGCCTTTGAACCCACGGAAGAAAACACCATGCGCCGGCCCCCGCGAGCAGCCGGCACACCGCTGATCGGGGGTGAACTAGCCTGGCACATCTTGCTGGTAAGCGTGTTGTTCCTGATCGCCGTGTTCGGCATCTTTCACTACGCCACGGCACGCGGCTACTCAATGGCGCTGGCGCACACCATGGCGTTCAACACGCTGGTGGTTATGGAAATCTTCCATCTGTTCTTCGTCCGGAACATCTACGGGACGTCGCTGACGTGGAAAGCCGTGGCGGGTACGAAGGTGGTCTGGGCGATGGTGATAGCCGTGACGGCGGCGCAGTTCGCGGTGACGTACTTGCCGCCGATGCAGGTCATCTTCGGCACGGAGTCGGTGCCGGTTTGGGATGGGGCGTTGATCGTGGGCGTCGGCGTGGTGTTGTTTGCGGTGCTGGAGATCGAGAAGCAGATTCGGTTGGGGATCAGGCGGGCCAGGTCCGGGACGAGTACAAGGCGGAAGGTTCTGGTGTGAGCAAGACGTTGCTGGCGGGGTTGATTACGGATAGATAGCGTTGGATGACAGCTTGCGGCTGGGATATGGGCAGGGCTTCGCCTATTTGTCACTTTACATAATACACATTATGCGTATTCCATTAAGCCAAGCCGATCTTCATTGCCGCTAGTCTGAACAAGCCCTCCGCATCCGTCGTCAACCGGAACGCGTTCAACAAATCCGCCACCCGATACGCGGGATTTGCCTGATGAATCAAGGCCACAAAACCCAGCGCCTCGTCCTGCCTCTCCGCCAGCGCCAGACAATGCGCGGCGATCGCCAAGATGTGCAGGTGCGCATTTGGACGCATGGCCGCCTTCACGCCCCAATCGGCGGCTTCCTCAACGCGCCCCAATCGGACCAGTGCCAGTGCGCGCACGGCCAGCATGCCGAACATCAAGGGATCAAACGGGCTCAGATGGCGGGAATGATCGGCCGACCCGATCGCCGCCTGCGCGTCGCCCGACTGGCAATGGACGAAGCCCAAGGTGTAGTGCCCCAGCGCAAAATTCGGGCTTAGGTCTACCGCTCGCTGCAATTCGGCCAGCGATGGGTCCTGGCTGCCGCGCAGCCACAACGCCCGCCCCATGGCCCAATGCGCGGCGGGATCCCGGTCGTCGGCGGTCAAGCTCTGGCTTGCGGCTTGGTACGCCAGATCCATAGCCGGGTTCTGCTCGCCCCAGCGTTGGAATGCGTCCTGCCAATGCGTGAACGACAGCCCGGCGTACGCGCGGGAATACGTCGGGTCCAGCCGCACCGCCATCTGGAAGAAACGTCTTGCCTGCGCATTGTCCGCTTGGTTGAAGCGGTACATGTGCCACAGGCCGCGATGGTGCGCCGACCAGGCGTCCAGCGAATTGGGTGGCGTGAGGATGGCGCGCTCGCGCTCGGCGGATTCAACTTCGATTTCCACCGAGGCAACGATTCGGTTGCCGATCTCGTCCAGCGCCACAAAGGCGTCGTCCACTGCGTGATCGAAGGTTTCTGCCCACACGATGCGAGCGGTCCGGGCTTGGACAAGCGCCACGTCAACGATGATCCGCTTGGCATGCCGGCGCAACATGCCGCTGACCACGAAGTCCACATTCAACGTTCGACCGGCCTCTTCCGGCCCGACGCTGCGCTGGTCCAGGGCGAAGACGGTGCCCTGGGCAATGACGAACAGGCTACGCAGCTTGGCCAGACGGGTGATGATGTCGTAGGCCAAGCCATCGCCCAGCCCTCCCCGCACACCGTTGCGTGCCGATGCGTCTGTGAAAGGCATGACCGCGATCGAGGCGCGTCGGGGTTGGGCCTTGCCCCCTTCTGGCGATGCGGCAAGCGCGGCGATGCCGGGCGCTGCCGACGGCTCAGGGGGCTCGTGCGTCGCCGGCGACTTAGGCAAATCTGGCGACCTGGGGAACTCAGCCGGCGCCAGCCGTAACTGCCGCCATTCATCCCGCAACGGACGCCAATCCAGCCCTTCGTCTTCAAACGCGCGGATCGCGGCGGCCAGGTGCTCTTCGCCTTCGCGTAGCTGCTGACGCGCGTTAAGCGATTGCAGCATCAACACATGCGCGTGCCGGTCGAAGGGAGCAAGCCGCAGCCACTTGTCCAGGCAGTCGTAGCGTTCTTCGGATCCGTCAGGCAACGTCGTCGCCAGGTGTTCCAGCACCGCCACCTGGCAGGCTCTGAACCGCCGCCGTTGCGCCACCAGCCAGCTATCGAACATTGGGCAGGATCGGATCAGCAATCCGTCCAGAAAATCTCCGGCAAACAGCGCCGCCAACATGCGTAGCCGCTCCGTGCCGACGTTATTGATGCCCTGCCGCATCGCCTGTTCGATGTCGACCACATCCACACGGCAATCGTGCAGGTCCAGCGTGACGCTGTCTTGCGCCGCCTGGACGCGGGGGTGGCCCGGATCGTCCAACAAGGTTCTTGCCTTGCTGAGACACCAGCGAAGTTCACCGCGGGGATCATTCGGGATGTCCCAGAGCAGCTCACACAGATGCGCGCGGGAAACGGGGTGCGAGGCCAGCGCCAGGTAGGCCACCAGCGCACGCAGCTTGCGGGATGGCGGCAACGGCACAGGCTGACCCGCCCTGCTGATGGTGGTTGGCCCCAGCAGTTGAATACGGATGGTGCTGACCTCGGGAAATCCCTCCCCGCCAGCCGCGTCGGATTCCACGCCCGCTACCACGCTAGCCTCCACGCGCCCGCTCTACGGTTGAGTACCGATTGCACGAACCGCGCAAGCCGTTTGGCCCCTGCCCTTGCATCGGCACCGTGCCGGCGATATCCGCCGGTGCTTTTTCCTTGTCTTGATGGAGACAGACCATGTCCGCATCCGATATTGCCGCTGTTCCCGAAGCACAGGCTCCCGCGCAAACTCCCGCCCCGGCCTCCCCCCCGCCCACCCTTGCCGCCGTGAAGACCCGGCAGCAAGTTACCTGGTCTTCCGGAGACTATGCCGTTGTCGGCACCACGCTTCAGATCGTGGGCGAGCAGCTGTGCGAAGCCCTTGATGTGCGCGCCGGGCAGAAAGTGCTTGATGTGGCGGCCGGCAACGGCAACGCGTCGCTGGCCGCCGCACGGCGTTGGTGCGAGGTGACGTCGACCGACTATGTGCCCGCGTTGCTTAGCCGTGGCCGCGAACGCGCCGCCGCCGATCGGCTGAAGATTGAATTCCAGGAAGCCGATGCCGAAGCCCTGCCCTTCGCGCCCGGCAGCTTTGACGCCGTGGTTTCCACCTTCGGCGTGATGTTCACGCCCGACCAGGACAAGGCCGCCGCCGAAATGATCCGCGTGTGCCGTCCGGGCGGCAAGATCGGCTTGGCCAATTGGACGCCGGAAAGCTTCGTGGGCCAGATCTTCAAGACCATCGGCAAGCATGTGCCGCCACCGGCCGGCGTGAAATCGCCCGCGCTGTGGGGCACCCGGGCTCGCATCGACGAGATGTTTGGCGCGCACGCCTCGGCGATCCAGGTGGAAGCGCGGCACTTCGTGTTCCGCTATCTGTCGCCAGCGCATTTTGTGCAGATCTTCAGAAGCTATTACGGCCCGGTCCTCAAGGCGTTTTCCATGCTGGAGCCTGCCGCGCAAGCCGCTCTGGAAAGCGATCTGCTGGCGCAAATAGACCGGTTCAATCGCTCTGGCGACGCGACGATGGTGGTGCCCAGTGAATACCTTGAAATCGTGATCACCCGTCGGTGATCCGAAGCAGGCAGCAAGCAGCGGATGGTTCATGGCACGACGCCTGTGCGCCCCAGCGCAAGGAAAGCGGATGGGACGATGCGAAGCCGTGATAGGCAAGGCTGGCGCGCGGGCTTGCTGCCCGCCGTCAGGCCGGTGCTGATCCTCTGGCTGAAATCATACGCCTGGCGCGGCGTGTGCCTATAGGGTCATTCCGCATTCAACTGCGTGCGCAGGCTGGCGATGAACGCCTTGGCCGCTTCCGGCAGCACACGCCCGGCCAGGGTCTGCACTTCAAAGTGGCGTTCGTTCATTTCGCGGTCGCGCAGCGGCACGGCCACCACTTGCTTGCCGCGCAGCCGATAGCGGATGGCCAGTTCGCCGCAGAACGCCACGCCGCCGCCTGCCCCGGCAAAAGCCACCAGCGCGTCGACGCTGCGACTTGAGAACACGGGTTCGCACTGCAATTGCTGGCGGCTGCAACTGATGTCGATCAATTGCCGCAAGGTGGAATCGGCGTCGGGCAAGGCCAGCGGATAGGCCATCAATTGCGCCAGCGAGACGTCGGCGCGGCGCGCCAGCGGATGGTCGGCGGCCACCACCGCGCGCACGGGCGCGGGCATGCGCAGTTCCACTTGCATGTCGCGATGCGAGGTCAGCCCCAGCGTAATGCCGATGTCGGCCGCGCCATCGCGCACCCGCGCCGGCACCTCGCGCTGCGAACACACCTCCAGCGTGAAGCGGATGCCGGCGTATTGCTTGCGGAATTCCGCGATGGCGGCCGGCACCACGTCGTGCACGAAACCTTCGGTACAGACGACCCGCACCAGCCCTTGGCGCAAGCCGCGCAGGCCCATGATTTCGCCGCTGACGCGCTCTACGTCCTGCTGCGCGCGCTTGGCGTGCGCCGCCAGTAATTCGCCGGCGGCGTTCAAGACCATGCCGCGTGAGCGGCGTTCGAACAGCAAGGTGCCCAGCTCGCGCTCCAGCCGTGCAATCTGGCGGCTGACCGCCGACGGCGCCACTTCCAGCTTTTCCGCCGCCACGCTGACAGAGCCGCAGCGCGCCACTTCCAGGAAGTAGCGAACGGCCATTTCTTGCAGGACTTGCACGTTCATCGGGTTTTCCCTTGGTTTGCGTTAAGCGCAACGAACAATTCTAACAACGCATATTGCCGCAACGCTAAGGCCGAGCCTAGGATGTGACCGTTCGATGACGTTTTTCATTTTGCAACCGTGTTCATGCCACCGTCCCACGCCTCCGTTTCCTCTTTGTCCTTGCAAGCGCTGCGTGCCGCGCGGCCTGCGTTGTGGACCCGTTCCGACAAGGCTGCCGCACTAGCCGCCTCACTAGCCGCCGCACCCTTTGGCTTGGCTGATGTACATGCCGCGCATGACCGCTTTGCGCGTTTTGCGCCGTTGCTGGCGCAGTTGTTTCCGGAACTGGAAGAATCCGCCGGCGTGATCGAATCACCGCTGCTTGAGGCCGCCGTCATGCAAGAGGCGCTGGGCTTGCCGGTGGCATCGGGGCGGCTGTGGGTGAAGGCCGATCACGCTTTGCCCGTGGCCGGTTCGATCAAGGCACGCGGCGGCATTCATGAAGTGTTGGAATTCACCGAGAAGCTGGCGCTGGAACGCGGCCTGATCGCGCCGGGCGATGACTATCGCAAGCTAGGCACGCCAGAGGCGCGTGCTTGCTTTGCGCAATACCAGGTGGCCGTGGGCTCGACCGGCAACCTGGGCCTGTCGATTGGCGTGATCGCGTCGGCGCTGGGGTTTCGTGCCGCCGTGCATATGTCTTCGGATGCCAAGGAATGGAAGAAGGCGCGCCTGCGCGCTCGCGGCGTCGAGGTGGTCGAACATCAGGGGGATTACGAAAAAGCCGTGGCGGCTGGCCGCCGTCAGGTCGAGGCCGATCCGCACGGCTATTTTGTTGACGACGAACGCTCGGCCTCGCTGTTTCTGGGTTATGCAGCCGCCGCCCTGGCGCTGCGTGACCAGCTTGCGCAGGCCGGCATCGTGGTCGATGCCGAGCATCCGCTGTTTGTGTACCTGCCGTGTGGCGTGGGTGGCGCGCCGGGCGGCATCGCCTTCGGCCTGTCGCTGCTGTTCGGTGCGCACGTGCATTGCTTCTTTGCCGAGCCGGTGCAGTCGCCCTGCTTTCTGCTGCGCATGATGGCCGGCAATGGCGAATTGCCCGGCGTGCCGGTGCCGCCGTCCGTCTACGACATCGGGCTGACCAACCAGACCGAGGCCGATGGCCTGGCCGTGCCGCGCGCGTCCGAACTGGCGTATGACGCGGTCGGCCACTTGCTGGCCGGCGTCTACACGGTGGCGGACGACACGCTCTACAGCGACCTGGCACGCCTGCATGACAGCGAAGGCTTGCGCATCGAGCCGTCGGCCGCCGCGGGTTTTTCCGGGCCGCGCCTGTTGCTGGGCAGCATCGCGGGCCAGCAATGGCTGCGCCAACATAAGCTGCTGCCGCACCTGCCGCGCGCCACGCATCTGGCCTGGACCACGGGCGGGCTGTTCGTGCCGGCAGAAGAGTACGACCGATTTCTGAACCGCGGGCAAGAACTCGCGGCAACTCCCCAGGCGCCGACAGACGCGCCGCCCCTCCACCACTCTTGTCGAGCATGACCATGAAGACTCCCTTGATTGCCCTTTCCGTCGCCTTGGCCGGCGCCTTCGCCCTCCCCGCCGTGGCCAGCGCGCAGAATGCCTACCCGACGCGCCCCGTCACCCTGGTGGTGCCCTTCCCGCCCGGCGGCGCCACCGACGTGCTGGGCCGCGTCATCGCGCAAAAGCTCGGCCAGGAACTGGGCCAGACCATCGTGGTGGAAAACCGCGCCGGGGCAGGCACCGCCATCGGCGCCGGCTTCGTGGCCAAGGCCGCGCCTGACGGCTACACGCTGTTTGTCAGCTCCGGCACCACCTTCACGGTCAACCCCGCCATTCAGAAAAAGCTGCCTTACGACCCGGTCAAGAGCTTCGAGCCGATCGGCATTGTTGGCCGCACCGGCTTGGCGCTGTTGGCCAACCCCGAGGTGCCGGTCAAGAACCTGAAGGAACTGGTGGCCTACGCCAAGGAACGCAGCAAGGAACCGCCCGCCTATGGGTCGTTTGGCGCCGGCACCACCGCACACTTCGTCGGTGCAGCCTTCCTGTCGGCCGCCGGTATCCAGATGATCCACGTGCCCTACAAGGGCAGTGCCCCTGCCATGACCGACCTGATCGGCGGCCAGATTCCGTTCTCGGTCGACACCGTGGCGGCCGCGCTGCCGCAAAGCAAGCAAGGCAAGGTGCGCGTGCTGGCCGTGTCGGCCCCCGCCCGGTCTAGCTTCCTGCCCGACGTGCCGACCTTTGCCGAACAGGGCTATCCGTCGGTGGCCATGGACACCTGGCTGATGGTCGCCGCCCCGCGCGGCCTGCCCGCCGACGTGAAGACCAAGCTTGAAACCGCCTTGCGCGCCACGGTCGCGTCGCCCGACGTGCGCAAGAGCCTTGAGGCGCAGGGCTTTGAAGCGGCCTTCTCCAGCGCCGCCGAGGGCGAAGCGCTGATCCAGAAAGAACTGCCGCAGATGCGTGACGTCGCGCAGCGCGCCAACATCACGATCGATTAAAGGAAGCATTCATGGCACTGGACGATACGCTCGTCACCTTGTCCGCGGTGGAGTTGCGGCGCCTGATCGGGGCGCGTCAACTCTCGCCGGTGGAACTGCTGGAGGCGTGCATTGCGCGCGTCGAGGCAATCAACCCCTACATCAACGCCGTGACCGCCACCGCCTTCGAGCGGGCCCGCGCCGAAGCGCGCGCCGCCGAACAGGCGGTGATGGCGGGCGACACGCTGGGCCTCTTGCACGGCCTGCCGCTGGGCGTGAAAGACCTGGAACCCACCGCTGGTTTGCTGACCACCTTTGGTTCGCAGATCTATCGCGACCATGTGCCGACGGAAGACGTGACGCTGGTGGCGCGCCTGCGCCACGCCGGCGCCATTGTGGCCGCCAAGACCAACGTGCCCGAAATGGGCGCGGGCGCCAATTCGCGCAACACGGTATGGGGCGCCACCGGCAACCCGTTCAACCCCAACCTGAATGCGGGCGGTTCCTCGGGCGGCTCGGCCGCGGCGCTTGCCACCGACATGTTCCCGCTTTGCACCGGGTCGGACACCGGCGGCTCGTTGCGCATTCCGGCATCCAAGTGCGGCGTGGTGGGCTTTCGGCCGTCGCCTGGCGTGGTGCCCAGCGTGCGTAAGCTGCTGGGCTGGACGCCGATTTCCGTCGTCGGCCCGATGGGCCGCACGGTGGCCGACGCCTGCCTGCAAATGGCCGCCAGTGCCGGCCCGGACGCCGGCGACCCGCTCAGCTATCCGCTGGACCCGCTGCAATTCCTGACCCCCGGCACCGCCGACCTTGGCCGCCTGCGCGTGGCCTATACCGAAGACTTCGGGGTGTGCGACGTGGACGACGGCATCCGTGCCACCTTCCGCGCCAAGATCGCGGCCATGCGCCACCTGTTCGCCGCCTGCGACCCCATCGAGCTGGACTTCGGCGACGCCCACCGCTGCTTTGACGTGCTGCGCGCCGAGGCCTTCGTGGCCGGCATGCGCGACGCCTACGAGAAAGACCCCAACAGCCTCGGCCCCAACAGCCGCGCCAACTTCGAAATGGGCGCGGCCATGAGCCTGAAGGATTGCGCCTGGGCGCAAGCCGAGCAGACGCGCTTGATCAAGCGTTTCCAGCGCGCCTTCGACGACTACGACCTGATCCTGTCGCCCACCACGCCCGTCTCGCCGTTTCCGTGGACGCAGCTGTATGCCGAGTCCATCAACGGCCGCCGCCAGGAAAACTACTACCGCTGGCTGGCGCTTACGTATGTGATCACGCTGACCACCCACCCTGCCCTGACCCTGCCGTGCGGCAGCGACCACCTGGGCATGCCCTTCGGCATGCAGATCATCGGGCGCTTCCGAGGCGACCGCGAAGTATTGCAGGCGGCGCAAGGCATGGAGCAGGCCTTTGCGGGCAACGCCGAACTGCAACGCCCTCGGCCGAACCTGGCGGCGCTGAAGCCGGCGGACCCGTCATTGACGTCAATCGTGACGGTGCCGCCGGACGCCGCCACGGGCGGGTCGGCGGGGAACGTGTCAGCGGTGTAGCTGATGCAAGGCGCCGGCCGCCTGGGGTTCCACGGCCGGTGTCTGCTGCGGGTTGATGCGGAACCAGATGGCGTACAAGGCCGGCAGGAACACCAGCGTCAATACCGTGCCGCCAATGGTGCCGCCGATCAGCGTGTAGGCCAGTGACCCCCAGAACACCGAGAACGTCAGCGGAATAAACGCCAGCACGGCGGCCAATGACGTCAGGATCACCGGCCGCGCGCGCTGCACCGTGGCTTCCACCACGGCGTGGAACGGCGTCAAGCCTTCCTCTTCGTTGATATGGATCTGGCCCATCAGGATCAAGGTGTTGCGCATGATGATGCCGGCCAGACCGATCATGCCCAGGATGGCGTTGAAGCCGAACGGCTGGTTGAACAGCAGCAGCGTCGGCACCACCCCCACCAGCGCAAGCGGCGCGGTCAGCACGACCATGATCATGGCTGACATCGACCGCACCTGGAAGATGATCACTACCAGCATCAGGATGAACATCAGCGGGAACACCGCGGCCAGCGCCGCGTTGGCCTTGCCCGCTTCTTCCAGGTCGGCCGCCGCCACGATGTGGTAGCCGGCCGGCAGCGCCGCGATGATGGGTTGCAGCTTGGGCAGGATCTGCTTGGACACATCCGGCGGCTGCACGCCTTCGGCCACGTCGCCGCGCACGGTGATGGTGACCTCGCGGTCGCGGCGGCGCTGGATCGGGTTTTCCATCCGCACCTCGGTATGGCCGATCTGATCAAGCGGCACCCGCTGGCCCGACGATCCCACCAGCGTGAACGCGCCGATCTCGGCGGGATCCAGGCGTTGCGCCCCGGCGCTGCGCGCCACCACTTCCACCGAGCGGATGTCCTCGCGCACCCGCGTCACCGGGATGCCCGTCAGTAGGAACTGCAACTGCTGCGCCGCGTCGGTGGAGCTCAGGCCGATGGCGCGCAACCGGTCCTGGTCCAGCACGAAATGCAGCGTGGGCGCGCGCTCGCCCCAGTCGGTGTTGACCTGCCGCATCGACGGGTTTTCCTGCATCACCTGACGCACCTGTTGCGCGATCTGGCGCACGGTTTCTTCCTGCGGCCCCGCCACGCGAAACGCCACCGGGAACGGCGAGTACGGCCCGAACACCAGTTGCGACACTCGCACCCGCGCCTGCGGCGCAAGCTGATCGGCCACCGCCTGGCGCGCACGCAGCTTGAGCGCGTCGCGGTCCTTCTCGCTGCTGGTCAGCACAATGATCTTGGCGAACGAGGGGTCCGGCAATTCCGGCGACATCGCCAGATAGAAGCGTGGCGCGCCCTGCCCGATGTAGCTGGTGACAAGCTTCGCTTCGGGTTGCTGAGCCAGCCATTTTTCCACCGACGTGACCGCCGCCGTGGTGCTTTCGATGCTGGAACCCTCTGGCATCTGCACTTCCAGCAGCACCTCGGGCCGATCGGACACCGGAAAGAACTGCTGCTTGACCTGGCCCAGCCCGACGAACGCCAGGATGAACAAGCCGACCACGCTGAGCGCAACCTTTTTCTTGTGCGCCACCGCCCACACGATGCCACGTCGCAGGCGTTGATAACCGGGCGTGCCGTAGATGGCCCCATGGCCGCCCTGCACGGGTTTGATCGTGGGCAAGAGCTTCACGCCGATGTAAGGCGTGAACACCACCGCCACCACCCATGAGGTCAGCAGCGCGAACGCCACGACCCAGAAGATGTTGCCGGCGTATTCCCCGGCGGTGGACTTGGCGAAACCCACCGGCATCAATCCGATGGCGGTCACCAAGGTGCCCGCAAGCATGGGCGCGGCCGTGTGGCCCCAGGCGTAGGGGGCCGCCGCGATGCGGTCCATGCCCTCTTCCATCTTCACGACCATGGTTTCGATCACGATGATGGCGTCGTCCACCAACAGCCCCAGCGCCAGGATCAGCGCGCCCAGCGTGATGCGGTCGAAGTCCCGGCCCGTGGCAAGCATGATGACGAACACCCCGGCAAGCGTCAGCGGCACGGCGGCCGCCACCACCACGCCCACGCGCCAGCCCAGGCTGACCAGGCTCACCACAATCACCACCACCAGCGCCACGAAGAACTTCAGCATGAACTCGTCGTAGGCCTCTTCGATGTTGACGGCCTGATCCGTGATCTTGGTGAAGGTCATGCCCAGTGGCAGATCCTTCGCGATCGCGTTGGCCTCGGCCGCAAGCGCGCCGCCCAGTTCCAAGCCGTTGTGGCCTTCGCGCATGACCACACCCAGCATCAACGCGGGTTCGCCCTGGCTGCGGATCAAAAACGTGGCGGGATCTTCATAGCCGCGCTTCACGTCGGCCACATCGCCCACGCGCAAGGTACGGCCGTCGGCCACGATGGGCGTTGCGCGAATTTGGTCCAGGTCGTCAATGGCGCCATCCAGGCGGATTTGCACCTGTTGGCCGTGCGTCTGCACCGAGCCCGCCGGCGTCACCTGATTGCGCGCGTTGAGCGCGGCAAAGAGTTCGCCCGGCGACACACCCAGCGTGGCCAGCCGCGCGTAGGAGAACTCCACGAAGATGCGCTCGGGGCGCTCGCCCAAGATGTTGACCTTCTTCACCCCTTGCACCTTGAGCAGGCGCTGCCGCAGTTCCTCGGCCTCGCGCACCAGCTTGCGCTGCGGTTCGCCGTGCGCCTTCAAGGCGTAGAGCGCGAAGGTCACGTCGCCATACTCGTCGTTCACCATCGGGGGCAGCACGCCAGGGGGCAGCTTGGCGGCTTCGTCGCCCAGCTTCTTGCGCGCCTGATAGAACTCTTCGGCCACGGCCGAAGGCGGCGTGCTGTCTTTCAAGGTCACCGTCATGAAGGCAAGACCGGGCCGCGTGAAGGTCTCGGTGCGGTCGTACCACTTCAGTTCCTGCATCCGCTTTTCCAGCGGTTCGGACACCAGGTCCTGCATCTCCTGCGCCGTGGCGCCGGGCCAGGCGGTGACCACCGTCAGCGTCTTGACCGTGAAACTGGGGTCTTCCGCCCGCCCCAGTTGCAGGAAGGCGAAGATGCCGGCGGCCGACATCGCGATGATGAGAAACAGCGTGACGGCGCGCTCGCGCACCGCGATCGCCGAAATATTGAACCCGCTCATTGCGCCGCTCCCGCCGTGGCGGCCAGCGCGCGCCGGCCCTGCGGCGCGGCCACGCGCACCGTCTCGCCCTCATGCAACAGGTGCGCGCCCAGCGCCACGAAGCGCTCGCCCGGGGCCAGGCCCGCGCTGACGGCGGCGGTCTCTTCCCCCAGGCCCGCCAGCGTGACGGCACGCCAGCGCACCTGCGTGGGCTCGCCCGACAAGACCCAGACACCCGGCCCACGGCCCTCATCGTGCAGCGCCGCCAGGGGCACTTGAAACACCGGCTTGCCCTGCGCGCCCGCAATCGATACCGAGATGGTGGCGCCCAGCGGCGCTTGCGCGGCCTTGGGGTCAAGCACGTAGCGCGCCGCGAACGTGCGCGTGCGCGGATCGGCGTAGTCGGACAGTTCTCGCAGTTGCACCGGAATGGGCTGGCTTGAGCCGCCATACAGCGTGGCTTCGCCGGTGGAACCCAAGGCCGGCCGCACGGTTTCGGGCAAATCAATCAAGGCCTCGCGCTGGCCCGACCGCGCCACGCGCACCACCGGCTGCCCCGCCGTCACCACCTGGCCGGGCTCGGCCAACGTGGCCATGACCACGCCATCGGCGTCGGCGTAGAGGGTGGCGTAACCCGTTTCGTTGCGCGCCACATCGGCCTGCGCCTGCGCCGCGCTGAGATCGGCCTGGGCCGTATCGGCCGCGGCGCGGGCCTGGTCATAGGCGGATGCCGACACCGCGCCCGCGCCCACCAGGACGCGATAGCGCTTTTCGTCAGCCGCCGTTTGCGAAGCGCGTGCGCGGGCGGCATGCACCGCCTGCAAACGCGCCCGTGCCGCCAAGGCCAGGTCGGTGGGATCCAGCCGCATCAGCGGCTGGCCGCGCTTGACTTGCTGGCCCGTGTCGACCAGGCGTTCGGCCACTTTGCCGTTCACCCGGAAGCCCAGATCGCTTTGCACCCGCGCCACCACCACGCCGGTGTACACCCGGGTCGCCGGGGCTGGTGCTTGCACCGTGGCCACCCTGACCAGCGGTATGCCGGTACGCGGATCATCGGCTGCGCCGGGGCTACAACCAGACAATGCGCCGGCCAATGTGCCGGTCAACAAGACGGCCATGATGGCCGGGATCGCCGTGACGGCAGAACGACGAGAAACCATAAGACACCCCTGGGGCAATCGGATTGCCGCGCAGTTTGCGTCTAATGACCAATATTGTCAATAGTCACTAAATGGGGTTTTGCGGGGGTCAGATCGGACCCCACTCCCAGCACTCAGGGCGCCAGGCTGCGCAGCACCAGGCTCGCCACTTCACGCGGGGCGTCCGGCAAGCGGTCCAGGTTGTACTGAAGCAAAAGCGGACTGATGAAGGGCAGCATCACCAGATAAATCGACCGCGCGGTTTCGTCCAGCGGGGTCTTGCGCTCGAACTCGCCCTGCTCTCTTCCTTCGCGCAGGATGTCGGTCAGGATGGCTCGCATGCGCTGTTCGTAGGCCTGCGAGGAAGCCCATTTTTCCAGTGAGGAATGCGCCGCGATTTCATAGAGCTTCCTGTCCTGGAAAAACAACTCCGCTGAGAGCTCCACGGCACCCAGGAAGAAGCGGCGAAAACGGTCGGTGGGCGATTCGGCCTGGGCGATGGCCTGCTCCACGCCCGCCATCAACTGGCCCAGCACGTTGGTGCAGATGGCCTCGCCGATGGCCTGCTTGGAATCGAAGAACTTGTAGATGTAGGCCTTGGAAATACCGATCTCGCGCGCCAGGTCGGACACCGTGGTCTTGTCGTAGCCATAGTGGCTGAAGTGCGTGTTGGCCGCCTGGACGATCTGGTCTCGCACGCTGTGATCGGTCGGTCCGCGATGGCCTTGGGATTGCTGGGACGAGTCGGACATAGGAACGCTACCTTATGGCTATATCGATTGACGACTAATGACCATATCGTACAATAGTCACCATTCGCGGTTTATTCGTGATCTCTTTTCGATGCATGGGCGCGTCTCAAACCCTGGTACGGACGTTCGACGCGCGCCAACTTTCTCTTTCACCTGTCTTGCAGGACCCCGTCATGCTGCCCCGTAAACATGCTGTGCCGCTGTTTCTCTCAAGCTTGCTTCTGGCAGGTTGTGCTGTTGGCCCCGATTATCAGCAGCCCGATACGGCGTCAGCCCCGCATTTTATGGGACAGGCCGCGATCCAGGCGCGGCAGGCGCCGGCCGCGGCTGCTACCCGGGTCTGGTGGCAAGGGTTTCATGATCCGCTGCTGACCCAATTGGGGGAGCGCGCGCTCGACCAGAACCTGGACATTGCGCAGGCCGTGGCGCGCGTGGCCCAGTCGCGCGCGGGTCTGCGCAGCGCCACCGCCGCGATGCTGCCCTCGGCCGCCGTGGCGGGCCAAGCCGCCCGTGCGCGCCAGTCCCTGGAGACGCCGCAGGGCCAGTTGCTGAACGCCACGCCCGACTACAACCGCTATGGCGACTATTACGAACTGGGCTTGAACGCCGGCTGGGAGGTCGACCTGTTCGGCGGCCTGCAACGCCAACGTGAAGCCGCCGTCGCCAACTACCAAGGCGCCGAAGCCGGCGTTGCCGCCGCCCGGCTTGCCGTGGCGGCGCAAACCGCCGACATCTACGTCTTGATCCGTGGATTGCAGACCCGCCTGGACATCGCCCGTGAACAGGTCCGGACACGCAGCCAGTTGCTTGCCACCGTGCAACTGCAATTCGACAAAGGCCTCGCCGCGGAACTCCAGGTACATCAGTCGACAGGCGCGCTGGCCGAAGTGCGCGCCACCGTGCCCGTACTGGAAGACGGCCTGTCGGCCGCCATGAACGCGCTGGACGTGCTGCTGGGCGAGCCGCCCGGCAGCAATCGCGCCCTGCTGGCCGCCAGCGCGCCCATCCCCTTGCCGCCTGCGATTGCAGACACCGGCACCCCGGCCGACCTGCTGCGCCGCCGCCCTGACCTGATCGCGGCCGAACGCCAGCTTGCCGCTACCAACGCCGGTATCGGCGCGGCGATCGCCGAGTACTACCCAACATTCTCGCTAGGCGCGGTGCTTGGCACCGCCACTACCCTATCCGGCAACCTGTTCAACGACAGCGCCAACCAGATGCAAGGCATGCTTGGCCTGCGCTGGCGCCTGTTCGACTTCGGCCGTATCGAAGCCGACATCGCAAACGCCCGTGGCCGCAACGCCGAAGCGCTGGCGGCCTACCGCCTGGCGGTGCTGCGCGCTTCCGAAGATGTGGAAAACGCCTTCTCGGCCCTGGTCAAACGTGAACAGCAGTCGCGCTACCTGGCCGAAGGCGTGGACGCGCTGACGCAGGCGCGCACAAGCTCATTCCTTGCCTACCAGAACGGCATCGTCAGCCTGATCGAAGTGCTGGACGCCGACAGCGCCGTGCTACGCACCCGCGATGCCAGCGCACAAGCGCAAACCGAGTCGGCGCGCGCGGCCATTGCGTCTTACCGCGCCTTGGGCGGGGGCTGGGAACGCCCGCAATAGCCGACGCTTAGTCAATCCGCCCGATCGCCGCGCCTGCCGCCACGGCCTGGCCCGGTTGCGCTTCGTGCTTGAGCACGCCGCTGCGATGCGCCAGCACCTGCATTTCCATTTTCATGGCTTCCATCGTGGCGATCAGATCGCCCTCTTTCACCGTGGCGCCGTCCTCGGCCTTCCACGCCTGGATGGTGCCGGCGATGGGCGCGGCTACGCTCTGGGCGTTGGCGGCGGCGGCGCTGGCTTGGCCGGCGTCCACCGTGGCTGCTCCGGCGGCATGCAGGCCGCGCAGCAGTTCGGCGGGCAGGCCCAGCGACACGCGGCGGCCGTCGATTTCAACGGCCGTGCGATGCAATGTCACGGCGCCCAGCGGTTCCGGGCGCACGGCGGCTTCCAGGTCGTTGGCGAAGTCGGTTTCGATCCAGCGCGTGTGCACCTTGAAGCCCGACGCATCGCCCAGGAAGTCGTCATGCGCCAACACCGCACGGTGAAACGGCAGCACGGACGCCACGCCTTCAATGCGGAATTCGGCCAGCGCGCGACGGGCGCGGGCAATGGCTTGCTCGCGCGTGGCGCCGGTGACGATCAGCTTGGCCATCAGCGAATCGAAGGTGCCCGGAATGGTCGAGCCCGATTCCACGCCGCTGTCCACCCGCACCCCAGGCCCGGACGGCGGGGCAAAGCTGGCGATGCGGCCCGGTGACGGCAGGAAACCACGGCCCACGTCTTCGGCGTTGATGCGGAATTCAATGGCATGGCAACGCGGCGCGGGCGCCTCGCTGAAGCCGAGCGGCAGGCCGTCGGCGATGCGCAGTTGCTGCACTACCAAGTCCAGCCCGCAGGTTTCCTCGGTGACGGGGTGCTCGACTTGCAGGCGCGTGTTGACCTCCAGGAACGAGATGGCGCCCGACGCGCTAAGCAGGAATTCCACGGTGCCGGCGCCGACATAACCGGCGTGCGCGCAGATGTCGCGCGCGGACGCATGGATGCGCTGACGCTGGTCGTCGCTAAGGAACGGCGCGGGCGCTTCTTCCACCAGTTTCTGGTTGCGGCGTTGCAACGAGCAATCGCGCGTGCCCAGCACCACCACGTTGCCGTGCTGATCCGCCAGCACCTGCGCTTCGACGTGGCGCGGGCGGTCCAAAAATTGTTCGACATAGCATTCGCCACGGCCAAACGCGGTGACGGCTTCGCGCACGGCCGACTCATAGAGTTCGGCCACGTCTTCCATGCGCCATACCACCTTCAGGCCCCGGCCGCCGCCGCCAAACGCCGCCTTGATGGCGATGGGCAAGCCGTGTTCGCGTGCAAATTCCAGCACGTCTTCGGCGCCGTTGACCGGGTCGGCCGTGCCGGCCACCAGGGGCGCGCCCACCGCCAGTGCAATCTTGCGCGCCTGGACCTTGTCGCCCAGCCGCTCGATGGTTTCGGGCGAGGGGCCGATCCAGGTCAGGCCGGCGTCGATCACCGCGCGGGCAAACGTGGGGCTTTCCGACAGAAAGCCGTAGCCCGGATGCACCGCGTCCGCGCCGCTGCGACGCGCCACGTCCAGCAGCTTGTCGATATTCAGATAGGAGTCCGCAGGACGGTCGCCGTCCAGGCCATAGGCCTCGTCGGCCATGCGCGCGTGCAGCGCGTCGAAATCGGCGTCGGCATAGACCGCCACGGATTTCACGCCGTAGTCGGCGCAGGCACGGATGATGCGGACGGCGATTTCGCCACGGTTGGCAATCAGGACTTTCTTCATGGCAGGCGGGTTCACGTTATGTCGGGGTGACTTGCACGGCGGGTACATCAACCGGAACGAAGTCGGAAATGGGGTTCAGGCGCACGCGCGCGCCGATGGGAATTTGCGCGGCGCGGTCCAGGTGCCAGGGCGCGACCGAGCCAATGACGGGATAGCCGCCGGTCAGCGGGTGGTCGGCCAGGAACAGCACGGGCTGACCGCTGGCGGGAACCTGGATCGAGCCTTTGCGGGTGCCCTCGCTGGGCAGTTCGGCATGGTTGGCGCGTTGCAGCGGCGCGTCGCCCTGCAAGCGGACGCCGACGCGGTTGGATTGCGGCGTTACGGTCCAGGCCTGACGCGACAGCAGTGCCACGGCGTCGGCGTCGCACCAGTCGGTGCGCGGGCCCAGCACCACATCCAGCACCACTTCGGCGTCGGTACGCGGCAGGTTGGCGGGCGCGGTTTCGGGTGCGCCCACGATGGCGCCCTGCCCGGCTGGCCGGATGCCGATGCGGTCACCGGCCGCAAGCGGTTCAGGGCCGACGCGGGCCAGGGTGTCGGTAGAGCAACTGCCCAACACGGGTTCCACGGCAAATCCGCCGCGCGCCGCCAGGTAGTAGCGGATGCCGGCGTCCGGTTGGCCCAGGGTCAGCGTGTCGCCGTCGTCCATGGCAAAGGCTTGGTAGCCGGGGACCGTCCAGCTTGCGCCGGCGGCGTTGCGCAATGCAATGTTGCCCTGCGCGCCGGTTACGGCCAGCACGCACGGGCCATGGGCGCGCACCTGGAAACCGCCGTAGACGATTTCAATGGCGGCCTCACCGGCTGCATTGCCCACCAGCCGGTTCGCGGCGCGCAGCGCGCCACGGTCCATGGCGCCGGAGGCGGCAACGCCCTGGCGGGCCTGGCCGGGGCGTCCCAGGTCTTCGAACACGGCTTGCAAGCCGGGCGATACAACTTCCAAGGCGGGGGTGGCGGATGCAGCGCGGGAGGTGCCGGGCGGCGTGGCGGATGAGGTTGAAGCGGTTGAGGTTGAAGCGGTTGAGGTTGATGCGTTCGGAGTGGTCGAGGCGGCGGATGCCGTCGATGCGGTCGATGCCGACGATGCAGCGGACGTGTCCGCTACTGATGCCGCGCCCGCGTCAATGAATCGCACGCGATAGCCCGGTTGCAGCAGCGCGGGCGTGTCACGGTTCAAATCCCACATGGCGACCGGCGTCACGCCCAGGATCTGCCAGCCGCCCGGGCTGGCTTGCGGATACACGCCGCTGAACGTACCCGCCAGGGCCACGGCGCCTGCCGGGATGCGGGTGCGCGGGGTCTTGCGGCGCGGAACGTCCAGCGTGGGATCGCCGCCGCTCAGGTAGGCAAAGCCCGGTGCAAAGCCGGTGAAGGCCACGCTGTAGGTGCCGCCCGTGTGGCGGCGCACGACTTCTTCGCGCGTGATGCCCAGATGCTGCGCCACGTCGTCCAGGTCTTCGCCGTTGTAATGGACGGGAATCTCGATCAGCTTGCCGTCGCGCGCCACGCGGCTGGAGGTGTCGCGCGCGCCGATATCGGCAATCAGCGCCGCGCGTGAGACCACGCCGGGCTGGAACACCACCAGCACGGTGCGGGCGGCGGGCACCAGTTCAGTCACCCCTTCAATCGGGCGGCCCTGTAGCGCGGCGAACAGCGCCAGGGTCTGTTCCAGGTCGTCTAGTTCAACCAGCAGCGCGTCGGTGTTTACAGGCAGAAAACGCACGCCGGCTCCCTAGGCGGATTGCCGAGGGGCAGCGGCCGCGAAAGCGCGGATGCTGACGCCGGCCTGCTCAAGCTGCGTGCGCAGCGCGCGCGCCATGTCCACCGCGCCGGGGCTATCGCCGTGCACGCAGATGGAATCGGCCTGCACGCGGGTGAGGCTGCCATCAATGGCTTCCACCACACTCTCTTGCACCAGGCGCAGCATGCGTTGCGCCACCGCTTTCGGGTCATGCAGCACGGCGCCCTTTTCGCGGCGCGACACCAGCGCGCCTTGCGGGGTGTAGGCGCGGTCGGCAAAGGCTTCGGCTACCACGCGCAGGCCGCGCTCTTGCGCCAGCGTCAACAGCGGCGCGCCGGCCAGGCCCACCAGCACCAGGCTGGGGTCGATTTCCAGAATGGCCGTGATCACGTCATTACCCTGGCGGGCGTCGTGGGCGATGGTGTTGTACAGCGCGCCGTGCGGCTTGACGTAGCGCACCTCGGTGCCGGCGGCGGCGGCCAGGCCTTTCAGCGCGCCAATCTGGTAGATGACGTCGGCCACCAGGTCGGCGCTGGCCACGTCCATGTTGCGTCGGCCGAAGCCCGTCAGGTCTGGGTAGGACACATGGGCGCCCACCGTCACGCCATTGGCGCGCGCGGCCTTCAAGGTGCTCAGGATGCCGGCCGGATCGCCCGCATGGAAACCGCAGGCCACGTTGGCGCTGGACACCACCGCCAGCATGGCCTCGTCATCGCCCATGCGCCAGGCGCCAAGGCTTTCGCCCAAGTCACTGTTTAAATCGATCTCAGCCATGTTTGATCCTTAGTCCGATGGCGGCACACCTTCTTTTTGCCGCTGATCGTGGAACGATAGTTACACAATTGTTCTACAAATTGGTTAGTATGGTAGATCAAAGCCAGGCTTTCGCCTATCGGTAATTTCACTACCGAGTTTCACAACCGGGTACTTGCCCCCCCCTCGCCTATGACGCTGCCCGCCGCGCACCAGACCCTGACCGACAAGGTCACCGAGCAGATCCGCCGCCGCCTGATCAACGGGGAATTCATGCCCGGTCAGCGGCTGTCGGAAGCCGCGCTGACGCAATCGCTGGACGTCTCGCGCAACACGCTGCGCGAGGCGTTTCGCAACCTGACCAAAGAAGGCCTGCTGACGCACTCGCCCAACCGAGGGGTGGCGGTGGCCGTGCCCAGCATGGCTTCCATTATTGATATTTATCGGGTGCGGCGCATGATCGAATGCCAGGCGCTGGCGCAGGCGTACCCGCACCATCCGGCGCGCCAGCGTATGCGCCAGTCGGTCGAAGACGCTTTGGCTTGCCGCGAACGCCAGGACTGGCCCGGCGTGGGCACCGCCAACATGGCGTTTCACATGGCCATTGTGGAATTGGCCGACAGTGACCGGCTGAACGCCATGTTTTCCTTATTGCTGGCCGAGCTGCGGCTGGTCTTCGGGCTGTTGCAAGACCCGGAATTCCTGCACGCGCCCTATGCCGACATGAACCAGCAGATTCTGCAAAGCGTGGAAGCCGGCGAATTCGGCAAGGCGGCCGATGCGCTGAAGGACTACCTGGCGCAGTCCGAGCGCATCGTGCTGGCCAGTTACGCGCGCCGCGTGGGCAACTGAAGGCGCCACGAGCGCAGCACGTCCACCACCAGGAACGCCAGCAGGCTTACCCCCATGACGGGCAGGCACCAGCCCAGCGCCGCCGCCACCGCCAGCACGGCAATGCGCGCGGGCCAGCCCAGGGCGGCCCAGGCTTGGGTCAGGGTCTGAGCACCGGCACCCGCTGCCGGACGCCGCAACCACCACATGCGATAACCCAGCACGATCATGGCCGACAGCGCCAGCCCGATCGCACCCATCAGCAACTGATTGGGCCAGCCGAACAGAATGCCCATGTGCATGTCCACGCCCCAGCGGATCAGCTTGGCGATCAGCGGAAAGGTGTCGAAATCGGCGCGGCTGGTGATCGTATAGGTGGCGGGGTCGATGGCGATGGTGTCGACCTGGGTGGGCCAGGAACGGTCTACCTCGCGCACCATCCAGGCCTGGTCGGCGCTACGCGGCGGGCGGATTTCCAGCTGCGTGCTGTCGATGCCGCCCTGGCGCGCGGTTTGCAGGATGCGGTCGAAGTCGCGGGCGGGGTCTTGGAGCGCAGGCGTGGGGGCTGCCATAGCGCCGCCCCCCATCTGCATGCCGCCGTGATGATGCGCGTGTTCACCACCGCCCATCGCCGGGCCGGCCGCCGCGGCACCGGCCGCCGCGCCCGGCAGCTTCAGCGTAATCGCCGGCGTGATCCAGCCCAGTTGCGCGCGTAGTTGGTCCACGCGGCCGCCCGCCCAGTTCGACCAGGTCAGGCCCGTGGCGGACAGGAACAACAGCCCCAGCGCCAACCACAAGCCAAGCAAGCTGTGCCAGCGGCGCGCGCGCAACCTGGGGCTGCGGGCTTGGGCTGCGGCTTGGGCCATCGCCTGATTTGCGTTTGCCTTGCGGCGGCGTCCGGCCCACCACAGCACCAGCCCGCCCAGCGTGGCCAGCCACATCCAGGACGCGGCCAGTTCGCTGTAGTTGCGGCCCAGCGCCCCCAGCATCAGGTTGCGGTGCAGGTAGTCCAGCGTGGTGCGAAACGGCAGCGTGCCGCTGGTGCCGTAGACCGTCATGTCGCCCTTGATGTCCAGCGTGACGGGGTCGACGAACAGCGCGCGGCTTTCCGAATCGCCCATGCCGGGCTGCGTGAACATCACGCGCGTGGTGTCGCCCGGAGCCGGCGCGGGCCGCACGGCAAACAGGCGCGGCCCGGGGCCGATGCGGTCTTGCGCTGCCCGGACCTGGCTGGCCAGGGGTTGTGCCGGGCCGGTGGACGCGGTGTGCAGTTGGTCCGCATACAGCAGGCTTTCAATCTGCGGAGTCAGCACGAACAGCGTGCCGGTGACGGCGGCCACCAAAATGAAGGGGCCGACAAACAGCCCGATGTAAAAGTGCAGGCGCGTGATCAACGCCAGTAAGGCGCTGTTGCCCGCAACCCGCGCGCGAGCAGGCGCGGAGGCGGTATCCAGGGTGTGCGTGGACATGGGAATCTCGAATACGAACAACGCCGCCCCGTTTGGGCGGCAAGCATGCGCGCGGGGCGCACGGCGGAAACGGTTATCCGCGTATCGAGGGTGGCGCCCGTTGCCCCAAGGGCGGGCCGGCGGCCGGCATGGGGGGGCGCGCGCCGTCAAACTTTAACGGGCGCTGCGCCAGCCAGCGCAACAGCACGGGCGCTACGGCCGCCAGCGGCGGCAGGTTCAGGATTTGATGCGCGCTCAGGCCAAAGGGACATTCCTGCCCGGCGCCGCGTTCGTCGTCATGCCCGGCGCCGTGATGGCCGTGGTGGCCGGGGTGGCCATCATCGGCGTGCAGCATGGGGTCGCCGTGCATCGTCTGATGGCCATCGCCAGGCGCCTGCCGCGTTCCCAGCGATTCCAACGCCGCCATGACGTTGCCGCCCGCCGTACAGAAGCCCAGCGCCAGCCGGCCTTGCCGCAGCGCGTCGGCATCGGGCATGTACCCGGTCGGCACCCAGGCCCGCGCCACCAGCAACAGCAGCAGCAACAGCCGCCCAAAATCGGCGGCCGAGGCAAAGCGAGGAAGGCGGCGGGACAATCCGGTGCGCATGCGTCCAATCCACGACGCCGGCGAATGCCGGCGTCAAGCGGTGCATTTTACGCGCCATGGCGCCGGCCCGCGACTCCAGTGCCGCGCGCCCTCCCCCAAAACCTTGCTTGCCGCCGCCTGCGTTCAGGCATAAATTCACTGTTACCGATTTCCGCTTGGGGCCTGCTTGGCCCGGTTTTCGCGGACGGTATCCAAAGGTTGTTTTTGATCTTTTAAGCCCGCGAGGAGCGATGCGATGAAAGTGAAACACCTGTTAGGTCCGGCAGCCCTGGCGCTGTCTCTGCTGACCACCGCGCCCAGCGTGGCGCAAATGTCAGACCCCGCCCCCATCATCACCGGCAAGCAATGGACGGAGTCCGACGCCAATCTCAAGAAAGCCTATCTATTGGGGATTTCCAACCTGCTTGAAGTCGAACGCGCGTACCAGGCACGCCGCGCGCCGCCCGACACTCAGAGTCTGGTGCCCAGGTTTTCCAAGGGCCTGCAAACGCAAACCCTGGATACGGTGGCCCAGAGCCTGGACGGCTGGTATGCCGCGAACCCCTCGCGGCTGGACCGTCCGGTGATCGAGACCTTGTGGTTCGAGGTCGTCGTTCCTGGCATGAAGCGCAAGCCTTGAAGGAGCCGTCATGAAAGCTATTCGAACGTTAGTCATCGGCGTCGCGATAGGGACGCTTGCGGCGTGCACGAACATGACGCCGAAACAGCAAGGGACCATGTCCGGGGCGGCCATTGGGGGTGCCGCGGGCGCGGGGATTGCCGCCATTGCGGGCGGCAGCGCCTGGACGGGCGCCGCGATCGGCGCCGTGGCGGGCGGGGTTGCGGGGAATATACGGGGGGGGAATTGAGTCCGAGGGTTACGGTTGCTGGTTTCGCCAGGCTTCGTATTTAGCCTGCGTCTCCTTGTTGGGGGGGTAGAGGCCGGGAAGTTTTTCGCCGGCTTCTACTTGCTGCATGATCCAGCCTTCCAGGCGTTCCTGTTCGATGGCGATGTCGACCACCTCGTCCAGTAGCGCGGCGGGGATGAGGACGGCGCCGTCACGGTCCAGCACGATGACGTCGTTGGGAAAGACGGCCACGCCGCCGCAGCCCACGGGTTCTTGCCAGCCGACGAAGGTCAGCCCGGCCACCGACGGCGGGGCCGCCGCGCCGGCGCACCATACGGGCAGGCCCGTACCTTCGACGCCTTCCAGGTCGCGCACCACGCCATCAGTCACCAGCGCGGCCACGCCGCGCTTTTGCATGCGGGCGCAGAGGATGTCGCCGAAGATGCCGGCATCGGTAACGCCCATCGCATCCACCACGGCGATGCAGCCTTCGGGCATGTCTTCAATGGCGGCGCGCGTGGATATGGGCGACGCCCACGACGCGGGCGTGGCCAGGTCTTCGCGGGCGGGCACAAAGCGCAGCGTGAATGCGCGCCCGACAATCCGCTTGGCGCCCGGCGCCAGTGGCCGCGCGCCGCGTACCCACACGTTGCGCAAGCCTTTCTTCAACAGCACGGTCGTAAGCGTGGCCGTGGTGATGCGGGACAGGGCCTGGACCACGCGCGCGTCCAAAGGCTGAGGGGCAATCGTCATGATGCAAATTCTCCTTGCGGGCGGGTTGCCGCATAGCGGGGATTCCGATTGTGGCCCTACGCAAAAGCGGGCACAACCTTGATTTTGCAGATTCAGAATCCGTTTTTTATGTGGGTATGACGCGGCGATTCGATACCGGCCCAGGCAATTTTGACCAGTGCGGGCAGTTCCGGCCACCCGCCCGGCTTGGCCAGCGCCATGCGTTCCGGCACGCCGTCCTCCAATGAAATTCGCCGCAGATGTCGGCTCAGGCACGAAACTTGCGCAGGGTTGTGGACCCATTTCCCCCGGAGAGTCCATGCCCGTCCCGACCGACGAATCCCACCGGCGCTTGACGGTATTGACCGTCAATACCCACAAGGGATTCACCAGCTTCAATCGGCGATTCATGCTGCACGACCTGCGCGAGGCCTTGCGCAAGGCGGCGCCGGATGTGGTGTTCCTGCAAGAAGTCCTGGGCGAGCATCAGGATCATGCCGAACGGCACGAGGCCTGGCCGGCGCTGTCGCAGTATGAATTTTTGGCCGACACGCTGTGGTCGGACTACGCCTATGGACGCAACGCGGTGTACCCGGCGGGCCATCATGGCAACGCGATCCTGTCGCGCTACCCGATCGAGCGCTACGAAAACCACGATATCAGCGTGAACGGCCACGAAGGCCGTGGCCTGCTGCACTGCGTGTTGCGCGTGCCGGGCGATGCCCCGGTGCATGCCATCTGCGTCCACCTGGGCTTGCTGGAGCGCCATCGCGGCGAACAGCTTGGTCGCCTGTGCGAACTGGTCGCCCGCGAGGTGCCTGACGGCGAACCCCTGTTGATTGCGGGCGACTTCAACGATTGGCGCCTGAACGCCGACCGCTTCATGGCCACCTGCGGCGCGCAAGAGGTGTTCACCACCCGCCTGGGCCGCCCCGCCCGCACCTTTCCCGCGCGCTGGCCGCTGCTGCGGCTGGACCGCATTTACGTGCGCAACGTGCGTGACTGGCGGCCCGTGCCGCAGGCCTCGCGCGTGTGGTCGCGCCTGTCGGACCACGTGCCCCTGTCGGCGGAGATCGCACTATGACCGCCGCTAACTTGGGATGGCGGGAAGGCAACCGCTACACGCTGCTGGAAAACGGCGAGGGCTATTTCCCCGCCGTGAACGAAGCCATCGCCTCGGCCAAGCACGAAGTGCTGGTGGAAACCTTCATCCTGTTCGACGACAAAGTCGGGCAGGCTTTGCAGAAGACCTTGATTGACGCGGCCCGGCGCGGCGTCAGCGTGGACGTGCTGGTTGACGGCTACGGCTCGGACCAGCTCAGCCAGGAATTCATTGGCGCCATGACTGAAAGCGGCGTGCGCTTTCATATCTTCGACCCCCGCCCCCGCCTGCTGGGGGTGCGCACCAATCTGTTTCGCCGCATGCACCGCAAGATCGTCGCGGTGGACGGCGTGTGCGCGCTGATCGGCGGCATCAACTTTTCGGCGGACCACCTGGCGGACTTCGGCCCCGAAGCCAAGCAGGACTATGCGGTGCGGGTGGACGGCCCCCTGGCGGCCGACTTGGCCGACTACGCCCGTTCCGCCCTTGGGGGCGGCCGCAAGCCCCCCCGCCGCGGGCGGCGCCCCCCCCCCCTTCGGTGCCCGAGGGCGAGGGGGGCGGGCGCCTGGTGGTGCGCGACAACAACGGCCACACCACCGACATCGAACGCTATTACCGCGCCGGCCTGCGCGCCGCCAAGCAGGACGTGCTGATCGCCAATGCCTATTTCTTTCCCGGCTACCACCTGCTGCGCGACCTGACCAAGGCGGCGCGCCGGGGCGTGCGCGTGCGCCTGCTGCTGCAAGGCGAGCCCGACATGCTGGTGGCGCGCCTGGCCGCCACCATGCTGTATGACTACCTGAAGAACGCCGGCGTGGAGATCTACGAATACTGCAAGCGGCCGCTGCACGGCAAGGTGGCTTGCGTGGACGATGACTGGTGCACGGTGGGCTCCAGCAATCTGGACCCCTTGAGCCTGGCCCTGAACCTGGAAGCCAACGTGGTCGTGCGCGACCGTTCGTTGAACAAAGCCCTGCGGGATAGCCTGGACCACCTGATCGCGCAGGACTGCAAGCCCGTGCCCTTCAGTTCCAAGTCCACGCGCGCGCTGCGGCGCTTCTGGGTAGGCGTGGTGGTGTTTCACTTCCTGCGGCGCTTTCCGACCTGGGCAGGCGCCCTGCCCGCGCACAAGCCGCGCCTGCAAACCATCAAACCGCCCGAGCCGGGCGAAAGCGAGGCCGCATGAGGGTCTATCGCACAACGTTCATGCGTTCCCTGCGCCACCGCTGGCCGCGCATCAAGAAGGTGCTGCCCTGGGTAGTTCTGGCCGTGGTGGCCGTGCTGCTGTTCTACTTCGGCCGCTCGGTGGATTGGCCGAAGGTCTGGCAGGCCATGCGCAGCATTCCTGGCGAATCCATCCTGATGGCAAGCGGCCTGGTGGTGCTGGGCTATCTGAGCTATGCCGCGCTGGACCTTCTTGGTCGCCGCTATACCGGGCACAAGCTGGCCTGGCCCTTGGTGATGGGCATCGCGATGGTGAGCTATGCCCTGAACCTCAGCCTGGGCGTGCTGGTAGGCGGCCTGGGCGCGCGCTTGCGCATGTATGCCAGGCTGGGCTGCCGCAAATCGGTGGCGACCCGCGTGGCCGTCTTCTCGGCCGCGTCGAACTGGATCGGCTATGCCTGGGTGGCGGGCGTGGTGTTCGTCAGCGGCGCGTTGACGGTGCCGAAGGGCTGGGACGTGGGCAGCGGCGTGCTGCGCCTGATTGGCGCGGGCTTGCTGGCGGCCGGCATCGCGTACGTGTGGCTGTGCGCTCGCGCCAGCCGTCGCTCGGCCACCTTCATGGGCCAGCGCGTGACCTTGCCGCGCCTGCGCATGGCGGTGATGCAATGCGTGTTTGCCGGGCTGTCCTGGATGTTCATGGGCGCCGTGGCCTACGTGCTGCTACAGGGCAAGGCGCCCTACCCCCTGGTGCTGGGCATTTTGCTGTGCGCGAGTTTCGCGGCGGTGCTGACGCGGGTGCCGGGCGGGCTGGGCACCACCGAGGCCATCTTCGTGGCCGTGCTGGCCCCGCGCATGCCGTATTCCGAAGCGCTGGGCGCCGCCCTGGCTTACCGCGCCTGCTACGCCTTGGCGCCCATGTGCCTGGCATTGGCCGCCTTTCCGCTGTTTGAAGCCCTGGCCGCGTGGCGCAAGCGCCGTGCGCCAGCCGACCAGGAACACAACTTGCTCCACCCGCCCTCATGAAACCGTCCCCATCCCCGAGCGACTCCGATAGCGAATCCGACCTGGTGGTGGCATACCCCCGCCGCGCCAACGCCTCCGAGCACGAGGTGGCCTCGCAAGAGGCCATGGCCGTCCGCCTGGCGGCCTTGTTGGGACGCCGTTTTGAACCCGACTACCGCCCCAGCCGGCGCCGCGATGAACCGCCGCCCTACTACGTGCCCGACCGCACCATCATCGGCCCCATCCGCGCGGCCCGGCTGGGCATTACCCGCGCGGCCGACCTGTACGGCGGCGTCGCCCCCTATTCCTTCGTGGCTGGCAAAGCCATCACGCATGGACTGATCGGCCCTCAGGCGAAGGCGCCCAAGGCCTGGGTGGGCGATCTGGCGGATGCGCTGCGCGAGGTGGTGCTGGCGGGCTATAGCGCCTTTACCCTGGCGGATGCCGAAGCCGCCGGGATGCGGATGCTGCAAGACGGGCCGTTGCGCGTCAAACCCACCGACGCCACCGCCGGGCGCGGCCAGGTCGTGGTGCGCAATGCCGAGGAACTGCGCGCGGCGCTGGCGCAGCAATCGCCCTACGCCATGCGCCGGCTGGGCCTGGTGCTGGAAGAAGACTTGGCAGACGTGTCCACCTACAGCGTCGGCTGGGCGCGCGTGGGCAAAATGGAAATTGCGTATGTGGGCACGCAATCGCTCACGCCCGACAATCAGGGCATAGCCGTCTACGGCGGGTCGGTGCTACGGGTGGCGCGCGGGGGTTTCGATAAGCTGCGTGCCTTGGATCTGACAGACCCCGAACGGCAGGCCGTGGCCATGGCCTGCCAATACGACACGGCGGTGTCCACCGCCTATCCGCAGTTGTTCGCCTCGCGCCGTAACTACGATGTGGCGTTCGGCACCAACCGCGCGGGCCAAGCGCGGGCCGGCGTACTGGAGCAGTCCTGGCGGGCGGGCGGCGCAAGTCTTGCCGAGCTGGCCGCGATGCAGGCGTTTGCGCTGTCGCCGTCGCTGACGTCGGTGCGCGCCGCCACCCGCGAACGCTACGGGCAGGATCACGCGCGGCCGATCCCGCAGCATCTGATCTTTCACGGCAAGGATACGGCCGTGGGCCACATCAGCAAGTCGGCCGCCGTGTTGGACGGTTTGGATGGCTGGAAGGAGGTTGGCAATGGCCGCGCACAGTAATCCCATCGCGCTGTCGGTTGACGATCAGGTTTTGGACGGCACTTTTCTCACGCCCGAGAACAAGGTGCCCGGCGTGCTGTTCATCCATGGTTGGGGTGGCAGCCAGCAGTTTGACCTGTCGCGCGCCAAGGGCATTGCCGCGCTGGGCTGCGTCTGCCTGACGTTCGACCTGCGCGGCCATGCGGCCACGCGCGAGCAGCAATTACAAGTCACGCGCGAAGATAACCTGCGCGACGTGATGGCGGCCTACGACCTGCTTGCCACCCATCCGTCGCTGGATTCGGGGTCGGTCGCGGTGGTGGGCAGCAGCTATGGCGGCTATCTGGCCGCGCTGCTGAGCGGCCTGCGCCGCGTGCGCTGGCTGGCGTTGCACGTGCCCGCCTTGTACCGGGATGAAGAATGGCTGCTGCCGAAAAACCAGTTGAACCGGGAAACGCTGCGTGCCTATCGCAACACCTACGTCGCGCCCGAAACGAACCGCGCCCTGAAAGCCTGCGCGGAATTCAGCGGCGATGTGTTGATCGTGGAAGCCGAGCACGACACCTTCATCCCGCATTCCACCATCATGAGCTACCGCTCGGCGTTCCGCCGCTCGCATTCGATGACCCACCGCATCATCGACGGCGCCGACCACGCGCTGACGGAAAAATCCGCGCAGCGGGCCTATACCTCGGTGCTGGTGAATTGGGTGACTGAAATGGTGACCGGCGCGCGGATCGGGGATCCGCGGCCGGTGCCTTGATGTAGGCGCCACCCGGGTCATGCGCTGATGGCCCGGGCTGGCGGCTTACCAATAGATGTCCTGCTTGTAATACGTATGCAGGTTACGCGCCCACGTCTCGTCGGCCATGCTGGGCCAGTTGTCCTTGTCGAAGCCCGGCGCGTTCTTCAGCGTTTCTTCGTCGATGTCCAGCACGAAGCACTTGCGGTCGGTGTCCAGCGTGAGGGCCGCCCACGGAATCGCAAAGAGCTTATCGCCGATGCCCAACACGCCGCCGCGCGACAGGACTGCGTAGGCCACGCGGCCCCGGGGCACATCAATCATGATCTCCTTGATGGACCCGAGTTCTTCGCCCGCCGAGTTGTAGACGTCGTTGCCTTCCAGGGTGCTTGCCGCCATCACTTCCGGGCCGGGACCGCCGGGGCTGCTCTTGGGGCCGCCCACGATGTTGGTTTGAGTTTCCATGCTGTGTCTCCTTTGCCGAACATCCGTTCAGCGACTAGGTGGTAGGACCCGCCCTGTCCGCAAACGCCGTGCCCGCCGCGCGGATTTCGCACAGGGTGTTGCACACGGCGCCCGGCCCAGGGCTTGCCTCCGTCAGCTTGCCCACCATTGCTTGATGGTGGCGCGCAGCGCGGCGGCGCCGGTGGCCATGTCTTCCTTGCGCAGTGCAGTCAGGTAGGCCGCAATCTGCTTGGGGGGAATGTGCGGCGGCATCGGCGGCACCTCGGGGTCGGTCACCACTTCCAGCACGGTGGGCCGGCCCGCGTTCAGCGCACGGTCCCAAGCGGGGCCGACGTCGTCGGGTTCGGTCACGCGGATGCCCTCCAGGCCCAGCATGCGACCGTAGTCCGCATACGAGAACGGCGGCAGCCATTGCGAATCCGGAAAACGCGGGTCGCCGCCCATTACGCGCTGCTCCCACGTCACCATGTTCAGATCGCCGTTGTTCAGCACCAGCACCACCAGCGTCGGGTCGGCCCAGTCCTTCCACCGGTGCGCGATGGTGATCAGTTCGTTGATGCCCAGCATCTGCATGGCGCCGTCACCCACCAGCGCCACGACCGGGCGCCCCGGATGGGCCAGCTTGGCCGCCAGGGCATAGGGCACGCCGCAGCCCATGCTGGCCAGCCCGCCCGACACCGACCCCATCATGCCGTCGCGCAATTGCACGTCGCGCGCGTACCAACTGGCCGCGGAACCCGAATCGCAGGTGACGATGCAGTGCGCCGGCAAGCGGCTGGACAGTTCCAGGAAGGGGCGCTGGGGGTTGACGCCCTTGGCCTCGACCATCGCGCGCGCCACCACGGTTTCACGCCAGCGCGACACCCGCTTTTCTATGCCCTTCAACCAGCGGTCAGACGCCTTGGTTTCCAGCTTGGGCAACAGCGCCTGCAAGGTCAGGCGGGCGTCGCCCACCAGGCCCACTTCCACCGGATAGCGCAGGCTGAGCTTGCGGCCGTCTACATCAATCTGCACCGCGCGCGCCTGCCCTTCCTTGGGCAGGAACTCGGCATACGGGAACGACGTGCCCACCATCAAGAGGGTGTCGCACTCGTTCATCATTTCCCAACTGGGTTGCGTGCCCAGCAGGCCGATGGCGCCGGTCACATACGGCAGCGCGTCCGGCAGCACGGCCTTGCCCAGCAAGGCCTTGGCCACGCCCGCGCCCAGCCGTTCGGCCACGGCGCGCACCTCGTCACCCGCGTCCAGCGCGCCCGCGCCCACCAGCATCGCCACGCGCTCGCCCTGGTTCAGGATGGCGGCGGCGTTATCCAGCGCGGCTTCCGGGGGCACCGCCGCGTGGGACGTCAGGCCTATGCCCGTGTGCACCGTGCCATGCTCGCGCGGCGGCGCCTCCACGGCTTCCAGGTCCTGCACGTCGTTGGGAAAAATCAGGCAGGTCACGCCGCGCCGTTCCATGGCGATACGCATGGCGCGGTCCACCATGTGGCGCGCCTGAAGCGGCGACGTGACCATGTGCACGAAGTCATGCGCCACGTCCTTGAACAGGCTGACCAGATCCACCTCCTGCTGATAGTCACCGCCCAGCGCGCTGCGCGCCTGTTGGCCCACGATGGCCACGACGGGTTGATGGTCCAGCTTGGCGTCGTACAGCCCGTTAAGCAGGTGGATGGCGCCCGGCCCGGACGTGGCCAGGCACACGCCGACCTGCCCCGTGAATTTGGCGTGGGCGCAGGCCATGAAGGCCGCGCCTTCTTCGTGGCGTGCCTGGACGAATTCCAATTCCTGGTTTTTCCCAAACGCGCCGATCAGGCCGTTGATGCCATCGCCGGGATAGCCGAACACACGCTGCACGCCCCATTCGCCCAAGCGGGCGAGGACAAAATCGGAAACGGTTTTCACGTTGGCGCTCCTTGTGGTCAGGTGTTGCTGAATCCGAGTACCGGCCGGATGGCTCGGCATACGGAAAGCAGAATCCGGGCGCGCCGCAATCCGCATTCCCGTCTCCTCGGTGTCCTGCCGAATCAGCCTCTCCCCAACGCTCGCCAGACGCAATTTGTTGCGCTGCTCCCAAATTTACAAACGCCAGCAAAAACGCCAGCAACCCCCCGACCCGCCCTGGGGTTAGCCCGCGCTCAAGCCCGCGCCCGCCCTCGCCCCGCCGTCTTGGGCACGCCACTTGCGCATAAGAAAGCCTTACGGAATCGGGCCCACTTTTTCAGCGGCCCTCCGACCTTCCCGGAGCAACAAGCATGGCGACGACAATTCTTATAGTGGCTGCCGAAGCATTCCCCCTGGCAAAGACCGGGGGCTTGGGCGATGCAATCACCGGCATGGCGCGGGCGCTGGTCCAGCGGGGCGTGCCCGCTACCGTCTTGCTGCCCGCTTATCGAGGCGCCGCCAAGCGCCTGGAAGGCGTGCGCGAAGTGGCGCGGCTGGAAGACCTGCCGGGCGGCGACGCCCGCCTGCTGGCCGGGGTATGCCCCGCGTCCGAGCTGCCCTTCCTGCTGCTGGAAAACGATGCGCTCTATGACCGCGCCGGCCTCTATGTGGACGAAGATGGCCAGGAACATCCGGACAATGGGCTGCGCTACGCCGCGCTGTCGCACGCTGCCGTGCGTATTGCACGCGGCGTGCCGGGGCTTGCGCGCCCCGATGTGGTGCATGCGCACGACTGGCACGCGGCGCTGATCCCCATGCTGATGCGCCAGGCGGGCCTGGATGACGTGAAATCCGTGCTGACCATCCACAACATGGCATTCCAGGGCCAGTTCCCGCTAGAGGATGCCGCCGCTTTCGGCATTGCCCCCGCCTTCCGGGGCGAGCACGCCTGCGTGGCCTGGAACAAGCTGAACTTCATGAAGGCCGGCATCGCTCACGCCGACCGCGTCACCACCGTCAGCCACACCTACGCCCGCGAAATCCTGACCCCGGCATTCGGTTGCGGGCTGGACGGCTTGCTGCGCGAGCGCGCCGCCGACCTGATCGCCATTCCGAACGGCATCGACACCGTGCTGTGGGACCCGGCGCGCGACCCGCACCTGGGCCCCTTGCGCTACACCGCCGCCGATCTGGCCAACAAGCGGCTGTGCAAGACCGTGCTGCAACGCGAATTCGGCTTGGCCGCCGACCCGCAAGCCAGCCTGGTGGTGATGGGCAGCCGCCTGACCGACCAGAAGATGGCCGACGTTGCCGCCGAAGCCTTGCCGCGCGCCCTGGATGCCCACCCGGACATGCAGGTCGCCATCCTTGGCCAGGGCGACCGCCGTCTGGAAGCCGCGCTGAAGGCGCTGTCCGACCGCTACCCGCAGCGCTGCGCCACGCACATTGGCTACAACGAGGCGGGCGCGCATCGCCTGCACGCCGGGGGCGACATCCTGCTGCACGGCAGCCGCTTCGAGCCCTTTGGCCTGACGCCGCTGTACGCCATGCGCTACGGCACCGTACCGATCGGGTCGCGCGTGGGCGGCATGGCCGACACCATCGAAGACCCAGGTACCGACGCGCCACTGACCGCGATGGCGTTCGCCAACGGCCTGTTGTTTGACGGCGACCACCCCGACGCCATGGCCGATGCCTTGTCGCGCGCCATGCACCTGCGCCGTCACCCGACGCTGTGGCGCGCCATGCAGCGCAACGCCATGAGCACCGACTTCAGTTGGCAGCGTGCCGTGGGTGCGTACGAAGACCTGCTTCAAGCCCTGACCGGTCGCGCCGACGCGGACGCGGACGACACCGCTGTGCAAGCCGCCGCGCAGTCCGCCACGCAATCAGCCACGGCTTCCTCTGCCGACCGCGCTGCCGGCACTCGCCAGCGGCGCACCCGACAGGCCCGCGGCTCCATGCCGATGCCCATCTGACAAGGCGAATGCCCATGGCTGCTGCTTCGACGCCCGTCCCCTCTTTGCCCGCCGCGCTGCGCATCTGCCACGCGCCCCTGGGTTTGCCGGACGGCGCGCCGACGGCAGGCGACCCCGCCACGCTGCAAGCCCGGCTGGCCCGCATCCAGCAAGCTGGCTTCAATGCCGTGCTGATTCCGCCGCCCTGGCTGCGGCCGGCCGATGCGCGCACGCTGGCGCCCATCGATGCCGACCTGAGTCCGGCCGGCGATAGCACCGAGCCCATCACCGAGCGTCTTGGCCGCCTGGCCCGCGCCGCCACGGCGCAAGGCTTGATGCTGATGCTGCGGGTGGTGCTGGACCGCGTGTCGGTCGATGCCAGCGCCTCTACCGCGCAGCCCGGCTGGTACCACGCGCCGCCTGACGACCCCGCCCGCGACCCGCGCCTGCCCCTGAGCACCTGGGGCGTGATGGCGCTGAACCGCGAACCGCCCCCCGAGTTCGCGCAGGCCTGGGCCGAACGGCTGTTGCGCTGGGTTGACGCGGGCGTGGCCGGTTTTGTCTTTGAATCGCCGCAGGCGCTGCCCGCCGCGAGCTGGCGCGACCTGCTGGCCCCGCTGCGCCAACATGCCTCCCCGCCCCGCTGCCTGGCGTGGACGCCCGGCCTGACCCAGCCGCAACTGGACGCGCTGCGCGATGCCGGTTTTGATGGCGTGTTTTCGTCCTTGCCCTGGTGGGACTACAAGTCCGCCTGGCTGGCCGAAGAAGCCGCGCGGCTACAGCGGGTGGCGCCGGTGCTGGCCAGCACGCAGCCGCTGGAAGGCCACGCCCCGAACCGGCCTGACGCGGATATACGCGGCGCCTGGGCCGCCGCCTTTACCGCGAATGGCTGGATGGCGACGGAAACCGAGATTGACGCGCCCGCCCAGATTCCAGACATCAACCAATGGCTAAGCGGCCAGGACCTGCCCACGGGGTTGCCCTCGGGGTTGCCCGCGGGGTTGCCTTGCGTGCTGGGCGGCCGCGATGGCCGCGCCACGCTGATCCTGCGCAACACCGCCGACGGCGCAACGGCCGTGCTGGCCCTGAACCCCGCCGACGCCAAGCCCGCCCACATCGATTGGGATGCGGTGGCCCCTAGCCTGCCGCCCGGCGACATCCTGCCCCAACGCATGACGGACGCGCCCGTCCTGGCCGGCGACACGTTGCCGCCCGGCGCCTGCATGCTGCTGTCCGTGACGCCCATGCCGCCCGTGCGCGAGGCCTCGCGCCACCCCGGCCCGCGCACCGAAGGCGGGGCCGGTCTGCGCGTGGCCATCGAAAGCGTGTCGCCCGCCGTGGACGATGGCGCGCATCCCGTGAAGTGCACGGTGCATGAGCGCATCACCGTCCAGGCCGACCTGCTGATGGATGGGCACGACCGCATCGCGGGCGAAGTGCGCTGGCGCGCCGCCGACGAAGCCAACTGGAAACGCACGCCGCTAAAACTGCTGTCCAACGACCGCTGGCAGGCTAGTTTTCGGCCCCGGCGAATCGGACCGCACGAATTCCAGGTGGCGGCGTGGTTTGACGTTTGGCAGACCTATCACCACGACCTTGAGGTCAAGCACGACGCCGGCCTTGCGCTACAGCTTGAAGTGGCCGAGGGCATGCAGTTGCTGCGCGAAGCCGACAAACGCGCCAGCCAGCATGCCTATCCCGCCGACAGCGTGGCGGTCGTCAAGCAGGCGTTGAAAACCCTGCCCGACCCGAAGGCGGGCACGGAACCCACCGAGGCGCACATCGCGCTGCTGCTCAGCCCCGAGTTGGCCGCCGCCATGCGCGCGCTGGATGCCCGCCCCTTTGAAACCGTGACGCCGGCCCCCTACCCCATCTGGGTGGACCGGCCGCAAGCCTGCCATAGCGCCTGGTACGAACTGTTCCCGCGTTCGCAAGCCCGCGAGCCCGGCCGCCACGGCACGTTTGACGACGTGATCGAACGCCTGCCCGACATCCAGGAAATGGGCTTCGACGTGCTGTACCTGCCGCCCATCCACCCGATCGGCCTAAGCAACCGCAAGGGCCGCAACAATGCGCTGACCGCCGGCCCGGACGATGTGGGCAGCCCGTATGCGATTGGTTCACCCGACGGCGGGCACGACGCCATCGAACCCAAGCTGGGCACGCTGCCCGACTTTTTGCGCCTGGTGCGCGCCGCGCAAGAACACGGTCTGGAAATGGCGCTGGACTTCGCCATTCAATGTTCGCCCGACCACCCCTGGCTGAAAGAGCACCCCGATTGGTTCTCGTGGCGGCCCGACGGGTCGCTGCGCTATGCCGAGAACCCGCCCAAGAAATACCAGGACATCGTCAACGTCTCTTTCTATGGCGGCCCGCCGCGCCGCGCCCGCAAGCTGGCGCTGTGGCGCGCGCTGCGCGACGTGGTGCTGTTCTGGGTGGACAACGGCGTGCGCATCTTCCGCGTGGACAACCCGCACACCAAGCCGCTGCCCTTCTGGCAATGGCTGATTGCCGAAGTGCATGGGCAGCATCCCGACGTGCTGTTCCTGTCCGAAGCCTTTACCAAGCCCAAGATGATGTACCGGCTGGCCAAGGTGGGCTTCACGCAGTCGTACACGTACTTCACCTGGCGCAATGACCGCGCCGAGTTGCAGTCGTACCTGGAAGAAATCTCGCACCCGCCGCCCGCTGATTTTTTCCGGCCGCACTTCTTCGTGAACACACCTGACATCAACCCGGTGTTCTTGCAGACCTCGGGCCGCCCCGGCTTCTTGATCCGGGGCGCCTTGGCCGCCATGGGCTCGGGCCTGTGGGGCGTCTACAGCGGCTTTGAACTGTGCGAGGCCGCGCCGGTGCCGGGCAAAGAGGAATACCTGGATTCCGAAAAGTACGAGCTGCGCCAGCGCGACTGGCGTGCCCCCGGCAACATCCGCGCCGAAATCGCGCGCCTGAACCAGATCCGCCGCGCCAACCCCGCCCTGCAAACACATCGCGGGCTGACGGCAATACCCAGCGGCAACGACCGCGTGCTGGCCTTCGTGAAGGCCACGCCCGGCTTGGGCAACGTGGTGTTCACCGCCATCAGCCTGGACCCTTTCCACTCGCAAACCACGCATCTGGAGGTGCCCTTCTGGTTGTTCGGTGAAGCCCGGCCCGCGCACCTTGAAGTCGAAGACCTGCTGACGGACAGCCGCGACACCTGGCGCGACGCGACGCGCACCGTGACGCTGTCCCCCGACCAACCCTATCGAGTCTGGCGCCTGTCCCTGCATGGTTGACCGCGCCTGGAGCCCAATATGATCAGTGAAACCCACCCCCAGAAAGATGACGGTCTTTGGTACAAGGACGCCGTCATCTACCAGTTGCATGTGAAGTCGTTCTTCGACTCGAATGACGATGGGGTGGGCGACGTCCCCGGCCTGATCATGAAGCTGGACTACATCGCCAGCCTGGGCGTGAACACGATCTGGCTGCTGCCGTTCTACCCGGCGCCACGGCGCGACGACGGCTATGACATTGCCGACTACCGGGGCGTGCACCCCGACTACGGCACCGTGGCCGACGTGCGCAAACTGATCCGCGAGGCGCATGCGCGCGGCTTGCGCGTCATTACCGAATTGGTGGTCAACCATACGTCGGACCAGCACCGCTGGTTTCAGCGGGCGCGCACCTCGCGCCCCGGTTCGGCGGCGCGCAATTTCTACGTGTGGTCCGACAACGACAAGGCCTATGCCGGCACCCGCATCATTTTTTGCGACACGGAAAAGTCCAACTGGACCTGGGACCCCGAAGCCAACGCCTACTTCTGGCACCGCTTCTATTCGCATCAGCCCGATCTGAACTACGACAACCCGCAGGTGCTGAAGGAAGTGCTGTCGGTGATGCGCTATTGGCTGGACATGGGCGTGGACGGGCTGCGTCTGGACGCCGTGCCGTATCTGGTGGAACGCGAAGGCACCAACAACGAGAACCTGCCGGAAACGCACCAGGTGCTGAAGCAGATACGCGCGGTGATCGACCAGGAATATCCCAACCGCCTGCTGCTGGCTGAAGCCAACCAATGGCCCGAGGACGCGCAGGAATATTTCGGCACCGGCGACGAATGCCATATGTCGTTCCACTTTCCGCTGATGCCGCGCATGTACATGGCCATTGCGCAGGAAGACCGCTTTCCCATCACCGACATCATCCGGCAGACGCCGGACATACCCGAAACCTGCCAATGGGCCATCTTTCTGCGTAACCATGACGAGCTGACGCTGGAAATGGTGACTAGCCGTGAACGCGACTATCTGTGGAGCGTCTATGCCGCCGACACGCGCGCCCGCATCAACCTGGGCATCCGCCGCCGCCTGGCCCCCTTGCTGGAACGCGACCGCCGCCGGGTGGAACTGATGAACAGCCTGCTCTTGTCGATGCCCGGCACGCCGGTGCTGTATTACGGCGACGAACTGGGCATGGGCGACAACGTGCACCTGGGCGACCGCGACGGCGTGCGCACGCCCATGCAATGGTCGCCCGACCGCAACGGCGGTTTCTCGCGCGCCGACCCCGAGCGCCTGCCGCTACCCGTGCTGATGGGGCCGCTGTACGGTTACGAGGCCGTCAACGTCGAGGCCCAGCAGCGCGACCCGCATTCCCTGCTGAACTGGACGCGCCGCATGCTGGCGCAGCGCCGCCAGACCCACGCCTTCGGCCGCGGCACGCTGCGCTTCATCCAGCCCGGCAACCGCAAGATTCTGGCGTACCTGCGCCAATGGAACGACACCATCATCCTGTGCGTGGCCAACCTGTCCAATGCGGCGCAGCCCGTGGAACTGCCGCTGCAAGCGTTCAGCGGCCGCGTGCCGGTGGAAATGCTGGGCGGCACGCCGTTCCCGGCGATCGGCGAACTGCCTTATCTGCTGACGCTGCCGCCTTATGGCTTTTACTGGATGGATTTGAGCTCCGACGCCGCCCCACCGGGCTGGCATGCCAGCGCGCCCGAACAGATGCCCGAGCTGACGACGCTGGTCTTGAAGTCGCGCGGTGGCGCGGCGTTGACGGATGCGTCGCGCAGCACGCTGGAAAAGGAAGTGCTGCCCGAATACCTGGCGCGCCAGCGCTGGTTTCCGGGGTCCACGGCGCCGTCGCGCGCCCGGCTGGCCTACGCCACGCCGTTTCATGCCAATGGCGGCGAGTACTACTGGGCCGAAGTGGAACCCGAGGACGGCAGCGGCGACGGCGGCAGCGGCACTGATGCCAACAACGCCAACGCGGCGGTCAACGATCACCCCCTGCGTGTCCAGGCGCCCTTCGTGCTGATCTGGGACGAAACCGCCCAGGTGCAATACCCCATTGCGCGCGTGCGCCGGGGCGCCGAAGTCGGCACCCTGGCCGACGCCTTTCTACAACCCGGCTTCGTGCAGGGCGTGATCGAGGCCTTGCGCGCCAGCCAGGCGCTGGACGGGCGCGACGGCGGCAAACCCGGCGACAAGCCCGGCATCATCCGTTGCCTGCCGGAACCCGCCCTGGCCGACCTGGACTTCGGCGACGAGCCCGCCTTGCAATGGATCAGCGCGGAACAGTCCAACAGTTCGGTCATCGTCGGCGGGCAAGCCATCCTGAAGCTGATCCGCAACGTACAGCCCGGCATATCGCCCGAAGTGGAAATCTCGCGCCACCTGACGCGCGCGGGCTACGCCAATATTCCCGCCCTGCTGGGCGAGGTGCTGCGCGTAGACGCCGACGGCGTGCCCCACACGCTGGCCGTGCTGCACGCCTTCGTCACCAACGAGGGCGACGCCTGGACCTGGACGCTGGACTATCTGAAACGGACGCTGGGCGCCGCGCTGCTGGGCGGCCACAGCCCCGAGGAATTCGAAGCCAGCCTGGAAGGCTATACGGTCATGGCCAGCACCATTGGCCGCCGCCTGGCCGAGCTGCACAATACGCTGGCACTAGCCACGGACGACCCCGCCTTTCCCGTCCACACCGCCACCACGGAAGACGCCCAGGCGCACGCCGCGCGCATCATCGCGCAACTGGATCGCGCTGAACAAGACCTGCGCGCCGCGCAGGACCGGCTGGAGCCGCCGTCGCACGCCTGCGCGCAATGGTTGTTTGAACATCATGGCCGCCTGGTCAAGCAGGTGGACGGCATGGCGCAGGCGCTGACGGGCGCGCCGCTCATCCGCGTACACGGTGACTTCCATCTGGGCCAGGTGCTGGTGGCGCAGACGGACGCCTACCTGATCGACTTCGAAGGCGAGCCCATCCAGACGCTGGAGGCCCGCCGCAGCGTGACGACGCCGTACAAGGACGTGGCCGGCATGCTGCGTTCGTTCGACTATGCCGCCGCGTCGGTGGCCCGTAGCGACCCGATGGGCGGCGCGCCCACCGACGCCAACGCGGGCCCCGGGGATTCGTCCGCCGCCCCGGGCGTGCCGCAGGACTTGCGCGACACGCTGCTGGCGCGCTTTGGCTCGCGCGCGGTCGAGGCCTTCCTGGTGGGCTATCAAGAGGCCGCCTCCACCGCGATTGCGCTGCCCGCCGCGCAAGAAGACACGCTGCTGAAGCTGGCGCAACTGGAAAAGGCCGCCTACGAAGTCAGCTATGAAGCCGCTCACCGCCCCGAATGGATCTCCATTCCGCTGTGCGCGCTGACCGAGCTGGCCCGCGAACTCTTGCAAGATGCGGCGATCAGCGCCGAGGAACACTCACGATGAATCTTCATGACAACGGCGCTCCGTCGCCGTCTTCTCCGCCTGCGGGCCAGCTTGATCCCCCCAGCTTGCAGGCCTTGGCCACGGGCCAGCACGCGGACCCGTTCTCGGTCCTGGGTCCGCACGATGGCGTGGTGCGCGCGCTGGTGCCCGGTGCGCGCGCGGTCGCGGTCGTGACTGCCGACGGCGCCCGCCTGCCGCTGCATGAACAAGGCGAAGGCCTCTACACCGGGGCCGTCCCCGACGCCCGCCCCGGCGACCCGGGCTCGTACCAATTGGCCATCCAATGGCCCGACACCGAACAACTCACGCCGGACACCTACGCCTTCGGCCCGGTGCTGTCCGACGCCGATCTGGCTGGCTTAGCCAGCGGCGACTGGCGCGCCGCGTTATCCGTGCTGGGCGCGCGGCTGGACGACATGCAGGGCGTGCCCGGGCTGCGCTGCGCGGTCTGGGCGCCCAATGCGCGCCGCGTTGCCGTGGTGGGCGACTTCAATAGCTGGGATGCCCGCCGCCACCCCATGCGCCTGCGCCACGCTGCCGGCGTGTGGGAACTGTTCATCCCCGGCGTCATGGCGGGCGATTGCTACAAGTTCGCCATTACCGACAACTCGGGCGCCATCGTATTCAAGGCCGACCCGATGGCGCGCCGCGCCCAACCCTCGCCGGCCACCGCTTCGGTCGTTGACGACCCCACCCCTTATTCCTGGACGGACGACGCATGGATGCGTTCCCGCGCAGAGCGCCAAGCGCGCCACGCTCCCATTTCCATCTACGAAGTGCACGCCGGCTCATGGCTCGCGCCCGACGCCGAGCGCTGCGTCTGGGACCAGCTCGCCGACAAGCTGCCCGCCTACGCAGAAGCCATGGGGTTCTCGCATGTGGAGCTGATGCCGATCATGGAATATCCCTTCGGCGGCTCCTGGGGGTACCAACCCCTGGGTATGTTCGCGCCGTCCGCGCGCTTTGGTCCGCCCGCCGCCTTCGCCCGCTTCGTCGACCGCTGCCACGCCGCCGGTATCGGCGTCATTCTGGACTGGGTGCCCGCCCACTTTCCGAATGACGCCCACGGGCTGGCGCGCTTTGACGGCACGCCGCTATACGAATACGCCGACCCGCGCGAAGGCTATCACCCCGACTGGAACACGCTGGTCTACAACCTGGGCCGCACCGAAGTCAAAGCCTTCATGATCGCCAGCGCCGTGCACTGGCTGCGGGAATTCCATATTGACGGGCTGCGCGTGGATGCCGTGGCCTCCATGCTCTACCGTGACTACAGCCGCCAACCCGGCGAATGGATCCCCAACGTACACGGCGGCCGCGAAAACCTGGAAGCCGTGGCCTTCCTGCGCGAACTGAACACCACGGTGCGCGAACAGGCGCCCGACGCCATCGTGGTGGCCGAAGAGTCCACCGCCTGGCCGGGCGTGACCGCGCCGGTGGCCGAGGGCGGCCTGGGCTTTCACTACAAATGGAACATGGGCTGGATGCACGACACGCTGCGCTACATGCACGAAGACCCGGTCCATCGCAAATACCATCATCACGACATCACCTTCGGCATGGCCTACGCCTATTCCGAACGCTTCATCCTGCCGCTCTCGCATGACGAGGTGGTGCACGGCAAGGGCTCGCTTCTGAACAAGATGCCGGGCGACACCGCCACCAAGCTGGCGAACCTGCGCGCCTACCTGGGCTTCATGTGGGCGCACCCCGGCAAGAAGCTGCTGTTCATGGGCGGCGAACTGGCCCAGCCCGCCGAATGGAATCACGACGCCTCGCTGAACTGGAGCCTGCTTGACGACGCAGGCCACAAGGGCGTGCAGCGCCTGGTGGCCGACCTGAACAGGTTGTATCGCGAATCGCCCGCGCTGCACGAGCAAGACACCGACCCCGACGGCTTTGCCTGGCTGGTCATGGACGACGCCGACAACAGCGTGGCGGCGTTCCTGCGCCGGGGCCGCTCGTCCTTGATGCTGGCCGTCTGCAACTTCACCCCCGTCACCCGCCACGGCTACCGCGGCGGCGTGCCCCTGGGCGGGCGCTGGACCGAATCCCTAAACACCGACGCCGGCTGGTACGGCGGTTCGGGCCAAGGCAACCAGGGCGCCGCGCAGTCATCGGATCAGGCCGCCCACGGCCACGCCCAGTCGCTGTCGCTGACCTTGCCGCCGCTTGCCACCCTGTTCTTCACGCACCAAGGCTGAATCCATGGACCCCACTCAGTTCACCCGTCTCACCACCGGTCAGCCGTATCCGCTTGGCGCCACCAGCGATGGCCTGGGCGTGAATTTCGCCGTGTTCTCGGCCAACGCCACCCGCATCGAGCTGTGCATCTTCGACGCGCGCGGCCGCAAGGAACTGCGGCGCTTCGACCTGCCCGAATGCACCGACGAGATCTGGCACGGCTATCTGCCGGACGCGCAGCCCGGTCTGATCTACGGCTATCGCGCCCATGGTCCGTATGACCCGCGCAACGGCCACCGCTTCAATCCGCACAAGCTGCTGCTGGACCCCTACGCCCGCCAGATGACCGGGCCGGTCAGCTGGAGCGATGCGCTCTTTGGCTACCGGCTGAATCACGCGCGCGCCGACCTGTCGATGGACCGACGCGACAGCGCGCCGGCCATGGCCAAGGGCGTGGTGACCGAAGACGTGCCGTTCAACTGGGGCAACAGCAAGTCCCCCAACACGCCGTGGACTGACACCACCATCTACGAAGTGCATCTGCGCGGCGTCTCGATGCAGCGCGAAGACTTGCGCCCGCCCCTGCGTGGCACCTGCGCCGCGTTGGCGGACCCGCGCTTTATCGAACACCTGCAACGGCTGGGCGTCACGGCCGTGGAACTGTTGCCCGTGCACGCTTTCCTGCAAGACCGCTTCCTGCTGGAACGGGGCTTGCGCAACTACTGGGGCTACAACACGTTGTCGTTCTTCTCGCCGGAACCGACTTATCTGCAACGCGGCCCCAACGACCTGCGCCAGGCCGTGCGGCGCTTGCACGCGGCCGGCCTGGAAGTGATTCTGGACGTGGTCTACAACCACACCTGCGAAGGCAGCGAGCTGGGGCCCACGCTGTCCTGGCGCGGGCTGGACAACGCCAGCTACTACCGGCTGATGCCGGGCGAAGAACGCTACTACATCAACGACACCGGCTGCGGCAACACCGTCAACGTGTCGCACCCCCGCGTGCTGCAAATGGTGATGGATTCCCTGCGTTACTGGACGCAGTCGTATGGCGTGGACGGCTTCCGCTTCGACCTGGGCGTCACGCTGGGCCGCGAAGGCACGGGCTTTGACCCCGGCTCGGGCTTTTTCGACGCCTTGCTGCAAGACCCCGTGCTGGCCGGCGTGAAGCTCATTTCCGAACCCTGGGACATCGGCCCCGACGGCTACCAGCTAGGCAACCACCAGCCCGGCCTGGGTGAATGGAACGACCGCTACCGCGACACCGTGCGCCGCTACTGGCGCGGCGACGAAGGCATGCGCGGCGACATGGCCGCGCGCCTGTGCGGGTCGCGCGACATCTTCGACCGCCGCCACCGCCGCCCCTGGGCCAGCATCAACTTCGTGTCCTCGCACGACGGCTTCACCATCCAGGACGTGGTCAGCTACGACGGCAGCCACAACGAGGCCAACGGCGAAGATGGCAACGACGGCCATTCGGAGAACTACAGCCACAACTGGGGCGTGGAAGGGCCCACGGAAGACGCCGCCATTCTGGAGCGGCGCGGCCGCGTCCAGCGCGCCTTGCTGGCCACCTTGTTCCTGTCGGACGGCACGCCGATGATGCTGGCGGGCGACGAGTTCGGCAACAGCCAGGACGGCAACAACAACGCCTATTGCCAGGACGGCCCGCTGTCATGGCTGGACTGGGTGCAGGCGCAGAGCGACACGGGCCGCGCGCTCAGCCACTTCGTGGCGCGGGTGGTGGCGCTGCGGCGCGATCACCCCAGCTTGCGCGCGGCGCGCTTTGGCGACGCGGCGCAGGAGATCTGCCCGGGCGTCAGCGCCATCAGCTGGCTGGACACCCACGGCGGGCCCATTGATCAGGCCGCCTGGGACGACCCAACATTGCGCACCATGGCCCTGCGGCGCGCGGCGCTGCGCGAAGACGGCAGCGCCGATATTTCCTTGCTGCTGATGAACCCCAGCGCCGAGCCGGCCACCTTCACCTTGCCCGAACCCGGCCAAGCCTGGATGCGTGAACTGGACTCCGCCACGCAAGTGCCCGCGGCCCCCGTTTCTGAATCCGAGGTCACGGTTGAGGCGCATAGCCTCGTCCTGCTGACCGCCACCTGCATCCCCGGAAGTGCCTCATGACCGTGTTGCCCGAACCCTATACCCATGGCGCGCTGCCGCTGCCTGACGGCCGCACGCGTTTTCGCCTGTGGGCGCCGTCGGCCCCGGCCGACCTTGCCTTGGTGATAGACGGGCGAGTTCCCATCGCGCTGCAACCGAATGCCGACGGCTACGCCCAGGTGGATGTGAACTGCCCGCCCGGCACGCGCTACCGCTATCGCATCGGGCAGGACCTGCTGGTGCCCGACCCCGCCTCGCGCTTGCAGGATGGCGACGTGCATGGCGCCAGCGTCGTTGTGGGGCCGGACACCTACCCCTGGCGGCATGCTTCCTGGATGGGCCGCCCCTGGCGCGAAGCCGTCATCTACGAAGCGCATCCGGGTCTGGCGGGCGGCTTTGCCGGCCTGACTGAACGGCTGCCTGACCTGGCCAAGCTGGGCATCACCGTGCTTGAACTGATGCCCATCGCGGACTTTCCCGGCCCGCGCAACTGGGGCTACGACGGCGTTCTGCCCTACGCGCCGGACACGGCCTATGGCACGCCCGACGAACTGAAGCGCTTGATCGACACCGCGCACGGGCTGGGCCTGTGCGTGATGCTGGACGTGGTCTACAACCACTTCGGCCCGGACGGCAACTACCTGTCCCAATACGCCGCGCCCTTTTTTCGCGACGACGTGTCCACGCCCTGGGGGGCCGCCATTGATTTCCGGCAGCCCGCCGTGCGCCGCTACTTTGAAGAAAATGCCCTGTACTGGCTGACGGAATACCGCTTTGACGGTTTGCGGCTAGACGCGGTGCACGCCATTCCCGACCCCGACTGGCTGGTGGAACTGGCGCGCTTCGTCCGTGGCCAGGTGCCGGCGCAGCGCCACCTGCACCTGGTGCTGGAAAACGACGACAACCGCGCCAGCCTGCTGACGGAAGGCTACGACGCGCAATGGAACGACGACGCGCACCATGTGCTGCATCACCTGCTGACCGGGGAATCCCGCGGCTACTACGCCGACTATGCGGAACAGCCCGCCCAGGCGCTTGCGCGGTGCTTGGCCGAAGGATGGCTGTATCAAGGCCAGCCTTCGCCTTACCGGCAAGGCGCGGCCCGCGGCGAACCCAGCGGCCACCTGCCGCCCACGGCCTTCGTGCTGTTCCTGCAAAACCATGACCAGACCGGCAACCGTGCCTGGGGCGAGCGGCTTACCGAGCTTGCCGAAAACGCCGAACGCCGGCGCGCCGCCGTCACGATGCAACTGCTGGCGCCGCAGATTCCGCTGATCTTCATGGGCGAGGAAAGCGGCAGCCGCGCGCCTTTCCTGTACTTCACCAGCCACACGGATCCGGCGCTGGCGCAGGCTGTGCGCGAGGGCCGCCAGCGTGAATTCGCCGCGTTCCCGGAATTTGCGGGCGCCAATGGCGAGCCCGTGCCCGACCCTAATGCCGAAACCACCTGGGAGCAAAGCGCGCCCTGGATCGGGGCCGACAGCGCGGAAGCACAGTCCTGGCGCAACCTGTACGGCGCGCTGCTGGATCTGCGCCTGCGCGTGATCGCGCCCCGGTTGGAAGGCGCGCGCAACGTGTACGCACGTGCCGTGGGCGACCACAGCGTGCACGCCCGGTGGCGCCTTGGCGACGGCGCCTTGCTGACGGCGTACGTCAACCTGGGGCCTATGCACGTGGCCTTGCCCCGCAAGCAAGCCACCACGCCGCCCCTGGCCTCGTCGCTGCTGTTTGAGTCGCGCGCGGGAGCGTTTGACGCCTTGAGCCAACGCAGCGTTTGCCCGGAAAGCACCGTCTGGCTGCTGGAGGACGCAGCATGAGCGGCGCCGCCCCCGCCGGGCTGTCCGAGCTGGCCGCCGAGGCCGGTATTGCCGAGCACTGGACCGATGCAAGCCAGCGCCCGCGCCGCGTGTCGCCCGACACCTTGCGCGCGCTGCTGGCCGCCATGGATTTACCGGCTGATTCCGAGGCGGACATTCGCGACAGCCGCCACCGCCTGGCCGAGATGTCCGCGCGCGCGCACCTGCCCGCCATGCTGATCGCGCTGCCGGGCGAGGCCGTGCCGCTGCCGCCCGGCTGCACGGGCGCCTATCGCATCGAATCCCCCTCTGGGCCGGCCCTCTCCGGCCGCACCTCACCGGGGCAAGACGGCGCCGCCACCTTGCGCGCGCCGGCAGGCCCCGGCTACTACACCGTGCACACGCAGGCCGGGATGACGACGCTTGCCGTCTGCCCGCCGCGCGCGCCGTCGCTGGATGAACTGCTGCAAGCCCAGGACGCTCGCGCCTGGGGCCTGGCCGTACAGGTCTACAGTCTGCGGCGCCCGGCCCCCGACCCAACCCAGGCCACGCACGGCTTTGGCGATTTCGGCGCGCTGCACGACCTGGCGGTCGCCACCGGCTCGGCTGGCGCCGATGCCCTCGCCATCAGCCCCGTGCACGCCATGTTCGCGGCGGACCCGTCGCAGTGCAGCCCCTATTCCCCGTCCAGCCGCTTGTTCCTGAACACCCTGTACGCCGACCCGGCCGGCATCCTGGGCGCGGACGCCGTGCGCGACGCGCTGGCGGGCATGACCCAGACGCGACTGCCTGTGCTGGACGCGCAACCCTTGATCAACTGGCCCGCGGCGGCGGCGTTTCGCCAGCAACTGCTGCGCCGCCTGCACGACCGCTTCACCACCCACGCCAGCGCCGAGCAACGCGGCGCCTATGACAGCTACCGTGCCACGGCCGGATCCGACCTGTTCGAGCACGCCCTGTTCGAAGCCCTGCACGCCGAGCACAGCCTGGCGGCGGGCGCGCCCGTGCCCTGGACGCAATGGCCCGCTGAATTTCGCGACCCGCGCTCATCCGCCGCGCAACGCTACGCGGCCGAACACGCCCACGATGTGGACGCGCACATGTTCAGCCAATGGCTGGCGTCCGAAAGCCTGAAGCGCGTGCAGCACGCGGGCCGCGATGCCGGCATGCGCGTGGGCGTGGTGGCCGACCTGGCCGTGGGCGGCAGCCCGCATGGCAGCCACGCCTGGAGCCGGCATGCCGACCTGATGACACGCGCCAGCGTGGGCGCACCGCCCGACCTGTACAACCCGCTGGGCCAAGGCTGGGGCCTGACCGCGCTGTCACCCACCGCCTTGCAGGCCTCCGGCTACTCGGCCTTTCTGGCGATGCTGCGCGCCTGCCTGGCGCACGCTGGCGGATTACGCATCGACCACATCCTGGGCATGGCCCGGATGTGGCTGATACCCGACGGCGCCAGCCCGCAAGACGGCGGCTATCTGCGTTATCCCTTGCAGCAGTTGCTGCGCCTGACCGCGCTGGAAGCTTGGCTGCACCGCGCGCTGATCGTCGGCGAAAACCTGGGCACGGTGCCGGAAGGGTTCGACGAACAGTTGGAAGCACACGGCGTGCTGGGCATGGACGTGCTGTGGTTCATGCGCGACGCCGGTGCCGCGCCGGAAGCGGGTGCCGACAGCGCAACACCGCCCGCCCCGTCCGCCGCTCCCCCCGACTTCCTGCCGCCCTCGCAGTGGCCCGCCAATGCCGTCGCCATGACTACGACCCACGATCTGCCCACGCTGGAAGGCTGGTGGCACGCGCAAGACATCTTGTGGCGTTCCCGCCTGCGCTTGCTGGCGCCTGACCAGGACGAAGCCGCGCTGCGCGCCGGCCGGCTTGATGAACGCGCCAGCCTGTGGCGGGCAGTGCAATCCTGCTCGCCGGCCGCGTCCACCTTGCCGCTGCCGCGCCGGACGCCCAGCGCGGAGCTGCTGGGCTTTGTCGCCGCCACGCCTTGCCCCTTGATGCTGGTGACGCTGGAGGACCTGACCGGGCAGTTGGACCAACCGAACCTGCCCGGCACCACCACGCATCACCCGAACTGGCGCCAGCGCGTGCCGCTGTCCGTGGCGGACTGCCTGAGCGCGCCCACCAGCCAGGCGCGGCTGCGTCCGGTGCGCGCATTGCGGGGTCGGCCATGAACCCGACGCTTATCCCCCGCGCCACCGCGCGCCTGCAACTGCATGCCGGCTTCACGCTGGACGACGCCCGCGCGCAGCTTCCCTACTACGCCGCGCTGGGCGTCAGCCACCTGTACCTGTCGCCCATCACCCAGGCCCGCGCAGGGTCTACCCACGGCTATGACGTGATCGACCACCAGCGCGGCAGCGCCGAGCTGGGCGGCGAAACCGCCTTGCGCCGCCGGGCGGACGCCGCCCGCGCGCGCGGGCTGGGGCTGATTGCGGACATCGTGCCCAACCACATGGCGGCGCATGCCTCGAACCCCTGGTGGGCGGATGTGCTGCGACACGGACAGGACAGTGCGCACGCCGGCACCTTCGATATCGACTGGGACGCGCCCGACCCCGCATTGCGCGGCAAGGTGCTGCTGCCCGTGCTGGGCGACCTATACGGCCAGGCCCTGGCGGCGGGCGACATCCGCCTGGAGCACGATGCGGACGCGGGCACCTGCCATATCCACGCGGGCGGCCAGCGCCTGCCGCTGGCGCCGGGCTCGCTGGCTGGCGGGTCGGCAACCAGCGAACTCAGAGACGAGCTAAAACCCGAGCTAAAACCCGATCTAAAACGAGATCCAACACGCGATCCAACACGCAAAGATCTCGCGCGCTTGTGCGCCGCCTGCGACCCCGGCACCGACGCGGGCCGCGCGCGGCTGCATGAGCTGCTGGAACGCCAGCACTACCGGCTGGCATGGTGGCGCACCGCGCCCGAGCAGATCAACTGGCGCCGCTTCTTTGAAATCAGCGAACTGGTTGGCGTGCGCGTGGAAGACGGCGCGGTCTTCGATGCCGTGCATGGCCTGGTGTTGCGCTTGTATCGCGAAGGCGTGCTGGACGGCTTGCGCATCGACCACATCGACGGCCTGGCCAGCCCTGGCGCCTATCTGCGCCGCCTGCGCCATGCCTTGCGGCAAGCGGATAGCGAGCGCAAACAGGCCGGCCTGCCTGGCGGCGCCTATCTGATCATTGAAAAAATCCTGGCTGACGACGAATCGCTGGACGCGCGCTGGCCCACCGAGGGCACCACCGGCTACGACTTCATGGACCAGGTGGGCGCGCTGCTGCATGCGCCCGAGGCGCAAGCCCAGCTTGAACGCTGCTGGGTAGCGTTAAGTGGTGACCCCCGCGACGCCACGGCCCAACTGCGCGACGCGCGCCACCGCATGCTGGCGCGCCATTTCCCCGCTGAACGACAGGCGCTGGTGCGCGCGCTGACGCGTATCGCCCGCTTCGACCTGCGCACGCGCGACTGGACCAGCCCGGCCATCGACCGCGTGCTGACGGCCTTGCTGGCGGCGTTTCCGGTGTACCGCAGCTATGCGGAAGACGGGGGGCGCAGCGCGGCCGATGCGCACTGGTGCCGCGTGGCGCTGGACCAGGCGCGAGAAGCGCTGGGCGACGCCACCGCCGACGCCCGCTTGCTGGAACAGATTGACGAATGGTTGGGCGGTGCGGCGCAACAGGACGTGGCGGACACCGCCGTAACGCAAGCCCGCGCGCTAGCCTTGCGCCGCTTCCAGCAGCTGACCCCGCCGCTGGCGGCCAAGGCCCTGGAAGACACCTTGTTCTACCGACGTGGCCCGCTGCTGTCGCGCAACGAGGTCGGTTCCAGCCCCACGCGCTTTGCCCTGCCGCTGCAAGCGTTCCATGCGCTGAGCGCAGCGCGTGCGCGCACGCATCCGCACGCCATGCTGGCCACCGCCACGCATGACCACAAACGCGGCGAAGACACGCGCGCGCGGCTGGCCGTGCTGAGCGAAGCGCCCGACGAATGGCTGCGCATGGTCGGCGCATGGATACCGCGCCTGGCCAAGCCGGGGGCGCCCAGCCCCGCCGACCGCTATCTGCTGCTGCAAAGCTTGGTGGGCGCGTGGCCGCTGTCGCTATCGGTCGAAAGCTTCGATGACGGCAGTGCCGAGGTCACCGCGTCCGTGTCTGAATTTCTTGAACGCATCGCGCAGTGGCAAGAAAAAGCCCTGCGTGAAGCCAAGCTGCACACCAGCTGGACCGACCCGGACGCCGCCTACGAAGACGCCGCCCGTGCCTGCATCACAGGCTTGCAAGACCCGGGCGATGGCCAGGCGCTGCTGCGCGACATCGGCGCCTGGGCCTTGCGCGTCGCTCCCGCCGGGCTGGTGAACAGCCTGACCCAGACCTTGTTGCGCAACACGCTACCCGGCGTGCCCGACCTGTACCAAGGCACCGACCTGTGGGACTTCAGCCTGGTCGACCCCGACAACCGCCGCCCAGTCGACTACGCCGAACGCGCGGCGTTGCTGAAGGCAGCGGATGCCGAGCTACCCATGGATACCGACGCCGCCGCCTGGCGCAGCGGCGCCATTAAGCAGCAACTGATCCGCCGCACCCTGGCGCTGCGCGCCCGCCACCCTGACCTGTTCAGCCTGGGGGATTGCACGCCGCTTGCCGTCGTCGGCCCGCGCGCGGCGCACGTAATTGCCTATGTGCGCCGACACGAGGGGCGCAGCGTTGTGGCGGTGGCGCCCCGGCTGTGCGCGCGGGCACTGGCGCCGTACACGGAAGACCAAGCCGCGCAGGCTTGCCGCTACTGGGAAGGCACGCGCGTGGTCCTGCCCGCCGATATTGATGCGGGCACGCTGCGCAATGTGCTGTCCGGGGCTCAGGTCAGTGCGAACGCGGCGGGCGAAATGCCCTTGACCGCGCTCTTGCGTGACTGCCCGGTGGCGCTCTGCGCAAGCGCATGAGCGCCGCCAAGCTTAGTACTGATAGCGCATCGTCAACATCCCGCTGGTGCCCGCGCCCCAAGCCCCTTGGCTGTAGAAGCCGACCTGGCTGTAGTACTTGCGGTCAAACACGTTGTTGACGTTCAACTGCGCCGACAGGTTGCGGTTGAAGCGGTAGCGCGCCATCAGATTGGTGATGGCGTAGCTGCCCTGGCTGACGCGCTCATCGCCGTTGGGGCCGCTGGCAATTGTGTAGACACCGCTTTGCCAGTTGACGCCGCCGCCCACCGTCAGGCGGTTCCAATCGCCCGGCAACTGGTAGGTGGTGAACAGGCGCACCAGCGAGCGCGGCTGGTCGGTCTGGATGGGGGCGCCGTCACCATCGCGGGCCGTCCAATGCGACCAACCGGCCGCCACGTTCCAGCCCGGCGTCACTTCGCCCGACATTTCCAGGTCAAAACCACGGCTGCGCGTACCTTGTGCGGCCCGATATGCCTGGTTGATCGAACCCGGCACCAAGTAACCCGGGTCGGTCTGAGCGACGTTGTCCTGTTCGACTTGAAAAATGGCGGCGCTGGCATTCAAGCGGCCTTCCAGGAATTCGCCCTTGATACCGGCTTCATAGGACTTGCCTTCCAGCGGGTCCAGCCAACTGCCGTTGCGGTCCTGGTAGCTTTGCGGGTTGAAGATGCCGGTGTAGCTGACGTAGGCCGTGTAGGTCTCGTTGATGTCGTACAGCAAGCCGGCGTAGGGAATGAAGGCGTCCTTGTCGAAGGCGGTATGGTCGCCGCCGCCAAAGCCCACCGAGTCCGTCTTCCAGGTGCTATAGCGGCCGCCCACGATCAGTTTCAAGGGGTCGGCCAGGTTCAGGCGCAGCGCCCCGTACCAGCCGCTTTGCTTGGTGGTGTAGCGGCTGGCGGTGACGGCAGTGTCGCTCCATTGCGGTTCGGGATACGAGCCATCCCAGTTGAAGAAGTTGCCCACCGGCGCGACGTCCAGCGCTGCGCGGTAGTCGAAGTCCGCGTATTGCCGCGTGAAGCTGGCGCCCACCACGGCTTCATGGCGGCGGCCGAAGGCCGTGAACGGGCCGGAGGCCTTCAGGTCCAGGCTGTTCTGCTTGCGGTCGCCCAGGTACCAGGCGGGCGATCCATTCACGCCCAAGCCGGTTTCGCGGTCGGGCCAGCCGTACATGTACAACAGCTTGCCGTCCATTTCGTGCTTGGAATGGGACGCCACGGCCTGCACGCGCCAGTCGTTGTCAAAGCGGTGTTCCAGGCTGCCGAAGCCGCCCGAGGTGGTGCTGCCCCATGAACTCCAGTCCGCGCCGGTATTCAGCGACCGCTTCCAGTCCGTGCGCCCGCCGTCCGCGTACCACAGCGGAAAGCCGCCCCAACTGCTGCGCTGCGGGTCGTTGTCCTGGTAGTTGAAGCCCGCGCTGAAGGTGGTGCGCGAAGTCAGGTCCGCGTCCACCACGCCGTAGAAGATTTTTTTCTTGTTCTGGTAGCCGTCCAGGTAGGAATGGTTGTCCTGGTAGGCCGACACGATGCGGCCGCGCACGCTGCCGGATTTGTTCAACGGCGTGGACAGGTCCAGCGTGCCGCGATAGGTGTCCCAATTGCCGGCGCTGACGCTGACGTCGGCCTTGAATTCGCGGCTGGTGGCGTGTTTGCGCACCAGATTGATGGACGCCGACGGATTGCCCGAGCCGGTCAACAGGCCGGTGGCGCCCCGCACGACTTCCACGCGGTCATAGATGATGGGGTCGAGGGACGATTCGCCGCCCGCATAGCCCGTGTCGAAGTCGGTGGGTACGCCGTCGTACAGGTAATTCGTAATAGAGAAGCCGCGCGAGCTGAATGAATAGCGCTCGCTGTCGTAGTTCTGTACGGAGATGCCCGGCGTGCTGGCCATGACGTCGGCCAGGGACAGCATGTTTTCGTCTTCCATGCGCTGGCGGGTCACCACCGTGACGGATTGCGGCGTTTCACGCAGCGTCAACGGCAGGCCCGTGCCGGCGGCCGTGGCGCGCGGCGTGTAGGACCCCGTCCCTTCCGTCGTGGTCGGGTCGCCCTCGCCCACGACCTGGACGGTGGGCAAGGTTGCCACAGCGCTGTCCTGCGCGGCAGCACTGGCGGACGCCAGGGCCATCAGCACCAGAACAGCGGTACGACGCCGAGGGAAGCCGGGCTGATTGACAGAAGGTATACGGGGTTTGCGGCGCTGCGGCCTGGCTTCTTGCATGCTGGCTTCCTCTCCCTGGGGGGCTTTTGATGTGGGGAGGAAGTGTAATGCGACTAATTCTCATAACTATCTGTTGTTGCGGATATACGACGCAAATCCACAAGCTGATGCCATATTTATCTAGGCAGAGCGGAAGAAATCGACCGCCCGAAGCGACCGCCCAAAGCGCCCGCCCCTTTGCCCGCTACATATCCGCCGACCGCGTGATGTGCCGCCTGAGCAGCGCGGTGGCGTAATCCCGGTCGCCTTCGGCCAGCGCCGCCAGGATGCCCAGGTGGTCGGTACACGCTTGGTGAATATGGATCTGGGAAAGATGCCCGAAGTTGGCGTATTCCGTCATGCGCCGCAACGAGTTCTGGCGCCGCACCGCTTCGGCCAGAAAGCGGTTGTTCGACCAGGCGGCCAGCGTTTCATGAAACGCCGCGTTGGCGTTGAACCAGGCGTCGCGCTGCAATTGTTCGATCGGCATTTGCAGAATATCGGACTGTTCGCGCTGCAATGCGGCCAGTTGATCCGGGCGCGGCGCGTAGCCGGGAGTCATCAACGCATTGCATTCGACGATCAGCCGGAACTCGTAGCTTTCATGGACGGCCTGTTCGTTATCCAGGCTTTCCACGAAGTGCCAGCCATGCCCCGGCAGGCGTTCGGCCAAGCCCTCGGTGGCAAAGCGCATCAATGCCCGACGCACCGCGCCGCGCGTTACCTGAAATTGTTCGACCAGTTGTGCTTCGGACACGTCGGCGCCCAAGCGCCCTGCCGCGCGCGCGCTCATCAGGTCGCCATACAGGCTTTCGGATTCGGAATGCGGCATCAGCGCGTCCAGGCTTTCGTCACTGCCGGGTTCACGTTCCAGCCGGTAGCCCTTGCCTTGCGTGTAGGCCACCAGGCCCTGGCGGGTCAGCAGGTTAAGCGCCTGGCGGATCGGTGATCGCGACACCTTGAGCTCTTGCGCCAGTCGCGCGTCCGACAGGCGTTCGCCCACTTGCCAGCGGCCGCCCTGGATCAGCGCGGTCAGCTTGCGGGCGATTTCGATCTGTAGGGGACTGAGCTCCTGCATGGCGTCGCGCTCCTGCGCAAAAAGGGTGGGTCTATCGTCAACGCCAATGTGCAAGCTTGGCATTCACGTTTTCCCTAGATTTTATATACATGGTCATAAAACAGATTGACAGCGATTATCCGGCCTAATTAGTGTATTACACAGCATCAAAATACAAAAGGACGGATAGATGTCGATCACCCCATTTCCCTGCGTAACGTTGACGGGCGGCCCCGAAGCCCGCGGCCGCCAGTACGGCCGGGCGCTACAACCCCGCATCCGTCGCAGTGTGGCGCTGTACGGCGGGGCCTTGGACAAGTTCGGCATGAGCGCCGCGCAGAAATCCGACTTGATCGCCGACTATGCGCGCCGCATCGGCGACTTCGACGACCGCTATGTCGAAGAAATGCATGGCATCGCAACGGGCGCCGACGTGCCGTTCGAAGACATCGTGATGATCAACGCCCGCACCGAAGTCATGGCCCTGGCGCGTGCACAAAGTAGCTTGGCCAATGACGACGACGAAGCCGACGACGGCTGCACCGGCGCCATCGTGCTGCCCGAGCGCAGCGTCTCGGGCAACCTGATTCATGCGCAAAACTGGGACTGGCGCGCCGAATGCGCGGACACCGGCGTGGTGCTGCGGGTGCGGCAGGAACACGGGCCCGACTACCTGACCTTTGTCGAAGCGGGCGGCCTGGCGCGCAGCGGGCTGAATGCGGCGGGCGTGTCCATCACCGCCAACTACCTGGAGTGCGAGCGCGACTACAAGACGCTGGGCGTGCCGCTGGGCCTGATCCGCCGCAAGGTGCTGGAACAGCAACACTTCGCGCTGGCGACCAAGGTGGTGGCGACCACGCCCAAGTCCTGCTCCAACAACATCATGATTGCGTCGGCGGCGGGCTTCGGCATTGATTTTGAATGCGCGCCCGACGAGGCCTACCCGCTGTACCCGGAGGACGGCCTGATCGTGCACGCCAACCACTGGGTCAGCCCCGTCGCCCTGAGCAAGCTGCGCGACACCGGTATCCCGCACGTACCCGAGAGCTTTTACCGAGACTGGCGCGTGCGCCGGCTGCTGCAAGGCCAAGGCCGGCTGCTGGACCGCGCCGGCGTCAAGGCTGCGCTGTTTGACGACTTCCTGGCGCCCTACTCCGTTTGCCGGCCGGCGCGCCACGGTGACGGCGGCAATCTGACCGCCACCGTGGCGATGGTGGTCATGGAACCGGCCCTGGGCCTGATGGAAATTGCGCCCCTGCCCGCCGCCAACCGGCGCTTCAGCACGTATCGGCTGGATGGCGACGAACCGCAAGATGCCGTTGACGTGCGGGAATCCGAACGGGCCACGGGCTGAACGCCATGCTTAGATTCGTCGCCTCGCGCGTGGGCATGGCGCTACCCACCTTGCTGATCGTGGCGCTTGCCGTCTTCATCCTGGTGCGGCTGATTCCCGGCGACCCCGCCGCGCTGATGCTGGGCGATTCGGCCGACGCCGCCAGCCTGGCCGTGCTGCGCGAGCAACTGGGGCTGAACGCCAGTTGGCCCACTCAATTCGCTATTTGGGCCGGCCACGTGTTGCAAGGCGACCTGGGCCATTCCATCGCCAACCAGCAGCCGGTGATGCCGCTGATTCTGGAGCGCTTCGCGGTCAGCGCGCAGATCGTGCTACCCGCCGTGCTGCTGGCCACGTTGGTGGCCGTGCCCGCCGGCATGTTCGCCGCCTGGCGCCAAGGCGGCGTGACCGATCTGGCGCTAGTGGCTGGCGCCACGCTGCTGCTGTCGCTGCCCGCCTTCTGGATGGGCTTGCTGCTGCTGTTGTTCTTTGCGTTGAAGCTGGGCTGGTTCCCCTTGGTGGGCTTCGTGGCCTTCAGTGAAGACCCCGGCCGCGCGCTGCTGTACCTGGTACTGCCCGTGGCCACGCTGCTGCTGCATGAAATTGGCGTGATCCTGCGCATGACGCGCGCATCCACGCTGGAAGTGCTGCACCTGGACTACATCACCCACGCGCGCGCCAAGGGCCTGCCGGAAAGCAAGGTGATGTGGCGGCACGCCTTCAAGAATTCATTCGGGCCGACCTGGACCTTGCTGGGCCTGATCCTGGGCAACCTGCTGGCGGGCGTCGCCGTCATTGAAACCGTATTCACCATCCCCGGCCTGGGGCGTTTGCTGGTCGACGCGATCTTCGCCCGCGACTACCCCGTCATCCAGGGCTGCCTGCTGTTCATCGCCACCGTCTACGTGTTGGTGAACCTGGTGGTGGACCTGCTCTATCCCATTTTCGATCCCAGGGTGACCGCGACATGAACCGCCGCTCTCTTACCGCCATTCTTGGCGGCACGCTGGTTGCCGTCGTGGTGATCACCGCCGTGGTCGCCTTGTTCTGGACTCCTTACGACCCGTTAAAGCTCAACTTCAAGGCGCGCCTGGCCGCGCCCAGCCTGACGCACCTGATGGGCACCGACGAACTCGGCCGCGACGTCTTCAGCCGGCTGATGCGCGGCACCACCGCCAGCCTGCGCGTCAGCCTGATGACGGTGCTGCTGGCCACCGGCGCGGGCGTGCTGATCGGCGCCGTCAGCGGCTTTCTGCGGGGCTGGCCCGACCGCGTGCTGATGGCGCTGAACGACGCGCTGCTGGCCTTTCCCGGCCTGTTGCTGGCGCTTGGCCTGCTGGCCGTGTTCGGCGCCAGTGAAACCGGCATCATCCTGGCGCTGGCCCTGGCCTATATGTCGTCTGTGGTGCGGGTGGTGCGCGGCACGGTGCTGAGCCTGCGCGAACGCGAATTCGTACGGGCGTCGCGGGTGATGGGCAATTCCGACCTGTACACGCTGATGCGCCACCTGCTGCCCAACTGCCTGGCGCCCGTCATCGTGATGGCTACTTCCATGTGCGGCTGGATCATCCTGGCCGAAAGCTCGCTCAGTTTCCTGGGCCTGGGCGTGGCGCCGCCCGCGCCCACCTGGGGCAACATGCTGGCCGGCAGCCGCAGCTATATCGGCCAGGCGGCCTGGCTGGCCATATTTCCGGGGCTGGCGATATCGCTGTCGCTGCTAGGAATCAACCTGTTGGGCGACGCCTTGCGCGACCGGCTTGACCCTCGCATGCGGAGGCGCGCATGACCACACCCTTGCTCAATATCGACCAGTTGACGCTGACCGCCGGCGCGGGGCGCCCCTTGGTGTCGCAAGCCAGTCTTGCGGTCGCGCGCGGTGAAATCGTGGGCGTGGTGGGTGAATCCGGCTCGGGCAAGACCCTGCTGGGCCGCGCCATCATGCGGCTGACCCCGCCCGCCATCGAGCGCGCGGGTGGCGACATCCACCTGGACGGCACGTCCATCTACGGCTTGCGCCCCGCGCAGTTGCGCGCGCTGCGAGGCCCCAAGGTGGCGATGGTGTTCCAGGAACCCATGACGTCACTGACGCCATCTTTGACGGTGGGCCAGCAGTTGGTCGAAGGCCTGGAACAACACGCGCCCGCCGAACGCGCCACGCATCGCGACCGCATCGAAGCCATGCTGCGGCGCGTGGGCCTGTCAGACGTCGCGCGCGTGCTGGACGCCTATCCGCATGAGTTTTCGGGAGGCATGCGCCAACGCATCATGATTGCGTCGGCCATGCTGTTGCGCCCGGCGCTGCTGATTGCGGACGAGCCCACCACCGCGCTGGACGCTGTCATCCAGCGCGAGGTGATGGAAATGCTGGTGGAGCTGACGCAGGAAAACGGCACCGCCGTGCTGCTGATCAGCCACGACCTGCCGATGGTGGCGCGCTATGCACAGCGCATGGTGGTGATGCGGCGCGGCGATATCGTGGAAACCGGCGACACCGCGCAGTTGCTGGCCGCACCGGCGCACGACTACACCCGCCAACTGCTGGCGACCCTGCCGCAGCGCCGGCCCCCTCGCCCGCTGGCCACGCAGGCGCCGCTGTTGGCGGCGCGCGGCCTGACCGTGGACTACGGCGCGCGCGCGGGCTGGTTCGGCAAGCGGGCCGGGCACCGCGTGCTGCATGGCGTGGACCTGGACATCCACCCCGGCGAGGTCGTGGCCGTGGTGGGCGAGTCGGGTTCCGGCAAGACCACCCTGGGTTCGGTCTTGACCGGGCTGGTTGCGCCAACGGGCGGCACGCTGCGCTACAAGGGCCAGCCCCTGGCCGCGCGCGGCCCGGTCTACAACGACTACCGCTACCACTGCCAGATGGTGTTCCAGGACCCGTACTCGTCGCTGGACCCGCGTATGACCGTGTTCGCGCTGGTGGCCGAAGCCCTGCGCCTGGCGCCCGCGCTTAGCCCCGCGCAAAAGCACGAGCGCGTGGCTGCCACCTTGCAGGACGTAGGCCTGGGCGGCGACTTCGGCCTGCGCTATCCGCACGAATTGTCCGGCGGGCAACGCCAGCGCGTAGCCATTGCGCGCGCGCTCGTGCGGCGGCCGGCGCTACTGATCGCCGACGAAGCCGTGTCCGCGCTGGACGTGACCGTACGCGCCCAGGTGCTGGACCTGTTGGCCGACCTGCAACAGCGTTACGGGTTTTCTTGCCTGTTCATCAGCCACGACCTGGGCGTGGTCGAACAGATTGCCGACCGCGTCATCGTGATGCGGTCGGGCCGCATCGTCGAAGAAGGCGTGCGCGACGCCATTTTCGACACGCCCCGCGAGCCCTACACGCGCCAGTTGCTCAGCGCGATTCCCCTGCTGGAAGCCACCGCCACGGGCGGGGTGCGCCTGAAATGGCGGCACGACACCCGCGCGGATCCGCTGCCGGCCGGCGCGCTTACCGAATCCCTTACCTAGGACACCCGCTGCCATGACCACACCCCCCGCCGCCCGCCAGGGCCACGGCATCAAGCTCAGCTTCTACGACTTCGGCCCCACGCCGTTCTTCGCCAGCCAGTTCGACCAGCGCTTCAGCTACTGCCTGTATGTGCCGAGGGACTATGACGAAACCGCGTCAAAAGCCTACGACCTGGCCGTCATCGTGCACGGCACCGGCCGCACCGCCGCCGAGTACCGCGACCGCTTCGCCGACTTCGCCCAGCGCAATGACTGCATCGTGCTGGCGCCGTTGTTTCCCGTGGGCATCATCGAACCCGGCGATCTTGCTAACTACAAGCGCATCCAGTTCCACGACATCCGCTACGACCACGTGCTGCTGGCCATGGTGGACGAAGTCATCGCCAAGTACCGCATCAACGGCAAGCGGTTCCTGCTGTACGGCTATTCGGGCGGTGGCCAGTTCTGCCAGCGCTTCTTCATGCTGCATCCCGACCGGCTGCAAGCGGTATCCATCGGCGCGCCCGGCGTCGTCACTCTGCTGAATCAGGACTACGACTGGTGGGTCGGCGTGCGCGACGTGCCGGCACGCTTCGGCGTCAAGCTCGACCTGGACGCGATGCGGCAGGTGGCCGTGCAGACCTTGGTGGGTACGGACGACACCGCCACCTGGGAAATCACCATTCCGCGCGACAGCAAGCTATGGATGCCGGGCGCCGAATTGCAGGGCGACAACCGCATCCAGCGCATCGACGCGCTAGCCAAAAGTTTCGAAGCGCATGGCATCAAGGTGCGCCGCGATACGGTGCCGGGCGTGGCGCATGAACCGTTCAAAGTCATCGAACCCGTCCAAGCCTTCTTCGAGGACTTTCTAAAGTCACGGCGCTAAGCCATTAAAAGCAAGGGGAAAACATGAAACCAAACACGGTCTTGCGCGCGCTGCCGCGCGGTGGCTGGGCAGGCGTTGGCTTGATGGGCGCCGGCCTGATCGGAGCCAGCTTGCTGGCCGCGCCCACGCACGCCGCGGGCGACACGCAGACGCTGCGCGTGGCGCTGCACGCCGACATCGCCAGCATCAACCCCGGCGTCAACCGCGATGCCAACGCCGACATGGTGCTGGCCCACGTGGTGGAAGGCCTGGTGGCCTACGGGGAAGACTTGAAGATCAAGCCCGTGCTGGCCGAAAGCTGGCAGGTCAAGGACGACGGCCGGGTCTATGAATTCAAGCTGCGCCCGAACGTGCATTTTCAAAACGGCGCCGTGCTGACCGCCGACAACGTCGTCTGGAACTTCAAGCGCTACCTGGACCCCAAGACCAACTTCCAGTGCGCCAACCGCTACAACGGCAAGATCGGGCCGGCCATGCAGGACGTGCAGGCGCTGGACCCGCTGACGGTGCGCTTCACGTTCTCGGCGCCCGCGCCGAACTTTCCCATGACGATGGCCACCCTGCAATGCACGCCGTGGATCCTGCATCCCGATTCAGTCAAGGCGGACGGCAGCTTTGCGGCCCCCATCGGCACCGGCCCCTACGCGTTCAGCGGCATGATGCCGGGCCGCCAATTGGACCTGAAACGCTTTGAAGGCTATGACGCCCTGCCCGGCGCACGTGACGGTTATGCGGGCAACAAGACGGCCGGCATTCCCGTGTTGCGCTTCATGACGGTGCCCGACGCCAGCACGCGCAGCAACGGGTTGTTGTCCGGCGACCTGGACGTGGTCGATGGCATTGAGCCCACCACCATCGCGACCCTGCGCGGCCAGGGCATCCCCGTCCAGGTGCAGCAGACGCCGGGCTGGCTCGTCATGCAGGTGCAGTCCACCGCGCCGGCGTTGCAAGACGTGCGCATGCGCCAGGCCATCGCCCACGCGCTCAGCCTGCCGGATCTGGCGGAAGCCTCGGGCGAAGGCCTGTACACGGCCAACCCATCGGTATTGGCGCCGCAAAGCCCTTATTACGATGCGCGCAGCAAAGCCTGGCCCGCCTACGACCCCGCCGCCACGCGCAAGCTGCTGGCGCAAGCCGGCTACAAGGGGCAGCCCATCACGCTGCTGGTCGCCAACCGCCAGGAGCGCGTGCAGGTCGCGACCATTGTGCAAGCCATGCTGGCTGCTTCCGGCATCAATGTGGAACTGAAGGTGCGCGACTGGGCGTCGCAACTGGACTTGTACGGGCGCGGGCAGTACGAGCTGGCCATCTTCGGCTATTCGGCGCGGCTGGATCCGCTGCTGATGTATGAATCGCTGATTGGCGACAAGAAGGTCGAGCCGACCCGCCAGTGGGACAGCCCCGAGGCCGCCGCGCTGCTCAAGCAAGTGGCCATGGAACCCGACCTGGCCAAACGCCGCGACCTGTTCAACCAGATGCACGCGCTGATGGCGCGCGACATCCCCATCATCGGCCTGTTCAACCTGCCGGTGGTGACCGCCCTGCGGCCCGCCGTGCAGGGCTATCAAGGCTGGCCGGCCGGCACGCACCGCTTCTGGGGCGTGACGAAGACCCAACCCTGATGACGCCCTTGTCCATGCCCTACTCCCAGAGCGATTACACCCAGTCCGACGCCACCGCGCTGGCCGCCGCCATCCGCGCGGGCGCCCTCAGCCCGGCCGAGGCGGTGGCGCACGCCTTCGCCGCGATTGACCGCGTCAACCCGCAATTGAACGCCGTCATCCTGACCATGCGCGAAGCCGCCGAGGAACAACTGCACCGGTTGCCGGCGGATGCCCCCTTGCGCGGCGTGCCCGTGCTGCTGAAGGACGATTGCCCCACCTATGCGGGCGTACCCATGTCGTTCGGCTGCCGCGCCGCGCGCGGGTTCGTGCCTGCCCACGACCACGAGATGGTGCGGCGCTACAAGGCGGCGGGCATGGTCATCGTGGGCAAAACCAACTTGCCAGAGTTCTCGGGCAACATCGCCACCTCGCCCACTTTGCACGGCCCCACGCTGAACCCCTGGGACGCCACCCGCGCCATCGGTGGGTCCTCAGGCGGCGCGGCGGCGGCCGTGGCGTCGCGCATGGTGCCGTTGGCCTATGGCAATGACGGCGCGGGGTCGATCCGCATCCCGGCGTCCTGCGGCGGGCTGTTCGGCCTGCGCGCATCACGCGGGCGCACGCCCTGCGGCCCCGTGTCCAGCGAAAACTGGGGTGGGCTGGTCAGCCATCACGCCTTGACGCGCTCGGTGCGCGATTCCGCCTTGTTGCTGGACCTGACCGATGCCCCCGAGGCCGGCGCCCTTTACGCCGCGCCGGCCAAGTCCGGCCCGTATGCAAGGGCCGTCACGCGCGACCCCCGGCCGCTACGCATCGGCATCATCGCGCAACCCGGCCTGGGCCTGCGGCTGGATGACGAGGTAGCCGCGGCGCTCGAGGACGCGGCGAGCCTGTGCCGACAATTGGGGCATCGCGTTGACGCCCGCACGTTCAATATCGACGAAGCCGCCTTCGCCGAGGCGTATCTGCGCATCATCGCCGCCTACACGGCACTGGAAGTGGACGCCATTGCCGCCAATACCGGCCGGCCCGCTGACGCGGACGGTTTCGAACCCGTCAACCTGGGGCTGGCGACATTTGGCCGCGCGTTGTCGGCGCCCGCGCTGCTGGCCGCCCGCAACACGGTCAACAGTGTGGCCCGCAGCCTGGGCGCCGTATTCAGTGATGTCGACATCCTGCTAAGCCCGGTGCTGCCCACGCTGCCCTGGTCCACGACCGCCTTGGACGTGCGCGGCCCGGACTGGCGCGCCTTCGCCGACGAATTCATGCGCGGCACCGTCTTCACCCGGCCCGCCAACGCCGCGGGCATCCCGGCCATGAGCGTGCCGCTTGCATCCAGCGCGACGGGGCTGCCCATCGGCATCCAGTTCATGGCGCCCTATGGTGACGAAACCACGCTGTTCGAGCTCGCCGGCCAGCTTGAACGCGTCCGCCCCTGGGCCCACCGCCTGCCCCCCGTACACGCCTGACCCTCCGGTAGCTCATGCTCTAGACACCCCGGCATAATGTCGCTGGTCTCGGCCGTTATTTTCCGGCTCTGTTTCCCGCCCATCCATTGCCCTACCAGTAGGAATCACCGCGTGTTCCATGTCTTCACGGGACTGATCAGTCTCTACGTCATCTGGCGTTTCGTCCTGCCCCTGTCTTTATCCAAGCCCGCCAAGCTGTTGCTGTCCGCATCGCTGATTGCCATTGCCGAACACCATCTGGTGACGCGCCACTTCTTCGGCTCGATGGCTTCCCCGGAGATCCCCGCCACACTGATCATGGTGCTGGGCTGGCTCTTCGGCGGGCTGCTCTTGCTGGCCATGCTGCTGCTGGTGCGCGACGTGGCCGGCGTGGCGGTCTACGCCGTGTCACGCGCGCGCGGCCGGCGCTTGCTGGCGGCGCGCCGCTGGGGCGCTACCGCCGCCGTGCTGGCCATGGCGCTGTCGGCCATCGGCGTGTGGCAGGCCGTGCGCGTGCCGGACGTGAAGACCATTGAAGTCGCCTTGCCCAAGCTGCCGCCCGAGCTCGATGGCTTTCGCCTGGTGCAGTTGACCGACCTGCACGCCAGCCGGTTGCTGGAGGCGCCCTGGATGCAGGCCGTGGTCGACAAGACGAACGGCTTGAAGCCCGACCTGATCGTGATCACGGGCGACCTGGTCGACGGCACCACTGACGCCCGCGCGGCCGATGTGCTGCCGCTGCAAGCGCTGCGCGCCCGCCATGGCGTCTACGCGATTCCCGGCAACCATGAGTACTACGCGGAGTACCGACGCTGGCTGCCCGCGTTCGAACACCTGGGCCTGCGCCTGCTGCTGAACGAGCATGTGACCTTGACGCCCAACGGCCAGCGTCTGGTGCTGGCCGGCGTGACGGACAAAATGGCGGCCGCCTACGGCGAGGATGTGCCCGATGTGACCCGCGCTCTGGACGGCGTGCCGGCGACGGACCCGGTCATTCTATTGAGCCATCGCCCCATCGGCGCGGCGCAAAACGCCCGGGCCGGGGCCGGGCTGCAACTGTCCGGCCATACGCATGGCGGGCAGATCCTGGGGCCGCATCTGCTTACGCAACTGGCCAATGAAGGCTATGTATCGGGCGGATACGACGTCGACGGCATGCACCTCTACGTCAGCAATGGCGCCGGGCTGTGGCCGGGATTTCCGATCCGTCTGGGTCGCCCGTCGGAAATCACGCAGATCGTGCTGCGTTCGCCTGCCAAGGCCACGCCGCAATAAGCGGCTTCAACAAACGGCATCAACGTTAGCGCCCCGCCGATGATCTACCTGCTGTGGTCCCTGCCCGCCCTGACCGTGATTGGCGCCATCGCCAGTGGGCGGGTCAACACGACGGTAGCCGCCGTGCTGGGGCTGTGCGCTGCCATCCCCATTGCGCTGTTCGCCGCGCCCGTTGGCGGTGCGCCCTTTGGCGGGGCGCCCCTCGGCGAGGCGCCCTTCGGCTGGGCGCAGTTGGCGGTGACGCTTGGCCGTGGGGCATGGATCGGCTGGATCATCACGCCTTACATTCTGGGCGGCCTGCTGTTCTGGCAGATGGCCTCGCAGGGCCAGGCGCCCGTGCAAGCCGCCGCACATCCCGAATTGAATGACCCGCTGGCCCGGCGGCGGCGCCTGTTCCTTGCCTGTTTTCTGATCGGCCCCTTCGCCGAATCCGCCACGGGGTTTGGCGTGGGCATGCTGGGCACCGTGGTGCTGATCTGCCCGCTGGGCCTGAAGCCGCGCGACATCATGGTGTTTGCCTTGTTGAGCCAGACCCTGATTCCGTGGGGCGCGATGGGCAGCGGCACCTTGCTGGCATCCGCCTATGCACGTGTGCCGGCCACGCAGCTGGCGCTATACAGCATGGTGGCGGTGGCCTTGCTGATGGCGGTGTGGATGCTGCTGTTCTGGCGCACCGCGCGCCACGCCGGGCTGCGCGCCGACGCCGCCGAACACGGGCGCGAAGCCGCCTGGATCGCGGTAAGCCTGGCCCTGCTGAGCGCCGCTACCGCCGTGCTGGGCCCCGAAACCGCGCTGCTGGCCTCCTTTGGCCCCTTGATCGTGCTGCGCTTCGTGCTGGACCGCCGCCCGAACCGCGCCCAGGCGCTGGCCGCCGCCCGACGCGCGTTGCCCTACATGCTGGTGATTGCCTGCCTGGCCGTCACACGGCTCGTCCCCGCGTTGAATCAAGCGCTAGGCGCCTGGGCCGATATCCAGCCCTTCACCGACCTGCCCGCGTGGAAGCCCTTTTTGCACGCCGGCAGTTGGCTGATCGCGGGCGCGCTGGCGCTGGCCGCCTGGCGCCGCGAGCCACGCGCATTGACGACCCAGGCGCGCGTCGCCTGGCACACGGGCCGCCACGCCGTCATGTCCGTCTTCCTGTTCGCGATGATGGCCGAAGTGCTGGCCGGCGCAGGCATCTCGCAAGCCTATGCCGATGGCCTGTTCGCCACGCTGCGGGAATGGACCTTGCTGATCACACCCTTGCTGGCGGGCGCCTTTGGTATTCTGGCCAACAGCGGCAACGCGCCGAATAGTTTGTTCATGCCGTCGCAGCTATCATTGGCGCTTAACGCGGGCTTGAACGTGCCGGCAGCGGCTGCGCTGTTACACGTTTCGGGCACGGCAATGGGCATTTTTTCTCCCGTCAGGATGTCGATTGCGGCGGGTTTGGCCCACGGACAAGGGCAAGAACGCGGCGTGTATGTTCTACTACTGCCGTTTGCCCTGGCCGCGTTCGGCATTCTTTTATTCCTGGCACTGCTTGTCGTGCTGTCTGGATAGCCGCCCGAGCGCTGATGCTCTCGGCCTCAACCTTTTTTTTGTGTAGCAAATGGGACTAGAACAGTTAGCCGCGATCCGGGCCTTGATCACCAAGCAGGCGCCTGAAGAGCCTACCCCCAAGAAAGACGCGCGTCCGCAAGGCGGCGGCAAAGGACCTCGCCCGCCCGGTGGCGGCAAGGGCCCGCGCCCGCAAGGCGGCGACAAGAACGCTCGCTCGCAAAGCGGCGATAAGAACGCCCGCTCGCAAGGCGGCGACAAGGGGCAGCGCCCGCAGCGCGAACGCCGCGAATCGCCCGTGGACCCGGTCGTGGTCGCGATCTCGCGCCTGCAACGCCAGTTTCCCAACGCCTTCCCGAAGAATCCCGCCCCGAAGCTGCCGCTCAAGCTGGGCGTGCTGGCTGACCTGGTGCAGCACGCCCAGGCCTTGCAGTTGGACGAGGCGCAGATCAAGGAAGCAGTCAAGACCTGGTGTGATGGCCGACGCTACTGGGCCTGCATGGTGGAAGACGCGCCGCGCGTGGACCTGAACGGCGAACCCTCGGGCGCCGTCACCGCCAACGAAGCCAAGCATGCCAAGCGCATGGCTTCGCGCAGCGCGTCCAAGAACGCCGCCGCGCGCAACAAGGCCAAGAAGGAAGCCGCGGCTGCCGCTGCCTCTGGCGAAGCGCCTGCCGCGGATGCGGCTGCGGGCACCGACACCGCCGCTTCGGCCTCTGCCGCCGTCGCTGCTCCGGTCTCGGCGCCTGTCACGGCTCCTGTCCAATCGTCACCGCAAGCGCCGGCTGAGTCTTCGGCTGGCACCACGGTCGACACCACGGAACTCACCGCTGATACGACGAAGCTCACCGCTGATTCAACGGAACTCACTGCTGACTCAACGAAGTTCACCGCTGATACAACGGAACTCACCGCTGACTCGGCATCCGTCGACACGCCGGCTTCGTCCAGCGACGCATCCGCCAAGGCTGCCGACGATACGTCCACCGACAAGCCTGCGTAGTCATACCGCCTTTGCGCAAGCTTCGGCTTGCACGACGGCAACAAGCCCGGCTCGCGACGTCATCGTCGCGGCCGGGCTTGTGTGTTTTTGCTCGTGGTGCGTGTTAACCGCCACGTGTTAACCGCCACGTGTTAACCGCCACGTGTTAACCGCCACGTGTGAACCGCGTATGCCGCCCTTTACGCCGCTAGCGCCTGCTCCAGGTACGCCGTCCCGGCCGCGCTATACGGCAAGGTCAGCGCCCACTTGTGGCCCGCCGCATCCATCTTCTGCAAAGACTTCCGCAGAATCTCCACGATCTTCTCGCCATGCGCGGGGTGGAAGGCTTCGTACTGATATTGCAGAAACACCAGGCACAAGGCATTTTCCATGGTCTGCACATCGGCGTCCTGCTTGATGCCCTGCTTCATGACGATGGTCTTGACGCGGTCGATCACGTCGTCTTCGTAGCCCGTCTCGCGCATGATCCCTTCCGCGGCGCTGGCGTGATGCCGCGCCAAGGCCTTGCGCCACGTCAGATAGCCCACGCGCCCATCGGGATAGCTCTTGCGGCTGATTTCCCACCGCCCGATGTGCTGGCAGCGCGACGCCAGCACCAGCGGCAACGATGCGTCGGGCGCAAGTTTCAATACCCACTCATGCAGCTTCTGCGCCAGGAACAGTTCCTGCGGGCAGGTCTCGCCCTGCCAGGTAAACAGGTTCGGATCGGTGCCGTTGTACTGGTCAAACCGAAGCAGCGTCTGGTGCAGGCGGTCGTTCATATGTGGCGTTTCCAAGAAGGCGATAAAGGGTGACAAGGCAAGCGTGACGACAGTGAGCGTGACGACAGCAAGCCTGGCAAAGCGTATTAAGCCGGCGCGGCTGAAGACGCAACGATGATAGCGCCAAGCGCGGCCGCGCAAGCGGGTTTCAGCAAGGCCGCGCGATCCGCGTCATACTGGCGCGTTCCCCGCATTGGCCTTCCCCACAGGACCCCCATGAGCGACGCTTCCCACACCCCTACCCTGGCGCCCGACGTGCTGGCCGCGCAAGCATTGGCGCAACAGCACGGCGTGGGCACAGCCAACGTGCTGACCACGCCCATTGCCGAATTCCGCGAAAAAAGCCGCGCCTACCAACAGTGGTTGAGCCAGCCCGCGCCACCCGTGGGCCGCGTGGTGGAACACCGGCTGGACCATCTGCCCGTGCCCGCCACGCTGCGCCTGTACTACCCGGAAGGCGCGGATGCCGCACCGCTGCCCCTCTACCTGCACCTGCACGGTGGCGGCTTCGCGCATGGCGATCTGGACTCGCTGGACCGCTGGAAACGCGAGATCGCGGCCGACGCCGGCATCGTCACGGCGGGCCTGTCTTACGCTCTGTCGCCCGAAGCCCGCTACCCCGTCGCGTTGGAGCAAGTGCTGGGCGCGCTGCGCTGGTTGCGCGACCAGGCGCCCTCACTGGGCCTGGATGCATCGCGCCTGTCGGTGGGCGGCGAATCCGCCGGCGGCAACCTTACGGTGGCCGCGCTGCAACGCCTGCGCGACGAGGGCGACGCCTTCATCAAGACCGGCGTCGTCATCTACGGCATGCTCTCCGCCCGCCGCGACACGGCTTCGCACGACGCCTATGGCGACGGACGCTTTGGCCTGTCGACGGAAAAGCTCGATTGGTACTGGCAGCAGTACGTTGCCGACGCCGCGCAATTGACGGACCCCGGTGTCGCCCCGCTGCATGCCGACATGAACGGCCTGCCGCCGCTGATTCTGCAAGCCGCCGCGCTGGACCCGCTGCTGGACGACACGCTGGACCTGGCCAACAAACTCTTCGCCACCGGCGCGGCGCCCATGCTGGTCGTCTATTCCGGCGTGCCGCACAGCTTCATCGGCATGACACGCCTGCTGCCCCAAGCGCAAGAGGCACGCGCGGACTTGATCCACGCCTTGAAGCGCAACTTGGCCGCTTAGCTGTGCTGCTTAGCTTTAACGCTTAGCTTTGCCACTTAGCTTGACCACTTAGTTTGGCCTCTTAGGAAAGCGAGACGCAGTTTCGTAGTCGTCCAATAGACGGCGCCTTTTGCCGCTGTGCAAGATGTTGGGTTCCATCTTGCACACCGCCAAAAGGAGCACCGCCGTGCCTCGGCTGTCCGACTTGCGCTTCACCTTCACCCCCGCCAGCGGCGTGGAGTTTGACGTCATTGAGTTCACGCTGGACGAGGCCCTGTCCGAGACCTATCGGCTGTGCCTCGAACTGTCCAGCGTCGACCCCGCCATTGATTTCGGCACGCTGCTGGACCAGCCCGCGCTTTTCACTATTTGGCGCGGGGAGCAGGCGGTGCGCCATGTGCACGGCATCATCACGGAGTTCGTCCAAGCCGACACCGGCTTTCGACGCACGCGCTACCGGCTGGTCGTAGAACCCTCCCTGGCCCGCGCCGCGCTGTGTTCCGATTGGCGCATCTACCAGCACCTGTCCGTGCCCGAGATCCTGGCCGATGTGATCAAACGGCAAGGCATCACCGACTACGAACAGGTCAGCACGGTTGAGCACCTGCCGCGCGAATACTGCGTGCAAGCCGGCGACACCGACTTGGCGTTTCTGGACAGGCTAGCGGCCGAAGAAGGCTACTTCTACCGCTACGCGCATTCGGAACACGGACACCGCCTGATCCACGGCGACCGCATCTACATCCACGGCGAAATCGAAGGCGGGCCCGTGGTCTACAACCCCATGCCGGGTGGAGATCAGGCAGAACCCGCGCTGCATCGCTTTGCCTACGCCGAGCGCATCCGCACCGCCGTGCAGACCCAGCGGGACTACACCTACACCCATCCGCGTTATAGCCAGGAACATTCCCCGGTCGCCGCCGACCTTGACCACCAGGATCGTCGCTACGAACGCTACGACTACCCCGGCCGCTACAAGCGCGACGAAGCAGGCAAGCCGTTCACCCTGACCCGCCTGCTCGGCCGCCGCCGCGATGCGCGCGTGGCGTTTGTCGAAGGCGATGACGCGCGTTTGACCCCCGGGGTCGCCTTCGACCTCACCGGCCATCCGCGCGAAGATTGGAACCAAGGCTGGCGCCCCGTGCGCATGCGCCATCACGGCGTGCAACACACGAGTCAAGAAGAAGACGCGGCGGGTTCCGAACAAGGCACGCGCTACCACTACACCGCCGAACTCGTGCCCGACAAAGTCGACTGGAAGCCCGAGCCTGCCCCCAAACCACGCCTCGACGGCCCACAGATGGCCACCGTGGTCGGCCCGCCCAATGAAGAGATCTATTGCGACGCCTGGGGCCGCGTCAAGGTGCAGTTCCCCTGGGACCGGCTGGGTCGCAACGATGAACACAGTTCCTGCTGGATCCGCGTGTCGCAGAACTGGGCCGGGGCTCTGTGGGGGCATATGGCGATACCGCGCATCGGCCAAGAGGTCATCGTGCAATTCGCAAACGGCGATCCAGACCAACCAATAGTCATCGGGAGAACGTTCCGCGCCACCAACCTGCCGCCGTATGAACTGCCGCGCCACAACATCCTGAACACCATCAAAAGCAAGGAGCACAAGGGCAATCGCGCCAATGAATTGCGTCTGGACGACACGTCTGCGCAAATCAGCGCGGCTTTGATGAGCGAGCACGGCGACACGCAGTTGCATCTGGGGTATCTGACGCATCCGCGTCCAGGCGGTGGCGAACCTCGTGGTGAGGGGTTTGAACTGCGCACGGATGAGCACGGGGCATTGCGAGCGGCCAAGGGATTGTTGTTGAGCACCGAGGCGCAGTTGCAAGCCAAGGGCGGACAATTGGACCGATCCGATATCGTCGCCGCCTTGGAATCCGCATTGGAACTGGCTCGTAACCTGGGTGACTACGCCAGCACCCACGAAGGCATAACTCACGACGCGCAGCCCCAGCAGTCATTGACCGAAGCCGTACGCGACCTTGGCCACGGCGCCAACAATCAGCCCGAGGGCACCGGCCAAGGCAATGCCGGCGCGATGGGCCTGAGCGCGCCCGCCGGCATCGCCGCCGCCACGCCCGCCAGCATCGTGATGACGGCAGGGGCCCACATCGACAGCATCGCCCAACAGCACCAGCAGATCAGCGCAGGCGACAAAGTCGTCATCAACGCAGGTGGCGACCTGGGCCTGTTCTCGCAAAGCGGCGCCATGCGCCACATCGCCCACCAAGGCGAACTGCTGCTGCAAGCGCAACACAACGCCATCCGCATCCAGGCCGACCAAAGCGCCGAAATCACCTCCAGCAAACAGCATGTATTGGTGGCCGCAGACAAGCACATCACGCTGCTCTGCGGCGGGGCGTACATCAAGATGGCCGACGGGAATATTGAACTGGGCATGCCGGGAAAGCTGACGGTGAAGGCGGCACAGCACAACTTTGTGGGGCCAAACAGCGCGTCGATGGAATTCAACTCCTGGGAGGCAACTCCCTTCAACGACCGATTCCAGGCCACGCTAGCCGACGGTTCCCTGGCACGCAATGCCGAATACACCCTATGGCGCAACGATGGCTCCCGAGTGACCGGCCGTACGGATGGCGAGGGCTTTCTGACCATGCAAAAAGACATGCGCATGGATGGCGTTTATATCGAATGGAAAGGCGATAAGAAATGACTGACATCAAACCTGAGAAAGACCCGCCGACCGAGCGCGTGGCACCGTTTCACTACGACGCCCGGGGTCAACAGTGCTTTACCTGGACGCTGACGGATTGCAAGATCACCGACCCAGTTCAACTACGTATCGGGCCGGATCTCATCCTGCCGGTGATATTCATTCCAGGGGTGATGGGGAGTAACTTGAGGTCGGCTTCACCGCTCCCCGGGAAAAAAACCAAACCGGTTTGGACCCTCGACTACGGAATGCTGGGGCTGCCGACCCACTTGCTATCCCAGTGGGTCACTAAAGAGGCGGGTTTTCGTCAGACAAGCTTGCATCCTGAACGTGTAGAAGTCGATGACCAAGGTGCGGTCCCCGACGTTCCACTAGGAATGGTGCAAGAGAACGGACAACTACTACCCGCCGCCCGCAAAGCGGCCCTTGGGGAGCGTTACCGGGAACGAGGTTGGGGAGAGGTTGGGCAAACGAGCTACGAACGCTTTCTGCGGTGGTTGGAGCATGTCCTGAACTCCCCCACCGTTCCTCGCCACGAAAACTATGCGCTTGAATTGGAGGACAGGCATTGGGAGGATCCGAAAGCAACGTATCGGCGCCTTAAGCCGGGCGTGGATGTCTTTATGCCGGGGTTGAACGGGCTGGATCGAAACGGAAGCGATGAAGGCGTCAAACCGTTAACCACGGACGATCTGCTGGCCGGCGCACGGTTCAATATGCCGGTGCATGCGTTTGGGTATAACTGGCTGGCTTCGAACACGGATTCCGCCAAGAAACTCAAGGAACGCATAGAAACCCTGCTGGAGCAGTATGGCGATCGCTGCACACAGGTCCTATTGGTGACCCATTCGATGGGCGGCCTTATTGCCAGACAATGCGCGACCTTGCCTGGCATGGAGGCAGCAATCTGCGGAATCATCCACGGCGTCATGCCAACCAACGGCGCCCCGGTAGCCCACAGGCGTTGCAAAGTCGGCATGCGAGATGAGGACTACGGAACCTCGCTTGTGATCGGCGGCAGCGGGCAGGAAGTAACGGCGGTTTTCGCCCAGTCGCCCGGCGCATTGCAATTGCTGCCGACGCGGCGCTATTCACCGGGATGGCTGAAGCTATTACGCGAAGAACAATCGCGCACCACTCCCGCTATGCCTGCAGTTCCATCCCCTTCGCAATGCCCGTACGAAACGATCTATCTAGAAAGACACAGGTGGTGGGGTCTGGTCAAGGAAGAGTGGCTGGCGCCGAAAGGCGGGACGGCTATCGAATGGACCCATTACACGCGTGCCATTGGATTTGCCAAAGAGTTCCACGAAGAGTTGGGCACTTACTACCACCCAAATACTTACGTCTTCTACGGGTCGGATACCAAATTCGCGAGCTTCGAATCGATCCGATGGACGATACGCCCGGGGCTGCGCCCAGCACGCGTCACACAGCCACCTATCCCGATCGAAGCCCTTCTTGAAGCCCGAAACTCGGACATTCAGCACAATGGCCGCACGCCGCTTTATGCAAGAGGACAAAGCCGTTTTGCTTCTCCCTCGCTACGGTATGTCGACGCCATTTCCCCCCCGGAAAAGCTGCAATACAGCGATTGGGAGCTGCACTGCGAAATGCAGGACGGCATTGGGGACGGCACGGTCCCCATCAGTTCAGGTCGCGCACCGATTGACCAGGCCAAGCGCGGCCAAGTGAAAGAACAAATTGAAATGCAGGGGTTCGAACATGAAGGTCCATTCCGAAATGAATTGGTCCAGCAGATCACGTTGCAGTGGATCCTGAAACTAGCGGCCCAGGCGAGGAAGTCATCATGAAGACCCGCGTTGTTGCCGCCGCAATTGCGCTTGCTGCCTTCGTCGCCGGCAGCATCCTGCTCCTACAACACAAGGACATCCCCGTGAATAACGCAACTACAGACATCCGCACCTGGGCATTCGGCCGACACTTGATTGATTTGCCTTCGAACTGGTTTTACAGCACCGGCAGCTACGTCACGTTGTATTACGGATTGGATACCGATTTCAAAACTGTCGAAGTCAGGGTGTTAGGGATGGAAGTCTCCCCCGAACGCTTTGCGGACGCGGTGAACGACAGATCGTCGCAGATTAAAAACGTCGATCATGATTCAGGAGGGTCGATGATGGTGGCCCAAATCAAGTTGAGCGAAACGAAAACGTTGCTACGTTTCTTTCATAGTCCCGAACTGATGAATTACCACACCCATGAAATCCACCTTCTCGTGGACGACGTCTATGTCCTGATCAAGGCTGATTCATTCGAGAACGTCATCGCGCCAGTCGAAGCCCGCATCCAAGCCCTGGCCAAGACCATCTCGAAGATCACCGACCCGCAGAGTGCCGGACCAGGCTTCGGGCTCGGCCCCGTCATCATCCGCGAACATCACGATCAGGAAATCGGCATGTTTGAGTTTTATATAGAGGGCTCCAACATTGAATTGGAAGCCCGAATTACCGCCTTGCAGCCAGACTCATCCACCGGCATCCAGGCACGCGCACAGAAACAGCTATCCCGTATTTTGTATAACAGGCTGCGCGCGGGAAAGCTGACCCTTGCCGCCATGCAAGCGGAACAGTTTGCGTTCGGATACACGGACACCGACCATCATGCCTTCCTCTTTTTGGCAGAAAACTACCGGGACACGCCGGGATTTACCCAGCCATCCATGCACTTGCGCATGAGTGGCGGCGGCGCGCTTATGCAGAGCGTTCCCGACGAAGTCAAGCTCGACCTCGTCCGCTGGTCCCTGCCCCGCTTCGTCCCCGACAAACACGCCATTCCCCCCTGGAAACGTCCACCCGCGCCGCCCCGAGTGGACGCGGCCTTGTCCGACAGGGAAGCCGGCAAGATCTGGGACGCCATCTTGGCTTCTATACGCCTGCGTTACCGGGCCGTCGCGCCCAAACCGCCATCGGCCTTTGATCAGGTCGGCAACCCGGAGAAAGCCGCTGCCGACAAGAAGGCACTGGACGACTTTCTCAGCACCGATGAAAACGGAATGCCCTGGACGCCGCCGGAATCTGGAATTTGAATGGCGCCATGACGCCATGCTCGGCCATTCCGGCTTATGCGGTCGTCTGATTACGATGGCCACAAGCCGCTTGGATAGTGTGGCCGCGCTAGTGGTTTTCCCTGAAATCCGTTAATTAGGCGGCCCGGCCCGTTCCCAAGCCGCACGCGCTCCGGTACATTTCGTCCAGTGGCCTGACCACTGGACCATCAGGCATCTAAACAAAATCCAGCCACGCTTTCGCTCACGCAAGACACCACCGCCCCAAACCTATTACGCTCACCGTCCCGAACACTCCACGCCACCCCAAGATGACTTCCCTACAGGCCGTAGCCTCAACCCGCCTTTACCGCATGATTGCCGACCAGATCGCCGCGCGCATCAAGGCCGGTGACTTTCCCGCGGGGGGCCGCCTGCCCGCCGAGCGCGAGCTGGCCGAGCAATTGCAAGTGAGCCGGGCGTCGGTACGGGAAGCCTTGATCGCCCTGGAAATCGAAGGCTACGTGGATGTGCGTGTGGGCACGGGCGTGTTTGTGTGCCAGCCGCGTGAAGACGGCCAGTACCAAGACGCGGCGCCGGCCGCCGCCGCCGCCGACAGCGTCGAAGCCACCGACATCGGCCCCTTCGACCTCTTGGAAACGCGCTTGCTGATAGAGCCGGAATGCGCCGCCCTGGCCGCCCAAAAGGCCTCGCCCGCGCAGATTGCCGCCATCCGCGCCGCGCACGACGGCATGTCGCTGACCGAATCGCCCAGCGTCCATGACCGCGCCTTCCACAGCGCGATCGGCGCCGCTTGCGGCAACGCCGCCCTGGCCGCCGCCATTTCGCACATCTGGCACCTAAGCACTTTGAGCCCGGTGTTCCATCGCCTGGAAGAACACTTCGTGACCACCAAGGTGTGGATCGAAGCCCAGAAAGAACACGAACGCATCCTCGCGGCCATTGTCGACCGCGATCCCATCCGCGCGCGCCACGCCATGCACGACCATCTGGTCGGCATCCTGGCGCGTCTGCGGGAAGACTTCGGCAACGTTGGGATCCGATGATTTGATGAACTGCTAATCCGCCAGGCCTGAGACGCATCAGGCCCCTTCCCTGACCGACCGTGCATGCACCGCCGGCGCAATTTGCGCCGCCCGCGGCAAGGGGAGCGGCTTGCCTGTCGAAACGCAAAAAGCGCAACCGTCGCAGCACAGCAAGATCGCAGCACCGCAGCACCCCGTAGGCCACACACATAAAACATATCAAGGTGAAAACATGCAGCTAACCCGTACCGTGAAGTTCGTGAGCGCGGCGCTACTGGCGCTGGGCGCTCATGCCGCCCAGGCCAACAAGGCCGACAATTCCCTCAACATCGCCTTCGACGCGGCGCCCGCCACGCTGGACGCCTACAAGGAATCGGACCGCCCCGGCCTGGCGCTGGCGCGCATGGTCTTCTCGGGCTTGCTGCAAAAGAACCAGGACACGGGCGAATTCGGCCCGGCTATTGCCACGGGCTACAAGTTCGTGGACGACACCACCATCGAACTGCCCATCCGCCGCGACGTGAAGTTCCACGACGGTTCGCTCTTGACCATCGACGACGTGCTCTACACGCTGAACCTGGTGTCGTCGGACGCTTTCAAGGCGCGCTTCCAGAACCAGGTGGCCTGGATTGCCAAGGCGGAAAAAGTCGGTGACGACACCGTGCGCATCAAGATGAAGACGCCCTACCCGCTGGCGCTGGAAATGCTGTCGGAAAACCTGCCGATCTATCCGCGCAAGTATTACGAGGCCAATCAGTCGGACATGGGCGCCAAGCCCATCGGCACGGGCCCGTATCGCCTGACCGACAGCCAGCCCGGCAGCCGCTATGTGTACGAGCGCTTTGACGATTATTTCGGCCCGAAACCCACCGTGCAAAAGCTGGTGGTGCGCGTGCTGCCCGACGCCAACACGCAATACGCCGAGCTGCTGTCCGGCGGCCTGGACTGGATCTGGCGCGTGCCGCCCGACGTGGCCAAGCGCATGGAGAAAACGCCGTCGGTCACCGTGAAAAGCAGCAGCATCATGCGCATCAGCTATATCTCGCTGAACCCGCGCTTTGACGACGGCAAGTCGCCGCTGGCCAAGCAGGAAGTGCGTCAGGCCATCAACCACGCCATCGATCGCGAAGCCATCCGCAAAGCACTCGTCGGCGGTGCGTCCAAGGTGATCAACGCCGCGTGCAACCCCGCGCAGTTCGGTTGCACGACCGACGTGCAGTCCTACAAGTTCGACCCCGCCCGCGCCAAGCAACTGCTGGCGCAAGCCGGCTACCCCAACGGCATAACGTTGGACCTGGTGATCTCGGCGCCGCCGCGCAGCATCCTGGACGCCGCCGCCGCCCAGATGGCGCAGGCCGGCATCAAGGTGAACCTGGTTGAACAACAGTACGGCACCGCCATGACCAACTGGCGTGAAGGCAAGACCGCCATGCTGGCGTCCAACTGGGGTTCCTACGGCATTGCCGACGCGGCGCTGTCCACCAGCAACTTCTTCCGGGGCGGCCCGGACGACCAGGCGCGCAACCCGGAAGTCATCAAGCTTCTGGAAGCGGCCGACACGTCCGTTGACCGCGACCTGCGCGCCAAGAACTACGCGGCCGCGCTGAAGATCGTGGCCGACCAGGCGTACTGGGTGCCGCTGTGGAACCACTCGCTGAACGCCGTGCAGGCCAAAGACCTGAACTTCTCGGTGGACGGCGACGAGTTCCCGCGCTTCTACAAGGCCACCTGGAAGTAAAGCTTGCGGCCCTTGCGCCCAGGCCTTGTTCCAACCGTTGTGCCATTCCGGTCCGGGCGCGTGTAAGCGCTAAGTCGCGCCCGACCGGAACGGCGCGCGCCGATGTACATCGATGCGCGCCGACGCAAGACCATAAAGGTTGACCCATGATTGCATTCCTGTTTCGCCGTGTGCTGGTCGCCGCCCTGCTGGTGGTGTTCGTGTCGCTGATCAGCTTTTCGCTGGTGTTTGCGTCCGGCAACCCGGCCGCCCGTCTGGCCGGCGAAGGCAGCGCGGCGGATGCCGCCCGGCTGTCGGTACAACACGGTTTTGACGACCCCATCCTGCTGCAATACGGCCGTTGGCTGACCGGCGTGGTGCGCGGCGATTTTGGCGACAGCCTGTACTTCAGCCGCCCCGTGGCCGAACTGCTGAGCCAGCACTTTCCCGCCACCGCCAAGCTGGGCCTGGCCGCCATGGCGTTTGCGCTGCTGCTTGCCATTCCGCTGGGCGTACTGGCCGGCATGCGCAAGGGCTCGCTGGCGGACCGCGCCACCATGCTGCTGTCGGCCTGCGCGCAAGCCATGCCGCCGTTCTGCCTGGCGTTCCTGTTGATCATCGTGTTCAGCGTGCGCAACCAATGGCTGCCCGCCTCGGGCTTTGACACCTGGAAGCACTACGTGATGCCGGTGGTGGCGCTGGGGCTTTTCGCCATGCCCGCCATGCTGCGCCTGATGAAATCCGAAATGGAAACCGTGCTGGCCACCGACTACATCCGCACCGCCCGCGCCATGGGCCTGGGCGGCCCCAGCGTGGTGCTGAAGTACGCGCTGCGCAATGCGTTGCGCCCGCTGGTGTCGCTGGCGGCCGCGCAGATGGGCACCTTGCTGGCGGGCTCCGTCGTCATTGAAACCGTCTTCGCCATCAACGGCGCGGGCCTGCTGGCCTGGACGTCGATCCTGCGCGGCGACTTTCCCACGATGCAGGCGCTGATCCTGATCTTTGCGCTGATCTACATCGTCCTGACTCTCGTCGCCGACTTGATCAACGGTTGGCTGGACCCCCGCGTGCGAGCCGCCTCATGAATACCGCTATTCCCTCCCCCCTGCCCGTCGCGCAGCGCGGCGACCGCCTGGCGCGCGCCAGCCAACGTGTGGGCCTTGTCGTGCTGGCCCTGCTGGTGCTGGCCGGCCTGATCGGCCCCTGGCTGATTCCGCACGACCCGTATACACAAGACCTGCTTGCCCGGCTGCAAGAGCCGGTGTGGGCCGAAGGCGGTGACTGGAACCACATCCTGGGCACGGATCAACTGGGTCGCGACGTGCTGGCGCGCGCGCTGTACGGTGTGCGCGTGTCGGCCTTGATCGGCCTGTCCGTCGCGCTGATGGGCGGCGTGATCGGCACCACACTGGGTGTCGTCGCCGGCTACTTCGGCGGCGGCGTGGACCGCGCCGTGTCCTTCCTGATCACCGCGCGCCTGGCCTTGCCCATCATTCTGGTGGCGCTGGCCGTGGTGTCGGTGGTGGGCGCGTCGCTCACCGTGGTGGTGCTGGTGCTGGGCCTGCTGCTATGGGAACGCTACGCGCTCGTCGCGCGCACCATGGCCGCCGGGCTGCGCAACGCGGAATTCGTCACGGCCTCGCGCTTGCAAGGCTGCACACATCTGCAAATCATCTGGCGCGACATCCTGCCGAACCTGGTGGGCAACCTGCTCATCATCGGCACGGTGGACGCGGCCATGGCCATCACGCTGGAGGCCTCGCTGTCGTTCCTGGGCCTGGGCGTACCCGCGCCGATGCCGTCGCTGGGCCTGATGATCGCCGAGGGCAAGGAAAACATGCTGTTCCAGCCCTCGCTGGTGGTCATTCCCAGCATCGTGCTGTTCGTGCTGGTGCTGTGTGTGAACCGAGCGGGCGAAACGCTGCGCGCCATCCAGATGAAGAAAGGTTGACGCCATGATCGCCACTTCCCACCCCCTGCTGCGGGTTGAAAACCTGCACATCGACATCCATACCGCCACGCACACCAAGCACGTGGTGCGCGCGGTGGACTTCACGCTGGAACGCGGCAAGACGCTGTGCATCGTGGGCGAATCCGGCTGCGGCAAGTCGCTGACGGCGCTGGCGTTGCTGGACCTGCTGCCCGCCGCCGCGCGCCGCCGCATGACGCGGCTGGAGTTCGCCGGGCAGGACTTGTCCACGCTGAACGCGCGCCAGTTGGCGGAATTGCGTGGCGCGCGCATCGCCATGATCTTCCAGGACCCGATGACGTCCTTGAACCCGGTGTTTCAGATTGGCACGCAGTTGATCGACGTGATGCGCCGCCACAAGCGCGTCAGCCGTCGCGAAGCCGCCGAACGCGCTGAATACCTGCTGCGCCGCGTGGGCATCACCAACCCCGAAGAACGCATGCGCCAGTATCCGTTCGAGCTGTCGGGCGGATTGCGCCAGCGCGTGATGATCGCCATGGCGCTGATGTGCGGCCCCGAACTGCTGATTGCCGACGAACCCACCACCGCGCTGGACGTCACCGTGCAGGCCGAACTGCTGGACCTCTTGCGCGACATCCAGGCCGAGTTCGGTTTAGGCATGGTGTTCATCTCGCACGACATGGGCCTGGTGGCACGCATTGCCGACCACGTCATCGTCATGTACGCCGGCGACATCGTGGAAGGCGGCACCGTACAAGAGGTGCTGACCCGCCCCAGCCATCCCTACACCGCCATGTTGCTGAACTGCATACCCCAGCCGGGCCGCACCGCCCCGCGCACCGACCTGCCCACCATTGCGGGCGCCGTGCCGTCGCTGGATGTGGCCATCCGGGGCTGCGCCTTTCGCGAACGTTGCCCGGTGGCCGAAGCCCGTTGCGCCCAGCCGCTGGTGTCACGCGTGCAGGGCAGCCACCGTTGCCTGTGCGTGAAGCCTGGCGCGCTGCTGGCGGCGAAGACTGCGGGAGTCTCGGCATGAACGACAAGCTGAACGCCAACATGCATCCCAGCACGAATTCCAAGGCGGTTGCGGCCGCGCACCCCGCGCCCTCGCCCGCCAGCATCCGCCTGAACGCGCTGTCCTTCCAATACGGCCGCGCCGGCCTGTTCTCGCGCCGCCCCGCGCCGCGCATCCTGCATGACATCGACCTGCACGTGCCCGCCGGCCAGACCATCGGCCTGGTGGGGGAATCTGGCAGTGGCAAGTCCACCATCGCCAAGCTCATGCTGGGCCTGTTGGCGCCCACCCAGGGCCAGGCGCTGCTGGACGGCCAGCCGTTGGCCGCGATGCCGGCACGCGCCCGCGCCCGCCGCATCCAGATGGTGTTCCAGGACCCGTATTCATCGCTGAACCCGCGCCGCACCATCAATGAAATCCTGACCGCGCCGCTGCGCGTGCACGGCATCGGCAATGCGGCGTCGCAGGCGGCGTCGGTGCGCCGCATGATGGACGCCGTGGGCCTGGTGCCCGCCTTTGCGGCGCGGTATCCGCGCGAACTGTCCGGCGGCCAACGCCAGCGCGTGGCGATTGCGCGCGCCCTGATGCTGGAACCGCAACTGCTGATTTGCGACGAACCCACGTCCGCGCTAGACGTATCGGTGCAGGCGCAGATATTGAACCTGCTGATGCAATTGCAGCGCGACCGTGGCCTGGGCTATTTGTTCATCAGCCATAACCTGGCGGTGGTGCAGCACATTGCCGATGACATCGTGGTGCTGCAAGGCGGCCGCATCGTCGAACGCGGCACGGCCGATCAGGTGTACTTTGCGCCCCAGCATCCCTACACCCGGCAACTGATCGGCGCCACGCTGGCCGTGCCCGACGCGCAGGAGTTGGCCGCATGAGCGCCGCGCCGCACTACCTGCTGGTCGGCAACGACGAAAAAGTCACCTGGGACGACGGCCAGATCCGCTTCCTGGCGCCTGGCCGCGACACGCTCAGCATTTTCGACGCCGCCGCCAACCCGGCCGCGCCGGTGCTCGTGGCGACGCTGCCCCTGCCCAATTCCTTGTTCGGCCCGCCCGTCAACCTGGCGGTGACGCCGGACCAGCGGCTGGCGCTGATCGCCGATTCCATGGCCTGGCCCGAGCGCGCCGATGGCCAGGGATGGCAGCCCACGCCGGGCCGCGATATATACGTGGTGGACCTTGCCGCCACGCCGCCGGCCATCGTGCAAACGCTGCAAGTCGGCCTGCAACCGTCGGGCATGTCGATCAACCGCGCCGGCACGATGGCGCTGGTGGCGAACAAGGCGGGTCGGTCGGTATCGGTGCTGACGATCCGCGATGGCCGCGTGGCTGTCGTCGCTGACGTCGACCTGGGCACACCCGTTGTCGCCGTGTCGTTCTCGGCCGATGGCCGCCGCGCCTTCGCCGTCAAGACCGACACGCACCGGCTGGCCGTGCTGCACATCGACGACACCGGCCCCGTGCCGCGCGTCACGCATGACCCGTCCGAAGACCTGACCACGGGGCTCGTGCCCTTCAACCTGGTGGTGTCGCCCGACGGCGCGCTGGCCTTGGTGGTGGACATGGGCAGCCCGACGGCCTCGGACGGCCATGCGGATTCCATCAGCGTGGTGGATCTTAAAAGCGCGCCGCCCCGCGTGATCGACCGCCTGATGGTGGAAGACGGCCCCGAGGGCATCGCCATCAGCCCCGATGGCCGCCACGCCGCCGTGGCCATCGTGCAAGGCTCGAACAACCCCTCGTCCGACTGGTTTCACCACCCGCGCGGCCAGATCGTGCTGCTGCGCATCGAGGGCTTGCGCGTCACGCGCGCGGGCGCCATCGAGGTGGGCGCGCTACCCGAGGGCATCGCCTTCAGCCCCGACAGCCGCTATCTGTACGTCGGCAATTTCCTGGACGCAAGCTTGCAGGTGCTGGCCGTGGGAGACAACGGCCTGACCGATACCGGCATGGGTATCCCCCTGCCGGGCCACCCCGCATCCATGCGGGGGCAATCCTACTGAGCGGGGCCGCACCCCGCCACGTGTTGAACCCACCACCCCACTTTTCATTTCGCATCTGGAGTTACCCCATGACCCACGCTCCCCAAACGTTTCGCGCCCTGATCGGCGGCGCGCTTGTCGCCTTGGCCGGCTTTGCGCCGCTGTCGGCCCATGCCATGGACATCAAGCTGGGCCACGTGCTGGCCCCCAGCCATAGCTGGAACAAGGCCGCCGAAGGCTTCGCCGCCGAGGTCAAGGAAAAGACCGACGGCCGCGTCAACTTCGTGCTGTTCCCCAGCGGCCAGTTGGGCAACGAAAAGACCATGCTGGAAGGCTTGCAGATCGGCAGCCAGGGCGCGGCCATCATCGGCTCGGGCTCGTTGCAGCCGATTGAACCGAAGTTCGGCGTGGTGGAACTGCCCTATACGTGGTCGTCGTCGCAGCAGGCCTACAAGGCCTTCGACGGCGAGCTGGGCGCCGCACTGGCCAAGCTGGCCGACAAGAAAAACCTGACCATCATTTCCTGGTGGGAAAACGGTTTCCGCCACGTGACCAACAACCGCGGCCCCATCGCCAAGCCCGCCGACCTGGCCGGCCTGAAAACCCGCGTCACGCCAGACAAGATGCGCCTGGACACCTTCACCGCGCTGGGCGCCAACCCGGCCCCGCTGGCCTTTGGCGAGCTGTACTCGGCCTTGCAGCAAAAGGTGTTTGACGCGCAAGAGAACCCGCTGTCCATCATCTACACCTCGTCATTCTTTGAAGTGCAGAAGTATCTGTCGCTGACGGGCCACGTATGGGGTCCGGCCAGCCTGATCATCTCCAAGCCCGTCTGGAACCGCATCTCGGCCGACGACAAGAAGGTGGTGCAGGCCGCCGCCGACAAGTGGCGCGACGCCCAGCGCAAGATGATCACCGACGGCGATCAGCAATTCGTGGCGCAACTGAAAGAGAAAGGCATGCAGGTCAACGAGGTCGACAAGGCCGCCTTTGCCGCCGCCGTGCAACCCGTGTGGAAGACCTACTCGGTCACCTACGGTCCTGAGCTGATGGCGCTGGTGCAGAAGTACCGCGAGGCCAAGTAATGCTCAACCGACTGTCCGCCATTCTGTCGGGCATCAGCAAGGCCTTTGCCGCCCTGGCGGTGGCCTTGCTGGCGATCCTGATCTCTTACGTGGTGTTCTCGCGCTTTGTCACGCACACCACGCCGCACTGGGCCGAGGAATTGCCGCGCCTGGTGCTGGTGTGGTCCGCCTTCATCGGCGGCGTGGCGTGCAGCCATGACCGCTCTCATCTCATGGCCGGCCTGCTGCCCTTCATGGTGCGCAGCCCGCGCGTGCTGAACGTGGTTGAACGCGTCAACCAGGTGCTGATCATCGTGGGCCTGGCGGCGCTGGGCTACGCGGGCTGGCAGTTGGCCGAACTGACGGGCGACCAGATCCTGCCCGCGCTGGATGTGTCCGCCGGCACGGTGTACCTGGCATTGCCATTTGCATGCGCGATCACCATCGTGGTTCATCTGGCGCAACTGCTTGCGCCCACCCCCGCCATGGCAAAGGAATAACAAGATGTCTTCGGGTGCTCTCTTCCTGATGGGCGTGTTCACGATCACGGTGTTGATCGACATGCCCATTGCATTCGGCCTGGTGCTGTCGTGCCTGGCCTACCTGGCCGTGTACGACGCCGCGCCCATGATGGTGGCCGCGCAGCAGTACGTGGTGGGGCTGGACAGCTTCACGCTGCTGGCCATTCCGCTGTTCATCCTGGCCGCGCAACTGATGAACGGCGCCGGCCTGACGCAGCGCATCGTGCGCTTGTGCGCCGCCATCGTGGGCGATATCAAGGGCGGCCTGGCGGTCGTGGCCGTGCTGGCCTGCCTGATGTTCGGCGCGCTGTCCGGCTCGGGCGTGGCCGACGTGGTCGCCATCGGCAGCCTGCTGTTGCCCGCCATGGCGCGCAGCGGTTACGACAAGGGCTTTTCCTGCGCGCTGGTGGGCAGCGCGGGCGCCACGTCCACCATCATCCCGCCCAGCATCGTGCTGATCGTCTACGGCACCATCACAGATACGTCGGTGGGCAAGCTGTTCGTGGCCGGCATCATCCCCGGCATCCTGCTTGGCTTTTCCTTGATCGGCGTGGCCATCTGGCAGTCGCGCAAGCACAACTGGGCGGGCGGCCAGCCGTTTTGCTGGGGCGAACTGCGCGCCGCCACCATCGATGCGCTGCCCGCGCTGATGGTGCCCGTGCTGATCATCGGCGGCATCCGCTTCGGCATCTTCACCGCCACCGAAGCCGCCTCCAGCGCCATCGTCTACGCCTTGCTGATCGGCTTTTTCTGGTATCGCACGCTAAGCCTGAAGTCGCTGTGGAGCAACCTGAAGTCCACCGGTGAAAGCAGCGCGTCCATCTTGCTGCTGATCGGCGCGTCGGGCCTGTTCGCCTGGGTGCTGGTGGCCGAACAGGTGCCGCAGGCGCTGTCCACCCTGCTGGTGGAATGGACCGACAGCAAGACCGCCGTGCTGCTGGTGCTGACCGTGGTGTTGCTGCTGCTGGGCACCTTCATGGAGGCCATTCCCGTCATCATCATCGTGGCGCCCGTGGTGATGCCGGTGCTGGCACACTACAACATCGACCCGGTGCATTTCGGCATCCTGCTGTCCATCAACATGGCCATCGGCGCCAACACGCCGCCGGTCGGGGTGGACCTGATGGCCGCCTGCAAGATTGGCGGCATCAACATGATGCAGACCCTGCGCCCGCTGTCCTGGATGATGCTGGCCATGACCGCCGTGATGTTGCTGCTGACCTTTGTTCCTGAACTGGTGCTGTTCCTGCCGAGGCACGTGCAATGACAACGACCGCTTATCTACGCCGCCCCGCCGCGCTGCGCCGCAGCTGGATGTTTGTTCCCGGCATGGACGCGGCCGCGCAGGCCGCGGGCCTGGCCAGCGGCACGGACGCGCTGGTGGCCGACCTGGAAGAGTTCACCGCGCCCGTCGAGCGGCCCGCCGCCCGGCCGCGCATCGCCGCGCTGTTCGCCACCTGCCGCGCCCAGGGTGTGGTGGCCGCCGTGCGCATCAACAAGCTGGAAGACGACGGCCTGGCCGACCTGCGCGGCGTGATGCCCGGCGCACCGGACGCGGTGTTCCTGCCGCACGCTGAAAGCGCCGCGCAGATCATCGCGCTGGACCAGGCCATCAGCGCGCTGGAGTCCGAACTGGGCCTGCCGGCCGGCAGCACGGAAATCGTGCCGACGCTGGAATCCGCGCTGGGGCTGGTGCGTGCCTACGACATCCTGACCGCCAGCCCGCGCGTGTCCGCCTGCCTGCTGGCCGCCGAAGACCTGACGGCCAGCCTGGGGGCCGAACGCGGCAAAGACGGCATCGAGCTGCACGCCGTGCGCGCCCGCTTTCTGGTGGACTGCACCGCCGCCGGCTGCGTGCCGATCGACTGCCCGTTCAACTACCGCGACCTGCCCGCGCTGGAAGCGGACTTGCGCTGGGCGCGCCGCCTGGGCCTGAAATCCAAATGCGCGACGGTGGCCGAGCAAGTGCCGCTGATCCACCAGGTGTTCACGCCCAGCGCGCCCGAGGTAGACGCCGCGCGCAACCGCGTTGCCCGCTTCGAGGCCCAGCGCGCCGGCCAGCATGACGCCGAACGCATCGACCCGCCCACCTACAACACCGCGCGCCGCCTGTTGGCGCGCCACGACCAATTCGAACGATGGGCCGCCGAGCGCCGCGCGCAGGCCGTCCCACAACCAGGAGACCTTGCATGACGTCATCCGCACTTCCCGAACGCAACGGCGGCCAGATCCTGATGCAGCAGTTGCGCATCCATGGCGCGCGCCGCGTGTTCATGATTCCCGGTGAAAGCTACCTGCCCTGCATCGATGCGCTGAACGAGCACACCGACGCCATCGAACCCATTGTGTGCCGCCAGGAAAGCGGCGCGGCCTACATGGCCGAGGCCTACGGCAAGCTGACGGGCGAACCCGGCATCTGCTTTGTGACGCGCGGCCCGGGGGCCACCAACGCCAGCATCGGCGTGCACACCGCCTACCAGGACTCCACGCCGATGATCCTGTTCGTGGGCCAGGTGGGCAATGACTTCATGGAACGCGAAGCCTTTCAGGAAATCGACTACCGCCGCATGTTCGGCCAAATGGCCAAGTGGGTGGCGCAGATCGACCGCACCGACCGCATCCCCGAATTCATCTCGCGCGCCTTCGCGGTAGCCACCAGCGGCCGGCCTGGCCCGGTAGTGCTGGCCTTACCCGAAGACACGCTGTGGGGCACCGCCCGCGTGGCGGACCTGCCGCGCTACCCGCGCGTGCACAGCCACCCGGGCGCGGCCGCCCTGACGCGCATGGTCGACTTGCTGAACGCCGCCGAACGCCCGTTCCTGCTGCTTGGCGGCAACGGCTGGCACCAGACCGCCATCGAGCAGATCGCCGGCTTTGCCGAACGCTTCGAGCTGCCCGTGGGCACCGCGTGGCGCCGCCTGGAGTGTTTTGACCAGCGCCACCCCAACGCCGCGGGCCACGTGGGCTGGGCCATGACGCCCGAGCTGCGCCAGCGCTTGAAGGACGCCGACCTGGTGCTGGCCGTGGGCACGCGCCTGGGCGAAGCCACCACCGAAGGCTATACCGTCATTGAAAGCCCGCTGCCGCGCCAGAAGCTGATACACGTCTACCCCGACGCCGCCGAACTGGGCCGCGTGTTTTCGCCCACGCAGGCCATCGTGGCCGACGTGGCCAGCTTTGCCGCCAGCGTGGCGGACCTGGCCCCCGGCCATGCCGTGCCGCGCGGCGAGGCCGTGCGCATCGCGCATCAGCAACTGACAGAGAGCCTGACGCCGCTGCCCTCGCCCGGCGCGATGAGCCTGGACGCGGCCGCCGCCTATGTGGACGCGCACCTGCCCGCCGACGCCTGCGTGACCGTGGGCGCGGGCAACTACGCGCTGTATCCGCACCGCTACCGCCGCTATGCCGGGCCGGGCACCAGCCTGACGCCCACGGTGGGCTCAATGGGTTACGGCCTGCCCGCCGCCATTTCCGCCAAGCTCGAAGACCGCCAGCGTGACGTGGTCTGCTATGCGGGCGACGGCTGCTTCCAGATGAACATGCAGGAACTGGGCGTGGCCTTGCAGTACAAGCTGGGCGTGGTGGTGCTGGTGTTCAACAACGGCATCTGGGGCACCATCCGCGCCCACCAGGAACGCGAATTTCCCGCGCGCACCATTGCGTTGGGCTTTGAAAACCCCGACTTCACGCAGATCATCCGGGGTTACGGCGGCCATGGCGAAGCCGTGGAGAACACCGCCGACTTCGGCCCGGCCTTTGAACGCGCGCTGGCGTTCGCGCGCCAAAGCAATCTGCCCGCGCTGCTGGAAATCCGCTACGACGCCAACGGCATCGCGCCGGGCGAAACGCTGATGGGCATCCGCGAAGCCGCACAGGCCCGCCTTGCCCGCGGTATCGGCACCAACAACACTGGCAATAACAGCGCCAGCGTCTGACAGGACCTGAATCCATGACAAGCATCATTTCAATCAACGGACAGCGGCTGTGGCAGTCGCTGATGGACCTGGCGCAGATCGGCGCCACGCCCAAGGGCGGCAACTGCCGGCTGGCGCTGACCGCGCTGGACGGCCAGGGCCGCGATCTGGTCACCGGCTGGATGCGCGACGCCGGCATGACGCTGCGTGTGGACCAGGTGGGCAATATCTTTGCGCGCCGCGCCGGCCGCAACAACGACCTGCCGCCCGTCATGACCGGCAGCCACATCGACACCCAGCCCACCGGCGGTAAGTTCGACGGCTGCTACGGCGTGTTGGCCGGGCTGGAAGTCATGCGCAGCCTGAACGACCATGGCGTCGAAACCGAGGCGCCGCTGGAAGTGGCCATCTGGACCAATGAAGAAGGCTCGCGCTTTCTGCCGGTGATGATGGGCTCGGGCGTATTCGCCGGCAAGTTCCCGCTGGAAGTGGCGCTGAACGCGCGCGACCACGACGGTAAGTCGGTGGCCGACGAACTGGCCGCCATCGGCTACGCCGGCCCGGATGCGGTCGGCGGTCGGCCGGTGGGTGCGTACTTCGAGGCGCACATCGAGCAAGGCCCGATTCTTGAGCACGAAGAAAAAGTGGTTGGCGTGGTGACGGGTTCGCTGGGCGTGCGCTGGTACGACGTGGTCATCACCGGCATGGAAATGCATGCCGGCCCCACGCCCATGCCCATCCGCCGCGACGCGCTCTACGCCGCCACCTTCCTGTTGCAGGCGGTGATCGGCATCGCCAACGACAACCAGCCGCACGGACGCGGCACGGTTGGCGAAATCCACGCGCACCCGGGTTCGCGCAACGTGATTCCCGGCCAGGTCCGTTTCACGGTGGACCTGCGCCATGAAGACGAGGCCACGCTGACGCAGATGGACGCGCGCTGGCTGGCCGCCTGCACCGACGTCGCCGAACGCCACGGCGTAACAGTGGACGTGAAGCAGGTGCAGTATTTCCCCCCCACCCCCTTCGACCCGGACCTGGTCGCCAAGGTGCGCGACGGCGCCACGCGGCGCGGCCTGGCCGCCATGGACATCGTCACCGGCGCCGGCCACGACGCCGTCTACATGGCCAGCGTCACGCCCACCGCCATGATCTTCGTGCCCTGCAAGGACGGCGTGAGCCACAACGAAATCGAAGACGCCAAACCCGCTGACCTGGAAGCCGGCTGCAACGTGCTGCTGGACGCCATGGTCGCCCGCGCCAACCTCACTGGAGACCCAGCATGAGCCAACACGATCACGCCTATTGGCAAGCCCGCGCCGCCGCGCTGAACTTCAATGGCCAGGCCTATATCGACGGCGCCTACTGCGACGCCGCCGACGGCGCCACGTTCGCCGCATCCAGCCCCATCGACGGCCGCAAGCTGGCCGACGTGGCCGCCTGCGGCCAGGCCGATGTGGACCGCGCCGTGGCCGCCGCCCGCCGCGCCTTCGAAGCCGGCGTATGGAGCCAGCTGGCGCCGCGCCAACGCAAGGAACGCCTGTTGCGCCTGGCGGCCCTGATCGACCAGCACACCGAAGAACTCGCGCTGCTGGAAACGCTGGACATGGGCAAGCCCATCCGCGACGCGCTGGCATTCGACGTACCGGAAACGGCCCGCTGCTACGCCTGGTACGCCGAAGCCATCGACAAGATCTACGACGAGATCGCACCCACCGGCCCCGACGCGCTGGCCACCATCACCCGCGAAGCGCTGGGCGTGGTGGCGGCCGTGGTGCCGTGGAACTACCCGCTGATGATGGCGGCTTGGAAAGTGGCGCCCGCCCTGGCCGCGGGTAACAGCGTGATCTTGAAGCCGGCGGAACAGGCGTCGCTGTCGGCCATCCGGCTGGCGGCGTTAGCCGAAGAAGCGGGCATCCCCGCGGGCGTCTTCAGCGTGGTGCCCGGCTTGGGCGCGGTAGCGGGCCAGGCGCTGGGCCGTCACCCGGACGTGGACTGCGTGGCCTTCACGGGCTCGACCGCCACCGGCAAACGCTTCATGACCTATTCCGGCGAATCCAACCTGAAGCGCGTGTGGCTGGAATGCGGCGGCAAGTCGCCCCACATCGTGTTTGACGACTGCCCCGACCTGGACCGCGCCGCGCAAGCCGCCGCGCTGGCCATCTTTTCGAACCAGGGCGAAGTCTGCATCGCGGGCTCGCGCCTGTACGTGCAGGACGGCATCTACGATGCCTTCATGGAAAAAGTGGCCGCCTACGCCGCCACGCTGCAACCCGGCGACCCGCTGGACCCCGCCACCGCCATGGGCGCCATGGTGGACGAACGCCAGATGCAAGGCGTGCTGGCCCGCATCGCCGCCGGCCAATCCGAAGGCGCCACCTTGCGCATCGGCGGCAAGCAAGCCCGCAGCGCGTCGGGCGGCTACTACATCGAACCCACCATCTTCGATTGCGCCCACCAGGATTCCGCCCTGGTACGCGAAGAAATCTTCGGGCCGGTGTTGGCAGCCCAACGTTTCAGCACCGAAGACGAAGCCATCCAGTTGGCTAACGATTCGGTCTATGGACTGGGCGCGGGTCTGTGGACGGCCAACTTGTCACGCGCGCACCGGCTGTCACGCCGCCTGCGCGCGGGGCTGGTGTGGGTGAATTGCTATGCGGATGGCGACATCACGGTGCCGTTCGGCGGAGTGAAGCAATCGGGCTCCGGTCGCGACAAGTCATTGCACGCACTGGACAAGTACTCGGACTTGAAGACGACCTGGATCAGTCTGACCGTGTGATCGTGTCATGGCTCACGCCCTTGGGCAGAATCGCCGCCAAGCGGGTGGGGGATTCTGCCCAAGGGCAAGCTAAGACCACGATCTTCGAGAATCCAGGTGCTGCGCCAAGTCCATCACATCGTGCAGCACTCGGCCAATTGGACAGCCGATAGACCGACACTACTTCCTCATGTTTACCCTGGCGGCAGCCTGCGCCCCAAGCTGTTCGATGAAACTTTCGAGTTGATCGTCTGTGACATCGGTAAAGCGCCCTGCGGCGATGTCAGCCCATCCCTTGTCGGCGGCGTCGCGGAGCACGTTGAGCTTGGCTTCTTCTATGCCAATCATCCACCCTTCATCCCTCAACATCGTCCACCCCTCCGTACAGCGATGGCAGCAGCACAGGCAATGCATCCAGGGGGAAGGCAAAGCGCACGGGGCCGCGCGGGGTATCGGATGCCACCAATCCACTTTTCAATGCCGCCGCCAACAACGATCGCCCGGTGCGTTCGCCCAGTCCCGTCATCTGAATGAATTCGCCTCGGCTGACGGGGCCCGCGGCAAACAAAAAGTAGATGGGTAAGGCCGCCTCTGCCCGCAAGCGGCCGTGCGCGGTTTCCACCTGCACGGCGGCGTGGGTTTTTTGCCTTCATCGAATCCAGGGCCAGCGTGCGCGTCATGTAGGCCACCTGGTCTTCACAAACGCCCAGAAAATACTCAACCCACTGGACCAAGCCCTTTTCGCTCAGGTTGCCCCGGCCATCCAGGTCGCCTTGGCGCGGCGCGTCCGCGCACGCCAGATAGCCGTAGTAGTCGTTCACGCCGCGCGCCAGGCCACGATTGACCGACCAAAGCCCCTGCGTGATCGGCAGCATCGCGGCATGGGTCTGTAAGCGCGACGCGCGGCCATTGCCATCGGCAAACGGATGCATCCACGCCATGCGATGGTGCGCGCAGGCAATGGCGATCAACTGCGCGTCGGCGGGCCTGGGGCGGTCATAGTGCTGGGTGTAGGCCTCCATGAAGCGCGGCAATGATTGCCACGCGGGAGGATGATGGCGGCCTACCGTGACATCGATGGTGCGCAACGCGGCCGGCTGCACCACGTAGCCGTCCTGGGTGGTTCGGTCGCGGGCGTCCAGATGGCTGTACAAGGCGCCATGCGCGGCGGTCGCAAAGTCAGCGCCCAGCGCGCCTTGGGTATCGGCCAGACGAGACATGGCCTTTTCGGCCTGGATATGCGCCACGGCAATGCGCTGCAATTGCGCCACCTCGGGCCGGTCTGAAAATTCCTGATGCAGGGCGGCTTCGATGTTGCGAGGCGTGGTGCTTTGGCCTTCGATCCGGTTGCTGTAGTAGGAATTCATGCTGCGCAGCAGATCGCGCAAGGCGTCGCGCGTGGCGGGATGCGCCTGTGCCCCGAGTTCTACCGATTGGTGAACGATCGCGCGCGCGCGTTCCAGCAGCCGCGCGGATGCGGCTTCGGCGGGCTGGAGGGGCAAGAATTGATGCGGAGAATCGTACATTTGGTCCGAGCATTTTCCGGTTTTTTTGCCGGTTTTTTTGCCGATTAATATTGCATTTATCACATTGATAAATAAGCAATATATTTATTTAATTCGGTGATTGTACGAAATTTCTTGCCAGTTCTTTTGCCGATTTATTCTCACGCTGTTTCAGCGCGCTAGGCCCCCTTCACCACCCGGTGCACGAACTGCAACTTCCCGATCACCTGCGCCGGCAGCACAAAGGGATAGAAATCCCGTTGCCCCATGCTGCGGGCCAGTTCGTTCAGCACGCCGGTCAAGGCGACCCAGGCGTTGACCAGGTCCAGGAACGCCTGTCCTTCCGGGTCGTCCGGGTCGTACAGCGCGTCCTTGGTAAAGGGGTCGTAGGACTGCTCGACCGCCGTGCGCGTGATGCCGAAGCTGATGGCGGTGTCCAGCGTGTCCATCATGTGCAGGTAGTGGGCCCAGGTTTCGGCCCAGTCTTCCCAGGGGTGGCAGGACGCGTAGGTGCTGATGTAGTGCAGCGCCCAGTCGGCCGGGGGGCCTTGTTCGTAGTTGCGTTGCAGCGCCTGGGCGTAGTCGGCCTGTTCGTCGCCGAACACCTGGCGAAACGGTTCCTGCCAGGGGCCGCCGGCAATGCGCTGGTCCCAGTAATAATGGCCAATCTCGTGGCGGAAATGGCCGAGTAGCGTGCGGTACGGCTCGCGCATGTCTTCGCGCACTTTCACGCGGTAGGCGTCGTCGGCTTCCTTGATGTTGATGGTGATCAGCCCGTGCGCGTGTCCCGTCAGCAAGGGCGCGCCGTCGGCCTCGGGCGCCAGCAGGTCGAACGCCAGGCCACCGTCATCGGGCGTTTCCGAGCGCCGCAGGGGCAGGCCCAGCATCAGCACCTGCGCGATCATCTGGCGCTTTGCCGCCTCCACCTTGCACCATAGCGGGCCGTTTTCCGGCACCGACAGGTCGGGAATGGTGTGATTCAGGTTACAGGACAGGCACAGCGTGTCGGCCGATTGGGCGGGCAGCAGCCAGTTGCACAAGGCCGGCATGGAGAAATTGGCGCAACGTTTGTAAGTCCTGCCACGTACCTTGCCCGATTCGCGCAGGACGCCGCTGGCCGGTTCCACGTCCAGCGCCACCACGTGCCCGCGCTTGGGGTCAAAGCCCAGTTGGCGATGGCAGTTCAGGCATTCCGTGTTGCTGAAAAAAATGGGCTGGCCGCAAACGCATTGAAAGGCCTTCGCGCGCGCATGCCGCACGCGCTGGCGTTTCGGGGCGCGCAGTTGGCGGTGGATCGCGTCGAAGAAATAGGTCATGCATCCAGTCCAGTCGGAAACTCGTCTATGGGCGCGACGGTCACGCGCACATCCAATTCATGGCCGCCGCCTCGGATCACCCCCCGCAGGGGCGTCACGTCGGCGTAATCGCGGCCGTAAGCCAGCACCACATGCGCCGTGCCGGGCACCACGTCGTTGGTGGGATCCAGGTCAATCCAGCCGCCATTGACGTCCACCCCCGCGCAATGCACCGACACCCACGCATGCGAGGCGTCGGCCCCGATCAGGCGCGGCTGGCCGGGTGGCGGTTGCGACATCAGATACCCGCTGACATAGCGCGCCGGCAAGCCGATGGCGCGCAGGCAGCCGATCATCAGATGCGCAAAATCCTGGCACACCCCGACCCGTTCATGAAAAACATCAAGAATGGGCGTGGACACCTGCGTATGCGCCGACTGGTAACTGAAATCCGCATGGATCCGGTGCATCAGGTGCAAGGCGGCCTCGGCCACGGGCCGCCCTGGGGTGAACGACAGCAAGGCGTATGCCCGAAGCTCGGAATGCAAGGGCACGTAGGTGGAAGGAAAGCTGAATTCCACTTCCGGCGCGTAGGGCAAGGCGGGGTCATACCGCAAGCGCCGTGCCGCGTCTTCCCACGGCAGGCCGGCCGAGGGGTCAAGCGCGCCAAAGCGCGGGTACACCGTCACGCGGCTGGTGGCGCGCACGGTCAGCGCGTCATGCGGGGCATACAGCGCGAAGAGGCAGCGCGTGTTGCCAAAGCCATCTACGGTCTCGGTAATGGACGGCGGTGTGGGCGTGACGCTTAGCGTGTAGGCGTCGACCACCTGGCAGGCGTCATGCAAGGGCCGCAAATAGCCCAGGTGGTGCGCCAGTTCCACGGGCGCGGCGTAGCGGTAGGCGGTTTCGTGGTCCACGCCCAGGGTCACCCCCACGGCGGCGGGCGCAGCAAGATCGGAAGTCGGGAAATTCATGGGTGCGGGGCCGGTGAATTACGCGGAAAGCGTTTGGTCATGACCGGCTGCGTGGCTGAAATAGCGCAGGCTGATGGCGTTGGACAGCGCACTGGCGGCGTCCTCGAGTTGCGCGGACAGCGCCAGCACGTCGGCGTATTGGCCTTGGGTTTGGGTTTGGGTTTGGGCTTGGCCCAGGCTCTGGCTCTGGCCCATGCCCTGGCCCTGGCCTTGCGTCTGTCGGCACAGCTCAGCCAATGACGCACCCACGCCGTTTTCCGGCAACAAGCGGACCAGGTCCGCGGCCGGGCCGGCCACGGTGTCGGGCAGGCGCGCCACCTCTTTGCGCAGCACGTTCAGCACACAGGCCAGCGATCGTGGGTTTGCCGGCTCTTGCACCAGCAGGTTCAGCAGCGCCGGTACTTCCTGGCGACCGGGGTAATAGGCGCGGTAGGTGATCTTGCTGTCGAACAGGTCCAGCAGCATGTTGAAACCACTGTCGCCCAGCACCGCGTTACGGCGGAACAAGGCACCCAGCAGGCCGGCCATGGCGGACAGGCGTTCAATCTGCCGGCCGATCGTCAAGAGGCGCCAGCCGTCGTCGCGCGTCATGCGGTCGGTTTGCGAGCCGGTGATGGCCGAAAGCTGCATGGCCAGGCTCTTCAAGCCGCGCAGCACGTCCGGCGCGGACATCGGCAGCGGGTCCGGCTGAGACCGCGACTGTGACCCCGACAGAGACCCCGACGAAGACTCCGGCAAAGATCCCGACAAAGATCCCGACAAAGATTCCGGCACCCCGGGTTCGCCCCCCTTGCCACCAGACGCCATGCGCATGAAGCCTTCGTGCGCCGTGACGACCAGCCGCCAGTGTTCGGGCGACAGGCGGTCGCGAATCTGGCCGGCGGCGAATGCCAGCGCGCCCAGGTTGCGCGCCACGCCGCCTTGCGCGGGGCCGCCCGCCAGCTCGGCCACCAGCGTGGCTTCAAACATGCGTACCGACAAGGTCGGCGCGGCCGGCATCAGGCCGCTGCGCTGGCACAAGGCATCGACCGCGGCAAAGAGTTCGCCGGCGTTGTCTTCGTCGCTGTTCAACCACGTGAGCGCCACCGTGGCCAGGCGCACGTCGTTCTCGGCGCGTTCGGTGTAGCGGCCCATCCAGAACAGGTTTTCAGCGGCGCGGCTGGACACGGGGCGGCTCGCCGCCACGATGTCTTCGGGCTGCAATTGCACGGGCAGCATCGAAAACGTATCCACCGCGCCTCGGGTGGTGACCCAGGTGTCCATGCTGCTGCCACCGCGCTGCATGGACACGATCTGCTGTTCGCGGCTGGCGATACGCGTCAGCCCGCCGGGAAGCACGTTCCAACCGCCCTCGCCGTCCGCGATGACGAACACGCGCAGCATGGCCGCGCGCGGCACGATATGGCCGGCGGACCAACTGGGTGCTTGCGACAGCGGCAGGTATTGCTGGATGGTGTAGGCGTCGGGATTGTCGGCAATGCGGGCTTGCAGCGCGGCATGTTCGGACGGCGGCACGGCCCCGCCGATGACGGGTTCGAAGCCGCCCCGCATATTGCTGGGATAGGTGGACTTGACCACCGTACCCGGCAGGTTCGCCAACACCTCTTCGCGCGCGGCGGCCTCGCCGCACCACCACGACGGCAGCGACGGCAGCAGCAGATCGGCGCCAAACAGGTGGCGGCTGATGGCGGGCAAAAAACCATTGATGGCGGGCGATTCCAGAAAGCTCGTGCCCAGCGAATTCGCCACCAGCACATTGCCCGCGCGCATGACTTGCAGCAGGCCCGGCACCCCCAGCGTGGAGTCCGAGCGCAGCTCAAGCGGGTCACAGAAATCGTCATCCAGCCGGCGCAGCACGGCATGCACGCGCTCCAGGCCGTGCAGCGTTTTCAGGTACAGCATCTGGTCGCGCACGACCAGGTCGCCGCCTTCCACCAGCGTGATCCCCAGGTAGCGCGCCAGATAGGTCTGTTCGAAATAGGTTTCGTTGTAGGGGCCGGGCGTCAGCAGCACGATGCGCGGTGGCGTGTGCGGCAAGGCTTGCGACGACGCCCCGCCCGGGCTGAGCTTGTACAGCATGTCCATCAGCCGGCGATAGCTGGTCGCCAAGTGCTGCACACGCAGTTCCTTGAAGGCCTCGGGGAACATGCCGGAAATGGTCAGGCGGTTTTCCAGCAGGTAGCCCAGCCCGGACGGTGCCTGCGTGCGTTGCGACACCACCCACCAGCCGCCGTCGCTGGCGCGCGCCAGGTCAAAGGCGGCAATGTGCAGATAGGTGCCGCCCGGCGGCTGATAGCCGCGCAAGGGGCGCAGGTAACCGGGATGGCCGAACACCAGCGCGGGCGGAATCAGTTTGTCGGCCAGCAGGGTTTGCGGCCCATAGACGTCGCCCAGCACGCGGTTCAGCAAGGTGGCGCGCTGGCACAGCCCTTGTTCGATGGCGGACCAGTCGGCGTCGTTGATGACAAAGGGCAGCAGGTCCAGCGACCAGGGCCGCGCCGAGCCGTTGGCGTCGGCGTAGATGTTGTAAGTGATGCCGTTTTCACGGATCTGCCGGGCCACCACGTCCACGCGCCGGTCCAGGTCGGCAAAGCCGCTGGTGCCTAATAGCTCGAAGAAACGGGGCCAGGGTTCGCGCAGGCGGGTGGCGCCCGACGGCTCTGCCGGCGCGCGCAGTTCGTCATAGTGGCCCGGCCGTGCGGGCAGCGCCGCATGAACCGCCAGGGATGCGACATCCTGCGACGGATCGGTCTGAAAAAGAAATTGCGGCATGGCGGATAGGGGCGACCGGTGGGGGCGAACGGTACGCCGGGGTTAAACATCCAGAAGGGGTCAATCGTGCCTTAAATCCAACGAGAACGGAAATTCGCGGCTGACCTGGGCCGGCGCCACGTCCATGCGCCCCGGCGTGTGCCCTATTTTTTCAAAGCGGGCCAGGCGCCGGCTCTCTGCCTCGTAGGCGTTGATGGGGAACGTTTCCGGGTTCAGCCCGCCCGGATGCGCCACATGGTATCGGCAACCTCCCAGGGAACGCTGGTTCCAGGTGTCCACAATATCCACCGTCAGCGGTACGTGCACCGGAATGGTGGGATGCAGCGCGGAAGGCGGCGCCCATGCCTTGTAGCGCACGCCCGCCACGTATTCGCCCACGCGCCCCGTCGGCTGCAAGGGCAGCGCTCGGCCATTGACCGTCACAACATAGCGGTTGTCGTTCAACCCCGATACCCGGATTTCCACCCGCTCCAGCGACGAATCCACATAGCGCACCGTGCCCGCCGACGAGCCCTCTTCGCCCATCACGTGCCAGGGTTCCAGCGCGCCGCGCAGTTCCAGGTGGATGCCACGCGCGGCCACGTCGCCGAACAGCGGAAAGCGGAACTCGAAATGCGGGGCGAACCAGGCGGTGTCAAAGGCGTAGCCGGCTTCGTTCAGGTCAGCCAGCACGTCCTCGAAGTCCATCTTGACGAAGGTCGGCAGCAGGAAACGATCATGCAGTTCGGTGCCCCAGCGCGTCAGACGCGCGGTGTACGGCGTCTTCCAGAAATGAGCGATCAGACCGCGCAACAGCAGTTGCTGCGCCAGGCTCATGCGCGCGTGCGGCGGCATTTCAAAGGCGCGGAGTTCCAGCAGACCCAGGCGGCCGGTGGCGCTGTCGGGGGAATACAGCTTGTCGATGCAGAATTCCGAGCGGTGCGTATTGCCCGTCACGTCCACCAGGATGTTGCGCAGCGCGCGGTCGATCATCCAGGGCGGTACTTGGGCGCCCTGCTCCGCGCAGCGCCGATGGATTTCCTGAAACGCCAGTTCAAGCTCATACACCTGATCGTTGCGCGCCTCATCGATACGCGGCGCCTGGCTGGTGGGGCCGATGAACAAGCCCGAAAACAGGTACGACAAGGACGGATGATTCACCCAGTACGCCAACAGGCTGGCCAGCACGTCGGGGCGGCGCAGGAACGGGCTGTCGGCCGGCGTGGCGCCGCCCAGCACGAAGTGGTTGCCGCCGCCCGTGCCGGTGTGGCGCCCATCCGCCATGAATTTTTCGGTGGACAGGCGCGTCTCGAACGCGGCCTCGTACAGGAATTCGGTGTGGTCCACCAGGTCGGCCCAGTTGCTGGCCGGGTGGATGTTGACTTCGATGACGCCGGGGTCAGGCGTGACTTGCAATACCTTCAGGCGCGGATCGCGCGGCGGCGGATAGCCTTCCATCACGATCTTCACCTTCAGGTCTCGCGCGGTGGCTTCCACCTGCGCCACCAGCGCCAGATAGTCTTCCAGGCGCGGCAGCGGCGGCATGAAGACAAAAAGCAGGCCATTGCGCGGTTCCACACACATGGCGGTGCGGGCCAGCCATGCGGCCGATTCAAACTTGGCGGGCGCTCGGGTGGCGTCCGGGATTGGACCTGCCCCAGGACCTATCCCAGGTCCCGCGCCCGGCACAGTCCCCGCCGTGGCGCGCGGGTTCTGCGCCAGCAACTGGGCCGGCCCAGGCAATGAACGCCGCGCGTCAAAAGGATCGCGATCCGCCACCACGGGCGCGTCGCCCTCCGCCGCCCACGGCAGCGAGTCCAGCGGCAAGCGCAGGCCCATCGGCGAATCGCCGGGGAAAAGATACATGCGCTCATCGCGCAGGAACCAGGGGCCGGACACCCATGGCCCGCCCTCGCCCGCCTGGATCGGCAAGGCGTAGCCGACCACGCTGTCCAGCTTCTGTTCGAACACGCGGCGCAGGCGCGCGCGCTCCATTTCGTCGTCCAGCCGTGAATCAAAAGGGTCCACGTTGGCGGGCAAGCGGCGTTCGCGCCACAGGTAGTAGAAGACGTCTTCGTAGCCCGGCACGATGTGGCGCGCGTCCACTTCCAGGCGTTCGGCAAGGCGCGTAATGAAACGCTGCGCGTCCGCCACGGTGTAGCTGCTGCGCTGACGCTCGTCGGCGAACAGCGCCGGGTCATTCCAGCAGGGCTCGCCATCCGCGCGCCAGAAGATCGACAAAGCCCAGCGCGGCAATTGCTCGCCCGGATACCACTTGCCCTGCCCGGCATGCACAAAGCCGTTGCCGCCGTAGCGGGTGCGCAGGCGGTTCAGCAGTTCCAAGGCAAAGCCGCGCTTGGTGGGGCCGAGCGCGGCGGTATTCCATTCGGCGCCGTCGCGGTCGGAAACCGACACGAACGTGGGTTCGCCGCCCATGGTCAGGCGTACGTCCATGTGGTCCAGGTGGTCGTCGATCTTGTCGCCCAGGTCCAGGATGTCGTGCCATTGCTCGTCGGTGTACGGCTTGGTGACGCGCGGCGATTCAAACACGCGCGTGACCGACATGGTGTGCGCGAATTCCACCTCGGCCTTGTCTACCGCGCCCGTCACCGGCGCCGCGCTGCCCGGCTCGGGCGTGGCCGCCAGCGGAATATGGCCTTCGCCCGCCAGCAGGCCGGACGTGGGGTCCAGCCCGATCCAGCCGGCGCCGGGCAGATAGACCTCGCACCAGGCATGCAGATCGGTGAAGTCGGTTTGCGCGCCGCTGGGGCCGTCCCGCCCCCCCACGTCAGGCTTGAGCTGGATCAGGTAACCCGACACGAAGCGTGCCGCCAGCCCCAGGTGGCGCAAGGCCTGCACCAGCAGCCAGCCGGAATCGCGGCACGACCCGGCGCAGCGAGCCAGCGTTTCTTCCGGCGTCTGCACACCGGGCTCCATGCGGATCAGGTAGCTGATTTCCTTGTGTACCTGCTGGTTCAAGGCCACCAGAAAGTCCACCGTGCGCTGCTCGCGCACGTCCACCCGCGACAGGAATTCCGCGAACAGCGGCGTGGCTTCGTCGCAGACGCGGTACGGCGCCAGCTCGCGGGCCAACACCTCGTCATAGGTGAAGGGGAATTCCTCGGCGTCCGGTTCCAGGAAGAAATCGAACGGGTTATAGACCGCCATTTCGGCGACCAGGTCTACGGTGATCTTGAATTCGCGCGTCTTGCCCGGGAAATTCAGGCGCGCCAGATAGTTGGCGAACGGGTCCTGTTGCCAGTTCAGGAAGTGCTCGGCCGGTTCCACCGTCAGCGAGTACGACAGGATCGGCGTGCGGCTGTGCGGCGCGGGCCGTAGCCGCAGTACCTGCGCCGACAGGCTGACCAGGCGGTCATAGTTGTATTGCGTGACGTGCTTGAGCGCTACGTGGATAGTCAAAGCCTTCTCCGGGTCGACTGCACTGCCGAAATTCTTGGGGGGGTCACGCGATGCTTGGGAATGTCACGCCATTGGTGCAGGGTACGCCATTCATCAATGGCTGGCCTGGACTTGCACCGATACATTCATCGACAGCGTGGCCGCCACCCCATGCAGCCAGCGCACGGGCGAGGCCGACTCGTAGTCGCGCGCCACGGCCAGACGGCAATGGCCGTCGGATGCGAACGTGGCATGGCTGACGTCCACGCTGACCCAGCCGTGCCCGGCCAGCCAGACGTCGGCCCAGCCATGGCTGGCCGCGTCGTCGCCCGCCGCGTGCCAATACCCGCTGACAAAGCGGCCCGGCGTGCCGAAGGCGCGCACGCAGGCCAGCAGCAGATGGGTTTGGTCGTGGCTGCCGCCGCGCCGGGCCGCGAGGGTTTCGGGCGCCGTCATGGGCGCGCTGCCCAAGCCGGGTTGGTAGGCGACACGTTCGCGGATCGCCCCCGCCAGGGTCAGCACGTCTTGCGGCGCATGCACGCCGCGCGGCACCACGCGGCGACAAAACTCGCGGACGGTGTCGTCGCACTGCGTCAAGGCGGTGGGCACGCCATAGATGTACACCGGCAGGCGTTCGTCTTCGTCGCCCACGTGGCCTTGCGCCAGCGGGTGGATGTCTACCTGGCCCACCGCATGGATTTCGATTTCGCTATGGGTGCGGTGCAGCGTCAAGGTATGCGTCACATTGCCGTAGGCGTCCACCTGCGGCTGGATCTCGCCCGGCGTCTGGATCTGCCAGCGCAGGGCATGCTGATGGTCGTCGCGCCGGGGCGTCAGCCGCAGGGTCTGGATGCTGTAGTTGACCGGTGCGGGATAGCGGTAGCGGGTCACGTGCTTGATGAGATGCTTCATGAAAGTCTCCACACATCGATTCGGCAACGCCATCTGAAAAGACAAGCAACATGCGTGCCAGGCAGCCAGCTTGCCCGCGCCGGGTTACGGCATTGCGACGCGATGTCGCCAGCCGACCTCACGCCCCGGCGACGCACCAACGCGGTGCGTCGGATGCGCCTGGATTTGCCCTCTTGTGGCCCATCGCTCGTCAACCTGCCGGCCTGCCCCTTGCCCGGCGGCCACCATCCCATTCTTCAAAGCGGCTGACAATCGTTCAATACACCGATAGCGGGGACAGGCACAGTGCGGGCGTGATCCAAATTTTTCGGATTTTTCGGATTTTCGCCAACGGCATCCCAAGGAGCCCCCATGTCCATCACCGCCTACGCCAAGCCCGGCGCCAAGCTGCTGTCCCCCAAGGACCACACGCTCATCATGATCGACTTCCAGTCGCAGATGGCGTTCGCCACGCACTCCATCGATGCCATCACGCTGCGCAACAACGCCGGCCTGGTAGCCCACGCCGCCGCGGGCTTCGGCGCGTCCACCATCCTGACCACGGTTGCCGAAAAGAGCTTTTCCGGCCCGATGTTCACCGAAGTCACCGCCCCGTTCCCGGGCCAGGCGCTACTGGACCGCACGTCCATGAACACCTGGGAAGACGAAGCCGTCATCAAGCAGGTCAACGCCATCGGCAAGAAGCGCATTGTGCTGGCCGGCCTGTGGACCAGCGTGTGCATCGTCGGACCGGCCCTGTCGGCGCTGGACCAGGGCTTTGAGGTTTACGTCATTACCGACGCTTGCGGCGACGTGTCGCTGGAAGCCCATAACCGCGCTGTCGAACGCATCGTGCAAGCCGGCGGCCAGCCGATCACCGCCTTGCAGTACCTGCTGGAAATGCAGCGTGACTGGGCACGCACCGACAGCTATGAGATGACCACCGGCATCGCCAAGCAGTTCGGCGGCGCCTATGGCCTGGGCATCATCTACGCCAAGTCCATGTTCAACGCCCACGAAGCCTGATAGGAGCCACCCATGAAGGTCTACCTGGTATCGCTGGCGCTTGGCCTGCTGGTCGGCGTGATCTATGCGCTGTTCAACGTACGCTCGCCCGCGCCCCCGGTGATTGCCCTGGTAGGCCTGCTGGGCATCCTGGCGGGGGAGCAGATTCCCCCGCTGGTCAAGCGCTTGATGGCCGAGCCGGCCACGCGCACATCGTGGTTGCACGAGCAGGTCAAGCCGCATATGTTCGGTGAACTGCCTAGCTGCCCCAAGACTTCCACCCCCCCTGAAACACGCGCCGAAGCATGTGGAGACAAGCGCCATGGTTGACACCCAAGCCCCCGACCTGATCCTGCACCAAGGGCGCTTCACCACGCTGGACCCGGCCAACCCCATGGCCGACGCCGTGGCCATCCATGACGGCCGCTTCACCCGCGTGGGCGCCGCCGCCGACATCCTGCCGCTGGCCGGCACCAAAACCAAGGTGATTGCCTTGAACGGCCGTGGCGTGCTGCCCGGCTTGATCGACAACCACCTGCACATCATCCGTGGCGGCCTGAACTACAACATGGAACTGCGCTGGGACGGCGTGCGCAGCCTGGCCGACGCCATGGCCATGCTGCGCCGCCAGGTCGCCATCACCCCCGCCCCGCAGTGGGTGCGCGTGGTGGGCGGCTTTACCGAGCACCAGTTCGCCGAAAAGCGCCTGCCCACCATCGAAGAACTGAACGCCGTGGCGCCCGATACGCCCGTGTTCATCCTGCACCTGTACGACCGCGCCCTGCTCAACGCCGCCGCCTTGCGCGCCGTGGGCTACGACAAGACCACGCCCGCCCCGCCCGGCGGGGAAATCGTGCGTGACTCGGCCGGTAACCCCACGGGCCTGCTGCTGGCCAAGCCGAATGCGTCGATCCTGTACGCCACCCTGGCCAAGGGCCCGAAACTGCCGCTGGAATACCAGGTGAACTCCACGCGCCACTTCATGCGCGAACTGAACCGCCTGGGGGTCACCGGCGCCATCGACGCCGGCGGCGGCTTCCAGAACTACCCCGAGGACTATCAGGTGATCCAGCAGTTGGCCGACGCCAATCAGCTGACGATTCGCCTGGCCTACAACCTGTTCACGCAAAAGCCCAAGCAGGAAAAGGAAGACTTCCTGAACTGGACGGCCACGTCGCAATACAAGCAAGGCACCGACTATTTCCGCCACAACGGCGCGGGTGAAATGCTGGTGTTCTCGGCGGCCGACTTCGAAGACTTCCGCCAGCCGCGTCCCGAGATGGGACCCGAAATGGAAGGCGAACTGGAAGAAGTGGTGCGCATCCTGGCGCAGAACCGCTGGCCGTGGCGCATGCACGCCACCTATGACGAAACCATCAGCCGCTCGCTGGACGTGTTTGAACGCGTCAACCGCGACGTGCCGCTGGCCGGCCTGAACTGGTTCTTCGACCATGCCGAAACCATTTCCGAAAAATCCATCGACCGCATCGCGGCGCTGGGCGGCGGCGTGGCCGTGCAGCACCGCATGGCGTATCAGGGCGAATACTTCGTCGAACGCTATGGCGCGGGCGCGGCCGAAGCCACCCCGCCGGTCAAGCGCATGCTGGAAAAAGGCGTCAACGTGTCGGCCGGCACCGACGCCACGCGCGTGGCGTCCTACAACCCGTGGGTGTCGCTGTCGTGGCTGATCACCGGCAAGACGGTCGGCGGCCTGCGCCTGACGCCGCAACGCAATTGCCTGGACCGCGACGCCGCCCTGCGCATGTGGACCGAGAACGTCACCTGGTTCTCGAACGAACAGGGCAAGAAAGGCCGCATCGCGGTCGGCCAACTGGCTGACCTGGTGGTGCCCGATCGCGACTTCTTTGCGTGCCCGGAATCCGACATTGCCGACACCAGCAGCCTGCTGACGGTGGTAGGCGGCAAAGTGGTCTGGGGCGCGGGCGAATTCTCGGCCCATGATGACGCCGCCCCGCCGCCCGCCATGCCGGATTGGTCGCCCACGCGCTTGTTCGGCGGCTATGGCGCCTGGGGCGATAGCGAAGGCAAGCCCTTGCAGACCACGCTGCGCGAAGCGGCCGCCGCCTGCGCCTGCCTGAACGACTGCAACGTGCACGGACACCAGCACGCGGGCGCCTGGGCCAGCAAGCTGCCGGTGTCCGACCTGAAGGGCTTCTGGGGCGCGCTGGGCTGCGCGTGCTGGGCGGTATGAGCGTGCAAGCTTCCGTGGCGCACCCGCCTGCGTCGCGACGTTCGCTGCTCTCCAAGACGGTGCGCTGGTTGGCTTTGCTGGCACTATGCGGCGCGTATATCCAGGGCGGGCTGGTCAAGCTGCTGGACTTTGCGGGCGCGCAGGCCGAGATGGCGCATTTTGGCCTGCATCCCCCGGCGCTCATGGCGGGGGCGGTCATTGCGCTGGAACTCGGCGCCAGCGCGCTGATTCTGTCCGGCCGCCTGCGCTGGCTGGGCGCGCTGGCGCTGGCGCTCTTTACCGCCGTGGCGGCACTGATGGCCAACCGCTATTGGGAAGCCCCCGCCGACGCGCGCTTCATGGCAATGAACGCGTTCTATGAACACTTGGGGCTGGCCGGGGCATTCGTCCTGGTCGCCTGGCATGACTTGACGGAGCGCCTGCATGGCCGGACCTGATCGCATCACCCCGCCCGCCGCCGTGGGCGGCTTGGCGCCCTTGAAGCACACGCTGTTCGCCGTGCTGTGGGGCGCCACCATACTGGGCAATATCGGCAGCTTCATGCGCGACGTGGCCAGTGCCTGGCTTGTGACCGACCTGTCCAGCAACCCGGCCGCCGTGGCCATGATGCAAACGGCGGCCACCTTGCCGGTATTTCTGTTGGCCATTCCGGCGGGCGTGCTGTCCGACATCCTGGACCGGCGGCGTTTCCTGATCGCCATCCAGGTGCTGCTGGGCTGCGTCAGCTTCACGCTGCTGGTGATGGCCAAGACCAACACGCTGACCGTCGAAACGCTGATCGCGCTGACCTTTCTGGGCGGCGTGGGCACGGCGCTGATGGGGCCGACCTGGCAGGCCATCGTGCCTGAACTCGTGCCCAAGGCCGAACTGAAAACGGCCGTGGGCCTGAATTCGCTGGGCGTCAATATCGCGCGCGCCTTGGGGCCGGCCGTGGGCGGGCTGCTGCTGGCTGCGTTTGGTGCTGCCGCCGCCTATGGCGCGGACGTGCTGAGCTATGTGTTCGTGATCGCGGCGTTGATCTGGTGGAAGCGGCCCAAGAAGGTGGACGACGGCTTGTCCGAGCAGTTCTTCGGCGCCTTCCGTGCCGGCGTGCGCTACGCCCGCGCCAGCCGCGAGTTGCATGTGGTGCTGTTGCGCGCGGCGGTGTTCTTCATCTTCGCCAGTTCAGTCTGGGCTCTGCTGCCGCTGGTGGCGCGCCGCATGCTGGGCGGCGGCGCGGGCTTTTATGGCGTGTTGCTGGGCGCCGTGGGCGTGGGCGCAATTCTGGGCGCGGTGGTCCTTCCCAAGCTACGCCAGCGTCTGAACGCCGATGGCCTGGTGCTAGCCGCCGCCGTGGCCGCCGCCGTGGTGATGGCGGCGCTGTCCTTCGCGCCGCCGCAATGGGCCGCCGTGTTGCTGTTGCTGCTCTTGGGCATGGGCTGGATTGTGGCGTTGACCACCTTTAACGGCGTGGCGCAGGCCATTCTGCCGAACTGGGTGCGTGGCCGTGGCTTGGCGATCTACCTGATGGTGTTCAACGGCGCGATGGCGGCCGGCAGCCTGGGCTGGGGCTTGCTGGCGCAGGAAATCGGCGTGCCCGCCACCTTGCTGGCCGGCGCCGCTGGGTTGTTGGTGGCGGGCCTGGTGCTGCATCGCCTGCGCCTGCCGCAGGGCGAGGCGAATCTGGATCCGTCCAACCACTGGCCCGAGCCGCTGCTGGACACGCCCGTCGAACATGATCGCGGCCCGGTCATGGTGCAAATCGAATACCGCATCCGCGTCGAAGACCGCCCCGCGTTTCTGCAGGCGCTCGAGGCGGTGGCGCAAGAGCGTCGGCGTGACGGGGCCTATGCCTGGGGCGTGGCCGAACACACGGGCGAGCCCGAGCGCGTGCAGGAATGGTTTCTGGTGGAGTCCTGGGCCGAGCACTTGCGCCAGCACCAGCGCGTGTCGCAAGCTGATGCCGACCTGCAAGGCGAAGCGCAGCGCTTTCATATCGGGCCGGACAAGCCCGTGGTGCATCATTTTCTGGCGCTGGATTCGCGCCAGGCCAAGCGGGACGGTGGGCCGGACTAGCGAGGCAGCGGACCCGCGCGACAGTGGACTAGCTTTAGCGACAGCAGGCTAGTGCGACGGCAGGCTAGTGAGACGGCAGGCTAGTGAGACAGCAAACTAGTGAGCCGAGGCGTCCAGGAAGCGGTGCACGACGCGCACCGCCGCCGCGCCCTCGGCAATGCTGGCCAGCACGTGCTTGACGGATCCGGCGCGCACCGCGCCCACCGCGAACACGCCGGGCTGCGAGCTTTCATAGGCGCGCGCCTGCATGGACCCGGCTGCCGCCCGGCCCGTCAGGATGCAGCCCAGGTCATCGGTGTCCAGGCAGCCGTCCAACCACGCCGTGTTGCCCTCGCCGGAGCGGTCTTCCACCAGCCCGGTCGCCACGATCAAGCTGCGCGCCTCGATCATCTGGCCGTCATCAAGCCACACGCGATACGGGTACGAAGTGCTGTCGAATGCCGTGGCCACGCGCACGGGCATCACATGCGAACCGAAGCGACGGCTTTGCGTTTCGGCGCGGCGCAGCAGGCCGCCATCGCACAGGCCGGTGATGGTGCCGGGAAAGCCGGGCAAGGCCTGCGTCCCTGGCGCCTCGGCGCCGCATAAAGAGCCGCCCACCAGCAGGGTGTGCAAGCCTTCAGACGCGGCATAGGCCGCCGCCGCCAGTCCCGCCGGCCCGCCGCCGATCACGGCCAGGTCCAGCACCGGGTCGGCCTGCCCCGCCGCCGCGCCCGAGCGTGGGACAGCACTGCCATCGGCCATGGCACCCCCACGCGAAATGGCGCCGCCATAGGGCCGGCGACGCAAATAGCCAATGCGGCGCAGCATGAAAGCGCGCAGCACAATGTCTGCCAACATAGGCTCGGCAAGCAGCAACTGAGCCAGCCCCGCGCGCGACAGGCACAGCAGCCGGCTGTCGGAATCGGCGCGTGCTGTGACTGCGTTGGGGCGGTCGGTGAACAGGTCCAGGCTGCCGGTGAATTCGCCGTCGCGATGCATCAGCAGGCTGTGCTGGGTGCCGTCGGCTTCGCTTTCCAGCACTTCCACGTACCCATCCAGCACGATATAGAACGCGGCCTCTTCGCTGCCGCTTTGCAGCAGGATGGTGCCGGCCGACGCCCGCACTTCCTCGCCGTAGGGCGCGGCCAGGCGGATCTGGTCGGGGCTCAGCATGGGAAACGCTTGCGCATGCAAGGCCGGCAATTCAGGCGGTTGGCAAGCGGCGTCAACGGGGGGGCGATTCATGGGATTCACTTCCGGGGCAACCGAAGAAAGCGGCAAGGTACAGCGCTAGGCTAGCTTCGGGCTGCCGGACGGTCTTGCGTACTTGGGTGCTGCTTTGTCTGAAAGAGCAGTGATCGTACACCGCGGCTTAAACCCGGGCTTAAACCCCGGTTTAGCCCCCCCGGCTGACACCGCCCCATGCACGCTACGCGTTGACCTTGCGCCAGGCCCCGGGCGATGCGCCCACCACGCTGGTGAACACCCGCGTCAGATGCGCCTGGTCGGCAAAGCCGCACAACAGCGCGATGTCGGTAATGGACCGGCCCGGCATGCGCAGCAGGTCTTGCGCTTTTTGCACGCGCTGCTCCAGCAGCCAACGGTGCGGCGTGGTGCCCACCGTCTGCCGGAACGCCTTGATGAAATAGCTGCGCGACAAGTTGCAGGCCTCGGCGATGTCTGCAATGGACGTGTCCGCGCGCTGGGACGACAGCAGCATGTCCTTGGCCCGGGCTTCCAGCTTGCGCGACAGCACGCGGCTCCCGCCCGAGTCCGTCCAGCCGCTGGTGGCGCCCGCGCCATAGTGCGACAGCAAGTGCGCGCCAAGCGCCAGGCTCAGGTGTTCCACGAACAGGCCGCCCTGCTGCTCCGGCTGCGCCAACACGCTGGCCAGCACGTGAGACATATGTGCCAGCACCGGGTCGCCCTGCCCCGCGCGCGGCAGCAGACTGCTGACGCGCGGGCCGCCGTTCTCGTCGTTGATGCGTTCGATGAAGGCGCGCGACAGCTCGATCAACACGAAGTCGAAACCGCCGTGCAGGTCGGCGCGGTAGTCTTCGTTGAAATCGCGGATATAGACCGACCCGGTGTCGAAATCATGGGTCGATGCATGGTTGCCTTGCAGGATGCGGCGTCGGTGTCCGCCCTGCATGGCCACGCCCACCAGATAGCCCCGGTCGGACGCGGGCGTGGCGACGTGGCCGAAATGTTTGTTGTCGGTGCTTTTGCGATAGAACGTCAGCCCGCCGCCTTCGAAATGCTGGTTCGTGATGAGCTTGCTGGCGGCGCATCCAAGCGCGTCGGTCGCCGCGGCAGGCTTGGGCGGTGGGGCAGGCAATACCGCTGTCTCGGACTCCTGGGCGGGCACTGTCGCTAGGCGTGGGCGGGCAGGCATGTTGATGGATTCCCCAAAATCACGATAGAAGCGGTACGGCCGGAAGATAGCAAACGATGTTGCCTTGCAACAAGCGTCGTCACGGTTTTTTTCAATGCCGTGACCTGCATTGCAGCCGCCCAGCATGTCACGCACATTTCACTGCCGCATGTCACGCACATTTCACTACCGCAATTCCCGCACCTAACGCGGTAACGCCGGCCCCGGCGTCAGCGGTCCCAAGGGCTGCCCACGCTGTGGCATCGGCGGCAGCTTCGGTTGCGCCGGGCCGCTCCACGGCGGCGGGGCGCGGTTTACATTCGCGCCCGATCCCGGCTCCGGGTAGCGCGCGCCACCGCAGGACGTGCCCAGGCAAGGCTGCCCGCTCCGGCCGGGGTCCACCTTCCTGGAACATGATGTCCCCAGGCAGGTATCCGGCAAGGTGCGCGCGGACGCGGGCGGCTCTGGCACGCCGCCGGGCACGCTGTCCCGCGCCAGCGTGGGCCCGGCGAACAGCGCGGCGGAAACAGCCAGCCCGATGGGGGTGACCAGCCCAATGCATCGGGCCAGCCCAAAGGACGCAGCCACCCTCAGGGGGCCAGCCAGGATCAGGGCTTTCATCGCGGCTCCAAGGCAAGACGAACCAGGCACGAGTGTGCGCCCATCGTCCATGCCTCGCAACACGCGCGCCCTGGCCCCGTCAGTCCAGCTTGATGTTGGTGCTTTCCACCACCTTGGCCCAGCGCGCGCGTTCGCTGGCGAAGAACTGCGCCAGTTCGGCCGGGTTGCGCGTCACGATTTCGGCGCCCTGCTCGTTCAATTGCGCCGTCACGTCCGGCTGGGTGACGATCTGCGCCATCAGCATCGCCAGGCGTTGGGCCACCGGGTCGGTCATGGTCGCCGGCGCCATCACGCCCTGCCACGTGCCCGACTCAAAGCCCTTCACGCCTTGTTCCGAAATGGTCGGAATATCCGGCACCAGCTTCATGCGCTCGCCCTTCGAAATCGCCACCGCGCGCAGCTTGCCGGACTTGATGTGCGGCAAGGTCGCCAGCAGCCCGTTCATGATGATCTGGGTCTGCCCGCCGATCGTGTCCGTCACCGCTTGCGAGCCGCCCTTGTACGGCACGTATTCCCATTGCGCGCCCGTGGCCTGCTGCACCGCCACCGCCGCCAGGTGCGGCGCGCTGCCGATTGCCGTCACGGCAAAATTCAGCCGTTCTTTTTTCGACAGCGCCACCAGATCCTGCAAGGTCTTGGCCGGCACGTCGGGGTGCACCGCCAGCACGTGCGGTGAATAGGCCAGCATGCCGACGGCGCGCAAGTCCTTGGACGGATCGAACGACAGCTTGGTGTAAACGGACGGGCTGATCGCCAGGGCGCCCACGTCGCACAGCAGCACGGTATGGCCCTCGGCCGCCTGCTGCACGACCAGCCCCGCGCCCAGGTTGCCGTTGGCGCCGGGCTTGTTCTCGACCACCACGGTCTGCTTGAGCACATCGGACAGGCGCGGGGCCAGGATGCGCGCGATGATGTCCGACGAGCCCCCGGGCGGATACGGCACAACGATGCGCACGGGCCGCGTCGGCCAGTTCGCCGCGCCGCCGCTTGCGCCGGCCCCTGCTTGCTGCGCCCAGGCGGGCACCAAGGGCGACAGGCATAGCGCCGCGGCGCCGCCCAGGAAATGTCTCTTGCTTACGTTCATGCTGTCTCCACACGGGTTGATGTTGTTTTGAGATAAAACCGGCGCGGCGCCCTGCAACGCCTTGCCGCTTGCAAACGTCACACGGCGCCGCGCGTTTCCACGTACAGCGCGTATAGCGAATGGCTGCTGGCCATGAACAGGCGGTTGCGCTTGGCCCCGCCAAAGCACAGGTTGGCGCAACGTTCGGGCAGACGGATATGGCCGATGGGCTTGCCCGCCGGGTTGAACACCATCACACCGTCCAGCTCTTCGGGTTTCGCGCCGGCCGAGCCGTTGCTGCCCCAGCCGCACCACAGGTTGCCGTCTTCATCGCACTTGATGCCGTCGATGGCGCCGGGGCCTTGCGCGTCGATATGCAGGCGCTTGCCCGATAGCGCGCCGTCCGCGCCCACGTCGTAAGCCCACACCACGCGGTTGGGCTGATGGCGCGACTCGACCACATAAAGAATCTTTTCGTCCGGCGAAAAGCACAGGCCGTTGGCCCCGGCCAAGTCACCCAGCGCCTGCGTCACGCGGCCGTCCGACGGGTCGATGCGGTAAACGCCGTGCGGCAGTTCCGGCTTGGCCTTGTCGCCTTCCCAATGCCCGCCGATGCCGAATGGCGGATCGGTGAACCAGATGGCGCCGTTGCGCTGGCAGATGATGTCGTTGGGCGAATTGAAGCGCTTGCCGTCATAGCGGTCGGCCAGCACCGTGATTGAGCCGTCGTATTCGGTGCGCGTGACGCGCCGCGTCAGATGCTCGCAGGTCAGCAGCCGGCCCTGCCGGTCGCGGGCCAGGCCGTTGCTGAAGTTGGCGGGCTTGCGGAACTCGCTGATTTCACCGGTGGTTTCGTCCCAGCGCAGGATGCGGTCGTTGGGAATGTCGGACACCAGCAGATAGCGGCCGTCACCCACCCAGACCGGCCCTTCCAGCCAACGGAAACCCGTGGCCAGTTGCTCGACGGTGCTGCTGTAGATGCGGTACTTGGAAAACTCGGGCTCCAGGATGCGCACGGACGAATCCGGGTAGCGCTGCTGCGGCGTAAAGCTGAACGACTGGGCCTGTGCCAACGTGGCCGGTCCCAGCGCCAATGCGGCGCCCAGCAGTCGGCGGCGGCCGGGCTGGGCCAAGGGGGCATGCTCCATCGGTGTCTCCTCTTGTCGGTGTAATGCGATGGCAATGCGGTCAAGCGGAAGCGCGGCTAGCGGCGGCCCTTGGTAGGCGACGCCCTCCGGCCCTTCGTGGGCGGCGCCCTCGGGCGCTCAGGTCACGGGCCCGGGGTTGAACAGCGCCAGGGCGTTGTGCAGCTTGAGCTTTTCCGCACAGGTCTGCTGGCGGCCGCTGGCCACGTCCAGCATCAGGCGAAACAGCTCCCAACCCACGTCTTCAATAGATGCCTGGCCGGTGGCGATGCGGCCTGCGTTCACGTCCATCAGGTCATGCCAGCGGCGCGCCAGGCTGTCGCGCGTGGCCACCTTGATGACCGGCACCTGCGCCAGACCGTAGGGCGTGCCCCGGCCGGTGGTGAAGATATGCAGGTTCATGCCGGCCGCCAGTTGCAACGTGCCGCAGATGAAATCACTGGCGGGCGTGGCGGCAAAGATCAAGCCCTTTTGCGTGAGGCGGTTACCGGGCGACAGCACGCCATGAATGGGCGACGAGCCCGACTTCACGATCGACCCCATCGCCTTTTCCACAATGTTCGACAAGCCGCCCTTCTTGTTGCCGGGGCTGGTGTTGGCGCTGCGGTCGGCCATGCCGCGTTGCAGGTAATCGTCGTACCAGGCCATTTCGCGGATCAGCGCGTCGGCCACTTCCGGCGTGGCGGCGCGCGCCGTCAACTGATCGATGCCGTCGCGCACTTCGGTATTCTCGGAGAACATCACGGTGCCGCCGGCACGCACCAGCAGGTCGGTGGCGAAGCCCACGGCAGGGTTGGCCGTCACGCCGGAAAAGGCGTCGCTGCCGCCGCATTGCACCCCTACCGTCAGGTCGGACACCGGGCAGGTTTCGCGGCGGCGCGCATTCAGCTTTTGCAGATGGCGTTCGGCCGTGCGCATGATCAGGTCGATCATCGACTGAAAGCCCACGTTTTCTTCGTCTTGCAGCACGATGGTGTCCACCCCTTCGCCGTCTGCGCCCATGCCCTCGCCCGCGCGGATTGGTATGGCGCCCGGCGCCAGCAGCCGTTCCGGTTGCAGCTTTTCGCAACCCAGGCTGACCACCATGGACGTGCCGCCAAAGTTCGGGTTGCGGGCGATGTTGTGCAAGGTGCGGATGGGAATCGCCGCGCCGGGGGCATCAATGGCCACGCCGCAGCCGTAGGTGTGTTCGATGCCAACCACGTCGTCCACGTTGGGATAGCGCGGCAACAGTTCCTGGCGGATGCGCGCCACGGCGTGTTCGACCACGCCCTGCACGCATTGCACCGTGGTGCTGATGGCCAGGATATTGCGCGTGCCCACGGTGCCGTCGGCGTTGCGGTAACCCTCGAACGTGTAGCCTTCCAGCGGCGGCAGCGGCGTGATGCGCGTGCCCACGGGCAGGTCTTCCAAGGTGCGCGCGGTGGGCATGGTGGTGACGCGCTCGTTGATCCAGCTTCCGCGCGGCAGATCCTTGGCGGCAAAGCCGACCACCACGTTGTAGCGCACCACCGGGTCGCCGTCGGCCAGGTCTTGCAAGGCCACCTTGTGCCCTTGCGGCACGGCGTCCACCAATTGCAGGCCATCGGGCAACACCGTGCCGGCGGGCAGCCCCCCTTCATTGGCCACGATCGCCACATTGTCTTGCGGGTGAATCTTGATAAGCACCGGCGTTTGGTCTGCCGCAACCTGCATGAAAAATCCTTTTGCCTTGGGGAGATACGCAGCGATGCACGCGAATCCGCGCATCCGATACGTTATCGTACAACCATGAGAATATCCGCGAAATAGGGGATGAATAAATTTGGGGTTTCCCCTTGTCTACAAGTACATACATAGAGCAATCACCTTGAAATCGAGGTGTTTCGTGTTGTACGATGACTTACATTCAACGCGGCATCTACCGTGCACCTACGCCCCAGACAAGGGGCTGTCTTTTTTTCGGAGAATTCATCATGACCCTGACCGGCCAAATGCTGATCGGCAAAAGCGCCGTCCTGGGCTCGGGCGCGGCGCAACACGCCATCAACCCCGCCACCGGCGAACGCCTGGAGCCCGCCTTCCCCGCAGGCTCGGCGGACGACGTCGCGCGCGCCGCCGAGCTGGCTCGCGCCGCCTTTGACCCCTATCGCGCCGCGCCGCTGGAAACCCGCGCGCAGTTCCTGGAAAGCATCGCCGAGGGCATCCTGGCGCTGGGTGACGCGCTGATTGAACGCACGCACCTGGAAACCGGCCTGCCCGTCGCGCGCCTGCAAGGCGAACGTGGCCGCACCGTGGGCCAGTTGCGCCTGTTCGCCCGCGTGGTGCGCGACGGCTACTTCCTGGACGCCACCATCGACCCCGCGCAACCGGAACGCCAACCGCTGCCGCGCGCCGACCTGCGCCTGGCCAACGTGCCGTTGGGCCCTGTGGCGGTGTTCGGCGCCAGCAACTTCCCGCTGGCCTTCTCGGTGGCGGGCGGTGACACCGCGTCGGCGCTGGCCGCCGGTTGCCCCGTCATCGTCAAGGCGCATAACGCGCACCCGGGCGCCTCTGAAATGGTGGGCCGGGTGATCCAGGCCGCCGTCGCCAAGCACGGTTTGCCCGAAGGCACGTTCTCGTTGCTGTTTGGCGCGGGCAGCGAAATCGGCACCGCCCTGGTGTCGGCTCCGGCCATTGCCGCCGTCGGCTTCACGGGCTCGCGCCGGGGTGGCCTGGCGCTGGTTGCCGCCGCCAATGCCCGCCCGGTGCCGATTCCCGTCTACGCCGAAATGTCCAGCATCAACCCGGTGTTCCTGATGCCGGCCGCCCTGGACGCGCGCGCCGAAGCCATCGCCCGTGGGTTTGTGGATTCGCTGGCCATGGGCGTGGGCCAGTTCTGCACCAACCCCGGCCTGGTCATCGGCTTGGAAGGCCCGGCGCTGGACCGCTTCCGTGAAGCAGCCGCCGAAGCCGTCAAGGCCAAGGGCGCGGCCACCATGCTGACCCCCGGCATCTTTGCCGCCTACCAGGACGGCGCCGACGCGCTGGCCAAGCACGCCAGCGTGGCCACGCTGGGCCGTGGCGAAGCATCCAAGCCGGAAGCCAACGCCGCCGGCGCGGTTGTGTTCGGCACGCAGGCCGACCGCTTCCTGGCGTCGCACGAACTGGAAGCCGAAGTGTTCGGCCCCGCCTCGCTGGGGGGGGCCTGCCGCGACGGGGCCCAGATGACGGCCGTGGCCGAGCACCTGGAAGGCCAGTTGACGGCCACCCTGTTCGTGGACGAGGCCGACGTGGCGCAAGCCCAAGCGCTGCTGCCCGTGCTGGAGCGCAAGGCCGGCCGCATCCTGGCCAACGGCTACCCGACCGGCGTGGAAGTCAGCCACGCCATGGTGCACGGCGGCCCCTTCCCGGCCACGTCGAACCCGGCGTCCACGTCGGTGGGCGCTACCGCGATCCGCCGCTTCCTGCGCCCGGTCTGCTATCAGGACCTGCCCGACGCGCTGCTGCCCGACGGCGTCAAGCGCGCCAACCCGCTGTCGCTCATGCGCATGGTCGATGGGGTGATGACGCCGGCCTGACGCCCCCGCGCCACACTGGTCTTATCCCGGGTTGCCAAGCCCGCGCGCGCCAAGCCATAATCTGCGCTCGTTAAATAATTGATAAGTGTTCGCATTAGCATTAATGCCAGTGCATGGATGCGGACACTTATCGCGAGCGGGCGGGATCTTGAGCGCTGCACCCCCTTTGTCCCAGGACTTTGAACACCTGTACGGCAACCATCACCATTGGTTGCTGGCCTGGGTGAACTGGCGCCTGGGCAACGCGGCCGACGCGGCCGACCTGGCGCACGATGCTTTCGTGCGGCTGCTCACCCGCCCCTGCCACTTCGACACTCCGCAGCAGGCGCGCAGCTATTTGCGCAAGATGGCCAACGGCATGTGCGCGGACCTATGGCGCCGCCGCAGCCTGGAGCAAGCCTGGCTGGACACGCTGGCCAAGCAGCCCGAACCCACCGTGTCGTCCGCCGAGGACCAGGCCATCGTGCTTGAAGCACTGGGCGAAATCGACACCATGCTGCGTGAACTGCCGCCCAAGGTCGCGCATGCATTCGTCATGGCGGTGGCCTGCGAAATGACCGATCAGGAAGTGGCCGACACGCTGAACGTATCCGCCCGCATGGTGCGCAAGTACGTGGCGCGCGCCATGCTGTGCTGCATGAAGCTGGAAGCCAGGCTGGCCGCTGGCTTGAGCGACGACACGACCGACGGCCTGCGCGACCGCCTGGCCGACGACACGACCTCCCCCTCCCCCGCCACGCCATGAGCACCCTGGCCGCGTCCGAACCCGCGCACGACGTCATGGAAGAAGCCGCCGAGTGGTACGCCTTGCTGCGCAGCGGCCAGGCATCCGCCGCCGAGCGGCAGCAATGGCGGCAATGGCTGGACCGGGGCGCCGAGCAGCGGCAGGCCTGGAGCTACGTGGAACGCATCGACCGCCGCTTCACCCCCTTGCAGACCAGCCCCGACCGCAATGCCGCCGTGTCGGCGTTTCACCAATCGATCAGCGCCGCGCCGCGCCGTCGGCGCCAGGTGCTGCTAGGGCTGGGCGCGGCCTTCGGCCTGTCGTGCTTGGGCTGGACCGCATGGCGCCAGACGCCGCTGTCCACGCTGGCCACGCTCTGGGGCACGGACTACCGCGCCGGCGTGGGCGAAACGCGGCAAGTCACGCTGGCCGACGGCACCCGCGTCTGGATCAACGCGCTCAGCGCTTTCAATGTGGCGTACAGCGGCACCCAGCGCCGGCTGCAACTGGTAGCGGGCGAAATCCTGGTGGATACCGGCAAGGATCCGCTGCGCCCCTTTTTCGTGGACACCGGACAAGGCGAGCTGCAAGCCCTGGGCACGCGTTTTTCGGTCAGCGAGGCCGACGCGGACACGCTGGTCACCGTCTATGACGGCGCGGTCCGCGTGACCGCCTTGCGCTCGGGCGCCAGCGAAGTCGTCTCGGCGGGCCGGCAGGCGCGCTTCACCCGCGACACCTTGCAGCCCCTGATGCCGGCCGACCCCGCGCGGGAAAGCTGGCGCCAAGGCTTGCTGCTGGCCGACGGCACGCCCCTGTCGGAAGTCGTCTCCGCGCTACGCCGCTACCATGCCGGGCACCTGGGCCTGGCGCCGCAACTGCGGGATCTGCCCGTGTTTGGCAGCTATCCGCTGAACGACGTGGACCGCGCGCTGAACATGCTGGCCTCGGTGCTGCCCATCCGCCTGCAGCGCACCTTGCCCTGGTGGATCAGTCTTGAACCGCGTGCATAGACAAGAAATTCAAAAAAATCCAAAAATAATCAAAGAAAAATCCGCGCGGCGGTTCCGGGTTTTGAATCCAGGTTCGATTTAGGAAAGTGAGAGCTCCTGCAACGCAGGACATTGCCAACTTCCTTTTCCTTTTTCGCAAGCGCGCACAGGTTCCGTCATGTCCCCTCGTTTTTCCCCCGCCCCCACGCTGGCGCTGGCCCTCGCCCTGTCGGCGATCTGGGCACCGGCCCTGCATGCCCAGCCTGCGGCGGCGGGCGCCGGCCAGGCCAGCGAACTGCTGACGTTCGACATTCCCGCTGCCCCCGTGGGCCAGGTGCTGACCCGCCTGGCCAATGAAACCGGCATCTTGCTGGCCGCGCCGCCTCAACTGCTGGCCGGTCGCCAAAGCAGCGGCGTGCGCGGACGCTATTCCCGCGCCGACGCCCTGAGCCAGGCCCTGGCCGGCACCGGCCTGCGCGCCACGCGCGAGGCGCCCAACCAGTTCCGCCTGTCCGCCATTCCCGACGCGGGCACCGCCACGCTGGCACCCGTCACCGTGACAGCCAGCGCGTTGGGTAGCGGCCTGCCCCCCGCCTACGCGGGCGGCCAGGTGGCCACGGGCGGCCGGGTCGGGCTGCTGGGCAATATGAGCGACATGGACACGCCCTTCAGCGCCACGCAATACACCGCCAAGCTGATCGAAGACCAACAGGCGCAGAACATCGGCGACGTACTGGTCAACGACCCTTCGGTGCGCAACACCTATTCACGCGGCGCGGGGCGTGACGAGTTCAACATCCGCGGCTTCACGCTGTTCAACTACGACGTGTCGTTCAACGGCCTGTACGGCGTGTCGCCGCGCAACGCCAGTTCGCTGATCGGGGTCGAGCGCGTGGAAGTACTGCGTGGCCCCAACGCGCTGCTCAATGGCATGGCGCCTTACGGCTCGGTGGGCGGGGCGATCAACCTGGTGCCCAAGCGCGCCGGTGCCGAACCGCTTAACCGCTACACGCTGAGCTACATCGGCGACTCGCAATTCGGCGCCCACGCCGACCTGGCGCGCCGCTACGGCGACAGCCAGGAATGGGGCGTGCGCCTGAACGTGGCCGGCAGCGGCGGCGACCTGCCCCAGGACGGCGCCAAGGAAACCCTGGGCGCGGTAGCGCTGGGCCTGGACTACCAAGGCGAACGCTTCCGGGTGGAGGGCGACATCAATTATCAAAACCGCAACACCGACGCACGCAGCGGCTTGTTGTTCGCGCCGGCCCCGGGCGTGGACATCGGTTCCGCGCCGGACGCACGCCGCAATTTCTTCCCGTCGTGGACCTACTGGAAAACCAAGGAATGGTCGGGCGCGCTGCGCGCCGAATACGACCTGACGCCGGATTGGACGGTGTATGGCGCAATCGGCGCGCGCAAGCACGACTTTGAAAGCCTGCAAACCAGTTGGCTGATGCTGGACACCAATGGCGACATCGGCGCCGTGCCCGCCCGCCTGAATGAATCGCTGCTGAGCAAGACGGGCGAAGTCGGCCTGCGTGGCCGCTTCAACACGGGCCCGGTCAAGCATGAGCCCTCGATCAGCGCCAGCGCGCTGGACATCGACTATTCGTCGGCGCGCATCCGTTCCAGCACCATCTTTTCAAACCTGTACGACCCGGCCGACCTGCCCAAGCCGAACATCGCGCGGCCGGGCGACCTACCCCGCACCAGCGAGTCGCGTCTGTACAGCGTGGCGCTGGCGGACAAGCTGTCGTTTGCCGATGACCGCGTCCAGATCATTGCGGGCTTCCGCCATCAGCGCATCGAATCGACCAACTTCGATGCCGCCACGGGCCGCACCTCGTCGGAATACAAGAAGTCCGCCGTCACGCCCGCCTTTGCCTTGACGGTGCGCCCCACGCAACGCCTGTCGCTGTACGGCAACTACATCGAAGGGCTGAGCCAGGGCGCCACCGCGCCCGAAGGCGCCGTCAACGCGGGCGAGATGTTCGCCCCGGAAATCGCCAAACAGATCGAAGTGGGCGGCAAGTACGATTTTGGCGACTTCTCCACCACGCTCAGCGCGTTCCAGATCGAAAAGCCCAGCAGCTATCTGGACCCCGCCTCGCTGCGCTACGTGTCCAACGGCCAGCAGCGCAATCGCGGCCTGGAATGGTTGGTGCAAGGCGACGCCGCGCCCGGCGTGCGGCTGCTGGGCGGCGTGGCCTACACCGACGCGCGCCTGACGCGCACGGAAGGCGGCGCCAACGACGGCAACCACGCACCGGCCGTGCCGCGCTTTCAATTCAACGCGGCGGCGGAATGGGACACGCCCTTCCTGCAAGGCCTGACCCTGACCGCGCGCATGCTGCGCACCACCCAGCAGTATGTGGACGTGGGCAACACGCAGACGATCCCGGGGTGGACGCGCTTCGACCTGGGCGCGCGCTATGCGTTCAACGCCAACGGCACGCCGATGGTGGTGCGCGCCACGGTGGAAAACGTGTTCAACAAGAACTACTGGCAGTCCGCCGCGCGCGAAGGCTTGACCGTCGGCGCGCCCCGGACGGTGCTGCTGTCGGTGTCGGCGGAGTTCTGATAACCCCTACGCGGCAACCCCGCGCGGCAGCTCCACGCGAAAGCGCGTGATGCCGTCGCGGGATTCCACGTTGATACGCCCGCCATGGCTCAGCACGATCTGCTGCGCGATGAATAGCCCCAGGCCCAGCCCGTTGTGGCTGTCGGCCCGGCGCTCGCCGCTGCGAAATGGGTTGAACAGGTGCGGCAGCAAGGCCGGGGCGATCGTGCCGCCATTGCTGACGGTCACGGTTACCCGGTCCGCCGCCGCGCCATCGGCCTGCACATGTACGGGCACATCGCGCTCGCCGTGGTGCAAGGCATTGCCGATCAGATTGGCAAACACCTGGCACAGGCGTTCGCCGTCCCACACGCCCGCCATATCGCCCACGCAATCGCAATCAATCTGGCGATCGGGAAAGCCCGTCTGCGCTTCATCCACCGTGCGGCGCACCAGCGTATCCATGCGTTGCTGGGCCGACGCCAGCGTCAGGCCGCCTGTTTGGCGAATGCGCGTCACGTCCAGCAGGTCTTCAATCAGCCGCGCCATGCGCTCACTGCTTTGCAGCATGCGCTGGGCCAGGCCGGCCACGCGCGTCGGGTCGTTCTGCCGCTGCAACAGGGACGCGCCCATGACGATGGACTGCAAGGGCGTGCGCAGGTCATGGCTAAGCACCGCCATGAACATCTCGTTGATGCGCAGGGCTTCGGTGCGCTCTTCCAGCTGCTGCGCCAGCGCGCGCTTGCGCTCGTGCAGTTCAAAGAACACGTTGGCCTTCATGCGCAGCATGTGCGGGTCGATGGGCTTGTACAGAAAGTCCACGGCGCCGCTCTCATAGCCACGGAACTGCCAGTTCTGCTCGCGCGAGCCGGCCGTGATGAAGATCAGCGGAATGTGGCGAGTGCGCTCGCTGCCCCGGATCAGTTCGGCCAGTTCGAAGCCGTTCATGTCGGGCATTTGCACGTCCAGCAGGGCCAGGGCGACGTCGCCATTTTCCAGCAGCAGTTCAAGCGCTTCCGGGCCGGACTGCGCCTTCAGCACCTGGACCCGGCTGCTATCCAGCAGCGCTTCCAGCGCCACCAGGTTTTCGGGCACGTCGTCGACCAGCAGGCATTTGATTCGTTCTTCTTGTGGTTTGGCGGATGTCAGGAACATGGTGTCAAGGCAGTGTTGGGTTACAGCACAGGCTGCGTTGGCAGTTGGGACAGCATGGCGGCGATCTCATCGGGCGTCAGGGCATCGTCCACGGCAAGGCGCGCCAATGCCGCGTTCGGCATGGTGGGCATGGCGGCCGACGACGGCGCTTGCACCACGGTGCGGCCTCCGGCGGCTTGAATCGCCGCCAAGCCTTGCGCGCCGTCCTCGTTCGCGCCGGATAGCAAGATGCCCATCAACCTGTCGCCATAGCAGTCGGCGGCGGATTCAAACAAGACGTCAATCGATGGCCGCGAAAAATACACGGGCGCGCCCACCGACAAGGCCAATCTCGGCCCCTGGTCCACCAGCAAGTGGTAGTCCGGCGGCGCGAAGTACAGATGACCGGGCTGTATCCAGAGCTGATCTTCCGCCTCCAGCACGGGCAAGGCGCAGCGTTCGCGAAAAATATCCACCAGCAGGCTGCGGCGGTCACGTGGCAGATGCAGCACCACGATCACTGCCGCGCACAGCCGCGCGGGCAAGGCCGGCACCAGCGCGTTCAAGGCGTCGATGGCGCCCGACGACCCACCGATGACGATGGCGTCCCACGGGCCTGAAGGCGGCGGAGTGCGTGGCGCGGCGGGTGATGGTGGAGCCTTCGCGCTCATAGCCCCGCCTTCTTGCGGTAAATGCGCTCTTCCAGCACGAAATCGTCGAAATTTTCGGCCTGCGCCGAAAATCGCAGCGACTCGCGCGAGCCCAGGCCCAGAAAGCCCCGATGCACCAGCGCGTCGTGAAACAGCCCCAGCGCGCGGCTTTGCAGGTCGCGCTCAAAATAGATCAGCACATTGCGGCACGAAATCAGGTGCACTTCGGCAAACACGCTGTCGGTGGCCAGGCTGTGATCCGAAAACACCATGTGTTCGCGCAAGCGCTTGTCGAACACCACCCGCCCGTACCGCGCCGTGTAGTGGTCCGACAAGGAAGTGAGGCCGCCGGACCGCGCGTGGTTGCTGCTGAAGGCCGCCACCCGGTCCATGTCGAACACGCCCTGCTCGGCGGCGCGTAGCGCGTGCGGGTTGATGTCGGTGGCGTAGATCAAGGCGCGGTCCAGCAAGCCTTCTTCGGCCAGCAGGATGGCAAGCGAATAGACCTCTTCGCCCGCGCTGCACCCCGCCACCCACACCTTGATGGACGGATAGGTGCGCAAAATGGGAATGACCTCGGTACGCAGGGCCAGGAAATACGCCGGATCGCGAAACATGTCGCTGACCTGCACGGTCAGGAATTGCAGCAGCGCGGTAAATACCGACGGCTCGTGCAGCACGCGGTCTTGCAGTTGCGACAGGGTCTTGCAGCCGAACTGCGTCAGCGCGCTTTGCAGGCGCCGCTTTAGCGAGGCCTGCGCGTATTGCCGAAAGTCATAGTGGTAATGGTGATAGATGGCATCAAGCAGCAGGCGCTGCTCGATATCATCAACACGGGCTTTGGCGGATGCGGGCATGGGGGTGTTCAGCGGAAATCGGCGCGGGCGGCAGCGTTAGCTGCGCATCCAGACGCGCACCAGGGACAGCAGCCGTTCAACGTCCAGCGGCTTGGCGATGTAGTCATTGGCCCCGGCGGCCAGGCATTTTTCCTGGTCGTCCTTCATGGCCTTGGCGGTCAGCGCAATGATCGGCAGGCGGCGCCACTCCGGCCGGTTGCGGATGTGGCGCATCGCGGTGTAGCCGTCCATCTCGGGCATCATGATGTCCATCAGCACCAGGTCAATCGCGGGCACGCCGTCCGTGCCGGCGCGTTCCAGCGCATCCAGCGCCTCGCGGCCATTGCGCGCAATTTCCACCCGCAGGCCGGTGGGTTCCAGGATGCTGGATAGCGCAAACACGTTGCGCACGTCGTCCTCCACCACCAGCACCGTGCGGCCTTCCAGCGCCGAATCGCGGCTGCGCGCCAGTTCCAGCATCTGGCGGTGCTCGGGTGGCAGCTCGGCTTCCACCTGATGCAGGAACAAGGTCACCTCGTCCAGCAAGCGCTCGGGCGAACGCGCGTCCTTGATGATGATGGACTTCGAGAAGCGGCGCAGGTGCTGCTCTTCGTCGCGCGACAAGGCCCGGCCCGTGTAGACGATAACCGGCGGGAACGACACGCTGTCCTGCTCGGCCATCTGCTCAAGTAACTCGTAGCCACTCATGTCAGGCAGGTTTAAGTCCATCACTACGCAATCAAAGGTGTTCTCGCGCAGCAATTCCAGTGCGGCCTCCGCCGTGGCGGCGGGCACGATTTCCACGTCATTGCGCGCCAGCAGTTGGCGCACGCTTTCGCGTTGGCGGTCGTCGTCTTCCACCACCAGCACGCGACGCACATGCTGCGTGAACTTGGCTTCCAGGCGCCGCAAGGCTTCCACCAGTTCTTCGCGCTTGACCGGCTTGAGCGCGTAGCCCACCGCGCCTCGGCCCATGGCTTCCTGCGCATAGTCGGCCACCGACACCACGTGCACGGGAATATGCCGGGTCTGCGGGTTGCGCTTCAGTTGGTCCAGCACGCCCAGGCCGGAAAAGTCGGGCAGGTTCACATCCAGCACGATGGCATTGGGCCGCTTGCGCACCGCCAGGTCCAGACCGTCCGTCGCGGTGTGCGCCAGCAGGCAGCCAAAGCCCATTTCGCGCGCCAGGTCGGAAAGAATGCCGGCAAAGCGCTCGTCGTCTTCAATGACCAGAATGCTGCGATCCGGCTCCGGGCCGTCGCTGGCGGGCGCTTCGGCAGCGGGCGCTTCGGTAGCGGGTCCCCTGGCGGCCACGGCCCGCGCTGGGGCCCCGGGCGCGCGTTGCGCGGGCGCCTCCCAAAAGGCCGGCGGCCGAAACGACGCCGGCGCGCCGCGCGCACCGGCGGCGGGCTGCTGGCTTTCCAGGCGCACCGGCACTTCCAAGGTAAAGACGCTGCCCTGCCCCGGCGTGCTGGTCACCGTCAGCTTGCCGCCCAGCAGTTCGGCCAGATCCCGCGAAATCGACAGCCCCAGCCCCGTGCCGCCGTACTTGCGATGCGTGCTGCCGTCGGCCTGCCGGAAGGCCTCGAAAATCAAATCCTGCTGCTCGGCCGGAACGCCGATGCCGGTGTCGTGCACCGCGAACGCCAGCCGCTCGTGTCCCGGACCGGACACCCGCGACACCCGCATCGTGACCGTGCCGCGCTCGGTGAACTTCAGCGCGTTGGACAACAGGTTCTTCAGCACCTGGCCCAGGCGCTTGGGGTCGGTATGCATGGTGGCGGGCACCGCTTGCTCGATGTCCAGTTCCAGCGCCAGCCCTTTTTCAAGCGCCATCGGCCGCAACGGTTCCAGCAGGCGCTGCAAGGTCGGCGCAATAGGCACCTGTTCGACGTCCATGGTGGCCTGCCCGGCTTCGATCTTGGCCAGATCCAGGATGTCGTTGATCAGCGTCAGCAGGTCGCTGCCGGCCGCGTAAATGGTCTGCGCGTACTTGACCTGCTCGGTGCTGAGGTTGCCCGGCTTGTTGTCCGACAGCAGCTTGGCGAGGATCAGCGTGGAATTCAGGGGCGTGCGCAGTTCGTGGCTCATGTTGGCCAGGAACTCGCTCTTGAATTGGCTGGCCTGCGTCAGTTGGCGCGCCTTGTCGGTCAACGCGTCCTGCACCCGCAGCAACTGTTCGGCCTGCGCTTCCAGGTTGGTATTGGTCTGCTCAAGCTCGGTCTGTTGCAGCTCCATGCGCGCCTGCGATTCCTGCAGGATGCGGCTTTGCTGCTCAAGCTCTTCATTGCTGACGCGCAGTTCTTCCTGCTGCGTCTGTAGTTCTTCGGCCTGGCGTTGGGTTTCTTCCAGCAGCGCCTCCAGGCGCGTACGGTCCTGGCCCGCGCGGATCGCCGACGCCAGCATTTCCGACGCCCCTTCCAGCAGGCTGCGCTCCATGTCTCCCACCGGGTGGTTGAAGCCCAGTTCAATCACGGCATAGACGCGGTTGTTGTGGATGGCGGGCGCCAACATCAGTTCAGCCGGATTGGAACGCCCCACGGCGGACGCCACTTCCAGGTGCCCGGCCGGGACGTTGCGCACATGCAGCAGGCGGCGCGACGTGACTGCCTGGCCCGTCAGCCCTTCAGCGGGCAGGAACTTGCGCGCCAGCCGTTCCGGCGGCAAGGCAAAGCCGCCGAACAACTCCAATTCACCCGTGCCGCGCTCCACCACATAACCCGCGCCCACGTCGGCGTTCAGGTATTCAGCCAGGTAATCCAGCGTGTGCTTGCCGATGTCGTCCAGGCGCTGGTCGCCCTGCAAACGCACGCTAAGGCCCGACAAGCCGGTCGAGACCCAGGACTGGCGCGCCTTGGCTTGATATTCGCGCACGGTCATGCCGGCCGAAATGCCGATCAGCGCCAGCAACAGCAGCGAACCGCCCCACGAGTAATAGGCCGACGTGATGGTGGCGTCGGACCAGGCGTTCTTGCCGGCCGCCAGTTCTTCCATCTGCCGCGTATACAGATCACCCACCAATTCGCGCAGGCGGTCCATCGCCTCTTTGCCGGTGTCGGTGCGGACCACGGCCAGCGCGCCTTCCGCGTCGCCCGCCTTGCGCATATCGATGGTGCTCTGTAGCTCAACCAGCTTCTGCCGGGTGATGCCTTCGATGTCGTTGACGATGCGGCGTTGCGCCGAGTCGTGGTCAGTGGCGGTTCGGATCACCGCCAGCCGCTGCTGAATCAAGGGCAGCGAGCGCAGGTACGGTTCCAGATATGAGACGTCGCCCGTCAGCAGAAAACCACGCTGGCCGATCTCGGCATCCTTGAGCGCTGAATTGAACAGGCTGAGCTGGCGCAAGGTCTCGGTGTTGCGGTCCATCGCCATGACCGCGTCGGACCGGCCGTCGGCCGAGCGCACGTTGACGAAAGCGATCACCAGCGTGGCAAGCGCCGCCGTCAAGAATCCGAGCAACAAAGTCCGGGGAAAGGCAGAGCGGTTGGCGGGCTGCGACGACGATTTCGGCATGTTGGCGGGTGGGGGCTGGGGGTGGGAATTCGCGGCGGGAATTCCGGGTGGGAATTCGCTAAAGGTGAAATCCTACCGGAATTTTTCCCGCCGCCCCGCCTCGCCGCCCGACCGACCCAAGACGTCGCCCGCCGCTTGGTCTTCCGGTGTGGCCCCCAGGGTTTGGGTCCCCGGGTTTGGCCCATCCCTTTACTGGGGCCGCAACTTGCCGTCGGCGATGATCTTCGCCCACTTCGCCTGTTCGCCCGTTTGGAACGCGGTGAACTCGGCGGGCGTGTTTGGCGTATACGCCAGGCCCAGGCCCTTCATCTTCGTGTTCACCTCGGGTTTGGCGATGATGGCTGCGATCGCCTTGTTCAGGCGGTCCACCACCGCCGGCGGCGTATTGGCGGGCGCGTAGATGGCCTGCCAACTGCTGACGTCAAAACCGGCCACGCCCGCTTCCTGCATCGTCGGCACGTCGGGCATGACCTCGGTGCGCTTGGCCGACGTGACGGCCAGCGCGCGCACCTTCCCGCTCTTCACATAAGGCAAGGCCACCAGCGCGGTTTCAAAAGAGCTTGGGATCTGGCCGCCGATCAGGTCCTGGATGGCCGGTGCGCTGCCCCGGTACGGCACGTGCGTGAGATGCGCGCCGGTCAATTGCTTGAACACTTCGCCCGACAGATGCTGCGACGTGCCCTGGCCCGCCGACCCAAAAGCGATGGTGTCCGGGTTGGCCTTGGCCGCCGCCACCACGTCTTGCACCGTCTTATAAGGCTGGTTCGCGCCCACCAGCAGCACGTTCGAGATGCTGCCCAGCAAGATCACCGGCGCAAAGTCGCGGGCGGCGTTGTAGTTGATGCCGGGCAACAGCGCCGGGTTGATCGCGTGCGTGGCAATGGTGCCCAGCAGCAGCGTGTAGCCGTCCGGCTTGGCGCGCGCGACCGCGTCGGCGCCCAGCACGCCGCCCGCCCCCCCCTTGTTTTCCACCAGCACGGTCTGGCTCAGGCTGGCGCCCAGTTCCTGCGCGATCATCCGGCCCAGGATGTCGGACGTGCCACCCGCCGCGAACGGCACCACCAGGGTGATCGGTTTGGCGGCCGGCCAGTCGTCCGCGGCGTGGGCGGCGGTGCCCAGGGTGGTCAAGGCCAGCACGGCCAGGGTGCGGCGGAACAAGGGAAATGCCTTCAAAGTTTGTCTCCTGATGGGACCTGAGGGACAGGTCATCTTTTTCTTGTACGTTGTCGTACAACTTATCGGAAACGGAGAATACTGCGAGGAATATTCGCTTTTCAATCTAGGGAAATTCCGGATTTTCCATGCGTTCGATGTTGCGATTCACCACCGACAATGCGCAAGCGCAAAAGACCTATTGCCTGACGCAAATTCATGTTGTACGATGACCGACATCTCTTCCCGGTAGACGGCCTGACCGTCGCCCAGCTCGCTTTTTCTTACTTACTTTTTATTGGATGACGGCATGACGACTCCCCAGGAACTCAAGGAAATCGTATCGGAAGGCTTGCTCTCCTTCCCCGTGACTGACTTTGACCAGAACGGCGACTTCAACCCCAAGACCTACGCCGCACGCCTGGAATGGCTGGCCCCGTATGGCGCCACCGCGCTGTTCGCCGCCGGCGGTACGGGCGAGTTCTTTTCCTTGGCGCCCCAGGAATATTCAGACGTCGTCCGCACCGCCGTGCAAACCTGCGCCGGCAAAGTGCCCATCCTGGCCGGCGCGGGCGGCCCCACCCGCACCGCCATCGCCTACGCACAAGAAGCCGAGCGCCAGGGCGCCAAGGGCATCCTGCTGCTGCCCCACTACCTGACCGAAGCGTCGCAGGACGGCATCGCCGCCTACGTTGAACAGGTCTGCAAGTCGGTCAAGATCGGTGTCATCGTCTACAACCGCGCGCAGTCGCGCCTGTCGGCCGACAGCCTGGCCCAACTGGCCGAACGCTGCCCCAACCTGGTCGGCTTCAAGGACGGCATTGGCGACATCGAAGCCATGGTCCGCATCCGCCGCAAAATGGGCGACCGCTTTTCGTACCTGGGTGGCCTGCCCACCGCCGAAGTCTATGCCGCCGCCTACCGCGCGCTGGGCGTGCCGGTGTATTCCTCGGCCGTCTTCAACTTCGTGCCCAAGACCGCCATGGAGTTCTACCGCGCCATCGCCGCCGGTGACTCCGACACCACCAACCGCTTGCTGGATGATTTCTTCCTGCCCTACCTGGAAATCCGCAACCGCAAGGCCGGCTACGCCGTCAGCATCGTCAAGGCTGGCGCCAAGCTCGTCGGACATGACGCCGGCCCCGTGCGCGCGCCGCTGACCGATCTGACCGGCGAAGAGCTGGAAATGCTCAACGCGCTGATCAAGAAGCTCGGGCCCCAGTAAACACCAAGGTGAAAAACCAGCCACTGGCTGACAAGAACGCCCTCGGATTCGAGGGCGTTTTTTTTGCTTGCCGTTTTTTGCTTACTCATTGGGCGCAAACCCGCATTGCCGTTTGCCTCGCCTGTATGTTGTCATACAGGATGCTGTTTTTGGATGCTGTCTAGACGGGCGCGCCAGCGCGGCATCACCGCCGGAACCGCGCTTTATCGCCCCGTTGGACGCCCGGCCGCAGTGTCCGAAAGCGTACACTTGCGGCTCCGGACGCGGGCTCATGGCCCGCAACAACTGCCCTACCCCCTATAAGAGAGACGATGGAAACTCCCGCCCGGCCCCGCCAGCGTTCGCGCCTGACAGACGTGGTCATCCAGGAACTGAACAAGCGCCTGGATGCCCGCACCTATCGCGCCGGCGACAAGCTGCCGTCGGAACACGCGCTGTGCGACGAATTCAACGTCAGCCGCACGGTCATCCGCGAAGCGGTCGCGTCGATGCGCCTGAGCGGCCGGCTGGTCAGCAAGCCCGGCATCGGCGTGTTCGTTACCGAAGACCGCGAAAAGCCCATCGACTTCGTGATCGAACCCGCCACCGATCCGCGCTGGGCGCTGCACATCATGGAGCTGCGCGCGGGGCTTGAAGTCGAAGCCTGTGGGCTGGCGGCCGAGCGCCGCAGCGCGTCCGACCTAAGCGGCATCGTCGAAGCGTTCGACGCCTTCAACCGCGCCACGCGCGACATGGAAGCCGCCGTCAAGGCCGACTACGAATTCCACCTGTCCATAGCCAAGGCGTCCAACAACCCGCACTTTCCGGCGCTGCTGCGCGCCGCCGTGCGCGACGTCATGCTGGACTTGAACATCAAGCACGGCGGCAAGACGCCCGAAGAATTGGAAACCTACGAAACCCGCAACGTGCGCGAGCACGAAGCCATCCTGACCGCCATCATGCGCCGCGACCCCGGCGCCGCGCGCGCCGCCATGGCTCGCCATCTGGGCGACAGCATCGCGCGCTACCGCAAACTGCTGTCGCAAGGCCCCGCGCAGTAAGCCGTTTTGCCAGGTGAAACCGTGCCGGTAATGTCACCGCCGGCACGGCAATTACGGGAATCCCCTTACTTGCTAGCTTGTATGACCACTGCCATCATACGTCCTATGACTTAGCGGTCGGGAACGACGCCGGTTTGCCGGCCCTGCCCGCCCCGCCAAGCATGACCCTCGTTATGACCCACGTTGTACAAGTACCGCCGATGAGTCCGATCCTTTCCCTACGCACGACGTTCCAGCGCTACACGACGCGTATCCATCGGCATACCCCCTGACCGCGTAGTCCGGTCACACCGCGCCCGTTCCGGGCCCGCTTCCCTTTCCTCTCCGCTCTCGCGCGCCACCGCCCGGCCCCGGCCGGCGATCGGCTGCGCCTGTACGGACGGTTTCCGCTTTCCCCCGCTTATCCCAAGCGTTTTCGACCCCCTCCCCAGGAGCATTCTCCATGCGTAAGTTTCTGACCACCGCCGTTGCGGCGACTTTGCTGTGCGCCGCCTCTGGCGCGCAAGCCGGCGTGACGTTCGATGCCGTCAAGAAAAAGGGTTTCTTGCAGTGCGGCTTTGCCGGCATCCCCGGCTTCTCGGTGTTGGACAGCAAGGGCGAATGGACGGGCCTGGACGTGGATATGTGCCGCGCCGTGGCCGCCGCCATGTTCGGCGACGCCTCCAAGGTCAAGGGCAATGTGTTGACCGCGCAAGCCAAGTTCACCGCCTTGCAGTCCGGCGAAATCGACATGCTGTCGCGCAACACCACGCAGACGCTGACCCGCGACACCACGTTGGGCCTGATCGGCGTGGGCGTGAACTTCTATGACGCGCAAGGCCTGATCGTCAAGAAATCCATGAACGTGAAAAGCGTCAAGGAACTGGACGGCGCGACGATCTGCGTGCAGCCCGGCACCACCACCGAACTGAACCTGGCCGACTACTTCCGCAGCCGCGGCCTGACGTTCAAGCCGGTGCTGGTCGAGAACTACGACGAAAACTTCCGCCTGCTGGAAACGGGGCGTTGCGACGCCTACACCAACGACAAGTCCAACACCGCCGCCAACATGCGCACCCGCCTGGCCAAGCCGGAAGACTGGGAAATCCTGACGGAAAACCTGTCCAAGGAACCCTTGGGCCCGATGGTCCGCCAAGGCGACGAGCAATGGTTCAACGTGGTGCGCTGGTCGCTGAACGCCATGCTGGAAGCCGAGGAATACGGCATCACGTCCAAGAACGTGGATGACATGTTGAAGAGCACGAACCCCAACGTGCAACGCATCCTGGGCGTGACGCCGGGCATGGGCAAGAACCTGGGGCTGGACGACAAGTGGGCCTACAACATCATCAAGCAGGTGGGCAACTACGGCGAAAGCTATGACCGCGCCATGGGCAAGGACAGCCCGCTGAAGCTGGAACGCGGCCTGAACAAGCAGTGGACCCAGGGCGGCCTGATGTACGGCTGGCCGGTGCGCTAAGCGCCCGCACCCGTGTGCGGCTTCGCCTTCCACGCGAAGCCGCTTTTCTCTTTACCCGCAAGCCCGGCCACCGCACGGCCCCGTTTGCCTCTTTTACGTTGCAACCATGAACAGCATCGTCAACGCCCGCCTGAAACAGATCAAACCCTCGCCCAGCATGGCCGCCAAGATCGTCGTCGACGAATTGCGCCGCCAGGGTCGCGAGATCGCCGACTTCACGCTCGGCGAGCCCGACATGCCCACGCCCGCCCACATCGCGCGCGCTGGCCAGGACGCCATCGCCAGCGGCGACATCCGCTACACCAGCCCGAACGGCACCGTCGGCCTGCGCCGCGCCATCGCCAACAGCCTGGAACTGAGCTTGGGCGTGACCTACGGCATGGACCAGATCACCGTGGGCGCGGGCGCCAAGCAGATCATCGGCGCCGCGCTGACGGCCAGCCTGGAACCCGGCGATGAAGTCATCGTCTGCGCGCCGTACTGGGTCTCGTACCCGGACATGGTGCTGTTAAACGAAGGCAAGCCCGTGGTCGTGACCGGCCCGGAATCGCAAGGTTTCAAGCTGGACGCCGCCACGCTGGAAGCCGCCATCACCCCGCGCACGCGCTGGTTGATCCTGAATTCCCCCAGCAATCCCAGCGGCGCCGTGTACAGCGCCGCGGAACTGCACGCCCTGACCGACGTGTTGCTGCGCCATCCGCAGGTCTGGATTCTTAGCGACGAAATCTATGCGCCCTTTTGCTACAACGGCCAGGCACATGCCTCGCCCGTGCAGGTGGAGCCGCGCTTGATCGAACGCACGCTGATCGTCAACGGCATGTCCAAGTCGTACGCCATGACGGGCTGGCGCGTCGGTTATGGCGCGGGGCCGGCCGACCTGATCAAGGCGATGAGCACCGTCATGTCGCAAAGCACGTCTTGCCCCAGCGCCATCTCGCAAGTGGCCGCGCAAGCCGCCCTGGAAGGCGACCAATCCAGCGTCACCCAGATGGTCGACATCTTCCAAGCCCGCCGCGACCTGATCGTGCGCCGCCTGAACGCCATTCCCGGCATTTCATGCGCGATGCCCGACGGCGCCTTCTATGTGTATGCCAATGTGCAGGGCCTGATCGGCCGCACCGGCCCGGCCGGGGAACTGAAAACCGACCTGGACGTCAGCCTGTTCTTCCTGCGCGAAGCCGGCGTGGCGGTGATTGACGGCGGTTCGTACGGCTTGTCGCCCTACGTGCGTTTCTCGTTCGCGACGTCCACCGAAGTCATCGAACAAGGCATGGACCGCCTGGAAGCGGCCGTCAAAGTCTTGATGGCGGGCTAAGTCGTGGCCAAGAACACCACGCAATCCCCGGGGCCGCGGCCCGCGCACGGGGTGTCCTGGAACGACCCCGCCACGCGAGCGCTGGTCTACCAGGTGCTGGCCCTGACGCTGGTCGGGGCAGGCGTCTGGTTCCTGGTGCACAACACGCTGCACAACCTGTCGATGCGCAACATCGCCACGGGCTTCGGCTTTCTGAACCGCGAAGCGGGCTTTGCCATTGGCGAATCCGTGATCGCCTACGGCCCCGCCGACACCTATGGCCGCGCCATTTCCGTGGGCGTGCTGAACACGCTGCGCGTGGGCCTGCTGGCCTTGGTCGCGGCGACCATCCTGGGCGTCTTCATCGGCGTTGGCCGCTTGTCGAAGAACTGGCTAGTGAAGAAAATCACCTCGGTGTACGTCGAGGTGATGCGCAACGTGCCGCTCTTGTTGCAACTGTTCTTCTGGTATGCGCTGATCACCGAAAACATGCCCGGCCCGCGCCAGGCGCACAACCCCATGCCGGGCGTGTTCATTTCCAACCGAGGCCTGAAAGTGCCCGGGCTGGAAGGCGCGTCGCTGGACTGGGTGCTGGGCGGACTGGCGCTGGCCATCGTCGCCATCCTGTTCCTTGGCCATTGGGGCACGAAGCGCCAGGAAGCCACGGGCCGCGTGTTTCCGCTGGGCCGCGCGGCTATCGGCCTGTTGATCGGCTTGCCGTTCGTGGGCTGGCTGGCCGGCGGCGCATCGCTGACGCTGGACATGCCGGCCTTGAAAGGCTTCAACTTTGTCGGCGGGCTGACGCTGTCGCCGGAGTTTGTCGCCCTGTTCCTGGGCCTGACCGTCTACACCTCGGCGTTCATCGCCGAAGTGGTGCGCTCGGGCATCCAGGCGGTCAACAACGGCCAGTGGGAAGCCGCCGGTTCGCTGGGCCTGCCGCGCGCGAAAGTGCTGCGCCTGGTTGTGCTGCCGCAAGCCTTGCGCGTCATCATCCCGCCCATGACCAGCCAGTACTTGAACCTGCTGAAGAACAGTTCGCTGGCGGTCGCCATCGGCTATCCGGACATCGTCTCGGTGGTGAACACCACGCTGAACCAGACCGGCCAGGCCATTGAGGGCATCCTCATCATCATGGGCGCGTATCTGACGGTCAGCCTGTCGATTTCAATATTCATGAATTGGTACAACAAGCGCATCGCGCTGGTGGAGCGTTGAGATGAGCAGCACTACGCACTCCTTCACCGAAGCCCTGCCCCCGCCCAGCACCCAGGTGGGCGCGTGGGCATGGGTACGGTCCCGCCTGTTTTCGTCGCCGCTGAATATTCTGATCACGGTGCTGCTGGCGTGGTTTCTCTTGATTTCGTTGCCGGCGCTGGTGGAATGGGCTTTCCTGAAAGCCAACTTCACCGCGACCGACGCCACGGAATGCCGCGCGTCGGTCGGCGGCGCGTGCTGGGCGTTCATCGTTGAAAAGCACCGGCTGATCCTGTTCGGCACCTATCCTTTCGATGAACAATGGCGGCCACTGATCGCGACGCTGCTCCTGGTCGGCGTCATCGCGTGCAGCGGCATGCGACGCTTCTGGAACGGCAAGCTGGCCGTCATCTGGGTCGTGGGCCTGACGGCGGTTGCGCTGCTGATGTGGGGCGGCGTGTTCGGGCTGACGTACGTCGAGAACTCGCGCTGGGGCGGCCTGCCGCTGACTTTGATATTGGCCACGTTCGGCATTGCCTTCGCCTTCCCCATCGGCGTAATGCTGGCGTTGGGCCGGCGTTCGAAAATGCCCGCCATCAAGGCGCTGTGCGTCGTGTACATCGAGCTGATCCGTGGCGTGCCGCTGATCAGCCTGTTGTTCATGTCGTCGGTGATGCTGCCCTTGTTCCTGCCCGAAGGCTTCACCATCGACAAGCTGCTGCGGGCGCAGATCGCCATCATCCTGTTCGCCGCGGCCTATATCGCCGAAACGGTGCGCGGCGGCTTGCAGGCGATTCCGAAAGGCCAGTATGAAGGCGCGGATTCGCTGGGTCTGAATTACTGGCAACAGATGCGCAAGATCATCCTGCCGCAAGCGCTGAAGATTGTGATACCGCCCTTGGTCGGCATTTTCATCAGCCTGTTCAAGGACACGTCGCTGGTTGTCATCATCGGCATTTTCGATTTGACGCTGGCCGCCAAGGCAGCCTTGTCCGACGCGGCATGGCGGGGCTTCGGGGTGGAGGCCTATCTCTTCATCTCGCTGATCTACTTCGTCTTTTGCTATTCCATGTCCAAATACAGTCAGGCGCTAGAAAAGCGCCTGGCCACCGGGCACGCGCGCTGATTGCGCCGCGACCCAACCGGTAAACCTTACGGAGACCCAGCATGTCGGATTCCATTATTCGATTGCACGGCGTGAACAAGTGGTACGGCCAGTTCCACGTGCTGCGCAACATCAACCTGGACGTGGCGCCCGGCGAGCGCATCGTGGTGTGCGGCCCGTCCGGCTCGGGCAAGTCCACGATGATCCGCTGCATCAATCGGCTGGAAGAACACCAGCAAGGGCAGATCATCGTCGACGGCACCGAGCTCACCAACGACCTCAAGCACATCGAGACCATCCGCCGCGAAGTCGGCATGGTGTTCCAGCACTTCAACCTGTTCCCGCACCTGACCGTGCTGGAAAACCTGACGCTGGGACCCATGTGGGTACTGAAACAGCCACGCGCGCAGGCCGAAGCCACGGCGATGAAGTACCTGGAACGCGTACGCATTCCCGATCAGGCCAGGAAATTTCCCGGCCAGTTGTCGGGCGGCCAGCAGCAGCGCGTGGCGATTGCGCGGTCTTTGTGCATGAACCCGAAGGTCATGCTGTTTGACGAACCCACGTCCGCGCTGGACCCGGAAATGGTCAAGGAAGTGCTGGACGTGATGGTGACGCTGGCCCAGGAAAGCGGCATGACGATGATCTGCGTGACCCACGAAATGGGCTTCGCGCGCAAAGTCGCCAATCGCGTGATCTTCATGGACCGCGGAGAGATCATCGAACAGAACGACCCCGACGCATTCTTCGACAACCCGCAAAACGAACGGACCAAGCTGTTCCTGAGCCAGATCCTGCATTAAGCCGCGCGGCTTCATCTGCGTGAATGGCGTCGGTGCTGGATAAACGTGAAATGCCGTCCTGAAGGACGGCATTTTTTTGGGCGGGGGTTTGGCGGTCGGTGAATTGGGTGATGGGCAGATGATGGGTAGGCGATGGGCAGGTGGTGAGGAATAGAGAACGGGATGACGGGCGGCGCGATTTCGTAACCGTCCTATAGAAACGGGCAGACAAGAAGCGGAATATGGCGGGTTTCACGCCTTCCTGGTGGTCCCTTACTCGCCGCAAGCCATGACGATCGAACCCAGTTTGGAATCGCTGCTGCCCCAAATCCTGCGCATCGCCGACAGAACCCGTTGCGACGCCGGCCCCAGCCCCGTGGTCGCGTGCAAGAGCGAAGTCGCCATCCTGCCCCTGCGCTACGCCGTCCTGACCGACGCCGGCGCCGGCCTGGACGTCTTGGCGCCCGCGCTACCGCCTCACCTTGCCACCGAACTGCCGCCGCTACAGGGCGAGCACGCGCGCTATGCCGTACGCACGATACGCAGGGGTTATCTCTACCTGTTCACGAAACGCTTCCGGAACGACTGGTCCTGCGAAAGCGCCTACCGCACCTATGACAGCGGCCTGCTGAAGCGTGTTTTTCCGTATGCCCCCCAGCGCTTCGAACGCGAGCCACTCCACGCACAGCGTGCCAGTGTTCACGATCTGCACGGTCCGGCCGAGAGCGGCCCGGGTGGCTGGACCCTTTGCCTGAAATCTCCTGAAGACATCGAAGAACTTCGCGCCCTGTTCACGCCCGACCCCTTGACGACACGCATGCTGGACTTGATATCCAGCTTCAGTCCGCTGCGCAATCAACTGCAAGCGTTCGATATCCGCAGATTGATGATGTCGTGCTCGCGGGCAACCGACGTGCTGGATCCCAGCATCATCAATGACACGTTGGCCGACGCCATCGCGCAAGACCAGCCGAACACCGCGCCAGTTCTGGCAAGCCAGTTGTATTCCAATCCTGAAAACCGCTACGCGCGCAACGTTGTCGCCCTGGACCTAAAGGAAAGCGCGCGCCGTGCTCGTGGCTTTGGGATCGTGCTGCATGACGCCATCGGGATCACCCAGCAGCTCAATAGCTGGCGCAACGACGCCTATGAAGCAGTGCAGCGGTACTTGGATAAGAAGGACGACAAAGGCATCGAGAACCAGCGCAAGGTCTTGGTTGCGCAGGCGTTTATCGACGTCAAGCAGCAGTTCGAATCCCGCTCGGCCGCGCTGGAAGCCCAGCACTACATCGATATCGAGCGCGCCCGAGTCTATGACCCGGGCATGGCGGCGGGCCGCAACTGGATCTTGAACGACGACGAGCGCGAACGCTGGGACAACGAAGCAGACCAGTACATCACTCAGTTCGAAGACACCCTGCGCGCCAAGATGCAGGCGAAGCTGGATAGCGGTGAGTACCGGCGTAGATTCGACAGCAAATACCTGTCGCCTGCAAACCCTGGAAAAGCGGTGCGCGTGGCGGACATGGACGTGGAGTTGAAGACCTTCGACGCCGTGTCGGCGACCGCTGAAGCCGTCGGCGCCAAGCGCGCCAAGAATCACGAACGATGGCTCGCCAGCGAGCAACTGCTGACCGCGCTGGACGTCTACGACGACAGGGATCTGGCCAGCGGCTGGCGCTTCGCGGGCCAGACAGGCTTGTGCGTGTTGGGCGCGGATGGGTGCAAAAGTACGGCGGATCTGATCGAAAAGTGGTGGACCGGCAGCCCAACCGAACGCGCCAACTTGGCGATGCGCGGCTTTGCACTGAATCAAACAGAGATTCAAGCGGAATTGCAGCGGACGCTGGAAGAAGCGCGCGGTCAAGGTCAAAGCCAAGCGCACAACCCCGTCCTATCCAACGACAGGATGATCCAGCAAGTTCAGGCGGGGTTCGTCGCGGCTCAACACCTGGCCGATCTATTCGACAAAGCGAATGGCTTATTTGAGGCATTGGCCGCCACCGGCGAAACGAATCTGGCGGGCGGCGCTTTGGCCTGGTATTCCAGCCTGGGCCGCCAATCCCTGCGCTACGGCTCGACCGGCAAGGAATGGTATTTCCATAACATCACCCGAAGCTGGCTGGCCGCCAGCGTCAGCAAGCGCGCCACGGATATGCGCATCGACGAACTGACCAAGCTGGGAAGAAGCGCGGATCCCAAGCAGTTGCGCGCGCAAATTGGCAGGAACACCCGATTCGCACTTGCCACTGAACTGGTGGACGCCCATCGCAGCGACTTTTACCAGCTACGCGCCAGCAGTTGGTTGTTGTTTTTTGAAGCGGCCTTGATTGGCTTGCGGGTGCGGGACATGCCGAACGACGAACGCGGCGTGGGGGAGTTGATCGCCCATGGCTTGCTTGCGGGCGCTGCCGGGACGGAGATATTGGCGGCGGGGACGGAGTTGGTGCTGGGCCATTACAGCGCGGCCAGCGTGACTGGACGGGGCGCGACGATTTTTCAGGGGCAGTTGAAACTGGTCGGTGGCGCGTTGGCGGCGGTGGGTGGTGTGGTGTTGATGGGGTATGACTGGAAGGACGCAGGCAAATCACGGCAAGAAGGAAATAAAAGGTTGACGTCTGCGTACTACCTCAGATTTGCTGCGGCCTTTGCGATGGTCGGCAGTCAATCCAGCATTGCTTTCGCCGCCGCCGGCCCGATGCTGAAGATCCTGGCAGAGCGGCGCGGAAAATCATACGCACTGACCTCGCTCCTGCTCATGACGGCAAGGGCGTCCTCATTCCTGGGAAGAGCCGCCATCCTCGCAATGTTGCGTAGCCTGCTTCTGCGCAGCACGTTGATCGGAATTGCGGCCACCGTGGCTATAGCGATCTTTGATGACGACGCGCTAGCAAAATGGTGCAAACGCTCTACCTATCGCGGCATCGACTACCAAGGCAATAGCCCGCACAAGGAACTGGAAAATGAGCTGGCCGACTTGTACAGCGCCTTGCTGGAGATAATCTGATGTACCTGATGGAGTGGATTGTTTGGCTTTCCGTCATCAAATCCGATGCCTGGCTACAGGAACAGGCAGACGAGAATCCGAACGATCTTGCCAGCAAGCCTTTGGAGCCAGTCTATGAGGATCTACTCGTCGCGGAATATGCGCGATTGCGCGCCGCGCGATCTGACCACGCCGAATCCAGGGGACCGGTATACGCCTGCGACAACACCATCCTCGAAATGCGTTGCGGCGCTATGGAAGAAAAGCGGGGTTTCATCACACTAATCTCAGCATTCTTCTCTCTGCCGACGATCGCCGGCATCGACCTCATGTGCTTGTCTTTTTCGCTATCGACGTGGGAAACCTGGGATTACGACGACACGATACTTCTGATCATTTTATTGATCGGTAGCCTCGGTGCACCCTACGTCTACTTCAAATACCTCTTCCGCTTCACCCGCCTGGAATCCTTCACGTCCCGCCACCTTCTTATCCGATTCAACCGCATCACCCGCCAGGTCTATCTGCACCGCCCAGCCAGTTGCGGCGGTATCGCCGTGCTGCCTTGGGACGACATCCATCACGATACCGTCCCCGGCGTGAACCTCGTCGTCGGTTGGTACCCGCCCTACTCTCCGCTTCCGTTTCCCAACATGGTCTTCGTCGGCAAGAAAAGCGTCAGCGAATTCGAAATGAAAGCCGAATGGGAATACATCCGGCGCTACATGGATGAAGGCGGTCTGGACGCGGTGGCCCCACCGCGTCTCAGTTCGCACCTGCCCCTGCCTTGGCCGGCGTTTGCGGCGCAGTTCGAGGCGCTGGGTCCGTACCTGCGTCACAGCGGCCCGTTGACGTGGCTCGGAATGCTATTGATATCTCCCGCCCTGGTGGTTATCGGGCTGGGGCATTGGGTGTCGCTTTTATTGTGCTGGCGCCCGCGTTGGCCAAGGATCATTCGGGAAGCCGGGTTGCCCGGCAAGCCGACGCCGCCGTTGACCACTATCGAAGACTACCCACCGGAGGTTCGTGCGGCGCTGCTGGAAAACGCGCATCGATGGGTGGTGCGGCCGGGTTCGCCGCCCGTGCGACCAAAGCGATTCAACACAAGACTGCGATGGCGAGCCCAAAAGAAGGCCTGACCTTCACTTGTTGGCTTCACCTATTGGCTTTCCCCCCTCGATGCGCCACCACATCTCGGCACCATTCCCCGAATTTGCCCCCACCCCAAGGAGACCCCATGATTCCCATCGCCCTCGTCGGCCACGCGCATGACTGCCCCATCCATGGCCCCGGCACCATCGTCAGCGGCGCGTCCACCGCAGCCATCAACGGCCGCCCCATTGCCCGGGTTGGCGATCGCATCAGTTGCGGGGCGGTCATCGTCAGTGGTTCGGCGGTAGCCAACATTGAAGGTCAGCCGGTGGCACGACAGGGAGATTCCACCAGCCATGGCGGCACGCTGATCGAGGGCGATGGCAACTGGTTGTCGGCCTAGCCTGGCCTTAAAACCGATGCCGCATGCCCGCCGTGTACTGCGTTTCATGCCAAGACGGGTCCGACCAGGCGCCGCGCATGTAGCCAAGCACGGCGTACAGGTTGGTGCGCTTGGACAGGTCATGCACATACCCCACCGAGTAGATCTGCTGCGTGTGCGTGGCGCCATCGCGGGCCAGTGCGCCACCGCCCGGCAAGCTGCCTTGCCAGGATGCCATGACGGTGCTGGCGCCCGTGCGCCAGGTGGCGCCCGCCATCACGCCATGCACGGTGCTGCCGGGAAAGTACACGCGCTGCCCTGGCGATTGCACAGCGGGAATCGTCGAGCCATTGCGCATGATGGACCCGGCCGCGTACAGCGTGAAGGCGCCCAGGGTGGCGCGGCCCGCCAGCGTGTACGCAATCGGTTGGCGCGTGCCGCCGGCCTGCGCCATGGCGGCGGACTGCACCGTGCCGTCGGCCCAGCGCGCGCCTTCGACCGTGGCCGTGACCGCGTAGCTGGGCTGTTCATAGACCAGCGCCGCGCTGTAGAGCTTGTTGGTCGACGAGGTCTTGAAGCCGCCGCCGCCGTCGTAGTCCAGGCTGATGTCCGCGCCTGCGCGCCAACCGCCCACCGACGGGCTCCACAGTGCCACGGTGTTGTCGGCGCGGTTGGCGTTGTAGGGCAGCAGCGCCGTCTGCGCGCCCATGATCAGGTAGGACGCCAGAAAGGCGTCATAGTCCGCCAACGTTGCCGACGACACCGAGGTCTGGCGGCCCAGCCGAAGATCGCCCCAATCCCCCGACACGCCCACCCAGGCTGCGCGCCCGAACAGGCGGCCGCCTTGGGCCGACTTGCCGTTGTTGGCCACGACGCCGCTTTCCAGTTGAAGGTTGGCGCGCATGCCATTGCCCAGGGGCTCGCTGCCGCGCAAGCCCCAGCGCGAGCCCGACTGCACGCCCGACTGCATGTTCAAGGCCGTGCCGCGGTCCTGCGTCGAAAAGCCCGCCAGGCTCAGGTCGATCACGCCATATAGGGTGACGGGGCTTTGCTGTGCGTCAGCCACGCAAGGCGCCAACAAGGTCGCGGCGCCGACGGCCACATCACGTATACGCATCGCCGCGTTCACAGGTACTTGAGCCAGGCGATATCGCGGCGCGCCGCCTTCAAGCGACCAAACCAACGCACCGGCCAATACAGCGCCACCGCCAGCAGCACCGAAATCAGCCACACGCCGGCCATGCTGTCCACGCCAAAGAACTTGCCCTGGTTCAAGCCCCAGACACCCTCGCCCGCCAGATACAAGGCTTTCAGCACGTACAGATGCAGCAGGTAGAAGAACATTGGCGCCGCGCCAAACACGCACAGCACGCCCACCCATGCCGCCGACTGCGCGCGCTCAATCAGCACCAGCAGGCACAGGCCCAAGCCCAGCGTCAGCAGCAGGAACATCAAGGACGGCGGGTACTTGGTGATGTTCACGAAGCTCATCACGGTATGCAGCAGGTCGGCCTGCACGGCCCATTGCTGGGCTTGGCCATAGCCATTGACCGCCCGCAGCACCACGAAGCCGATCAAGGCCGCGATACCGGCCGTGAACAGCCAGCGCTGCCTTGCCGCCGCCGGCACCTTGGCCTGGAACCACGGGCCCACCGCGTAGCCCAGCGCGATCACGCCGATCCAGGGCAGCAAGGGATACGAGGTGCGCAGGCGCAAGGCCTCGCCCACATTGATCCAGCCCCGGTCATGCAGCACGGCCCACGGCACATGCATGAACTCGCCGACCGCGAAGTGCACGCCGTCCAGCGCGTTGTGGCCCGCCACCAGCACCACGCCCACCGCCACCAAGGCCGCGCGCGGCAACCACAGCAGCGCGGCCAGGGCCAGCATGCTCAGGCCGATCACCCAGATCACTTGCAGGTAGACGACCGACGGCGGGAACTGGAACGTCCAGGCGAAGTTGACTACCAGCACTTCCAGCAGCACCAGGAACAGGCCACGCTTGGCCAGGAACGCGGCCGTGGCGCCCCGGTTGCCGGCCTTGGCGCCGTATAGCCAGGCGGATACGCCCGTCAGCAAGACGAACACCGGCGCGCACAGGTGCGCCAGCAAGCGCGAGAAAAACAAGAACGGGTCGGTGGCCGCCGCGTCCATCGGGTCACTGACCTGATGATGCAGAAAGAAGGTCTCGCGCACATGGTCAAGCAACATGATGACGATGACCAGGCCGCGCAACGCGTCGATGGAACGCAGGCGCGGGGTGGCGGCGGGTGAAGCAAAAGGCTGGGAAGGCATGGATACGGCTGCGGCCGGGCGATCCGGCTATTCGGAAAGGAGAAATGGGCCGTGAGTGTAATGTAATAACATTCTTAATTTCAACTGAAACATGGGGAACCAAGACAGGGACGACGCGCACACACGATCAGCGAACGCGCATTCCGAAGATCCGCAACCCGGATGACCGGCAAGGCGGACAGCCCTGGGCGCGATCCAAGGCGGTATATATTCACCCCGGTAACGCCTCACCATGCACGCCATCCCAGGGAGTCCGCCGAATGACGAGAAGCCGCATCATGGCGTTTTTTCTCAGCTTGCTAGCCGCGCCCGCGGGCGCCTCCGTGATCTACGACAACCACGGCCTCGTCGTCGAAGTCACCACCAGCGGCCGCCAGGACTGGAACACCGGTCAGCGCCAGAACACCCGGGGCACCACCATTTCGTTCCAGGGCAACAAGCTCTGCGGCAAGGACGTAGGCAAACTGCTCTACCCCGACGGCCGCAACATGGCCGCCCACGCCTTCTTCTGCGCCGCCAGCGCGCGTGCGCTGGAGACCGACGCCGTGCTGGCCTACTTCACCAGCTCCAGCGCCGACCCCGCGCTGGCCCACTTGCAAGTGGTCAACGGCGCGTTGCGCGTGAACCGGCTGATGCTGTCCAACCAAGCCGACCGCGACAAACCCAGCGGCACGCGCTTTGAAGACGCGCGGCTACCGGGCTGGACCCGCGTGGAAACCGCCTGGGCCGAAACGGTGATGATCCGCCACGCGCCGCTCAAGGCGCAGAACCTGGGCGCGGGCAAGCTGCTGGACGTGGATGGCGACGTGGCCTATCTGGCGATTCCGCCCGGCCGCGATGTGGTGGTGGTGCAGCCCGCCACGCGCGTCAAGGATGCGCAGGGCGACATGCGGATCGTGCCGGAAGTGGTCAAGTTCGTGGACGCGCCACTGGCGTTTCGCGCGGTGCGCTTGAGCGACGGCCGGGAACTGGCGCGCCTGGATTTCAAGGACACATGCCTGACGTTACCCGCCATTGAATTCAACCGGCCCGATCCGCTGTATCCGTCGTCGGCCAAGCGCGACGTGCTCTTTGACGACGTGCCCGCCTGGCGCGGCGCCACGCTGCAACTGACGCAGACCCCGGGCCGCGCCACCTTGCAGCTCAAGCCCGGCGTGGCACTGCCTACCAAGGCTAACTGCAAGCGAGGCTGAGCCCGCTGCCTGCTCAAATCAGAAACTGGCGATACGCCTCGTTGTCGGTTTCCTCAAAATGCGCGTAGCCCAGTTGCAGCAGGAACGCATCCAAGGCCGCGCTATCCGCCAAGGGCGCCTGGATGCCCACCAGCGCCGAACTGAAGTCCGCGCCCTGGTTGCGGTAGTGGAACAGGCTGATGTTCCAGTTGGGCGCCATCTCCGACAGGAACTTCATCAGCGCGCCGGGGCGTTCCGGAAACTCGAAGCGAAACAGCCGTTCGCCGCCCGCCAACGGTGAACGCCCGCCCACCATGTAGCGGATGTGCTGCTTGGACACCTCGTTGTGCGTCAGGTCGCTGACCGAAAAGCCCTGCTCTTGCAGCGCCGCCATGATGTCGCCGGCATCGCCGCGCCGCGCAATCTGCATGCTGACGAAGATGTGCGCGGTGTGCGCGTCGGCAATGCGGTAGTTGAATTCCGTCACGCTGCGCTGCCCGATCACGCGGCAGAAGCGGCGAAAGCTACCGCGTTCCTCGGGTACGGTCACGGCGAACACCGCTTCGCGCGCCTCGCCCACTTCGGCCCGGTCGGCCACGAAACGCAGGCGGTCGAAATTCATGTTGGCGCCCGACGTGATGGCCACCATCGACAAGCCTTGCGCGTTTTCGCGTTCGACGTACTGCTTAAGACCCGCCACCGCCAGCGCGCCCGCGGGTTCCAGCACGCTGCGCGTATCCAGGAACACGTCCTTGATGGCCGCGCACACAGCGTCGGTGTCGACCAGGATGATCTCGTCCAGATACTCGCGGCACAGGCGGAAGGTTTCCTCGCCCACCAGCTTGACCGCCGTACCGTCCGAAAACAGCCCCACTTCGGCCAGGCTGACCCGTTGGCCGGCCTTGATGGACTGCGCCATCGCGCAGGAATCCACGGTCTGCACGCCAATCACCTTGACCGACGGGTCCACCGCTTTCACATAGGCCGACACGCCGGCCGCCAGGCTGCCGCCGCCGATCGGCACGAACACCGCATGCAGCGGCCCGGCATGCTGGCGCAGGATCTCCATGCCCACGGTGCCCTGGCCCGCAATGACGTAGGGATCGTCAAACGCGGGCACGAAGGTCAGGTCCTGCTGTTGCGCCAGCGTCTGCGCATGCGCATAGGCATCGCTGTAGGAATCGCCCGCCTGCACCACGGTGACGGTCGGACCGCCGTGGGCGCGCACCGCGTCCACCTTCACTTGCGGCGCGGTCTGCGGCACCACGATGATGGCGCGCACGCCCAGGCGGGCAGCGGAAATGGCCACGCCTTGCGCGTGGTTGCCGGCCGACGCGGTGATCACGCCCCGGTCCAGCGCGGCTTGCGGCGTATTGCGCATCTTGTTGTAGGCGCCGCGCACCTTGAAGGAGAACACGGGCTGGTTGTCTTCACGCTTCAGGTAGACGGTGTTGTTCAACCGCGCCGACAAGCCGCGCGCCAGATCCAGTTCGGTTTCACGGGCAATGTCGTAGATCCGGGCGCTAAGGATCTGACGCAGGTACGCCATGGGCGAGGCGTTGCCGTGCTGGAATGCGGTGTCTGTCGTAGCGGTTTGCATGGGGGATTTCTCTGCTTTGGGAAGACTTGCCCGGCAGAGGCGGCCACAAAAAACCCGCCTCGTGGGGCGGGTGGCTGTGACTGTTGCGGTCGCGCGCTAACCCACCATTTTCGGAATGATGGTAATAATCAGCGCAATGCGGACGGCGACGAAATTCATGGCGCAGAGCTTGCGCGCGTCGCGGAAATTTGTCAAATCGCGCGGCCGCCGGGCTGCGGAATTGTTGGCCAATTCGGTTTCTCAAACCCATATCGAAGCCGTATTGCTGCGATATCGAGTCCATAACGCAGGCTTTATCGGTGATTTCCCTGCGCGTCAAGCGTGTCGCGGTATTACAATACCGCCTTCGTGGCAGCCGTACCTTCCAGGATGGCCGGGCAACCGGGCATCAAATAAAGGACGGGCGCTGCCAAGTTGAGTAGATCCGGAGCCTGCCCCGCATCTGCCCATACGAACCCACTCTCGACAACATCTACCGGCGTACGCCGCTTAGCATGTTCGGGTTTGCGCCGAAAGCGCTATGCGCCGAACAGATTCAAGGATCATGTCTCTTACTCCGAAGATTATCTATACCCTCACCGATGAAGCGCCGGCGCTTGCAACCCGTTCGTTGCTGCCCATCGTTCAGGCATTCGCCAAGCCCGCGGGCATCACGGTCGAGACGCGCGACATCTCCCTGGCCGGCCGCATCATCGCCCTCTTCCCCGATTACCTGGAAGACGGCCAGAAGCTGTCCGACGCCCTGGCTGAACTGGGCGCGCTGGCGGTCAAGCCCGAAGCCAACATCATCAAGCTGCCGAACATCAGCGCCTCGATGCCCCAACTGAAGGCGGCCATCAAGGAACTGCAAGAGCAAGGCTACAAGCTGCCCGACTACCCGGACGCCCCCGCCAACGACACCGAGCGCGACGTCAAGTCCCGCTACGACAAGGTCAAGGGCAGCGCCGTGAACCCGGTCCTGCGCGAAGGCAACTCCGACCGCCGCGCGCCGCTGTCGGTGAAGAACTACGCCCGCAAGCACCCGCACAAGATGGGCGCCTGGTCGGCTGATTCGAAGTCGCACGTGGCCCACATGTCCGATGGCGATTTCTACGGCACCGAGAAGTCAGCGCTGATCGCCGACGCCGGCGAGGTCAAGATCGAACTGACCGCCGCTGACGGCACGAAGACGGTCCTGAAGGAAAAGACCCCGGTCAAGGCCGGCGAGATCATCGACGCCGCCGTGCTGTCGACCGCCAAGCTGAAGTCCTTCCTGCAAGCCCAGATCGACGACGCCAAGACCACCGGCGTGCTGTTCTCGGTGCACCTGAAGGCCACGATGATGAAGGTGTCCGACCCGGTCATCTTCGGCCACGTGGTGTCCGTGTTCTACAAGGACGTGCTGGCCAAGCACGCCGCCGTGCTCAAGCAAGCCGGCTTCGACCCCAACAACGGCATTGGCGACCTGTACGCCAAGATCCAATCGTTGCCGGCCGACCAGCAAGCCGCCATCACGGCCGACATCGACGCCGCCTACAAGACCCTGCCGCAACTGGCGATGGTGAATTCCGACAAGGGCATCACCAACCTGCATGTGCCCAGCGACGTTATCGTCGATGCGTCCATGCCCGCCATGATCCGCGACTCGGGCAAGATGTGGAACGCCGAAGGCAATCTGCAAGACACCAAGGCCGTCATTCCGGACCGCAGCTACGCGGGCGTCTACCAGGCCGTCATCGACGACTGCAAGAAGAACGGCGCCTTCAATCCGGTCACGATGGGCAGCGTGCCCAACGTCGGCCTGATGGCGCAAGCCGCCGAAGAATACGGTTCGCACAACAAGACCTTCGTCGTCCCGGCATCGGGCACCGTGCGCGTTACCGACGCGTCGGGCAAGGTCCTGCTGGAACAAGCCGTGGAAGCGGGCGACCTCTGGCGCATGTGCCAGACCAAGGACGCCGCCATCCAGGATTGGGTCAAGCTGGCCGTCAATCGCGCCCGCGCCAGCAAGACGCCCGCCGTCTTCTGGCTGGACGAAAAGCGCGCCCACGACGCCCAGATCATCGCCAAGGTCAAGCAGTACCTGAACGACCACGACACCAGCGGCCTGGACCTGCGCATCATGGATCCGGTTGAAGCGACCAAGTTCTCGGTCAAGCGCATCCGCGAAGGCCTGGACACCATCTCGGTCACCGGCAACGTGCTGCGCGACTACCTGACCGACCTGTTCCCCATCATGGAACTGGGCACCAGTGCCAAGATGCTGTCGATCGTTCCGCTGGTTGCCGGTGGCGGCCTGTTCGAAACGGGCGCGGGCGGCTCGGCCCCCAAGCACGTGCAGCAGTTCCTGGAAGAAGGCTTCCTGCGCTGGGATTCGCTGGGCGAATTCATGGCGCTGGCCGAATCCCTGGACCACCTGGGCCGCACGTACAAGAACCCGACCGCCCAGATCCTGGCCAAGACGCTGGATCAGGCAACCGCCAAGTTCCTGGACGAAAACAAGTCGCCGGACCGCAAGGTCGGTGGCCTGGACAACCGTGGCAGCCACTTCTACCTGGCCATGTACTGGGCCCAGGCCGTGGCCGCGCAAACCGACGACCGCGCCCTGGCCGCGCAGTTCGCCGGCGCGGCGGGCGCGTTTGCTGAAAACGAAGCCAAGATCGTTGAAGAGCTGAAGGCCGCGCAAGGCAAGCCGGTGGATATCGGCGGCTACTACCAGCCGAACGAAGCACTGGCCAGCCAGGCCATGCGCCCCAGCGCCACGCTGAACCAGGTGCTGGCCTCGATCGGCTAAGCGTCAATGCTTGGCGGCGCCAGCCGCCGGCACAAAAAAGCCGGCAGCCTTTGAAGGGCTGCCGGCTTTTTTTTATTGCTGATAGGCGGTGTCGACAGTCGGTGTCGGCAATCGGTGCCGCCTATCCGTGCCGATAATCGAGCACTGCAGCTTAGCGCGTGCCGCCGCACATCCGTTGACGGAAAGCGGTATCAACATCCAGCCGCCATACCGCGCGGGTGGCGCCCGGCAGGCGCGGCGCCACGCCATTGATCGCGGGGTAGCGCCCGGCGTCATCGTCGCGGCCCCAGATCCAGAAGCGCGTACCGTCGGCCGACGCGCAAAGCCGCGCGGTCAAATCTTCGTTTTGAATCAATACCCGTTTACCGGCGGCGGGGTCGAACTTGGCCGCGTCGTACAGTTCCTTGCGCCAGTTGTCGCGCGTGGGAACCTCGGGGTCGTTCCAGTTGTCGACGATCCAGGCGGGCGCGGACGCCTGCGTGTAGAACCCCAGATCGAAGGGCAAGGCATGCAGCGCGACCTGCGTGTCTTGCGGCCGCATGTCGCCACGCAGGTCCGTCATGGTCGGGCCGGCGCTGCCGCGCGGGTTGAATGACGCTGCGATGATTGCGCCCAGGCAGATGACGGCCGCCAGCACGATGGCAATGCTTGCGCCCCGCCGCTTGCCCGCGGCCCAGGCGGGCGCGATACGCTCACTGATCAGGAACGCCAGCGGCGGAAACACCGGCAGCACATAACCGATCAGCTTCGATTGCGGGATGGAAAAGAACACCATCACCACCGCGATCCAGATCGCCATCAACCGGCGCAGCCCCTGCGGATCGGCATCGCGCCAGAACGCGCGAGTAAAAATCGCTGCGCCCCAGATTGACCACGGCAAGGCCAACCCCACCACGATCGGCACATAGAACCAGAACGGCTGCGCGTTGTTGAAGCCGCTTTGCGCGAAACGTTCAAAGTGCTGATAGACGAAGAAGTAATGGTAGAAGCCGGGAAACTTCATCTGCATCAACGCAAACCAGGGCACGGCGACCACAGCGAACGCCAGCAAGGCCGGCAACCAAAGCAAAGCCCGCATGCCACGCCAATCGCGCCGCAGCAGCAGCCAGGCCAGCACAATGGCGCCGGGCAAGGCCAAACCGATCAACCCCTTTGCCAACACGGCCAGCGCGGCCAATACACCGGTTGCGATCGACATGGCGCGATGCGGCCTGCCCTGCTCGCGGCGCAGCGCGGTGTCAGCGGCGGCCAGGATGCACAGCGTGATCATGCTGGCCACCAGCATGTCCATGTTGGCGAATTGCGCGGCGCCAAAGAACAAAGGCGTCAGGCCCAGCACCACAACCGCCCAACGCGCCTGCGCCGCATCGCGATAGCGCGCCACAAACGCATACAGCCCCGCCCCCGCGCTCCACGCGCCCAGCAACGAAGGCAGGCGCGCGCTGAATTCGTGCACGCCAAAGAGCGCGTAGCTGATCTGCGCCAGCCAGTAATACAGCGGCGGCTTGTGAAAGTACGGCATGCCGTCCAGCAGCGGCACCATGGGCGAATGGCTGCGCAGCATTTCCCAAGCCACCCCGGCGTAGCGGCCTTCGTCGGGCAGGGTCAGCCAGCGCGCCCAGGCCAGGGCCGCCAGCCACACGGCCAGGCACAGCAATACCAGCCAGCCGGGGAAGGCCCGGCGCGCAAAAAAAGGAAACCGAAGGGGCATGGAATGTCAGGCGGAGAGGAATTAAAACAACGTTGTGCCCGCCATTATGGAAACCGGCGCGTCAATTTCTCATGAAATTACGCGCCGGCCTGGCCCTCTTTTGCCCTATTTCCGCAGCGGCCTTAAAGCATGTGCGCCAGGAATTCCCGGGTGCGCGCCTGCTGCGGCGCACGGAAGAAGTCCGCCGACGGCGCTTCCTCGACGATGCGGCCTTCGTCCATGAAGATGACGCGATGCGCCACTTCGCGCGCGAAGCCCATTTCGTGCGTGACGACCAGCATGGTCATGCGTTCGTCGGCCAACTGCTTCATGGTGCGCAGCACTTCGCCCGTCAGCTCGGGGTCCAGCGCGGAGGTGGGCTCGTCGAACAGCATGATGTCGGGCTCCATCGCCAACGCGCGGGCAATCGCCACGCGCTGCTTCTGGCCGCCCGACAGGCGCGTGGGATAGTTGTCGCGCTTGTTCAGCAGGCCAACCTTGCGCAGCAGTTCTTCCGCCTTGGGGATGATCTGCGCCTTGGACATGCCCTTGACGGTGATCGGCGCTTCAATGATGTTCTGCAGCACCGTCATGTGCGGGAACAGGTTGAACGACTGAAACACCATGCCCATCTTGCGGCAAATGCGGCGCACGTCGCCATCGCTGGCGTAGTGGCTGCGGCCGTCGTCACCGGCGCGCGCCATCATTTCACCTTCGACTTCGATACTGCCTTCATCGATGGTTTCAAGGTGGTTCAGGCAACGCAGGAACGTGCTCTTGCCCGAGCCGGACGGGCCAATCACCGCCACCACTTCGCCCTGTTCGAGCGTCAGCGACACCTTGTCCAGCACGCGGTTCGCGCCGAACGACTTGCTGATGGCGCTGGCCTGGATCATGACGGGACGGCCCGCCGGCGCGGCGGCGGCTGCCGGCGGATTATTGGTCATATTTGGCATAGCGCTTTTCCATGTGCTGGAAGAACCACGTCAGGACAAGCGTCATGAGCAGATAAAAGGCCGCGGCCACCAGGAACGGCGTGGTGGTGAAATCACGCTGCACGATGCCGCGCGCGGTGCGCAGGATGTCGTTCAGCGCCAGCACGTAGATCAGAGACGTGTCCTTGACCAGCGTGATGGTTTCGTTGCTCATCGGCGGCAGCACCCGTTGCACCATCTGCGGCAGGACGATGCGGCGCAGCGTTTGCAGATAGGTCATGCCCAGCACCTTGCTGCCTTCGTACTGGCCACGGTCCACCGACTGGATGCCCGCGCGGAAGATCTCGGCGAAATACGCCGCGTAGTTCAGCGCGAAGGCCACCACGGCCGCCGGAAAGTCCGGCAGCCGCACGCCCACCACCGGCACGAACGGCAGCGCGAAGTAGATGAACAGCATCTGCAGCATGAGCGGCGTGCCGCGCATAAGCCAGATATAGCCGTTGACCAGGTTGCTGAGCAGCGGCCACTTGGAAATGCGCGCCAGCGCCAGCACCAGGCCCAGGGGCACTGCCAGGGCCAGCGTGATGAAGAACAGCGTCAAGGTCACTTTCGCGCCTTCCGCCATCGGCCCCAACAGAGAGAGTACGTAGTCCATTGAAGAAAGTTCGCGCGCCGCTTACTTGATGATGTTGGCGCCGAACCACTGGGTGGCGATGCGCCCGGCGGTACCGTCCTGCTTCATCGAATCCAGCGTCTTGTCCAACTGGCCCAGCAATTCGGTGTCGTCCTTGCGCACGCCCACGCCGTAGTCTTCGGTGCCGAAGTTCTCTTCCAGCACGCGGTATTCGCCCGCGCGCTTGCTGATCAGGTAGCGGCCCACCACTTCGTCCACCACAATCGCGTCCAGGCGGCCGGCGGCCAGGTCCATCAGCGCGGTGACGTTGTCGCCGAACTTCTTCACTTCCTTGATCTGGGCGGCCACGGGGTCACGGGCGATGGCGTCGGTGGCGCTGCTGCCGTCCTGGGCGCCGACGGTCTTGCCGGCCAGGTCGTTCTTGACCTTCACGGGCGAGGCGGTGCCCACGATGATGATCTGGTGGTTGGCCATGTAGGGCGCGGTGAAGCTGATGTTCTTCTTGCGCTCTTCAGTGATGGTCAGGCCGTTCCAGAGGACGTCGACGCGCTTGCCGTTGAGTTCGGCTTCCTTGGCGCTCCAGTCGATAGGCTTGAATTCCACTTCCATGCCCAGGCGCTTGCTGGCTTCCTTGGCCATGTCGATGTCGAAACCGACGATCTGGTTGCTGGCGTCGCGAAAGCCCATGGGCGGGAAGTTGTCATCCAGGCCCACCACCACCTTCCTGGCGGCGGCCGGCTCCTGGGCGCCAGCGGTCGGCTTGGCGTCGTCGCTGGGGCCGCAGGCGGTCAGCAACGTGGTCGCGGACACGAGGAAAACAGCAGTCAGTTTTTTCATGGTGATGGGTGCGCGAGGCAGAAGAATGGAATGCAGGAAAACAATGCAAAAAGGGCTGGATAGCCAGCCGCGAGCCGCCATTTTAGCGTTACTGCAAGACCGTGCTGGAAAGCGACCTGGCCCTGGCTGCGCGCCATGCTAGGCTTGCCTGCTTCATCCGGGAAGCAAACATGGAATTCAACATCAAGGACGGCGTGAAAGCCCACACCAAGCCGGCGCAGGCACGCACCGCCATGGCCGAGGGTGGGAAATGAGCCCCGCCATTCGTATCGGCCCGCTGGTATTTCCCACTGAATTGGCGATTTTGATTGCCGCCGCCCTGGTCGGCGTGTTGGCGGCGCGCCTGTTGAACCGCCAGCGCGAAGACGCGGCCCGCCTGAGCACGGTGTTGTGGCGGGCGCTGGTCATCGGCTTGCTGGCCGCGCGCGTCGCCTTTGTCTGGCAATACCGCGACCACTACCTGCCCGACCCGATCAAGATGCTGGACCTGCGCGACGGCGGCTGGATCGGGCTGGCCGGGCTGGCCGCTGCCTGGGTCTATGCGATTGCCGTCGTGATCCGGCACCGCGCCCCGCGCGTGGCCTTGCTGGGCGCCTTGGCACTGGCCAGCGCCGCGTGGCTGGGCGGCGGACGCTGGCTGGCGTCCACGCCGCAGCCGCAGCCCGAACTGGCTGCCTTGGCGGTACAGAACGTGGACGGCGCGCCCGCCGCGCTATCCCTCTTTCAGGGCAAGCCCACCGTCATCAACCTGTGGGCAAGCTGGTGCCCGCCGTGCCGCCGCGAAATGCCGGCGTTTGCCGCCGTGCAGGCCGCCAATCCGGACGTCAACTTCGTCTTCCTGAACCAGGCGGAAGCGCCAGGCGACGTGACGAAATTCCTGGACGAGCACGCGCCCGGCTTGCGGAACGTACTGATCGACCCGGCCGGCGAGGCGTCGCGCAAATTCAGCAATCGCGGCCTGCCCGCCACCTTGTTCCTGGACGCCCAGGGCCGCTTGGTGGACCTGCGCGTGGGCGAATTGTCCACCGCGTCGTTGGCGCAACGGTTGGAATCGATCCGCGCGGCGCAGTGACGCGGCTGGGCGGTGTCGGGTTCGGCGTCGAAGGTCAGGCTTTAGGCTCCGGCTTCAAAGCGCAGGCTTCAGGGTCGGCTTGACGGGTCTGGTCCGGCAGCGGCTCCGCCCACGGCAGCGCGCGGCCCGACACCTGTCGCTGGAACAGACACAAGCGCTGGCCGATATGCGAAGGCGGCGCTTGCAGCCGCACCACCAGCACCGGCCCCACTGGCACTGCGCGTACCGTCGCGATGATGACCGGCCCCGAGTCAGCGAGGCCAGGGGAACGGGGGGGATTTGGTGAGTCAGATCCGGAATCCGGCTGCACCGCCCTGCCCTTATCCGGCATCACCGTCCAGGCCAGCAGTTCGCCTTCGTCCACGGCAACTGGCCGCGACTCATCATGTCCGCAAGCCGGGCACCACAGCCGGGCGGGATAGACGCGATGGCCACAGGCGCGGCATTCATCCACGCGGCATTGATCCTCGCGGTGTTCATCCGCATGCAGACTCATGATTCCTCCCGGCGCAGCACGGCCGCGTTGGCGCACATGCCGTAGCGCAGTTGCACCATGCCGTAGCCGGTGACGACGCCATGCCGCGGGCCTGGCAATTGGCGCGCGCCCGCCTGGCCCAACAGTTGTCGCGCCACCTCGACCAGCCCGTGCATGCCGCCCGCCGTACCCGCCTGGCCCGCCGACAATTGGCCGCCCGCCGTATTCACGGGCAGCGCGCGCGTGGCGATGCGGCGTGCGATGAAGCCCGGCAGGTCGTCCGTACCGGCAAAGCCCAGGTCGTGCAATTGCGCCAGCGCCATCGCCGGATAGTCGTCGTACACGCTGACCACATCCATGTCTTCCGGCCCCACGGCCGCCCCGCGCCATAGGCCTTCGGCGAATTCAGCAATGCCGGTCTGCAAGCCGTCGCCTTCCTGCTGGTCCTGGTTGTAGCGCGCGCCGCTGGCCAGCAGCCGCACATGCACGCCCGTCGGTCGCGCTTGCAGCACCAGCGCGCTGGCCCCGCTGACAACGGGCACGCAGTCCAGCCGGCCCAGCGGCGGCGCCACCATTGGCGCTTCCAGGTATTGCGCCAAGGTCAACGGCTGGCGATAGGCCGCGTTGGGGTTATCGGCCGCCCAGCCGCGCTGCGCCACACACAAGGCGCCGTAATCTTCACGGCGCAGCCCCGTTTGCGCCATCTGCCTCTGGGTCAGCATGGCAAACAGCGGGTTGGGCCCGTCGCTACCCAGCGGGCTTAGATATTCCTGCGCGCTGCGGTTGTAGCCGCGCACCAATCCGGCAAAATCCGCGCCCGTGAAATGGTCGCCCGACACCAACACAATGGTTTGCGCCTGCCCCGCTTCCAGCGCCAGCCAGGCTTGGCGCAACAGGTTGATGGCGCTGCCGCCGCCCAGTTCATCTTGCATGCACCAGTTCAGCCGCAAGCCCAGCCGCCAGGCCAGGTCGATGGCGCGGTCGGGGCGCAGCGTGAACGACGCCACGCCCAGCCCGTCTACCTGCGCGGGTGCAATACCCGCCTGACGCAGCGCCTGGCCGACGGCTTGCGCCATCAAGCCCGCCGTCGTGCAGGTGGGCTCGGGATGGCGCAACGCGGGGGTTTCGCCTACCGCGACGATGCCGGGGCCGGGGTCGGGTCCGAGGCTGGCAGACCGGGCCTGGCTCATTCCGTGTCCTGCCTGGGCGGGTTGCGGGTCAACAGCAAGGTCACCACCGTAATCGCCGCCATGCCCACCAGGAACCAGGCCACCGGCGTGGCCGATTCATACTTGCGCAGCAGCGCCATGGCGATCAAGGGCGACAGGCCGCCCGCGAACACCGACGCCAGCTCGTGGCCCAACGCCAGGCCCGTGTAGCGGACTTCGGCCGGAAACAGTTCGGCAAAGTACGCGGGCTGGGTCCCGATCATGGCGGCGTGGCACACCGTGTTGCCCAGGAAGAAGGCCAGGAAGATCCAGAGCGGCTCTTTCGTCTGCACCATCCAGAAGAACGGGAACGCCACCAGCACCAGGCCCACCGAACCAATCAGGTACACCGCGCGCCGCCCGATGCGGTCAGACAAATGGCCAAACCACACCAGCGTGCCCAGCTCGATGAACATGGACACCAGCACGCCGCCCAGCATCACGTCGTTGGGGATGCCCAGGAACTTGCCGTAGGCCAGCGCAAAGGCCAGGAAGATGTACGAACCGCCGTTCTCGGCCACGCGCAAGCCCATCGCGGTCAACACTTGGCGCGGGTAGCGGCGAAACACTTCCACGGCCGGCATGCCGCGCTTGGCCGTCTTCTTGGCCTGCACGAATTCTTCGCTTTCCGGGATGTGCTTGCGGATGTACAGCCCCACGCCAAAGATCAGCACGCTGAACAGGAATGGCAGGCGCCAGCCCCAGCTCATGAAGGCGTCCTGCGGCAATTGCTGCGCCAGCATGAATACGCCGGACGACAGCACGAAGCCGCCCGCCACGCCCAGTTGGCTGAACGACGAGAAGTAGCCGCGCCGCTTGCCACCGACGGCCTCGCTGATCAGCAGCACGCCGCCGCCCCATTCACCGCCCGCCGCCGCGCCCTGCAAGACGCGCAGCACCACCATCGCCACCGGCGCCCAAAAGCCGATCTGCTCGTAAGTGGGAAGCAGGCCAATCAGGAAAGTGGCCGCGCCCATCAGGCCCAGCGTCCACTCCAGCGCCAGCTTGCGGCCGTAGCGGTCGCCGATGTGGCCGAAGATCACGCCGCCCAGCGGCCGTGCCAGAAAGCCCACCGCGAACCCCGCGAAAGCGCCCATGGTGCCCAGCAGCGGGTCCGTGCCCTTGGGAAAAAACAGGTCGCCAAATACCAGCGCGGCCGCCGTGCCATAGATGAAAAAGTCGTACCACTCCATGGCGTTGCCCGCGACCGAGGCCGTCACCACGCGCCGGGTGCGCTTTCTCTTTGCTTCGTCTTCGGCGGACAACGCCGCCCCCTTGTATGCCATCGTCATTGCCGCCCCTTGGATTTTTAGTGGATCAACGGCGCCTCAGCGCGCCACGCGATAGCCGGCGGCGTCCCGGTCCCAGGTGTCGCCGGTGATACCTTCTTCCCGCAAGCGGAACTTGCGGACCTTGCCGTTTTCGGTGCGCGGCAGATCGTCCAGCACGCGCAGGTAGCGCGGCACGGCGAAATACGGCATGCGAGGCTGGCAGAAATCAAGCAGGGCTTCGGGCGTGGGCGCGTGCCCCGCCTTGTAGACCAACGCGGCCATCACTTCGTCTTCGGCCAGTTCGGAACGCACCGCATAGACGGCCACGGTGGCCACGGCCGGATGCGCTTGCAGCACCTGTTCCACTTCATAGGACGAGATGTTCTCGCCTCGGCGGCGGATGGCGTCTTTCAGGCGGTCCAGGAATCGGAAATAGCCGTCGGCGTCGCGCACCACGCGGTCGCCCGTGTGGAACCACAGGTTGCGCCAGGCCTCAACCGTCTTGTCGGCCATGCCGAAGTAGCCCGTGGCAATGGCAAACGGCCGCGTGGCGCGCAGCAGCAGTTCGCCCGGCTCGCCATCGGGCACCGGCGCGTCGTGTTCGTCGGCCACGATGGCGTCAAACTCCGGCGCCACGCGGCCCATCGTGCCCGGCCGCTGCTCGGAAAGCGTGCCGCCCAGGGCGAAATTGGTTTCGGTCGAGCCGTAGCCTTCCAGCAGCGCCATGCCGGTGCGTTCGGCGAACACGCCATGGAAGCGTTCCGGCACCCCGGGCGCCAAAGCGATGCGGGTGCGGTGGCCGCGTTCGGACGGCCGGGCCTCTTGCGCCAGCAGCATCGGCACCATGGCGCCCAGCAGATAGGTAACGGTGGCGTTCGTGGCTTGCAGGCGGTCGAAGTAGCGGCTTGCCGAAAAGCGCTCGTCGCAAATGATGGACGCCCCGGTCACCAGCGCCTGGAAGCAGGCGTTCAGTGCGTTGGTATGGAACAGCGGCAAGCTGGTGTAGAGCACATCGGCATCTGAAATTTCCAGGTTGCGCGCGGCGATCTTGCCCCACCAATAGAACTGCGCGTGGGGGCAGCACACGCCCTTGGACGGGCCGGAGGTGCCCGAGGTATAGAGAATGGCCAGCATGTCGCCGGGCTGGATGTCGGCGGCGGGCAACGGCGGTGTGGCGGCGAGGGATTCCGACGGCGCCAGGGTGGCGGGCGCGGGCAACGCGTGGGCAGCATCGATCTCGTCAAGCAGCCAGATCGCGCGCAAGGCCAATGGGCCATCATCGTCCGCCGTGTCGGCCACGGATGCCAGGCCCGCCAGCGCCGGACAGGAGGCCGCATCCGCCACCAGCAACACGCAGCCGCTATTGGCCAGGATGTGCCGCAGTTGCATGCCGCGCGACGCGGTGTTGATGGGCACCACCACCGCGCCCAGCCAGCCACAGCCCAGCACGATCGACAGAAATTCCTGGCGGTTGCCGGCCATGAGCCCCACCCGATCGCCCCGCGCCACGCCCGCCGACGCCAACCGCGCGGCCCAGCTTGCCGCGTGGGCCGGCGCATCGCAGAACCGCAGCGAGCCGCCCGGGGCCTGCACCCACAAGCGCTCGCCCTGGCGCGCGGCCTGTTCCACCAACAACGACGGTAATGTCAACGCATGCATGACGACGCTTTCCCCGGTTGTTCTGCCGCTACCCTGCCGGTCAGCGGCCTTAGTGAAATTAGTCTAGGAATCAACTATTTATGTGTCAAATTTATGGCTATTATTTATCTTATAAATAGGACTGATATCAAAGGCATGCGTGGACTTCGATCTGAATCTCATGCGGGTTTTCCTGACCGTGCTGCATGAACGCAGCGTCACCCGCGCGGCGCAACGGCTGAACTTGACGCAGCCCGCCGTCAGCTACGCGCTGGGCCGCCTGCGGGAACAATTCGACGACCCGCTCTTCGTGCGTACCGCCACCGGCATGCAGCCCACGCCGGTGGCCTTTGCGCTGGCCGACCCCATCGAACGCGGCATGAACAGCTTTGCGGAAGCAGTCAGCCTGCGCCAGCAATTCGCCCCGGCCACCAGCACCCGCCGCTTTCGCCTGTCGATGTCCGACATCGGCGAAATGGTGTTCCTGCCGCCGCTGATGGAGCGCGTGCATGCGCTGGCGCCGCGCTTGCAGGTGGAAGTGCTGGAAGTTGCGCTGGAGCAATTGCCGCAAGCGCTGAAAGAGGGCGAGGTCGACCTGGCCATCGGCAACCTGGCCGGACTGGGCCGCCATACCTGCCACGCCGATCTGTTCAGCGAGCGCTATGCCTGCATGGGCCGGCGCGGGCACCCGGTGCTGTCGGCAGGGCTGACGCGCGGCCAGTTCAAGCGCCTGGACCACATTCTGGTGGCCTCGCGCGCCAGCGCACACCGATTGCTGAACGACGTCTTGAGCGAAGCCGGCCTGCATCGGCAGCCCTACCTGACGCTGCCGCATTTTTCGGCCGCCGCCGAAATTGTCCGCCGCACCGACCTGACGGTCACGTTGCCCTACCGCGCGGCCATCTGGTTCAACCGCGACCACGCTTTTGACATCCGCCCACTGCCGATCGCCCTGCCACCGCTAAGCGTGACCGTGCACTGGCACGCGCGCTTTGAAAGCGATCCGGGCACGATGTGGCTGCGGCGCCAGGTCGAGGCAACCCTGGCGGATCCGAACCCGGCATGATTTGATCGAAATGCGCAACAGACTCTGGCAAAGACAGGGATAGATCGGCGCGAATGCCGCTACTAGACTGGCGTCCTTACCCCTCCACTCACGAGCCGCCGCCATGTCTTCCTTCCCCACCTTTCGCCGCCTGCTGCAAAGCGCGGCGCTGACCTTGTTGATCAGCCCTGCCTATGTTGCCCACGCCGCCGGCACCGATCTGCAACTGACCCATTTCAACCCCGGCAACGACGGCATCTTCCAAGTGTCTTCCGTGCTGGTCAGCGGCCAGCGCGAAGCCATCCTGATCGATGCGCAGTTTGGTAAATCACAAGCCGAAAAAGTGGTGAAAATGGTGCGCGACAGCGGCAAGACGCTGACCACGATCTACATCAGCCACGGCGACCCCGACTTCTACTTCGGCCTGGACACCGTGGTGGCCGCCTTCCCGAATGCGCGCGTCGTCGCCACCGAACCAACGGTGCAGCACATCAAGGAAACGGTGGACGGCAAGCTGGCGTTCTGGGGCCCCAAACTGGGCGCGGATGCGCCGTCCCGGGCCGTGATTCCGCAGGTGCTGAAAGGCAGCACATTGACGCTGGAAGGCCAGGCGCTGGAAATCACCGGCCTGGACGGCCCGCAACCCGATCGCAGCTTTGTGTGGATTCCGTCGTTGAAGGCCGTGGTGGGTGGCGTCGTGGTGTTCGGCAACCTGCATGTGTGGATGGCCGATACGCAGACGCCGCAATCGCACAAGGATTGGCTGGCCACCTTGGCGCGCATTGAAGCGCTGAAGCCGGTGACGGTCATTCCGGGCCACTACGCACCGGGCGCACCGTTGACGCTGGAATCCGTCCGCTACACGCAGGGCTACATCCGCGCCTTTGACACGCAAACCGCCAAGGCCGCCGACAGCGCCGCGCTGATCGCCGCCATGAAGGCGCAGTACCCGCAAGCGGGCGCCGCCGCGTCCTTGGAGTTGAGCGCCAAGGTCGCCAAGGGCGAAATGAAGTGGTAGGGCAATGCAGGGGGACGATAAACGCGTGATGCCCTGAACAGCGATGGCGCCCCGCTTCCAGCGAGGCGCCATCGCCTTATGCCATCACCTTATGCCATCCCCTTATGCCATCGCGGCCAGCATCAAGTCCAGGTTCTGCACGGCCGCGCCGGACGCACCCTTGCCCAGGTTGTCGAACACCGCGGTCAGCAACACCTGGCCGTGTTGTTCGTTGCCGTAGACCGCCAAGCGCAGGTCATTGGTACCGTTGAGCACCTGCGGATCCAGATGCGTGTGGCTGGCGGCTTCCTGGCGCGGCACCACCTGCACATGCGTGGTGTCCACGTAGTGCTGGTGCAGGCAAGCATGCAATTGTTCGCTGTTTACGCCAGCCGGCAGCAAGCGCGTCTGCAACGGAATCGTCAGCACGATGCCCTGGCGAAACGCGCCGTAGGCCGGCACGAACACCGGGCGCTGCGTCAGCCCCGCATGCGCTTCGATCTCGGGGGTGTGCTTGTGCGCCAGGCCCAAGCCGTACAACTGGAACGCCGGCCCTTGCACGCCGCCCGCCCCTTCATAGGCATCCACGCTGGCGCGGCCGCCGCCCGAATAGCCCGACACCGCATGCACGACCATCGGATAGTCGGCGGGCACCAGCCCCGCCTGGATCAAGGGGCGCAGCAAGGCGATGGCGCCCGTGGGGTAGCAGCCGGGGTTGCTGACCCGCTTGGCCTGCGCGATCACGTCGGCCTGCCCCGCGCTCATCTCCGGAAACCCGTACACCCAACCCGGCGTGGTGCGATGCGCCGAACTGGCGTCGATGATGCGCACCGCCGGGTTCACCACCGACGCCGCCGCCTGGCGCGCCGGCTCGTCCGGCAAGCACAGGATGGCCACGTCACTGGCGTTGATGGCGTCGGCACGGCGTTGCGGATCCTTGCGTTCGGCCTCGGGCAGCGTCAGCAGGCGCAGGTCGGTACGGCCGTTCAGACGTTCATGAATCTGCAGGCCGGTGGTGCCTTGGTCGCCGTCGATAAAGACTAGGGGGTGGGTCATGGCTGCTCCGTCGAGGGAGGGGTTGATCAGGGATGAGGGTTTAGGGGTTGAGGCCGCAGAGTTAGCAGCGGTTACGTTCAAGCCGTATCTTCGGCCTGGCTCGTCGATAAGAAAAGTCGAATATCATGACCGTTCAATTCATGTTTACTGAACGTCAACCCCATGCGTGAAATCAGCCTGGATCGCCTGCGCACCCTGGTCGCCATTGCCGACCTGGGCTCATTCGCCGAGGCCGCCCGCGCGCTGCATCTGGCGCCGCCCACCGTCAGCCTGCACGTGGCCGATCTGGAAGCCCGCATCGGCGCGCCGCTTTTGACGCGCAAGCGCGGCCAGGTCCGGCCCACCACCATTGGCGACACGCTGCTGGAACGCGCGCGCCGGCTGCTGGCCGAAGCCGACCAGGCGCTGGACGATGTGCAAAGGCAGGTGCAGGGCTTATCCGGCCGCGTGCGCCTGGGCGCCTCCACCGGCGCCATTGCGCATCTGCTGCCCAGCGCCTTGGAAACACTGGGCCGCCATCACCCCGGTATCGACGTGCAGGTGGCGGTGCTGACCTCTCAGGAAACCTTGCAGCGCTTGAACGACGGCACGTTGGACGTGGGGCTGGTGGCGCTGCCGCAGCCGCCTATCGATGGCCTCGTCATCAAGCCCTGGCGGCGCGATCCGGTCATGGCCTTTCTGCCGGCAAGCTGGCAGGCGCCCGCCCGCGTCACACCCGCCTGGCTGGCGGACCGTGCGCTGATCCTGAACGACGCCACCACGCGGCTGTCGCGCCAGACCGGCGAATGGTTCGCCGCCGCCGGACTGAACCCGCGCCCCCGCATCCAGCTCAATTACAACGACGCCATCAAAAGCCTGGTGGCCGCCGGCTACGGCGCGACCCTGCTGCCGCACGAAGCCACCGCGCCCCAAGCCGACCCGCGCATCATCATGCGGCCGTTGCGCCCGGCGTTGTGGCGGCCGCTAGGCATCGCGCACCGCGCGGAAAAAGTGGAACGCGCCACCCAACACGTGCTGGACGTGCTGTGGCAATTGCGAGCGACGCAGGGTGCCTGAATGCGGCGGATGAATGTGGCCCTGAAAGCGGTAACGAAAACGGCAATGAAGCGTACTAACGGTACTGAACGGCACTACGGCACGGCACGTATCCACGCGTCGTCATATTAGAATTCGTCTGTGAAAACGACTCTGTCCCCCACTCCCCTGTCGCCCGCCGACTACGAACTGCTGGCTGACTTCCGCTATGCGCTGCGCACCTTCGCGGCCTTCAGCGAGGGCGCGGCCGGCGCCTTGGCGCTGACCCCGCAGCAGCATCAAACCCTGCTGGCCATCAAAGGCACCCGCAAAATCCCGACCGACCGTCGTGGGCTGTACGTAGGCGAAATCGCCGATCGACTGTTGATCCGCCCGCATACGGCCGCCGAATTGGTCAACCGCCTGGCCCGGCTGGACCTGGTCAGCCGCGCGGCCGCTCCCGAGGACGGCCGTCGCGTTGAAGTCGTGCTGACGCCAAAGGCCGACAGGGTATTGGAAAGCCTGTCCACCGCGCACCTGGAAGAATTGCGCGCCATGCGTCCCTTGTTGGGCCGCTTGCTGGCGCGCATCGGCGACGACGCGACCTGAGCGCTTCGGTGCATAAGCACATAAGCGGGCGCTAAGCCGCCGCGTGATAAATTGTCGCCCCACGACATATTGCTTGCACGCGAGGAGAGGGTTTTGGGGGTGGCATTCAAGCGCTGGCTGAGCGCGTTCGCGCCAGCGCCGGTAGGCGTCAACGGGCGCGAAAAAATCCTTGGCGTGCTCGGCGCGCTGCTGGGGCTGTTCTGCACGGAATGGGTAGGCCGGCACGCACTGGGCGCGGCCAGCCCCTGGTTCATCGCGCCCATGGGTGCGTCGGCTGTGCTGCTGTTTGCCGCGCCCGCCAGCCCGCTGGCACAACCCTGGTCCATCGTGGCGGGCAACGTGGTGTCGGCGCTGATCGGCGTGTTCTGCGCCCAGATGATTCCGCTGCCCGGCTTGGCTGCGGCCGTCGCGGCAGCCCTGGCCATCGGCGCCATGTTCAGCCTGCGCTGCCTGCATCCCCCCGGCGGAGCGGTGGCCTTGACCGCGGTGCTGGGCGGGCCGTCCGTAGCCAGCCTGGGCTATGGCTTCGCGCTGTGGCCGGTGGGTCTGAATTCCTTGATCCTGCTGTGCATTGCCGTGGCCTTCAACGGCGCTCTGAAACGCAATTACCCCCGCCGCCATGCCGACCCGGCACAGGGACATCACACCCGCGACGCCGCGCCCAGCACCCGCCTGGGCTTCAGCCGGGCCGACCTGGACGATGCCCTGGCGCAACGCGGCGAGCTCCTGGACATCAGCAAGGAAGACCTGGAAGACATCGTACTGGCCGCCGAACTGCGCGCCAGCGTGCGCCGGTTTGGCGAGGTGTCGTGCGCCGACGTCATGTCGCGCGATGTCGTCACCGTGCAGGAACACGAGCCCCTGGACCACGCCGTGCGCCTGTTCGACAAGCACCGGCTGCAAGCCTTGGCGGTGGTTGACGCGAACGGTCGTTATGCCGGCATGGTGTCGCAGGCCGACGTGCTGGCGCGCAAGGCCCGGCCGCTTGCCGGCACGCCGGATGACGCCGCGCCGCCGCGCCAGCGGGTTTCCGACTGCCTGCGTAGCGAAGTGCCCTTCGTCACACCGGACCTGCCAGTCATCGAACTGGCCCGGCCCATGTCTGACGCCCTGCATTGCGTGCCCGTGCTGGACGCCTCGCGCACCCTGGTCGGGCTGATCACGCAGTCGGACCTGGTGGCCGCGCTGTACCAGATGACGGTGTCGGCCAATTCACAGGCTAATTCGCAAGCCGATCCGCAAGCCGATCCGGCCGGCCAGGCCTCCCCGCGCGCCGCGTGACGCCTCCGTAGCCCTACGGATTCCGGGGCGCAACGGCCGCAGGGCATAATTTCACCCGTGAATCCCCTATCGCGCACGCGCGCCCTCCTCTGCTGGCTGGTCTTGTTCTTTCTGGGCGCCGCCTGGATCGCCCGCCAGGAATACCTGGACCTGCACGACCGCTTCTTCCAGGCCACCAGCATCGCGCAGCGCATGTTGAGCCAGAAGACGGTGCAGCACGAGGCCGTGCTGGCCACGCTGACCGCGCTGTCGCATCCGCCCACACCCGAACGCTTGTATCCCAGCCTGCACCCGGCCATGCCGCAACTGTTGGGGCTGGGGTACCTGGCCGATGGCGCCTGGGCGGGCAGCGTGCCCCCGCCGTCGGCCTTGTCCGCCACCGTGGCGCGCGCCCGCGAAGCGGGACGCCCGGTGACGCTGCCGGTGGACGAAGCGCGCTACTGGCTGGTTGCGCCCTCCAGTTGGAGCCTGCTGCTGGACGCCCGCCAACTGGTGCCCGAGGCGGACTTTCCCCCGGGCCTGGGCAACCTGAGCCTGATGTTGAACGGCAAGCCGCTGGCGCTGCTGTCCAAGCAGCCAGACGATGCGTGGGGGCTGACGATGACCCTGCAAAAGCCGCTGGGTGCGGCCAGCCAGGCCTTCCCGATGCGCAGTATCCGCACGCTGACCCCCGGCTTCTGGCCATGGAAAGCCTGGCTCTTCTGGGCCGTGGCCAGCGCCCTGTTGGTGGCCGCCGCCGCCGCGTGGCAGCGCTCGCGCGCCGAGGCGCACCGGCAACAGGAACAGGCCCGCCTGGCCACCATGGCGCGCCTGGGCACGCTGGGCGAAATGGCGGCGGGCATCGCGCATGAACTGAACCAGCCCCTGACCGCCATCCTGGCCCAGACCCGCGCTGCCCAGCGCCTGCTGGACGACGAGGACGAACGCCCCGCCGTGCGCCACGCGCTCTTGGCCAGCGCTGAACAGGCCAAGCGCGCCGCCGACATCATCAGCCGCATGCGCGCGCTGGTACAGCCGCGTTCCCCCGCCCGGCGCGAAACGCTGGACCCGGACGCGCTGGTGGCTTCGCTACTTTTTCTGCGCGAGGCCGAACTGGCCCGGCTAGGCATCCGCCTGGCCTGGAACAACGCCAGCCCCGGCGCGCGGCCGCTGGGAGACCGCGTGGCGCTGGAACAGATCCTGCACAACCTGGTGCAAAACGCCGCCGACGCCCTGGCCGGCACCAACGGCACGCGGCTGATCCAACTGGAAGGCCGCGCCGACGGCGACGAATACCGGTTTACCGTCAGCGACACCGGCCCCGGCATCGCCGCCGACGCGCTGCCCCGCCTGTTCGCCCCGTTCTACACCACCCGCGAGCAAGGCATGGGGCTGGGGCTGGCCTTGTGCGAAACATTGGCCGGATCCATGGACGGCCGCATCGCGGCACGCAATCTCAAGCCCTCGGGCGCTTGTTTCACCGTAAGCCTGCCGCGCTCGGAGGCTCCCGCATGAACACCCCGGACGCGCGCACGCCCGACCATTCCCCGCTGGTGTACCTGGTGGACGACGACGACGCCGTGCGCGATGCGCTGGCCCTGCTGCTGCGTAGCGTGGGCCTGCGCAGCGTGGGCTTTGGCGATCCGCAGGCCTTTCTGGCGCAACTGAACGCCGGCGCCATCGGCTGCGTCGTGCTGGACATCCGCATGCCCGGCATCAGCGGGCTGGATGTGCTTGGCCGTTTGGCCGCGCAGTGCGACCTGCCGGTCGTCATGCTGACGGGCCATGCCAACGTGGACCTGTGCCGCCGCGCCGTCAAGGGCGGCGCCATGGAATTCCTGCAAAAGCCCGTGGATGACGACGTGTTCCTGGACGCCGTTCAGGCCGCCGTGCGCACCCACATCGCCAGCCGCGAAAAACTGGCCGTGACCCAGGCCGCCGCCGACCGGCTGGCGCGCCTGTCCGGACGCGAACACGAGGTGCTGGCGCGCATCGTGCAAGGCATGAGCAACAAGGAAATCGCGCGCGAATTCGACCTGTCGCCACGCACCGTTGAAACGTATCGGGCCAACGTCTTCGCCAAGCTGGAAGCCGACTCGCTGGCGCAACTGATCCGCCAATACGCCACCCTGCTCGACTAGCCCGCCGCCCTGCCCTCCGTAACGCTACGGAGGCACGCGAGTAGTCGGGCGTATACCGCCCGCCGCGCGTTTTGGACACACTGACTGCTCCTGATGACACCCACAAAAAGGATGCAGACCATGACGCGTACTACCCTTGCCACCCTCTTCTCCTCGCTGGCCGCCACGCTGGCTTTCTCCGCCGCCACCCACGCCGCCGTGCTGACGGAAACCAACCTGTCGATGGCCGATGCGCAAACGCTCGCCACCGCCACCGTTGCCGCTTGCCAGGCCAAGGGCTACAACGTCAGCGCATCCGTGGTGGACCGCGCCGGCCTGCTCAAGGCCTTCGCCCGTGCCGACAACGCCGGCCCGCACACCATCGAAGCCAGCCGCGCCAAGGCCTTTACCGCCGTGTCCGCCAAGACGCCCACGCTGACCATGATGGAGAACGCGCAGAAGAATCCGGGCGCCGCCAACCTGACCGACATTCCGGGCTTCCTGCTCTTGGGCGGCGGCGTGCCGGTCAAGGCGGGCGACAAGGTCATCGGCGCCATCGGCGTGGCCGGCGCGCCCGGTGGCCACCTGGACGCCCAGTGCGCCGACACGGTGCTGCAAGACAACGCAGCAATGTTCAAGTAAGAACGCTGCGGGGGCCAGGGGGCATGCCGGGATTGGCGCCCACGCCGGCAACAGGCTAGGCTTACGGCGCCACAGTCTGAATAAGCCGGTACCCACCATGCCCCTGCCGCCGCGCCCCGCCCTGCTGGACGAAACGCTACGCATCGTCGCCCGCCGCTATCGCGTGCCGGACACCCCCGAAGCCGCGCTGGAAGCGGCCCCTACCCCCACCCGCCGCCATTGCACCAGCACGCTTGCCGTGGCCATTGATCAGGCGCGGCGGGCGCTGGCCCGTTCAGATTCGCCGCCCGCCACGGTCAAGCAGACGTTCATCGACGCGCTGGCGCAGCTGATCGGCGAAGCCATGCGTGAGAATCAGGGGGACCCCGCCATCCAGGCCATGGTCCTGCGCCACCAAGCCGTGCAGGTACGCGAATACGCCTCGTTGGCGGCTGGCGCCGAGCCCGACCGGCGTGACGTCGTGGCGGCCGTCAACGCCATTGCCCACCCGGCCAAGCTGCAACGCATGCCGCCCGGCGCGCAGCGCGATGCCCTGGCCGCGTTGCAAGCCGCCGTGTCGGCATCGGCGTGGGCGACGCTGTCCGATGCCGTCGAACGGATCAACGCCATACCCGACGCCGCCGGCGATTCCGCCATGGCGCGCAGCCTGGCCCGGCTGCGCGACGGTTCCGCCCTGGAACGCCTGTCCCGCTTGGACGCCTTAGCCTGCGACCCGCTGGTGCAGCGGTATCAAGCGCTTTGGAACCGCAATGGTCCCCGCTCCGGCACACCTGGCGCGGTCGCGCGAGGGCTCGCCGCGCAACAACGCGGCGCCGCCGTCGAGGCACAGGCGGCGCAAGCACTGCAAGCCCTGGCGCGCCGCCTCAATACCGAAGCGTCGCTGGGCACGACATCGGAGCCCGACGCCTACCGGGTGGTGACCTCGATGCACGTGCCGTCCGAACTGCCCGGCTCGGCTGACCGGGCCAAGAGCGAGTGGGACGCCGCCCTGCTGCGTCGCGCCGGCCCGCCCGACGCTGACCCCGTCTGGGACGTTTGCCTGCTGGTCGAGGCCAAGGCGTCGGTGGACGCGGCCAGTACCGACTTCCCCCGCTTGCTGCGCGGCGTGCAACGGCTGGCGCAGGCGGACGCCGGCGTCGTCTACCCGTTTCTGTCGCATCAAGGCACCGTGGCGCTGAGCGGCGCATCCTTAAGCGCCTTGCCCACACCAGGCCCCGACCTGGCGGGCGCCGTGCTCTATTGCTGTGACGCGCCCGCCGACGAACCCGTCGACGTGCCGCGCTTGCTGAACGCCGCTTGCCGCATGCAATTGCTGTCCGCGCCGGCCAGCGTGGCCTACGCCAGCCAGCTGGCGCGGGGCGAACCCGCCGACGCGCAAGCGCTGGAGACCGTTTGGCACGGATTGCTGACGTCTGCGCAATGGGCCGGCGTGCTGAATCAGTACCCGCTGCTGCATCAGGTGCGCGCGCTGATGGTGCACACAGACGACCTGTTTGCAGCCACGCAACACGCCCGCCTGTAACAGATAACGGGGCAGTTTTCCCCGTAAAATCCCGCTGTCGGCAACACGTGTCGGCGCCACGCTGATACCGCCGGGATGCACGTCGATCTCTACACCCTTTACCTACTCGTCATCGGGACGCTGCTTGCCAGCGCCGGGATGCTCTATTGGGAATACCGGACCAATACCCGGCGCGGCAAGGAACTGGGACTGCTGGCCGTGGGCTTCACCACCATCGCCACCGGCTGTACCGTGGTGCTGTTGCGCAGCCACCTGCCCGCGGCGCTCGGCCCTGGGCTAAGCAACTTCATCATCCTTAGCGGCTATCTGCTGGTTCTGCACGGCGTCGCGGCCTTCAACGGCAAGCAGTATCGCTGGACCTCGGCGGCGTTGCTGGCCATGACGGCCGTGCTGTGGACAGCGGCCGGCACGCGCTGGCAAGGCATCATGTGGAGCTACATCAGCGCGGCGCCCATTGCCGCCGTGGCGGCCCGGCCCGCCTGGGAAATGTGGCGCTGCACGCCACTGAAGCCGCTGGCGCCTCGGCGCTTCGTCGTCGCCATCACCGGCATCCATGCCTTGTTCTACGCCTTCCGGGCCTTGATCCTGCCCTGGCTGGTGGGCGTATACGGTCCCTCGGTCCAACTGGCATCCAGCAACATCACCATGTACGAAGGCGTGCTGTATTCGGTATTGCTGCCGATGGCGCTGCTCAAGCTGGTACGCGAAGAAGCGCATGGCCAGTTGTTGCGTGAATCGCAAACCGACTACCTGACGCGCCTGGGCAACCGCCGCTGGTTTTTCGAGGAAGGCACGCGCCTGTTGCACGCCCATGCGAACCATGGCCCGGTGGCGGTGCTGGCGTTTGACCTTGACCACTTCAAGTCCATCAACGACCAACACGGGCATCAGGCGGGCGATCTGGTGCTCAAGGCGTTTGCCGACATCGCGCAGAATGTGGCCGGGCCGAGCGTGTTGTTGGCCCGTATCGGCGGCGAAGAGTGCGCCGCGCTGCTCACGGGCGACGAGGCGCGGCGCGCGCAGGCGCTGGGCGAAGCCGTCGCGCAACGCTTTGCCGACACGGTTTCCGAACAGGTGGATCGCAGCGCCATCCGCGCCACGGTCAGCATCGGGCTGGCCCGGTTTGACCACAACGCGCCGCCGCTGGCCGATAGCCTGGCGGCCGCTGACCGCGCCTTGTACCGCGCAAAATCGCTGGGTGGAAACCGGTTGGAATTGGCCTGACAGCCCCAAGCGCGGCAGACCAAAAGCGCCGCAGACCTGGAATGGGTACGCCCCGCTGCCTCCCTCGCGCGCGTTAGCGGGGCGTACCTCGTACCTCGTGCCGTTATTGCGGCGCCGGGATAAGGCGAATTTGCTCGCCACCGTCGCGCTTCAGTTGCGCAACCAACCCCAGTTCCCAGTCCAGGTATTCCCGAAATCCTTCATCACGCGCCGCCAAATCATCAAACAGATAGGGGCTGATGCTTTGATCGTCGTCGCTGGTCAATACGCCTGACGCGCCGGTATCCAGATCCAGGCCAGCGTCTTTCCACGCCCGCGTTCCGCCCAACAGAACCTGCACCCGCCGAACGCCGCGCCAGGCCAGTTCAGCGGCCACAACACCGGCCAGCACCCCGTCGGAAGACGTCAGCACCACGCTGCGGCCCTCGTCGGACGGCAGGAATTCCGTCAGCCGGTCAGGCGCCGCGAAGCGTGCGTGCGGCACATGTCCACGCTCATAGGCCACGCGCGACTCCACGTCGAACACGACGGCCTGGCCCGCGTCCAGCGCCGCGCGCAGTGCCAAGGGCCGCACGCGGGCGACGTCCGGCCGATGGCGCAACACGCGACGCGGCTCGGGACCGCTTTGCAAAGGCGCGAACGCCGCGGGCTGATACAGATAGACCTCCACGGCCCCCAACTGCGCCAGCCAGGCCCCAGTGGTCAGCGCGCGCACGCCATCCCAATCCGCCAACACCACGCGGGCACGCCGGGTCGCCACATACTCGTCCGTGGCCTGCACCAACTGGCCGCCCGGCGCCCAGCGCCACCCTTCCAGGTGGCCACCTTCATATTCCTCGCGGGTGCGTACATCAAACTTGTACAGCGTGCGCGTGCCCTGCTCCGCCTCGAACGCCTGCAAGGTCGCCGCGTCCACATAGCCGATACCGGCGCGCTGCGCCACATCACGCGCCTGTTGCCGCGCCACGCTCAAAGTCGCATCGCCCGGTTCGGGCAACGCCGCCTTGCGGCCGTAGGCCAGTTCGCGTCCGGACAGCAGCCATTGCATGGTCCCGTTACGCAGCGACGCCACCCGGTTGGGAATCCCTGCGTCGATCAAGGTCTGCGCGCCCACGATGCTGCGCGTACGGCCCGCGCAATTGACCACCACGAACGTGTTCGGGTCCGGCGCCAGCTCGCGGATGCGATAGACGAGTTCGGCACCCGGCAGGCTGTGCGAGAACGGCAGCGTGAAGTGGTGGAATTCTTCGGGCGTGCGGCTATCCACCACCACGATGTCGTCACCGCGCGCAACGCGCTCATGCAACTCGTCCACGTCGATCCACGGCGTGTGCTTTTCGTGTTCGATGACTTCACCAAACGCCTTGCTGGGCACGTTGGTTCCCGAAAACACCTCCAAGCCCGCGCGCACCCATCCGTCGGTTCCACCTTCCAGGACCGTCACATCGGTCCAACCCAGCCGGGTCAGCTTCGCAGCCGCCTGGTGCGCCAACGACTCATCGTCGTCCACCAGCACAATGCGCGTGTCGCGGCGCGGCACCAGGCGATCGGCCAACAGCTCAAGCCGCCATAGCGGCGCGGGCACGGCAGCCAGTAAATGGCAACGGGCATAGCGGCCCGCCTCGCGCACGTCCAGCACGGCAATCTCGTCATCGCCGCGCAGCGCGTCCTGCAAGGCGCTGGCCGACACGCGCGCATGGTAGATGGCGGCTGGCGGCGAAAACCTGCGGTAGGTGCCGCCCGCGGTGCTTTCGAACACCACGCGGCCATGCAGGCGATCCAGCGCCAAGCCATAAAAGTGCAGATGCGCGCCCGCTTCGTCACCCACCAATTCAATGGTGTGCACGTCATCGGGCCCCAGCACGATGGACGCGCCCGGCCCCACATCCACGCGGCGCACGTGCGTCAGCGTGTCGCGCAAGGGGTCTTCGGTAGCCGCGCGGGAATACACCTCGTTGCGTTCGGTGCCGTGAACCCCGGCGATGATCGCCCAGGTGGTGTGATCATGCGGCGGCTGCGCCTTGCCGGGTCCGCCCAGCGATAAATACAACGCATAGCCGCCGTCGATATCTTCGGCCAAGCGGTACAGCGAAGCAGGACGCTCCGGCACCAGGGCGAACGCCTCGGCGGGAAACAGGTCGCGGCGCAGGCCCAGCGCCTCGAGCAACGCCGCCACCTGAGCCAGCGCTTGCGGCGTGGCATGCGCCGCGTCGGGCACCCATTTTCGAACCTGGGCGATAAAGCCGCGCACGGCCTCGGCGCGTTCGCTGTGCTTGGCGACGGCCTGCGGGGCCGATTGGATAGATTGACTCATGGAATGACCTGGGCTTTCAGAGAGAAGAAGGCTCAGGCTACGTGGAGGCTTCATGCCGGACAACGTAGAAATGCGTCTATGGATATGCGGACAGTGGTGGCGGCTACCCCGAAAAATCAGAGGAGTTCTATAGACGCGCGCGTGATCCATTGCGCAATATCGTCGGTCAACCTGCGTTATCCAGGAGGACCGAACGTGTTGTCTCACAAGCAAGACCACCGCTTCGCCTTCACCCAAGCCGACACCGGCTATCGTCGCACGCGCTACCGGCTGGTCGTCGTAGAACCCTCCCTGGCCCGGGCCGCGCTGTGTTCCGACTGGCGCATCTACCAGCACCTTTGAGCACCTGCCGCACGAATACTGCGAGGAATTTCGGACCATGCAAAAAGACATGCGCATGGATGGCGTTTATATCGAATGGATGGGCGATAAGAAATGACTGATATCAAACCCGAGAAAGACCCGCCCACCGAGCGCGTGGCGCCGTTTCACTACGACGCCCGGGGTCAACAGTGCTTCACCTGGACGCTGACGGATTGCAAGATCACCGACCCAGTTCAACTTCGTATCGGGCCGGATCTGATCCTGCCGGTGATATTTATTCCTGGGGTGATGGGGACTAACTTGAGGTCGGTTTCAGAACCGGGCGGTGACCAGCCAGAATCTGTCTGGCGGCTTGATAACGGCTTCGCCGGAATTCCGACGCACTTGCTGAGCCAATGGATGAATCAAAGCGCGGGAATCCGGCAAACCGTTTTGCACCCTGACCGCGTAGAAGTCGATGACCAGGGCGCGGTCCCCGACGTTCCGCTAGGAATGGTGCAGGAGAACGGACAACTACTACCCGCCGCCCGCAAAGCCGCCCTTGGGGAGCGCTATCGGGAACGAGGTTGGGGAGAGGTTGGGCAAACGAGCTACGAACGCTTCCTGCGGTGGTTGGAGCATGTCCTGAACTCCCCCACCGTTCCTCGCCACGAAAACTATGCGCTTGAATTGGACGACAGGCATTGGGAGGATCCGAAAGCAACGTATCGGCGCCTTCAGCCAGGCGTGGATGTCTTTATGCCGGGGTTGAACGGGCTGGATCGAAACGGAAGCGATGAAGGCGTCAAACCGTTAACCACGGACGATCTGCTGGCCGGCGCACGGTTCAATATGCCGGTGCATGCGTTTGGGTATAACTGGCTTGAATCTAATGCAGAGTCCGCTGAGAAGCTACGGCAACGGATTGAAACTCTGCTAGACCAGTATGGCGATCGCTGCACACAGGTCCTATTGGTGACCCATTCGATGGGCGGCCTTATTGCCAGACAGTGCGCGACCCTGCCCGGCATGGAGGCCGCAATCTGCGGAATCATTCACGGCGTCATGCCGACCAACGGCGCGCCGGTAGCCTACAGGCGTTGCAAAGTCGGCATGCGGGATGAGGACTACGGAACCTCGCTTGTGATCGGCGGCAGCGGGCAGGAAGTGACGGCAGTTTTTGCCCAATCGCCTGGTGCGTTGCAATTGCTGCCGACGCGGCGCTATTCACCGGGATGGCTGAAGCTCTTACGCGAAGAACAATCGCGCACTGTTCCCGCCATGTCGGCAGTTCCGTCCCCTTCGCAATGCCCGTATGAAACGATCTATCTCGAAAGAAGCCGATGGTGGGGGTTGATCAGAGAAGAATGGCTGGCGCCCAAAGGCGGGACTGCCATCGAATGGAAAGACTACAAACAAGCGATTGGAAGCGCGCGAGAATTCCACGAAGTACTCGGCACCTATTTCCATCCAAAGACCTACGTCTTCTATGGGGCGGATACCAAATTCGCGAGCTTCGAATCCATTCGATGGACGATACGCCCGGGGTTGCGCCGAGCACACACCACACAGCCACCTTTCTCGATCGAAGCCCTTCTCGAGGCCCGAAACTCGGATATTCAGCACGATGGTCGCACGCCGCTTTATGCAAGAGGACAAAGCCGCGTGGCGTCTCCCTCGCTACGGTATGTCGATGGCACTTCCCCGCCGGAAAAACTGCAATACAGCGATTGGGAGCTGCACTGCGAAATGCAGGACGGCATTGGGGACGGCACGGTCCCCATCAGTTCAGGCCGCGCACCGCTTGACCAGGCCAAGCGCGGCCAAGTCAAAGAACAACTCGGAATGCGCGGGTTTGAACATGAAGGTCCTTTCCGAAATGAACTGGTCCAACTGATCACGCTGCAGTGGATCCTGAAACTAGCGGCCCAGGCGAGGAAGTCATGATAAAGACGCGCGTTGTTACCGCCGCAATTGCGCTTACTGCCCTCGTAGGCGGCAGCATCCTGCTCCTACAGCACAAGGACATCCCAGTGACTAACACAACCACGGACATCCGCACCTGGGCATTCGGCCGACACTTGATTGATTTGCCCTCGGACTGGTTTTACAGCACCGGCAGCTACGTCACGTTGTATTACGGATTGGATACCGATTTCACGACCGTCGAAGTCAAGGTGTTAGGGATGGATGTCTCTCCTGGCCGTTACGCGGACGCAGTAAACGATAGATCGTCGCAGATTCAGCAAGTCGCTCACGATTCAGGCGGCTCTATGTTGCTCGCTCAGATAAAGCCGGATCCAACACATACCTTGCTGCGCTTTTTTCGCAACCGCCAGCAGAAAAACTATCACACCCATGAGCTGCATCTTCTTGTCGATGACGTCTACGTCCTCATCAAAGCTCAGTCGTACGAAAACGTCATCGCCCCAGTCGAAGCCCGCATCCAAGCCTTGGCCAAGACCATCTCCAAGATCACCGACCCGCAGAGCGCCGGACCAGGCTTTGGGCTTGGTCCCGTCATCATCCGCGAGCATCACGACCAGGAAATCGGCATGCTGAGGTTTCGGGCGCCGGCCTCGAACATCGTGCTTGATGCACGCATCAACGCCATCCAGCCACAGGAGTATCTCAACATGAAGGAGCAGGAGAAGCGATTTTTGGCGGGGACTCGCTACAACGTCTTACGCTCGGGCACGCCAACGTTCGCCGGCATGGCCGGTGAGCAAAGCGGTATCAGCTACCGCAACGTGGACCACCATGCCTTCCTGTTCGTTGCGCAGAGTTATCGCGACGACCCAGGCTTTACTCGGCCCGGCATCAATCTACGCCTGCGAGGGGGTGGAGTCATGATGAAGGCCTTCGATCCCGCCAACCCGCTCGACCTTGTCCGTTGGTCCCTTCCCCGCTTCGTACCCGACAAGCACGCCATTCCCCTCTGGAAACGTCCACCTGCGCCACCCCGCGTTGACGCGGCCTTGTCCGACAGGGAAGCCGGCAAGATCTGGGACGCCATCTTGTCTTCCGTGCGCCTGCGTTACCGTGCCGTCGCACCCAAGCCGCCCACGGCGTTTGATCAGGTAGGCAACCCCGAGAAAGCTGCTGCCGATAAGAAGGCGCTGGACGATTTTCTCAGTACCGATGAAAACGGAATGCCCTGGACGCCGCCGGACTCCGGAATTTGAAAGGTGCCATGGTTCGCGCCTTGGCAACATCCATGCCCTTGGGTGTTCCCCTGGCCGGCACAGTTTCATAGTCGTCCTATAGACGGCGCCATTTGTCGATGTGCAAGATGTTTGGATCCACCTTGCGCACCGCCAGAAGGAGTACTGCCGTGCCTCGTCTGTCCGACTTGCGCTTCACCTTCATCCCCGCCAGTGGCGTGGAATTTGATGTCATTGAATTCACGCTGGACGAAGCCCTGTCCGAGACCTATCGGCTGTGCATCGAACTGTCCAGCGTCGACCCCGCCATTGATTTCGGTACGCTGCTGGATCAGCCCGCGCTCTTTACCATCTGGCGCGGCGACCAGGCAGTGCGCCATGTACACGGCATCGTCACCGAGTTCGTCCAAGCCGACACCGGCTTTCGTCGCACGCGCTATCGGGTGGTCGTGGAACCGTCCTTGGCCCGTGCCGCGCTGTGCTCCGACTGGCGTATCTACCAGCACCTGTCAGTACCCGAGATCCTGGCCGACGTCATCAAGCGCCAAGGCATCACCGACTACGAGCAGGTCACTACTTTTGAGCACCTGCCGCGCGAATACTGCGTGCAAGCCGGCGACACCAACTTGGCGTTTCTGGACAGGCTAGCGGCCGAAGAAGGCTACTTCTACCGCTACGCGCATTCGGAACACGGACACCGCCTGATCCACGGCGACCGCATCTACATCCACGGCGAGATCGAAGGCGGGCCCGTGGTCTACAACCCCATGCCGGGTGGAGATCAAGCAGAACCCGCGCTGCATCGCTTTGCCTACGCCGAGCGCATCCGCACCGCCGTGCAGACTCAGCGGGACTACACCTACACCCATCCGCGTTATAGCCAGGAACATTCCCCGGTCGCCACCGATCTTGCGCACCAAGGCGCGCACTACGAACGCTACGACTACCCCGGCCGCTACAAGCGCGACGAAGCCGGCAAGCCTTTTCACTCAAGCCCGCCTGCTCGGCCGCCGCCGCGATGCGCGCGTGGCGTTTGTCGAAGGCGATGACGCGCGTTTGATCCCGGGCGTGGCCTTCGACCTCGCCGGCCACCCGCGCGAAGATTGGAACCAAGGCTGGCGCCCCGTGCGCATGCGCCACCATGGCGTACACCACACGAGTCAAGAAGAAGACGCGGCGGGTTCCGAACAAGGCACGCGCTACCACTACACCGCCGAACTCGTGCCCGACAAAGTCGACTGGAAGCCCGAGCCCCAACCCAAACCTCGCCTTGACGGCCCACAGATGGCCACCGTGGTTGGCCCGCCCAATGAAGAGATCTATTGCGACGCCTGGGGCCGCGTCAAGGTGCAGTTTCCCTGGGACCGGCTGGGTCGCAACGATGAACACAGCTCCTGCTGGATCCGCGTGTCGCAGAACTGGGCCGGTGCGCTATGGGGGCATATGGCGATACCGCGCATCGGCCAAGAAGTCATCGTGCAATTCGCGAATGGCGATCCAGACCAACCAATAGTCATCGGGAGAACGTTCCGCGCTACCAACCTGCCGCCGTATGAACTGCCGCGCCACAACATCCTGAACACCATCAAAAGCAAGGAGCACAAGGGCAACCGCGCCAATGAACTGCGCCTGGACGACACGTCTGCGCAGATCAGCGCGGCCTTGATGAGCGAGCACGGCGATACGCAGTTGCACCTGGGGTACTTGACGCATCCCCGTCCAGGCGGCGGAGAGCCACGCGGCGAAGGGTTTGAACTCCGCACCGATGAACACGGCGCATTGCGAGCGGCCAAGGGATTGTTGTTGAGCACCGAGGCGCAGTTGAACGCCAAGGGCGGGCAATTGGACCGATCCGATATCGTTGCCGCCCTGGAATCCGCATTGGAACTGGCTCGTAACCTTGGCGACTATGCAGGCACCCACGAAGGCATAACCCACGACGCGCAGCCCCAGCAGTCATTGACCGAAGCGGTACGCGACTTGGGCCACGATGCCAACAACCAGTCTGCCGGCACCGGCCAAGGCGATGCCGGCGCGATCGGTCTAAGCGCGCCAGCCGGCATCGCCGCCGCCACCCCCGCCAGCATCGTGATGACGGCAGGCGCCAATATCGACACCATCGCCCAGCAACACCAGCAGATCAGCGCGGGCGAAAAGGTAGTCATCAACGCAGGCGGCGACCTGGGTTTGTTCTCACAAAGCGGCGCCATGCGCCACATCGCCCACCAAGGCGAACTGCTGCTGCAAGCGCAACACAACGCCATCCGCATCCAGGCCGACCAAAGCGCCGAAATCACCTCCAGCAAACAGCATGTATTGGTGGCCGCAGACAAGCACATCACGTTGCTCTGCGGCGGGGCGTACATCAAGATCGCCGACGGGAATATTGAACTGGGCATGCCGGGCACGTTCTCGGTCAAGGCCACATCCCATGACTTCTCGGGCCCCACCGGCCGCACCGCGGCACTGCCCATCTTCAGATCGCCTGACGTCGCTGCCGGCGACCATGCAGGCCGGTTCCGCATGAAGAAGACCGACGACCGCCTGTTTGAGCGCTATCGATACCGGATCATGGCAGGCGCGACGCTGCTGCTGGAAGGCACGACCACCAACAACGGTGAAACGGAATATCTCGACACGCCGCGCAGGCGCGATGTGCAGACTTACAAAACCATCATGCGCGAGGATCAGAAGATACCGGACAACCCAAGCGAGCTTGCGGCGCGGGTGGACGAGATCAATCCCCATTACTCGGAACACGGGCCGATGGACGAGGCCTTTCTTGATTCCCACTTTGAAGGAGACGCGTAATGGCCGCTCCCGCCGCAGCCGCCGCGCTGGTCTGGGGCTATCGGGCCTATCGCGCCTACGCCGCCCATGAAGCCGCCCAAACCGCCATCGAAACAGCCGAAACCCTGGCCCAAATAAGCCAGCGGAAAAAGGAAGTCCAAGCCCTTCTGAAAGACATCATCGAAGGCATGAAGAAAGAGATCGACATCAAAAGCTCGACCTTCGTACGCACCGGCGGCAACAGCACCGTATCGCGTGGGCGCAAGGAAAACGTGACGTACCAGCAGTACATCGAACGCAAGATTCCATTTCGCCCCGTCATCAGTACGGTGTGCCAATGGGCGCTGAAGTCGCCACTAAAAGTCCCCAGGCGCATCCGCAAGAAGATTCCCGGTGAAGTCATCGAAACGACGATCGATATCGCGTTGAAGCAGACCACCGCGTCCCTGGTGTTTGAAGTGGTGGACGACTTGTTGGCGTGGCAGAGCCCGTTGAAGGCAGAGCCGAACTACGACGGCACCTCCAACAAGCCGATGCTGGGAGATCCCTCCACAAGACCGAAGCGCATCAGTGAGTTCTTCCCTTTTTGGCCTCGGCCTAAAGGGAGCCTGGCACCTGATCTGGTCATTGTGGAGTATCGGCAGCAGCCGTTTGACGTTGGGAACGTGTTCGCGGCGGTGGAAATCAAGTTTCCGAATGATTGGGTGAAACGGGATCAGCTCGAGGACTACGTCATATTAATGGGTGAAGACAACAAAAAAGTAGCGCTACTTCGCGTCCCGGAAGATTGCACGGGATTCAAACCTTCCACTGTGAAACCGGGCCAAGGAGGCTCACCAAGGAAAACGAAATGAGCACAAGCGAGAGGCTGTTGGACGATGACGACGTTTCCAGCATGGTGACCGACCTGAAGCGGTGGCCCAATACCGCCGTCGATCTCGGCGCGTTCGAACTTGCTGTCACGCCGTATCTGACCTTCTACTTCACCTACGATCCCGAGCATTTGCTTCGGACAACACTGGATATGATCGAGATCCACGAAGCCTTCGAAACGCTTCTTGGCCGCCCCTACACCGTTGCAACGCACCCCACCTCTGAACGTCCTCATCCCTATGGCTCCAAGAGGCTGGGAGATATACGCGAATGGGCGCGCAAAGTCCGTCCCGACAAATCGTTCACGGTCGGCTTTACTGATGAAAAGAACTCGCAAAGCACTCCTACGCATGCCGCCTACCTTTGGAGAAAGCGGCACTACACCGCGGAATGCAATTTCTCTTCTATTCAGTTCTATTACCGTTGGCAATGGTGGCTGGACAACAAGGATGCGTGGCGAAAATTCGTTCTGGACACCATCGGCCGTCTGGAGCCGGCGCAGGTGTATAGCGGCTTTGCCTGGGGCACGCCATTGGCATTCGGCATGCAGTCAGAGATTGCGGTTTGGCACCGAGCTCTCGCGCCGCACTTCTATGGCTTGGACACCGATGACACTTTCAGCATGGCGTTCACGCCCGAGCTGCCCTCCGGCATCCGTCCTCCCACCTGGGGCTTCTTCCTATCCGACTCCTGGCGTGAAAAGCTGGCTATCACCCGCGACGACGTCGCCGCCCACCTTGCCGACCCGCGCATCCGCATCGACACCCTTAGCTGCGGGCAATGGATCGAACTTGGCCCGCAAGCCGAACTCTATCCCGTCGAAGACGGTGTTCCCGAGCTTCCCGCCCTGCTCAACCGCCTGCTGCGCCGCATTCGCCATCCACAATTGGATCTGGTCGGTTCTGGCGAATGGGACGGCGACCCAAATGAACGCTTCGATCGCCGCGATACGCAGCGCTGGCTGGCGCGGTTTGACGACGACAGTGATTGGCCAACACCCGAGATCCGTGGCCGCACACCAGGGGCAGCGCCAAGTGAACCGACTGCCACGCACGTCGTCGTAGGCGAGGAAATCCCGTCGGATGGCTGGTGGTACACCTTGGCCAAAACCGGCTCACGCCGTTACTTCAACGCAGGCGAGCTCGCCCCACCGATACACCAAGACCCGTCGCGTGGCCGCGTCATCTGGCAGCGCGACATTGATCAAAGCGCCCCCGAACCGGAACCGGCCCGCCGCGCCGAAACGGGCCAGCTTGCACCGCGCGCTGGGCAGTGGCGAGGCGACGACAAGGGCGAAGTGTTGTGCGTGGTCGCGATGCATGAGGTCCTGCCGGCGTACAAGGGTGAAGCGATCACCTGGCACTGGATGCACGAGGCCGCCCCAAGCGCTAGCGCCGGTGCCCGCGTGCGCTCGGGACAACCCTGCCCATACCCAGGAAGCTGGACGTGCGAAGAGATTCCCACAGGCCCCCAAACATTCGCCTACCAAGTGCCCATGCCCCGGGTGAATGATCAGGACGTGACCTGGGTGTTGGTCACTTTCCTGCGTTAGGAGGAAGAAATGGCCGCTCCCGCCCGGCCAATCCAAGAAAGAAGTCCAAGCCCTTCTGAAAGACATCATCGAAGGCGAGTGGAAAAGCGGGTCATTCACCAAGGGGAAGAAAATGAGCAATACCCATCCATTGATCAACGATCGCGATCTGACGGGCATGATCAACGACCTGAAAAATTGGCCGAATACCGCCATTGATAACGGGTCTTTCGAGCTGTCGATTAGCCCATTTCTCACCTTCTACTTCAACTATGACCCCGTCCATTACCTGCGTACCACGCTGGATATGATCGACGTACACGACGCATTCGAAAAACTCCTGGGCCGTCCTTACACGATAGCCACACATCCACGTTCCGAAAGACCCCATCGCTACGGCTCGGTTCGTTTGGGCGATCTTCACGAATGGGCACGAAACATCCCAGTCGAAAAAGCCTTTACCGTTAAATTTACCGACCAGGAAAACCACCAGATCTCACCAACGAATGCGGCCTATTTGTGGCGAGAACCCACCATCGGCGAACAAGCCCAGTATTACTCGTCCATACAGTTCTACTTTCGCTGGAGTTGGTGGCTCGACAACAAGGAAGCATGGCGGCAATTTGTCCTCGACTCTATCGCTTACCTGATGCCTGCGCAGGTGTATAGCGGCTTTGCCATGGCCAACCCACTGGAATTCGGCATGAGGTCCGAGGTTGCGGCTTGGGACCGAGCGCTAACACCATACTTCTACGGAATGGACACCGACTATCCATTCGGCATGGACATTCCCGCCCAATTGGGCTCCGGCATCCGCCCTCCCACCTGGGGCTTTTTCCTGTCCGACACCTGGCGCGAGAAGCTCGCTATCACCCGCGACGACGTCGTTGCCCACCTGGCCGACCCGCGCATCCGCATCGACACCCTTAGCTGCGGGCAATGGATCGAACTTGGCCCGCAACCCGAACTCTATCCCGTCGAAGACGGTGTTCCCGAGCTTCCCACCCTGCTCAACCGCATGCTTCGCCGCATTCGCCATCCGCAATTGGACCTGGTCGGTTCTGGCGAATGGGATGGCGACCCAAATGAACGCTTCGACCGCCGCGATACGCAGCGCTGGCTGGCCCGGTTCGATGACGACAGTGATTGGCCTACGCCAGAGATTCGAGGCCGCACGCCCGGCGGCACACCCACAGAACCCAAGCCCACGCATGTCGTCACCCAAGCGTCGGCGCGCGTGTGCGCTCGGGAGAACCCTGCCCGTACCCAGGCTCGTGGACTTGCCAAGAACTTCCCACAGGTCCGCAGACCTTCGCCTACCAAGTGACGATGCCCCAGGTGAATGGGCAGGACGTGACGTGGGTGTTGGTCACGTACTTGCGTTAGGCCAGCCGTAGATCAGCCCACGCCCTTCAGTTCCGTCTCCACCACGTCGCGCGTCAATGTCGGTACGAACATCTCTATGAAATGAAACGCGTAGCCGCGCAACCACGCACCACGGCGGATGGCCAGGCGGGTCAGGTTGATCTCGAACAGGTGGCGCGCATCAATGGCGCTCAGGCGCGTGTCGCGCTCGGGGTCCCAGGCCACGGCGGCGACGATACCCACGCCTAGTTCAAGCTCGACGTAGGTCTTGATGACGTCGGCGTCCATGGCGGTCATGACGATGTCCGGCGTGATGCCGGCCCGGGCGAACGCCTCATCGATATGCGCGCGGCCCGTGTAGCCCCTGCCGTAGGTGATGATGGGATACCGCGACAATTTCGACAGGCTAACGCCTTCGTGCATGCCCTCCAGCGGATGCCCGCGCGGCACGATGATGCTGTGACTCCATCGGTAGCAAGGCAGGTTCACCAGGCCCGGATAGTCCGCCACGGCTTCGGTCGCCACGCCGATGTCGGCCTCGCCCTCCAGCAGCATTTCGGACACCTGCTTGGGCGAGCCTTGGTGCAGATGCAGCACCACGTCCGGATAGCGCTGGCGGAACTCCTTGATGACGGGCGGCAAGGCGTAGCGCGCCTGGGAATGCGTGGCCGCGATAGACAGCACCCCCTGGCGGCTGTCGGCGTACTCGGCGCCCGCATGCCGGATGTTGTCGGCGCATTGCAGTATCTGTTCCACCAGCGGCAGAATCAGTTCACCCGGCGGCGTCAGGCCGATCAGGCGCTTGCCCGAGCGTACGAAGATGTCCACGCCCACCTCTTCCTCCAGTTCGCGGATCTGGCGGCTGACACCGGGTTGCGACGTATGCAGGCTTTCTGAGACGTCCGTCAGGTTGAAATCCTGTCGCACGGCTTCGCGCACGGAACGCAGTTGTTGGAAATTCATCGAGCGCCTTCAGCCCAGAAAGGCCAGTTGGTTGCCGGACGGATCCTTGACGTACATGACGCGCGGCGACGCATCGGGCAAAGAACAGACCGGATAGTGCCCGGCTTGACGCAGGCGCGTCAGAATCTCGTCGTAGGCGGGTGTCTTGATGGCCAAGTAATCAGGTTTGACACCCCGGTTGACTTCATCCACGGGCGATAGCGACAAGGTCGCTTCCCCCAAGGCAAACAGCAGGCGCTTGTCATCGGCGCCGGGCACTTCGTCCAGGCCGATGACGCGTTGATAGAAGTCACGCACCGCGTCGGCCTGGCGCGACAGAAAGGAAAGCTGCACCGAGTCGATCGAAAGCAATAAAGTCATGTCCTGCCACCCGCCGTGGAACAGGGCAAATTCTAGTGCCGATGACTCACTGCAAACAAAGAGGTTGTAATTGCTTCTACATAGCCAGAAACCCTAAAGCGCGCGGCTTATTTGCATATGCTTCAGGCGCTGCGACGCAAGGCATCGCGCGTGGCGGCGAAGGCGTTTTCAAGGTCGTCGATCAGGTCTTGCGGATGCTCCAGGCCGATATGCAAACGCACCACTGATTGCTGGCCAGGACCTTGCCGCCAGATGCTATGTTCCGCCAGGCGTTCAGGCGCTGCCTCAAGCGCCAGGCTTTCGTAGCCGCCCCAGGATGCGCCGATTGAAAAGTAGCGCAGCGCGTCAATGAAACGCGATGCCGCCGTCGGGTCCGGATTGTCGAACGCGAAAGACACCAAGCCGCTTGCGCCACTGAAATCGCGCCGCCATAGCGCATGGCCGGGGTCTAGCTCCAGCGCGGGATGGAAGACGCGCGCCACATCCGCGTGCCGCGCCAGATAACGCGCCACGGCAAGCGCGTTTTCTTGATGGCGCGCCAGGCGCACGTCCAGCGTGCGCAGGCCGCGCAACGTCAGATAGGCGTCGTCCGCGCCCACCGACAAGCCTAGCGCGTCATAGGTCTGGCCGATCTTTTGCGCAAGCGCCGCGCTGTCCACCGTTACCACGCCCATCATCACATCCGAATGGCCCGCCAAGTACTTGGTTGCGGCCTGGATCGAGATGTTCGCGCCCAGCGCCAAGGGCTGGTAGTACAGGCCGCCGCTCCAGGTGTTGTCGGCGGCTACCAATACACCGTGGCGGCGCGCCGTTGCCGCAAGCGCGGGAAGATCCAGCACTTCGAACAGCAAGGAACTGGGCGATTCCAGGTACAGCAGGCGCGTGTTCGGCCGGATCAGGCGCTCCAGCGCGTCCCGCGCCGGCGAGAAGTATTCCACCTCGATGCCATAGCGCCGCAGCAAGGACTTGTCGACCTTGCGTACCGGGGAATACACGCTGTCGGCCACAAGCGCGTGATCGCCCGGCCCTAGCGTGGCCAGCAGCACCAGCGTGATCGCCGCCAGGCCCGACGGCGCCAACACGGTCCGATAGCCGCCTTCCAGCGACGTGACGGCGGCCTCCAGCGCCTGGTGCGTGTCCAGGCCATGCCGGCCATACGTGGCGACACGGTCGCCCGAGGCGCGCAAGGTGTTCAGGGCGGCCTGTGTGGCGGTGTCGGCAAAGCGCACGGTACTGGTGCGCACGACCGGCACGTTCACCGGCCCGGCGCCGTTTTTCAATTCGGGCGACCCGGCGTGTACCAAGCGGGTCTGCACATGGGTGTGGTCGAGGCTCATGCGTACACCTCCTGGCTGGCGAACGGCGCCGCAACGGGCTCCGGCGCGGCTGCGCGCGCCGATCGGCGTGCGAGTGATGCGCCGGAGGACCGTTGCAGAAACGCGCGGGTGCGCGGGCTGTGTGGCGCGTCGAAGATGCGCGACGGCGGGCCGGCCTCGACGATGCGGCCGGCCTCGGTGAAGTACACCGTATCGCTCACTTCCTCGGCAAAGCGCATTTCATGCGTGACCAACATGCACGTCAGGCCGTCCTGGACCAGGTCGCGGATCACCGTCAGCACTTCCCCCACCATCTCGGGGTCCAGCGCGGACGTCACTTCGTCGAACAGGATCAGTTCCGGCTGCAAGGCCAAGGCGCGCGCAATCGCCACGCGCTGCTGCTGGCCGCCCGACAGTTCGCCGGGATAGGCGCGTTCCTTGTGCTCCATCCTGACCTTGGCCAACAGCTCGCGCGCACGCGCCTCGGCCTGCGCGCGCGGCTGCCCGCCCACCTTCACCGGCGAGATCACCAGGTTCTCCAGCACGGTCAAGTGCGGGAACAGGTTGTATTGCTGAAACACGAAGCCCACGCGCTTTCTTAGCGCGATGAAGTCGGACTCGGTCTTCAAGCCGTCCACGCGCACACCGCCCACCTCGATGACGCCGCGCTGCGGACGCAGCAGCCCGGTAATGCATCGCAAAATGGTCGACTTGCCCGACCCGGATGGGCCGATGATCGACACCGCCTGCCCCTGCCGGACTTCCACGTCGATGCCCTTGAGCACCTCGGTCTTGCCAAACGCCAGATGCACATCGCGCAGGCTGACCAGGGGATTGATTTCATGTGTTGTCATAGCGTCGTTCCAGATACCGCGTCCAACGCGCGATGGGATAGCAATAGGCGAAGAAAAGCGCCAATAGCGTGAAATAGACAAGGATGGTGAAGTCGCTGCTGGCGACGGTGTTGCTGGCCACGGTGGCGGTGTCGACAAGATCGTGCACGCCAACCAGCGAGGCCAAGGAGGTGCTCATCGTGATGCTGGCCGTCAGGTTCATCCAGGACGGCAACATCCGCCGAACGCATTGCGGCAACACGATCATGCGAAATATCTGCGTGCGCCTGAAGGCCAGCGATTGCGCCGCTTCCCACTGGGCGCTGGGTATCGACTGGATCGCGCCACGGAAGATCTCGGCCACATTGGCGCTGGCGGGCAACCCCAGACCGATCACCACCTTGATCCAATCCGGAAACGGCACGTACCAGCCCGCCACGTTGACTTCAAACGGGAACACGTAGGTCGTGAAGTACACCAGCACCAAAATCGGCGCATTGCGAAACAACAGCACATAGGCACGCGCCACGCGGCGCAGCAAGGCCGAGGGCGACAGCGCCACCGCGCCCACCACCAGCCCTACCACCGTGCCCAACGCCATCGCCAGCACGCTGATCTGGATATTCATGCCCAGCCCGCGCAGCAAGGCCGGAGCCCAGTGCCACAAGGCCAGGACGGCGGCCGGCGTCGTGCCCGTGGCGGCCCACGCCACGCCCAAGGCCACCAGCGCCAGCAGCAGCACAAACCACGGATCGCGCAGCAAGGCAGGCAGCACGCCGCCGGAGGGCCGGGCCGCAGTTCCATTCAAGGCAAGATCATTGGCCATAGCCGGGCATCCTCAAACGGTCTTCCAGCCAGCGTCCCGCCACGCTGACCAGCCAGGTCAGCAAGCCGAAGTACAGCAGGATCAACAGCAGCAATTCCAATACGTTGTCCCGGTGCGACCAGATCATGATGGATTCATACGTCACGTCGCCCACCGCGATGGCCGAAGCGATGGCGGTCATCTTCACCAGGTCCACCAGGTTGTTGACCAGCGCGGGCAAGGCAAAGCGCACGGCCAGCGGCAACTGCACCTGCGTCAGGATCTGACCCCGTGAGAACGCCAACGAACGCGCCGCTTCCATCGTCACCGACGGCACGGCCTCGATACCGGCGCGCAAGGCCTCCGCGTGAAACACGCCCTTGTGCAGCGCCACCACGATGACCACCCAGGCGAACGGTGTGATGGGATTGCCGCCACCCAGTTTTTGCGTGATCAGCATGTTCAGCACCAGGAACGCGCAGTACAACTGCACCAGAGTCGGCGTGTTGCGGGTGACTTCAACAAAGGCTTGCAATGGCCGTGCCAGCCACGGGCGGTTGCTGGTCAGCGCGGCCGCGATCAGCACGCCGAACAGCAGGCTGACCGGGATGGTCCATGCGCACAGTTGCAGCGTCACCAGCAGGCCGTGGCCAAACGCCGACAACTCGGCCGGATCCTGCACGAAGCTGTAGTTCAGGCCCAAGGGGCGGAAGGCATCCACCCAGGCCTGCAATAACGTAGCAGTCATGCGGCGGCCTCCCAGGCAGGCGCCAACTCCAATGCCGCGACCGCCCTGCCGATGCGGTCGACGGCCTGGTCGATGTGCGCGTCGGATGCGGCAAACGACAGTCGCAGATACGGCGAAAGGCCATATGCGGCGCCGCGCACCACCGCCACGCCTTCCGACTCCAGCAACCAGTCCACCACGTCGCCGTCATGCGCGATGCGCCGGCCATCCGGGCGCACCGCCCCGATCAAGCCCGCCACGCCGATCCACGCAAAGAACGCCCCTTGCGGCGCATACGCCTGCAAGCCGGGGACGGCACGCAATCCGTCCACCACGCGCCGCGCGCGCCGTGCATACGCCAGCCTGGCGGTTTGGACGAAGTCGTCCGCCACGCCCTCCAACGCCGCCAGCGCCGCCGCTTGCCCCAGTGAACTTGGCCCCGATGACACCTGGGATTGCACTGCCTCCAGCGCCTGAATCAACGGCTGCGGCCCGATGCCCCAACCGATGCGCCACCCTGTCATGGCATAGGTCTTGGACACGCCGTTGACCACCAGCGTGCGCACCGCAAGCTCGGGCGCCACGCGCAGCAGCGGCGTGGGCTTCTGGTTGAACCAGATCTCTTCGTACATCTCGTCCCACAGCACCAGCACGTGCGGCGCGTCACGCAGCACCGCCGCCAGCGCCTGCAATTCGTCGACGGAATAGACCGCACCCGAGGGGTTGCCCGGCGAGTTCAGGATCAGCCACTTGGTGCGCGGCGTGATCGCCTGACGCAAGGTCGATGCCGTCAGTTTGAAGCCGTCTTCCGCCCGCGTCTGCACGACGACGGGCTGGCCACCGTTGATACGCACCGCGTCGGGAAATGTGGGCCAGTACGGGGCGGGCACGATCACCTCGTCGCCCTCATCCAGCGTGGCATTGAGCGCCAGGTAGATGACCTGTTTGCCGCCATTGGAAATGATGACGTTGGACGCATCCGTGGCAAGGCCGCTGCGCGACCCGAAGCCGCGCGCCACCGCCTGCCGCAGCGCCGCCGTGCCGGCCGTGGGCGTGTACTTGGTGTGGCCCCGTTCCAGCGCGGCGACGGCCGCGTCCTTGATGGCCGCCGGCGTGTCGAAGTCTGGCTCGCCCGAGGTCAGCACCAGGATGGAACGGCCCTCGGCCGCCAAGCGCGCCGCACGCGCGCCGGCAGCGGCAATGGGCGACAACTCGGCGCCACGGGCGCGGCGCGACAGCACGTCGGGAAACAGATTCAACGCTGTCATGGCCGGCTCCCGGCTTCGGGCGGTGCGCTATCGAACTTGCCGGCCCGCGCCTGGGCGGTGACCTGCTTCAAGTAATCGGCCGGCACGCCATGGCGTTCGGCTTCTTGCACCAGCAGGCCCGTCGTCAGCCAGTCGCGGATGACGCCGTCGACAAACGCGCGCGTGTCCGCTTCGTTGCGGCGCGTCCAGATCACCGTGGGCGACGGAATCAACTGATCTGGCGTGGCCAGCTCGAAGTCGCTCCATTGCGCGCCGTTTGGTCCATGCAGCGTTTCATACAGCGCGGGCTGAATGTGCACCGACGCATCGCAACTGCCGCCCTTGAGCGCCAGCAACGACTCGGGAATATTGCGCAAGCCCTTGACCACCGCGCCGTAGGTATCCTGCAAGGGCTTGGCGAAGTTGCTGCCTTGCGACACGCATGCCACCTTGCCCTTCAGGTCTTCCCACCGCTTGATGCCACTGCTTTTCGACACCATGGCCGCGCCGCCCACCAGGTTGTAGGGAGTGGGCGCGTAGCTGAGGATCTGGCTGCGCTCCTGGGTCCACTGAATATTGGCAATCAACAGATCCACCTTGCCGGCCTGCAAGAACTGCACGCGCGTGGCGGCGGTGACCGGCACGGTCTCAAGGCTGACGCCCAAGCGCTTGGCGATGTCCGCGCCCAGCTCCGTCTGAAAGCCGCCGACCTTGCCGGTGGCCGGGTCCAGCACACCAAACGGCGGACTGGCGCCGTCCACGCCGACGATGATTCTGCCGCGCTGCTTGATCTTGTCCAGGGTCGCGTCCGCATGCGCGACGCCGGGGGCCGACAAGGCCGCCACCACCGCCCAGGCCAACGCCGCACCCGTCTTCTTGCTGAATAGCTTCATCTTTTCCATCCGATCCGGGTTGGGGCGCGCTTAGCTGCCCTGCTTGTATTTGGCGTGCAGTTCTTGCAACAGCGGCTGCGCGGGTTCGATGCCCAGGCGCTTTTCGGTGGCAATCAGCCAGCCCGAGCGGTGCCAGTCCTGCACGATCTTGTCGACGGCGGCGATGGTGTCGGTCTCGCCCTTGCGGGTCCAGACGACCGAGTTCGCGGGCAACACGTCGGTGGCGATAGGCGCGTGGTAATCGGCCCATTCCGGGTTGTTGCGCAGCAAGGGGTGGATCAAGGTGGAATCGTGCACGGCCGCCACGCATTGCCCGCCACGCAGCGCCAACAGCGAGTCCGACGAACTCTTGAAACCCTTGACCACGGCGCCGTAGTCGGACGACAGCGGCTTGGCGTAGCTGCTGCCTTGCGACACGCACACCGTCTTGCCGCGCAGGTCTTCCCACTTGTTGATGCCGCTGCCCTTCAAGGTCGCGGCCGCGCCACCCACGCGGAAGAACGGCGTGGGCGCATAGCCCAGGATGTCGGCGCGTTCCTGATTCAGTTCCATGGACGCGATCAACAGGTCCACCTTGCCCGAAATCAAAAACTGCGTGCGCGTCGCGGTTTGCACTTGCACCAGTTCCGCCTTCACGCCCAGGCCCTTGGCCACTTCACGTGCCAGCTCGGGGTTCCAGCCCACCAGTTGCTGCGTGGCGGGGTCCAGCGATCCGAACACACCGCCATTGGCCAGCACGCCGATGGTCACCGTGCCCCGCTGCCGGATCTTGTCCAGCGTGGCGTCGGCGTGGGCCGCGCCGGCCGCCAGAGTCAGCGCCAGCGTGAATGCCATGCGGGCCGCGCCCGTTGTCTTGCTGATTGCCATGTTGTTGTCTTGTCGATTGAAGTGAACGAAGGTCCATGCTGCGGGCGCCACGCCGGCAAGACAAAGAAGACTTTCAGATATCAATATGCGACGGGCGGCGGCGCCCTACTTCAGCTTCACGTCGGCCGATGCAATCACGCGGCGATAGGTCGCGATGTCATCGCGCACCGTCTGGTCCACCGCTTCGGGCGAGGTCGCCGCAATGGTGAAGCCCAGGTTCTCCAGCAACGCCGCCGTCTCGGGCTCGCGCAGCACGGCCACCACGTCATGGTTGATGCGGTCCACGATGGCGCGCGGCGTCGAGGCAGGTACAGACAGACCCTGCCAGCTTTCCACCACGTAATCGGACAAGCCCGCCTCTTGCAGGGTAGGCACGTCGGGCAGCGCCTTGGAGCGGTACGGCGTGGTGACCGCCAGCGCCACCAGCTTGCCGTTGCGCACGTTTTCCGTGGCCGCCGCCAAGGTGATCAACATGGCGTCCACGTGGCCCCCCAGCACATCCAGCATGGCGGGTCCACCGCCTGGATACGGAATTTGATTGGTCCTGGCGCCGATGCGTTCGTTCAAAAGCTCGACTGCCAGATGCTGCAAGCTGCCCGTGCCACCCGGCAGCGCCAGCGAGACCTCGCCCGGCTTCTGTTTCACCAGCGCCGCGAACTCGGCAAAGGTCTTCACGCCCAGGCCGGGGCGCACGACAAGCAATTGCGGGTTCACCACGGCCTTGGTTACCCCTTGCAGGTCCTTGACCGGATCGTAGGGCAGCTTGCCGGGCTGCAACGCGTTCAACGACAGCGCATCGCCGCCCAGCAGCAAGGTGTAGCCATCGCCACGCGCATGCGCGACCGCCGCATTGCCAATGCTGCTGCTGGCGCCAGGCTGGTTCTCGACCACCACGCTTTGGCGCCATTTTTCGCTGAGCTTCTGCGCGATGGTGCGCGCCAGCTTGTCGCCGCTGCCGCCTGCCGCCATCGGCACCACGATCTTGACGGGCCGGTTCGGATAGCGGTTGGCGTCTTCGCCCGGCATCGGCGCCGACCCCGCAAAGTTGCTGAACAAGCCCGCGCCCACGATGACGCCGGCCAGCAGGCCCAGGCCCGCACGCCAGGCTGATTTGCGATGAATGCTCATGTACCGCCCCTGTGTGATTGAAAAAATCAGGATAGGGGCGGCGTAGGCGCGCAACAAATACCGATACGCAATGTGAAAATAGCCGTGCCGCGCGCGCGAGCGCTCACGGATGTCGATGCAGAAAATCACGGGCGGCGTGCGCTACGCCGCGTTCAGCTACTTGGCCAGCATCGACTCAACATCCGCGCCAAACGCGCAATAGCCCGGGTAGCCCGGTCGCGCATCGCAGGCCATCAGGCAGCCGGGCTTGCCGTTCGCGAAGCTCGCCGACACCGACATGCCGAAGCCGTAGGTGGGTGTCGTGACGTCGAACGCGCTTTCGCACACGGCCTTCGCGCTGTAGGCAAACGTCATGCCCTCGCGCCGGCCATTGATGGCGAACGACACCTGGAAACTGTTGTAGCTGTTCCAACCTGCGCGCGGCAGCACCACAAAGCGGTAATGCCGGGCATCGCGGCGCTCACCGAATATTTTCAGTTTCGCCGAGGTGGTGCGGGTGGTGGGCGATGGGTACGGCAGCGCGAGCAAGGCACGCGGGTCGCCCAACACGCCCAGGTCCATGCCCAGGCCTTTTTGATAGAACGGCACGTCCAGGCTGGGATAGCCGGAATACTCCACGCGCCGGGGCGGCCCGTTGTAGGTGTTGGTTTCGGGTTCGAAGTCGGGTGCGCGCGCGAACGCAACGTCCAGCGTCAGGACCACGTCCGTCGGTTTGGCGTCTTCGGTGCGGACATGTTCTTCAAAGATCTCGGCACTGCCCGCGCATCCCGCCAGCAGCGCCAGCAAACCAAACGTCGTCAGGCGCCGGATGGACGGCATCAATGAATTCGACATCAACGAATTCGGCATCAACAAAGTCGACCTCACCTTACCGCTCCTGCGCCGTGGCAACCGGCAACGCCGCCGACTTCAGGCCATAACCATTGAACTGCCATCCGTTCTTGCCTTCTTGCCACTGAAAATTCTTGTTGATCCATTCTGCCTTCAAGTTGCGGTACAGACGGCGCTGGTCGATCCGCTTGCCGGCGTCCAGCGCCTTTCTGGCGGCCTGCGAGCTTTCATCCCATAGGCCGCTGAAAGCCTTGGTTTGCATGGCTTTGGTGAACGGCACGGTGGCATAGGGGCCATCGTCCAAGCGGCCAAGCCGGATCTCGTTGTCCAGCAAGAGTGCGCCGTGCCGGTTGTCCGGCGACACCGATACCAACTGGGGAATGGAATGCAGTTTTTCCTTCGGGCGCTGATGTTCAAACCACAGCACCTGGCCCGTCGATGTCACCAGAGCCCGCGAGCCCGCCGTGAACAGCAGCAGGTCCTTGCGGCCGGGTTGTGCCACGCCCATGTCGGGGTCGTGCATGTCGACGGTAGGGCTCAATACGCGTGCAAGCGGCGTGCCGTTTTGCACCGCGATCAGTATTGTGCCGACACCCATGAAGTCGTTCGACACTGCCACCAGCATCGGCTGGCCGCCTTGTGTAGGCCCCAGCGCCCGCACGTGGATGAACTCCACGGCATTCAAGGGCCGATAGGGCTTGCCGCGAAATAGGATGGCTCGCAGCTGGGAACGCGGATAGCCTTGCAGCGCGAAGTCGCCACCAATGGGCTCGACGGTCTTCGCGTAGGCGTTTTCAGACGCGGCGGGCTGCGCGCGGGTGATGGCGGGTATCGAAACGAGCAGTGCCAGCGCAAGGCATAGGCAAGATCGCTTGCTTGGGCTGGAAAAAAGAGTGGCGCTGGATAGTTGCGGCAAGGCGGTTCGCGGAGGGTGCTTTGGACAAAGCGGTGCCGGCATTCTAGGGCATGCCAGACCTTGCCTTGCCATGTCTGACCTTTCCTGACCTAGCCCTGCTGTGCGCCATCCCCCACCGACGCCACGCGCACCACAGCGTCCGCGTTGACTTGCGCCACATCCACTATGCCCAGCAGGCCCATATTGCGCCTGACTTCTTCCACGATCAGGCTGATGGCATGCGCCACGCCGCGCTGCCCGGCCACCGTCGCCGCGTAGTTGAACGGGCGGCCCACGAACACGCAGCGCGCGCCCAGCGCCATGGCCTTGAGCACGTCAGACCCGCGCCGCACGCCGCTGTCCAGCATCACGTCCATGGCACCGGCCGCGTCAACGATGGCCGGCAGCGCTTGCAGGGGCGACAGGCTGCCGTCCAGTTGCCGCCCGCCGTGGTTCGACACGATGATGCCGTCCATGCCCTGCGCACGCGCGGTGCGCGCATCGTCGGGATGCAGAATGCCCTTGATCACCATCTGCCCTTGCCAGCGGCGGCGGATGGCGGCCACGTGCCGCCAATTCAGATGGCCGCGGTCGGAAAAATCGCGCAGCACGTTAGCCGACAGAATCGGCGCGCCGCGCGTGGCGTAGTTGTTCTCGAAGTGCGGCATGCCATGGCGCCACAGCGTGCGCAGGAACGTGCCGAACAGCCAGCGCGGATGCGTCAGCCCTTGCCAGGCCAGGCCCACGCTGGGCCGCAGCGGCGTTGAAAACCCCGCCCGCACGTTGTTCTCGCGGTTGGCGGCAACGGGCGTGTCCACCGTCAGCACCAAGGTCGTCACGCCGGCTGCCGCCACGCGGTCTATCAAGGCCGCGATCTGCGCGTCGTCGCCCGGCAGGTAGGCCTGAAACCAAGTGCCTGGCGCGGCCTGCATTACCTCCTCCAGCCGGATCAACGACGACCCGCTCATGATGCAGGGCACGTTCGCCTCAGCGGCGGCGCGCGCCAGCACGACGTCGCCACGATAGCTGGACAGCGCCGAGATTCCCATGGGCGCCACGCCCACCGGCGCGGCGTACTCGCGGCCCAGTACCGTGGTGCGCGTGCTGCGTTGCGATACGTCCACCAGCACCTTGGGCCGAAAGCCGTACTGCGCAAAGGCCTGCCGGTTGCCGCGTTCGGATTGCCCGTCTTCCACCGCGCCGGACACATAGGCGTAGATGGGCTTGGGCAGGCGTCGTTTCGCCGCGGCTTCGAAGTCATGCAGGCTGAGTATGTGGCGCAGGGGGTCGAACATGGGTGGCTCCTCGCGATCGGTCCGCACAGGCGGCCGCGCTGTTGTCTTGGGCAATGGCGGACGACTATAGGCGCGTGGGCGTTTTGAATAAAGTGACTTTATCGATATTGCTTATTACACTTTTCTTCGCTCTCGATTCTTCCTGCACCGCCATGACGCTTAAGCAACTTGAAGCCTTTTACTGGGCCGCCACCTGCAAGAACTTCGCCATTGCCGCCAACCGGCTGAATATCTCGGTGTCGTCGCTGTCCAAGCGCATCGGCGAACTTGAAGCGTCCATCGGCGCCGACCTGTTCAGCCGCAGCGCGCGCAGCGCCACACTGACGGCGCTGGGCGAACAACTGGTGCCACACGCCAAGGACTTGCTGCGCAACGCCGATCAATTCATGCAGCAGGCCAGCAGCAACCTGACGTTCTCCGGCCGCTGCCGTTTCGGGGCGGGAGAACTCACGTCAATCACGTGGATGCCGCGCCTGATCGAAGAGATTCAGCGCGCGCACCCCAACCTGCTGGTCGAGCCCTATGTGGGCGTGGGCGAATTGGTGGAGCGCGGACTGGAGGAAGGCGACCTGGATTTTGCGGTGATCGCCGGGCCGTCGTCGCGGGCGTCCATTGCCTCACATTTGATCGGCAGCGCGGAGTTTGAATGGGTGGCATCGCGGCGCGCGGTGCCCGACCCCACGGCGCTAACCCCTGCCGACCTGCCCGGCCTGACCTTGATTACCCAACCCCAAAGCTCCGGCGTGATCCGCATGCTGGACGACTGGCTGACCGAACAGGGCATCTCGCCGGGCCGCATGCAGTGCTGCAATAGCTGGGGCGCCATTGCGGGCATGTTGCGCCAAGGCCTGGGGCTGGGTTTCCTGCCCACCGCCTGGGCGCGCATCCTGATCCAGCGCGGCGACCTGCATCCGCTGCCCGGCCTGCCGCCCTTGCGGCCCCTGCCCTACACCTTTCAATGGCGGCGCGACGACACGCGGCCCATGCTGGTCAGCCTGCGCGCGCTGGCGCAGGACACGCTGGAATTCGACGCGCCGGCAAGCATGGTCTAGCGCGGGCACTGTTTCCAAAAAGTCGCCCTTGAATAAGAAAATTATTCGCTTTATATCCTATTTCAGCCCGAGTAGAGTCGCTTCAAACAAAGATTGAAGACCTATACGGAGACTGGGCGACATGCCGGATCTTGCTACTGCTTCGCAGAATTTCCCTAAACGCCTGTGCCGCCTGGACCTGTGGCTGAACCCCGTGTTCGACCAGATCATCGGCGCGCAACCCGACATTGCCTTGTCGGTGCTGCCCGCGCGTGGCGACGACGCCCGCACGCTGGCCGGCCTGAAGACGGCCCACGCCTACCATGTGTCGGCCGCCAAAGACGAACTGCCGCGCCAGTGGTTCGTGAACGCCGAACTGATTGCCCAGTGCCCGGACCTGATGTGCGTGTCGTCCGGCGGCGCGGGCTATGACACGGTGGACGTGCCCGCCTGCACGGCGGCCGGCATCGCCGTCGTGAACCAGGCGGGCGGCAACGCCGCGTCGGTGGCCGAACACACGTACGCGCTGCTGCTGGCGGTGCAGCGCCGCGTGGTGGAATCGCATCAACGCCTGCGCCACGACACGGGCTTCACGCGCGAAGACCTGATGGGCCACGAGATCCACGGCACCGTCATCGGGCTGGTGGGCATCGGCCAGATCGGTTCGCGCGTGGCCCGCATTGCGCAAGGCTTCGGCATGCGCGTGATTGCGCATGACCCGCTGCTGGACGCCGATACCATCCGCGCTCGCGGCGCGGAACCGGTGTCCTTATCCGACCTGCTGGCGCAAGCCGACGTGGTGTCCTTGCATTGCCCCTTGGACCATTCGACGCGCGGCATGATCGACGCGCGCGCGTTCGCCGCCATGAAGCCGGACGCGGTTTTCTTGTCGACCGCGCGTGGCGGCATCCATGACGAGGCGGCGCTGTACGACGCCTTGCGCGGCGGCCATCTGCGCGGCGCCGGCCTGGATGTCTGGCAACAGGAACCACCCCCGCGCGACACGCCGTTGCTGGCCCTGCCCAATGTGGTGGCCACCTTTCATACGGCGGGCGTCACGCACGAAGCCCGCCGCAATGTGGCGCAGTCGTCGGCCCAACAGTTGATGGCCATGCTGCGCGCTGAACGGCCGCCGCAACTGGTCAATCCGGAAGTCTGGCCGGCCACGCAAGCCCGACTGGCGAAATTGCAGTAACACGGTGCCGCCCTTGCGCGGCAACCGAACACACAGTGCGGCATGAAGCCGCCGACCCATCCCCCGAGGAGACAACATGCAACACCCCCCCATCAAGCGCCGCACCCTGCGCGCGCTGGCCGCGTCCATCGCGCTGCTGTCCGGCGCCACGCTGTTCGCCGGTGGCGCGCAAGCGGCCGGCTACCCGGAACACCCCATCAACCTGATCGTGTCGTACGGCCCTGGCGGCGGCACCGATCTGGTGGCGCGCATGATGGCGCCTTTCTTGCAAAAGTACCTGGGTAACGACGCCCGCATCGTGGTGTTGAACCGCCCCGGCGCGGGTGGAGCCATCGGCTTCACGGAACTGGCCCGCGCGCAACCCGACGGCTACACCATCGGCTTCATCAACACGCCCAATCTGTTGACCATTCCGATCGAGCGCAAGTCCGCCTTCACCTGGCAAAGCTATGACCTGCTGGGCAATCTGATTGACGACCCGGGCGCGTTCACCGTGCGCAACGACAACGAATTGAAGACGCTGGCGGACCTGTCTGCCTACGCCAAGAAGAATCCAGGCAAGGCCACCGTGGGCACCACCGGCACCGGCTCCGACGACCATCTGGCCATGCTGCGTTTTGAACGCGCGTCGGGCACCAAGCTCAGCCACATTCCGTACAAGGGCGCGGGCGAAGTGCGCGGCGCCTTGGCCAGCGGCGAAATCACCATCGGCGCCATCAACGTGGGCGAAGCGCTGCAATACCAGAAAGGCGGCACGCCGCTGCGCTTCCTGGGGCAGATGGGCAAAACGCGCTCGGCGGCTCTGCCTGACGTGCCCACCTTCAAGGAACAGGGTTACGACTTTGAATTGGCGTCGCTGCGCGGCCTGGCCGCGCCCAAGGGCTTGCCCGCCGACGTACGCGCAAAGCTGGTGGATGCCGTGAAGCGCACAGTCGACGACCCGGCCTTCCAAGCCAAGGCGAACGAGATGTTCGCCCCGCTGCGCTATCTGCCGCCCGCCGACTATGCTCGTGAATTGGCCAATGGCGAGGCCGAATTCCAGAAGCTGTGGAAGGAAGCGCCCTGGCTGGACAAGTAATGCGAAAGTAAAGCGCCAGAACCGTACAGGGCCTGGTTGGTCGCGCCTGATTCGTAGCGCGCTACAACTGACGACGGCTTACTTCGGCTTGACGTCTTCGCCGGGGTAACCGTCGATGTAGGCCCGACCCGAGCAACGCAGCATGGCCACGCAAGCCGGTGCGCCGGTCTTGGTGGTGCACACCGAGCGCGCTTCCTCGCGCGCGGCCACGGGGTCGGGGTTCAACGCGGTGAAGCGCGTGCCCCGGCCTTCGCTGCCCTTCACCCAGGCCATGCCGACGCAAGTGTCTTTGTAGGTCAGGACCTTGCGGCAGTCCTTGCAGTCTTCCCACTTCAGCAGCGACGAGATGGCGTCGTCTTCCTTGGGATAGCCATCGGAATACAGCAGGCCGCCGTCAGCGTTTTCCGCCAGGGCGCCCCAGTACTCGCGGTCATTCAACTTGGCGGACAAGGCCTCCACCTCGGCCGGCTTGGCGCGCTTGGCGGCTTGCAGATCGGCGGCGCTATAGCCCGGGCCGACGCAGAATGGCAGGGTCATCAAGCGGCACTTGCCATCGGGGCTGCCGGCCGTGCAGCGGCGCATGGCCTTCTTGGCGGCCAGTTCGGGGGCCACGCTGTTGCCCGGAAACAGGTCCTGCCGCGAGTTGCGTGCATAGGCCATGCAACTGTCCGAGAACCAGCCCAGCTTCTTGCATTCCTTGCCGCCCTGGCGGCGACACTCGGCCAGGCTCGCGGCCTCGGCGTCTTTCTGCGATGCCTCGGGCATCACCCAATAGGTCTTGTCGTGATTGCCGTCGGTGGCGATGCCGCCGAATTGCTTGTCGGCATAGGCGGGGCTGGCGGCCAGGCCGGCCAGCAAGGCAATCGCGGCGAAGGCGGCGCGGATCAGGGGGTGAAAGCGAGCAGGCATCATCGTCGGGGTCTGGATGGATGTAGCGGGAAATGGATCGTGCGGGTTGGGACGCGGCCGGGGGACGCTCCCAGGACGCTCCGGGGTCCTTCTGGGAGGTTCGGCCCAGCCGCGCTGCACGACAAGCGGGGACGATCTTAGCAAAGAGCCCCCCTGCTCCGTCCCCTGCATTTATGCCCGCCCGGGCATATTGAGTAACAAATTTCACATGCCGTGATAAGAATGCTGGCCCCGTTTTCCGGTAAAAATGTCGGACTTTTCTTAAGCGCATCGCCAGCCGGGACGCGCGTTGCGTGGCGAAAGCCGTGCACCCCTGGCAGCCCTGCCTGTCACGAAAAGAAACAAACACGCCGCGCCCCGGATGCCGCACGCCCCCTGCCACGGAACATCGACCTCACACCATGACGTTGCCCTTACACGCCCCGAACCGCCGCAAGCCGCTGCTGTTGCCGGCCGCCCTGATCGCCGCCGCGATTGGCCTGACGGGCTGCGCCCCGATGCCCGACGGGGGCAGCTCCGCGCTGCCGTCGCTGGGCAATGTGTTCAAGTCGGGGCTGTCGTTTTCACCTAGCGTGAACGTGGCGAAGAACATGGAAGGCCGCTCCATCAACGACGCCATCGCCGCCTTGGGAGAACCATCCAAGAAGCGCGCGGTGGGCAACACGATGGAACTGGAATGGTCGGACTACCAGGCCGCGCCTTATTCGGAATGGGTCACCACCGGCACCAGCCAGCAAGTGGTGGGCATGATTCCGGCCACCAGAACCTCTGCCGCCACGCCGGTATTTCAGACCAATAGCACCGGGCACTATCAGAACCGTACGCGCGTGTACGAGTGCATGGTGCTGATGCGCATGGAAAACAGCGTCATCACCAGCACCAACGTGGAAGGCAACGTGTGCCCCGAATTCATTGCCGCCCTGCGCAAATGGTCGGGCGAAGCCGAAGCCAACAACTACGTGGTGAAGTAAGCGCGGGGCGACTACGCAGCGGACGGCTGCATGCCGGGCCAACATGCGCCCGGCGTGCAGCCATCAGGCAGTCTCGGGCAGCTTCGCGATCACCTTGATTTCAAAGTCGAACCCGCTCAGCCACGTGACACCCACTGCGGTAAGCGAGGGATACGGCGCGGCGCCCCAATATTCGGGCACCACCTGCCAGATCTGCTCGAACTTAGATGCGGGGTCGACCATGAAAACCGTCGCGTCCACCACATCGTCAAAGGTGCAGCCCGCCGCTTTAAGAATGGCGTTCAGGTTGTCGAAGGCCAGCCGCACTTGCGCTTGAAGATCGGGTTCGGGCGACCCGTCTTCGCGGCTGCCGACCTGGCCCGATACGAACAGGAATCCGTCAGACCGGATGGCGGGAGAATAGCGGTGGCGCTCATAAAGCGCGTGGCGGCCGGCGGGAAAAACAACGTCTCGTGTCGTCATGGATAACTCCTTCAGTGGGCCGTCGTCAGGAAGAAACGCGGCCCGTCGTTAGCGATGACTCCACTGTAAAGACGGGCTGCCCGCCGATAAACGCGCAAGCCTGTCCATCACTGTTTGTAGAATCCAAACACTCATCAAGCCCGCCGGAGCCCCCATGGACCGATTCGATGCGATGCAGGCGTTTGCCCGCGTGGTGGAAGCAGGCAGCTTCACCAAGGCCGCAGAAACCCTGCACATGAGCAAGACCACCGTGACGCAGCTGGTGCAGCAACTCGAAGCGCGGCTGCGCGTCCGGCTGTTGAATCGCACCACGCGCCAGGTGAACGTCACCGCCGACGGCGCGGCCTATTACGAGCGAGTGTTGAAGCTGCTGGCCGACATGGACGACGCCGAAACCAGCTTGTCAGCCGCATCGACGTCACCACGGGGCCGCTTGCGGATCGACGTGCCCAGCCCCTTGGCGCGCATGGTCCTGATACCGGCGCTGCCCGCCTTCCACGCGCAATATCCCGACATCCAACTGGACATGGGCGCAAGTGACCGCATCGTGGACCTCATCGCGGAAAACGTGGACTGCGTGGTGCGCGGCGGTGAATTGACCGACCTGTCCTTGATGGCGCGCCGCGTGGGCGACCTGCAACTGGGCGTCTACGCCGCGCCCAGCTATCTGGCGCGCGCCGGCCATCCCGCGCATCCGCGCGAGCTGGAAGACACGCACCACCGCATCGTGGGCTACCTGTGGCAGCGGCTGGGCAAGGCCTTCCCCTATGCCATGCAGCGTGGCGACGAAAGCGTGCACGTGCATGGGCGCTACGTGCTGGCGGTGGATGATGGCAACGCCTATCTGGCGGCGGGGCTGGCCGGGCTGGGCGTGTTGTGGCTGCCGGAATACATGGCCCAACCGCACTTGGCCACGTGCGAACTACAGCCGCTGTTCCAGGACTGGCGGCTGGAGCCCATGCCGCTGACCATCGCCTTTCCCCCGAACCGGCATGTGAGCACCAAGCTGCGGGTGTTCATCGATTGGGTGGTGGCGCTGATGGGGCAGTACGCCCCGCTTGCCGAGCAGCCGCCGACGCGCCCAACCTGAGCGCCCCTGCTGAGCCACCGCTTTTTCAGTTCGCCAACTTGATGGCGCCGCTATCCAGCAGCTTTTGCCATTTGGCGGTGTCGTCCGCAATGAAGTGCTGCAAGTCGGAACGCGAGCCGCCGGCTGCGACCATGCCCGCGTTGTCGACCGCCGCTTGAAACGCGGGTGACTGCACGGTTTTCTGCAAGGCCGCGTTCAACTGCTCAAGCACGGTGGCATCAATCCCTGGCGAAGCCGCCACTGAAAACCACTGGCTGGCGTCGTAGTCGGGAAAGCCGGATTCGGCCACGGTGGGCACGTCGGGCAAGGCATCCAGCCGCTTCTTGGTGGTGACCGCATAGGCCTTGAGCGTGCCAGCCTTGATCTGCGGCAACACGGGTGACGACCCCAGAATGGCCAAGGGAATCTGGCCGCCCGCCACGTCCGACACCGCCTGCCCGCCCCCCTTGTAAGGCACGTGCACAATGCGCGTGCCGGCAACCTGGTTCAGCAGTTCGCCCGCCAGATGTTGCGATGTGCCGTTGCCGGAGCTGCCGTAGCTCCAGGTATCCGGATGCTTGCGCGCGTCCGCCAGCACGTCCGCCAACTTCGGCAAGGCCTGCTTGGCCGGGCCCACGATCACCATCGGCCCCTGCGCCATCAGCATGACCGGCGCCAGTTCCTTGCCGATGGCCGGTTGCGGCGTCGGATAGATCAGCGGCCCCGGCACCGTAATCAGGTAGCCATCGCTGGCCTTGCTGCGCGCCACCATCTGCAGCGCGATCGCGCCCGACGCGCCCGGCTTGTTCTCGACCACCACGTTCAAGCCCGTGCGCTGCGCCAGATCCTGCGCGGCCACGCGCGTCAGCACGTCGGCGGAACCGCCAGGCACGAAGCCTACGATCCAGTTGATTTGTTTGCCTGGCCAGGCCAGCGGCGGCTCGGCCTGGGATGCAACCGGCAAGACAAGCGCAACGCCCAGGCCCAGCCCGGCAATACTGCGACGAACAACGGTTTTCATGATTTCCCCTTGTGCTTGGCGCCGTCTGCGCGGGCCGTTCAATCCCGGTCTGGCCGACCGGGCGTGGTGTTTGGATGTTCGGCGCAAGACTGATTGAAGGCTTGCACCATCTTCAGCATGGGGCCGAGCACCCAGGTATTGAAAATCAAGATATCGCTTTCTTCCTTGGGGTCCTGTTTCAGGTTGAAGAGGTACGGCGATTCCAGCTTGCCCTTGCCCTCGTTCACCTCGGGTTCCCAGTAGAAATGCAGCTTCCAGTCGCGCCATTTCAAGGCGCGCAGTTCGTTCTTGATGTAGAACAGAAAACCCTCGCGCGCCGAATTCGGACGCTCGCCGGTAAAGAAATCGGTCTGGTCGATGCCGTCGATCGGCCGGTCTTGCGGCACGCTGGCCCCACCGATATGCGACAGCGTGGTGTACAGATCGGTCACGTGGACGATCTCGTTGGACACTTGGCCCGGCTTGACCTTGCCCGGCCAACGAATGATGAACGGCACGCGCAGGCTGCCTTCCATGGCCGTGTGATACGTGCCGCTCCAGGGGCCCGCCGTACCGCGATAGGGCTTGCGGAATTCCGGGCCGTTGTCGCTGCAGAAGATGAATACGGTGTTGTCGCGCAGGCCCAGCTTATCGACTTCGGCCACGATCTGACCCACGCGGTGATCCATTTCCACCATGGAATCCGCAAAGTCGCCCGCGCCGGTGCGCCCGGCGAAATCGGGGTGCGGCAGCGTGGGAAAGTGCAGATGCACCAACGGCAGATACAAGAAAAAGGGCCGCCCGCCGCGCGTCTGCTCGCGCATGAAGGTCTGTGCGTGCTGCACCAGTTCGGCGTCGATGCCGCGTCGGCTGTCCAGGTCGTACAGCTTCACGTTGGTCGACGGCTGCCCCGCGCGGCCTTCCATGATGTAAGGCATGTCCGCCACGCTGGGATCAAAGCCGATCGACGACGTGAACTGGCTTTCGTCGGTGGTGCGCGGAATGCCGTACCAATGATCAAAGCCGCGATCGGACGGGTAGCGTCCGGGGATATCGCCCAAATGCCATTTGCCGTAATGCGCCGTGGCATAGCCCTGCCCCGACAGCTGCTGCGCCAGCGTGATCTCGTCGCGCGTCAGCCCTTGCGGCAGACCCGGCGGCACCGATTGCAGGCAGCCGGTGCGGATCGGATGCCGGCCGCTCATGAGCGCCGAGCGGGTCGGCACGCAGTCGCTTTCCACATTGAAGTTCTGCAGCAGCAGGCCTTCGGTGGCAAGCCGGTCGATGTTGGGCGTGGGCGCGCCGCGCAGCGCCCCGCCACCATAGCAGCCGAGTTCGCCCCAGCCCAGGTTGTCGGCAACGATCAAGACGATATTGGGGCGATTCGACATCTGCGCTGACCTCTATGAGCATGGGGAATGTCCGAATTCTAGGCGCGCGCCCGCAGCGTAATATTCCCAAAAGTGCTATTTGGAATTCCTGCCGTTCATGAATCTATCCCTGCGCGACATCGAATATTTTCTGGCTGCCGTTGAGCACGGCCATCTGGAACGGGCAGCGGCGGCCTGCGGCGTGAGCCAGCCCGCGCTGTCCAAATCCCTGCGGCGCCTGGAAGCCGACACCGGGTTGGCCTTGATGCTGCGGCACGGACGCGGCCTGACGCTCAGTTCCGAAGGCATGGTGTTCTTGCAGCACGCCAAGCGGCTCTGGGCGGAATACCGCGACGCGGTGCGCCATGCGATGGAGCTGCGGGTGGGTGAAGCCGGGCTGTTGCGCGTTGGCGCCACCGGCGCCACGGTGGACAGCGTGGTGATGCCCGTGCTGGACCGTTTGCTGCCCCGCCGCCCCGCGCTGCGCATCCAGCTGACGCAGGGGCTGTCCGATGATCTGAATGCGCAGGTGGAAAGCGGCAAGCTCGACCTTGCCGTCACGCCCGTCTATGCCGATGGCCCCGCCACCCTGCGCCACGAAATCATGTTCGATGATGCGTTGTGCGTGGCGGCCAGCCGGCGCCATCCGCTGGCCACGAAGGCGCGCGTGGCGCTGCGAGACCTAAGCGGCCAACGCTGGATTCTGCCGCGCCCCACCTCCGTGGCCCGCCTGCTGCTGGATGCCCGCTTCGCGGAAGCGGGCCTGGGCCTGCCGATGGCGGCGCTTGAGGTCGAGCATTTTTCCGAAGGCTCGCTGCGGCTACTGGCCGGCTCCGACCTGCTGGCGGTATTACCCCAAAGCGCACTGTCCACCAACGCCGACGTCACGGCGCTGCCGGTAGCGCTCGGGCCACCGCTACGCCGCAACATCGCGCTGATCTCGCGGCGCGGCACCCTGTGGTCGCCGCTGATGAAGGAATTCCGTGAAGCGGTGTTGGCGGGTGCATAGCGAGCCCTGGTAACGGCGCTGTAACCCATGAAATATTGTGAAGCCCCTTGGTACACACGCGCCCTTATACTCGCGACCGCACAGAAACCACAGAACAATGCGACCTCTATGACCTCCTCCCTGAAGGCTGCCCCAACCCTTCGCGCCACCTTGGCCGGCCTGCTTGCCGTAGCGTTTGCCGCCCTGGCCACGCCGCCCGCCGCCGCCACTTCTGACGCCACTACTGCCCCCGCCTCTGCCGCCGCCTCCGCCGCCGCTTCCGAGGCGCCCGGCACGATCTCCCGGCAAGCCGCGTCGGCCGTCGAGCCGCCCGATGCACCCACGGTAATGGCCACCATCTTTGATATCGACGGCAAGGGCGAGACGACATACGAAGTCGACAATGGCCGCATCGCCACGTACTGGTTCGGCCATGCCTTCGAGTCCGAAGGCACGCACTATTACACCGGCTTCGCGTGGGAAACCGCGCCCCGGTACGCCAAGCCGGCCGGAAGTCCAACCAACACCCAAGCTGAAACCGAAGAAGAGCCCGGACCCGGCACGCGGGTCAACCTGGCCGAAGCCACTTTCGTCCTGACCGACCCCGCCTCCGACAAGCCCTGGAAATTCCGCGGCATGGAGCCCACCATCGGCGAGTTCGGCGCCTACGAACGCGGCGAAGACGTCGACACCCGCCGCAAGCCGCTGGAACACCGCACCCCCGCCGGCAAGCTGTTGCTGGCCGTGCCGACCACCAGCTTTGACAACGGCATCACCAGCGACGGCTACGCCCTGCTGGTCTTCAACCCCGAACGCTTGAAGAACGATATCGACGGCCACGTCTGGACTTATGTGGGCGGCGTGCTGACCGGCGAAGACAACAGCGCGGCCTGCGCCGACGGCGACGTCATGCCCTGCACGTCCAGCAAGGGCGAACTGGTTTTTTCCCAGGACGGCAGGCAAGACATGCCCACCGTGACCGTCAAACCCAGCGGCACCACGATTTCCGGGCCGAACAAGACGCGCCAGCTAGGCGCGGCCGACGTCACCGCCTATGTTTTTGACGCCGCCACCAAGGCCTACGTAACCAAGTAAGCAAAAACAGGCCGACCGCGTGCCGGCATCGCTACGGCGCAACAGGGGCACGACCAAACCGCTTGCGTACAGGTGCTATTAAGGCCGTCTGCCTACAATTTCCGCATGGATGTTGTTCCACTCTTCGGCTTGGATTTTCATGCGGCTTTTTGAGCAAGCTTTGGTTCCCCCGCCTCGGGGCGGGATACGCATCGAGTCTTCCGACTCACCCCACTCCCCCAACGCTCTTTACGCAAGCCAAGCACGGCATGAGCTGGACGAGTTCCTGGCGCGGGCCGGCCTGCGCCCGGCGGCTATCTGCTGCGGCCTGACCGGCGCCACGGCCGGGGCCCACGCCTGGTTGCAGGCCGCGTTTGCCCAGGCATTCCTGCCGCAACATGACACCACCGGGCTTGCGCAAAAGCTCGGCTTGCGAACCGAGACCCACACCGCTGACCTGGACCGCGAAATCCTGCTGGCGATGCTGGCCAGCCCGGTGGCGTTCACGTTTCCCAATGTGGCCGAGCTGGCATCGGCGGTGCGCATTCGGCGCTACATCGTGCAGGCCGCCCGCAAGACGGCGCTGGCCTTTGACACCGAGCATGCCGAACGGCCCGAGGATCACTGGACTTACGACGAAGCGCGCGGCTTCACCATCCTGCCCGGCCGCTCGCTGATCGAAGGCTTGCGCAAGGCAACGCAACCCGAGGCGTCGGGGCAGTTGTATGCGTTCTCGTGCTATCGCGCGACGGAGTACGTGACGGTGCTAGGCATCGCGCAGGAGCTGCAACACGCCAACCCGGATCTGGGGCGCCGCCTTCAACGCCAATGGGAAACCCGCGCGGTAATGTCCGGCCGCTTTCACGAAGCCTTCCTGCACGAATACGGTTCCATGGACGTGCCCCTGCCTCAACGCTTTTACGTGCCGGGCGACCGGCTGTGGTTCCGCAACCCGGACGCCGTGTCTTCCGACGTGGAAGGCTATGAGGGCTCATGGGTGTTCTACCTGGGCAATGGCCAGTTCAATAATTTTTGGGAACACGGAGAACCCTACACGTTGACGTCAAAATGCGTGGAGATATTCCATTGGCGTCATGGCGTGCGCACCGACGCGACCGGCAAGCGTTATATGGACGAACACATCGTCCGCGATCGCGTACGCCAAACCTTGGCGGACCCCGCCGCCACCGCCGCCGTGCTGGCGCGCATGGCGCGTATTCGCGATCCGCAAGGAATATATGCAGAAGGCGGTTGCATCGATGCAACGCGCGAACGGGTGCGTTGGGTGCATGCGGAGCACACGGACATGGCGCTGCCAGACTGCGCAGAGCCCGGTACGGAGTGGTCCGTCGCGGCCTGAGCCGCGAATACGCCGCGCCAGAACTCCCCGCATGCGGGGAAAAAAGCAGACCACCGCAGAGCGAAAACCTAGAAAAAATAAAAAGAGTTCTGTATTCTGATTTTCGCGGCGGTCACCTAGCCGCATGCCTCAATACCCACCTGGTGTGGGCGGGCGCGTTACCGTCCCGGTGCGCCTTGCCATGCCAGGCATGCCTGCCCTATCCGGCGTTGCGACCGCAAGTCAACACGGCTCATCGACATGGCGACAAAAAGGAAAGTGAGCTTGGTGGCCGTGCTGATCACGCTGGCCGTGCTTAGCGTGGCGATCGGGTTCGCCAACGCGCTGTACGCGGGCTACCAGGTGCAGAAAGCCCAGGCGGTGCGCAATACGCTGGAAGCCAATCGGGCCTACGCCCAGAAGCTTTCTGAAGTCATCACGCTGTACATCTCGGCGGTGCATCGCCAGCTTGATGCCAGCGCTGCACAATTTTCCGGTGCTCCACTTCCAGAAGCGGAGCTGGCTTCCGAACTGTCGCGCCTGGCGGCAAGAATCGAGGGCGTATCCGCCGTGCTGCTGGCCGACCGCGAAGGCGCCATCACGGCACGAGCGTCTGATGCCCCCCATTGGCTGGGCGCCATTCCTACCCTGACTGCATTGCGCGTGGCCGAACGCCGGATCGGCGAATGGGTCCGGCCCTGCTGCCAGCCCGAAGGCTCGCCCGCCACGTTGACGCTGGTAAATCCCCTGCCCAACGGCGCGCTCGCCGCCGTGGTCGTGCTGGAACGCGGCAGCCAGATCGACAAGCTGATCGGCGAACATCCCTATGCCGACGGCACCGCCGTCTACCTGGTGAACCGCGACGGCCAGGCGCTGTACCGGCACGGCGCCAGCGGCACGTCCGCCGCGCTACCCGACCTGATATCGGACGGCTCGCCGGCGATGGCCACGCCCGGCTCGGCCCAGGTGCAAGACGCCGCGGGCCACGTCATGCTGACCGGCTACGCCCCGCTGGGCAAAGGCATCTGGGCGGTCGTCGTCCAGCGTCCGCTGGACCATGCGCTGTCTCCCCTGAACGCGCTGCTGCGCGAGGCCTTGCTATTCGCCATCCCGGCCGTGCTGCTGACCTTGATGCTTGTCAGCGCCCTGGCCTACGCCATCGCCCGCCCGCTTGCCCGCCTGACGCACGCCTTGGCCAACGCAGACGCGGCAAGCCCCCAAGACCAACAGGCCAGCGGGCTGCGCACCTGGTACGTGGAAGCGGACGAACTGCGCGAGGCCTTGACGACAAGGCTGGCGCGGCACCGCCATGAAGTCGGCCGGCTGAATGTGGAATCCATGACCGACCCGATGACCGGCTTGATGAACCGCCGCGCCATGCGCCAGCGGCTGGATGAACTGGTGGCTGCCCGCACGGCATTCGCCGTCATCGCTCTGGACGTGGATCATTTCAAGCACATCAACGACACCCATGGACATCCGGTGGGCGACAAGGTGCTGATCGCCCTGGCCGATACGCTAAGCCGCAGCGTGCGTCAGCAAGATCGACCCTTTCGCGTGGGCGGCGAGGAATTCGTGGTGATCGTCCCGGCCGCGTCCGATGACGCGGCGCTTGCCACGGCCGAACGTATCCGCGCGGGCGTCTCGCAAACCGCCATGCCGCCCGGCGTGGGCACGGTCACGGTATCCGTCGGGGTGGCCTTGTGGCCGCAAGACGCCGCGCTGCCGCAGGCCGTGGTCAAAGGCGCCGACCTGGCGCTCTACGCCTCCAAACAGAACGGACGCAACCGCGTCACGCGCTGGAACAAGCAAGCCCTATCAACCATGTCCGAAGGCAAGGTGGCAACGTGAATTATTCATTGATTCTGGCGCTGTGCGCCGCCGCGTTCTTTCTGCTTTTGCTTGGCGCGATCCGGTTCGGACGCTATCTGGGCCACCGCCACCAGGCGGACGAAAATGGCCGCGCGGGCTCGGCGGCCATCGAGGCGTCGGTCTTCGCCCTGCTTGGCTTGCTGATCGCCTTTACGTTTTCCGGCGCCGCGCAGCGCATGGGCGAACGCCGCAACCTGCTGGTGCAGGAAGTGAATGCCATCGGTACCGCCTGGCTGCGCATCGATATGCTGAATGCGGCCGATCAGCCCGCCCTGCGCGATCAGTTCCGGCTGTACGTTGACGAACGCATCAACTACTACCGCCATGTGGCGGACCTGGACCGGCGCGACGCCATCGCGGCCAAAGCATCGACCCTGCAAAACGAGATCTGGAAAGGATCGATGCTGGCGGCCAGGAACGCCGTGCCGCCGTTCGCGGCGTCTTACATCGGCGCCGTGAACGATATGTTTGACGCATCCACGTCCCAGACCGTTGCGCAGAAGGTGCACCCACCGGCCATGACCTACGTGTTCCTGTGCTTTCTGGCGCTGGTCTGCGCCTGCCTGATCGGGCTGAACCTGGCGACCGCGCGCCGCGACACGCTGTTCCACCAGATCATCTATGCGCTGGTCATGACGGCAGCGCTGTACATCATCATCGACTTCGAGTTTCCGCGTATCGGCGCCATCCGCATCGACCAGAGCGACACGCTGCTGATGGCCCAGCGGGAAGCGATGGGCACACTGTCCGGAGCCCTCAAATGACACTGGCGCCGCGCGCGACAGCCTGGGTGTCGGCCTATGTCGTTGCCGCACTGACCTGCGCCTTCGGGCCGGACGCCGGCGCGCAAACGCTGCGACTCAGCAAGGACGATCTGCAAAAGCGCGCCAACGGGGTGCTGGCGCTGATGTCGTTTTCCATCGTGCCGGACATCACGACCAGTTCGCTTTCCATCGGCAGCGGTGGCGGTTCCACTTCTGGGTCCACCGAATTCTTCATGACGCAGTTGGGCGGCGGCGACACCATTTCGGATTCGGTGCCTATCTACCTGGAAGGGGTGCTGGCCGGCAGCCGGTACGACCCCACCTTCGTGGCGACCCAGGGCGCCGAAACCCGCAGCATTCCCACCAAATGGAACAGCCTGTCGGCCACCGGCGGCATCGGCTGGGACTTCAAGCTGACTGACGAGCTGAAGCTGCGTCCCATCTTCAACGTGGCGCTGGGCAACGTCACCAGCGACCTGCGCGCCGCAAGCTGGTATGTGGGGCGGCAGACCGGCACCGACGTCGACTTCCTGGACCGCGGGTCCTTGAACGCCTACGGCCTGGGCGGTTCGCTGATGCTGGACTACGAGCACTACCGGCCCGGCTACGAAGTGGACGTGGAACTGCGCTATTCGGATATCCGCCTGAAAAGCTTCTCCAGCTCGGCCGCGGTGCAGGGCAACGCCACCGCGCAATCGGCCAACCTCTGGGCGCGCTACCGGGCGCCCACGGGGATCGTGCTGCTGCAACGGCCGCTGCGCTATGTGTTGGAACTGACGCATTCGGAATTCCTGGGCGACCAGCGCGGCGTGCTGGGCTTTGACCGCCTGACGTCCGTGGGCGCGGGCCTGGAACTGGACTCCAGCGCCTACGACGTCATCATCACGCGCACGCGGCTGGTGGGCCGGTATGTCTTCGGCACCAATGTGTCGGGGTTTTCGGTGGGGTTGGCGGTCAGCTTCTGAAACGGTTCAGGCGGGCGGTTCGCCGCGTGACGCCAAGGTTTGCGCCAGGCCCAACGCGCGGGCCAAAAATTCCGACCCATCGTCCTTGCGGTAGCTGGCAATCACCGGCGACACAAAACCATCGCCTTCGATCCGCACATGCACCACGTCCTGACGCTGCAAGCGCTGCACGGATGCCGGCACCACCGTCACGCCCAAGCCCGCCGCCACCAGGCCAATCGCCGTTTGCAGTTCATTGGCATCTTGCACCACTTGCAACGAATAACCGGCCGCGCGGAACAGCCCCAGCACGTGGTCCGCGAAGTTCGGTCGGGGCCGCGCCGGATACAGCACAAAGGGCTCTTGCGCCAGGCGCTCCACCGACACACTCGGCGCGCCCGCCAAGGGGTGATGCAAGGGCACGGCGGCCACCAGGGCTTCCGTCATCAGCACCTGCCGTTCAATGGCCGGGTCGTCCAGCAGAATCCGGCCGATACCCAGATCAATGCGCCCGGCCTTCAGCGCTTCCAACTGCGGCAGGGTGGTCATTTCCATCAGGCCCACTTCCACCTGGGGGTCGGCGCTGCGTAGTTGCCGGATCAGTTCGGGCACGAAGCCGTACAGCGTCGACGGCACGAACCCGATGCCGAACCAGCGGCGCTGGGTCTGCCCCAACCTGCGCGTGCCTTCCAGCACCTCTTCCAGCCGCGCCGTCAGCAGGCGCGATTGCTCCAATAGAAAGCGCCCGGCCTCGGTCAGGCGCAGCGCACGGGTGGTGCGTTCAAACAGCAGCACGCCCAGCTCGTCCTCAAGCTGGCGTATCTGGCGGCTGAGCGGGGGCTGGGCGATGTGCAAGCGGGCGGCGGCGCGCGTGAAACTGCCCTCTTCCGCCACGGCCTGAAAATACCGCAGGTGCCTGAGTTCCATGGCTGACCTAGACCTGAAAGGTATTAATCGAAACCCATATGGTCTTGGACGCGATCGGAAAGCGCAAGCCATACTGCGATCAATCGCTCAACCCTTGGCATTAAAAGTATGAATCCGGCAAGCATTCTTTCGGTCCAGGCCATTCTGGTGGACCTGCCCACCATCCGCGCCCATCAACTGGCCATGGCGGTCATGCAGCGCCAGACGCTGGTGATTGTGCGGCTGACTTGCAGCGACGGCATCGAAGGCATCGGCGAGGCCACCACCATCGGTGGCCTGTCCTACGGAGAAGAAAGCCCCGAAGGCATCAAGCTGGCCATCGATACCTACCTGGCGCCCGCGCTGGTGGGCGGCGACGCCACCAACATCCACGCCGCCATGCAGCGGCTGGACAAGGTGGCGCGCGGCAATCGCTTTGCCAAGTCGGCGCTGGAAACCGCGCTGCTGGACGCGCAAGGCAAACGCTTGAACGTGCCGGTATCCACCCTGCTGGGCGGCGCCGTACGCAAGCGCATGCCCGTGCTGTGGACCCTGGCCAGCGGCGACACCGCGCGCGATATCGAAGAAGCCGAGTCGCTGCTGCAAAGCCGCCGCCACAACACCTTCAAGCTGAAGGTGGGACGCCGCGCCGTGTCTGAAGACGTGGCGCATGTGTCGCGCATCAAGCAGGCGCTGGGCGACCGCGCCCGCGTTACCGTGGATGTGAACCAGGCTTGGAACGAAGCCGATGCGGCCGGCGCCATTGCCCGGCTGGAAGCCGCGGGCGTGGACCTGATCGAACAACCCATTCCGCGCGCCAACCTGGCCGGCATGGCGCGGCTGGCGGCGCGCTTCGTGGTGCCCATCATGGCGGACGAAGCGGTGAATGGCCCCGAAGATGCGCTGGACATCGCGCGCCAGGGCGCGGCCGATGTGCTGGCCTTGAAGATCGCCAAGTCCGGCGGCCTGTATGAAATGCTGCGCACGGCGGCCGTGGGCGACGCGGCCGGCATGTCGCTGTATGGCGGCACCATGCTGGAAGGCTCGGTGGGGTCGGTGGCGTCGGCGCACGGTTTTGCCTGCCTGCCGCGCCTGTCGTGGGGCACGGAACTGTTTGGCCCCCTGCTGCTGAAGGACGACATCGTGGCGAACCCGCCGCGCTACGCCGACTTTGAACTGGAATTGCCCGACGGCCCCGGTCTGGGGTTGACGTTGGACGAAGACAAACTCAAGTTCTATCGTCGCGACCGCTAAGCGCGGCTGCTGACCACGATCGAACACGATCAACCACCACCGAACACTGACGAACGCCAAGCACCGTTAACGGATAACGCTTTCATACCCGGCAAGACGGGCCCGCGCCGCCAAGAGCGCGCCCACCCACTATCAAGCACCACGGAGACAACCATGCGCCTGCGCCATGTGATCAAACCCTTTGCCCGCGCCATTTTGGCCCTGTCGCTACTCGGCGGCGCGTCCGCCGCGCTGGCCGATAGCTATCCCGACCGCCCGGTCAAGTGGGTAGTGCCCTTCCCCCCCGGCGGCGCCATGGACAGCATCGCCCGCACGTTGAGCGAATCCATGAGCAAGCAGCTCAACACCTCGTTCATCGTGGAAAACCGCGCGGGTGCGGGCGGCAACATCGGCGCGGCCAGCGTGGCGCGCTCCAAGCCCGACGGCTACACGATCCTGATCGTGGCCAACGGCATGGCCGTGAACCCGGCCTTGTACGCCGCCCTGAACTACGACCCCATCAAGGACTTCGCCCCGATCTCGTTGCTGGCAGTGGTGCCCAACGTGCTGGTCACCAACCCCCAGCGCACCGGCGCCACCAGCGTGGCGGACGTCATTGCCAAGGCGAAGGCCCAGCCCAATCACTACACCTACGCCTCGGCGGGGGTTGGCACGTCCATCCATCTGGCGGGCGAATTGTTCGTGTCAATGACGGGCGTCGAGATGCTGCACGTGCCCTACAAAGGCAGCGGCCCGGCCGTGGCCGACCTCTTGGGCGGACAGGTGGACTACATGTTCGACAGCATCACGTCGGCCAAGCCGCACATTGCCACCGGTAAGCTGCGCGCGCTGGGCGTGACCACCGCCAAGCGCTCCGCCGCCCTGCCCGACGTGCCCACCATGCAGGAAGCCGGCGTGGCGGGCTACGAACTGATGCCCTGGTTTGCCGCCTTCGCCCCCGCCGGCACGCCGCCGGAAGTGGTGGCCAAGCTGAATGAAGCCATGCGCGTCGCGCTGGCCGAGCCCAAGGTCCGCGCCACCCTGGATTCGATCGGCGCGGAATCCATCGGTGGCTCGCCCGACGCGCTGCGCGATCACCTGGCCAAGGAAACGGCGCAGTGGAAGACGCTGGTGAAGGAACGGAACATCAAGGTCAATTAACACCTGGCCTCACGTAAAAACGCCCACGTCGCACTTGCGTGCACGTGGGCGTTTTGCCATGCCTTAAGCAGAAGTCATGCCACCGGGAATTACTCCACCGTCGCCCCAGACTTTTTCACCACTTCCGCCCAGCGCGGAATTTCGGTGGCCATCAGCGCGCGCAGTTGGTCGGGCGTGCTGCCCACGAGTTCCATGCCCATGGTCTTGCCCAGCTTCTCCTGCACGTCCGGCTCTTTCAGGATGATGGCGATTTCCGCCGCCAGCTTGTCCAGGATGGGCTTGGGCGTGCCCTTGGGCGCGTAGACGGCCTGCCACGACGCCATCTGGAAGCCCGGCACACCAGCTTCCTGCATGGTGGGTACGTCGGGCGCCAGCGCGATGCGGTCCTTGGTGGTGACGGCCAGCAGTTTCAGCTTGCCGGTTTGCAGCAGCGGCAGCGCGGCCGTCATCTGGTCGAACATGAAGGTCACCGCGCCGGACGACACGTCCACCATCGCGGGCGGCGTGCCCTTGTACGGCACGTGCGTGAGCGGCACGCCGATCATGCTGGAAAACAATTCACCGGCCAGGTGCGTGGACGTGCCCGCGCCAGACGACGCGAAGGTGCGTTTGTTGGGGTCGCGCTTGAGCAGCGCAATCAAATCCGCCACCGAATTCACGCCCAGGTTCGGGTCCACCAGCAGCACGTTGGGCAGGTAGGCAATCAGCGACACCGGCTCGAAATCCTTGACCGGGTCGTACTTCAGGTTCTTGTACAGGCTGGCGTTGATGGCGTGCGTGCTGATGGTGCCGCCAAACAGCGTGTAGCCGTCGGGCGCGGCCTTGGCCACGTAGGTGGCGCCGATGCCGCCGGCCGCGCCGGGCTTGTTTTCAACGATGACGTTCTGGTGCAGGCGGTCGCCCAGCTTCTGGGCCAGCACGCGGCCGACCACGTCGGTGGAACCGCCCACGGTGAACGGCACCACATAGGAAATGGGCTTTTGCGCGGGCCAGTCGGCGGCGCTGGCGGGCGTGGCCAGCGCGCACAGGGTGGCGGCCAGCAGCGCGCCCAACGCGCTGCGTCGTTGCGTATTCATGGATTGTCTCCTGCCTTGATTTATTGACTTATAGGTATGGAACGCCGGCCGGGCGGCCGGCGGCAAAGCTCAACGGCCTTGTTCTTTGCGCCAGGCGGCGAATTTGTCTTTGGTGCCCGGGTCGGTGGGCGGATACAGGCCCAGGATGGACGCGCCCTGCTGCACCTGGCTGGTCACGAAGTCTTCGAATGCGGTCATCTCCACCGCTTCAATCGAGATCTCGTCGGCCAGATGCGCCGGAATCACCACCACGCCTTCACGGTCGCCCACGACGATGTCGCCGGGCCACACCGCCACGTCGCCGCAGCCGATGGGTTCGTTGATATCCAGCGCCTGATGCAAGGTCAGGTTGGTGGGGGCCGACGGGCGCTGATGATAGGCAGCGAAGCCGAGTTCAGCGATTTCCGGGGAATCGCGAAAGCCGCCGTCGGTGACCACGCCCGCCACGCCGCGCTTCATCAGGCGCGTGATCAGGATGGAACCGGCGGACGCGGCGCGCGCGTCCTTGCGGCTGTCCATGACCAGCACCGCGCCTTCCGGGCAGGTCTCGACGGCCACACGCTGCGGGTGCGAGCGGTCTTCAAACACCTTGATGGTGTTCAGGTCTTCGCGGGCCGGGATGTAGCGCAGGGTGAACGCCGGGCCGACCATATTGGGCAGGTTGGCGTTCAGCGGACGCACGTCCTGGATGAACTGGTTGCGCAGGCCGCGTTTGAACAAGGCGGTGCACAGGGTGGCCGTGCTGATGCCTGACAGGCGGGCACGGGTTTCGGGATTCATTTGGGACACGATGGCTCCGGGCAATAGGCAAGGAACAAGAAATAAGAAATAAGAAACCAGGCTTAGAAAATCTCGGGCTCGGGCACGGGTGCGCCGAACTCGGTTTCCAGGAAATCGAAATCGCAGCCGTCGTTGGCTTGCAGGATGTGCTTGGAATACATCCAGCCGTAGCCGCGCTCGTAGCGCTTGGGCGGCGGCGTCCAGGCGGCGCGGCGAGCGGAGAGCTCTTCGTCGCTGATGTTCAGGTGGATGCTGCGGGCCGGCACGTCGACCGTGATCAGGTCGCCCGTCTTCACGAACGCCAGCGGTCCGCCCACATACGATTCGGGCGCGGCATGCAGAATGCAGGCGCCGTAGCTGGTGCCGCTCATGCGGGCGTCCGACAGGCGCAGCATGTCGCGCACGCCCTGCTTCACCAGCTTGGTCGGAATGGGCAGCATGCCCCATTCAGGCATGCCGGGGCCGCCTTGCGGGCCGGCGTTGCGCAGGATCATGATGTGTTCCGGGGTGACGTCCAGGTTTTCGTCATCCACCGCGGCCTTCATGCTGGGGTAGTCGTCGAACACCAGCGCCGGGCCGGTGTGCTGCAAGAACTGCGGCGCGCAGGCGCTGGGCTTGATGACGCAACCGTCCGGCGCGATATTGCCGCGCAGCACGGCCAGCGCGCCTTCGTCGTAGATGGCGGTGTCCAGCTTGCGGATCACGTCGTCGTTATAGACCTCGGCGCCGGCGATGTTTTCGCCCAGCGTCTTGCCGGTCACGGTCATGGCCGACAGGTCCAGGTGGCCTTCCAGGCGCGTCATCAGCGCCGGCAAGCCGCCCGCGTAATAGAAGTCTTCCATCAGATAGGTGTCACCGCTGGGCCGGATGTTCGCAATGACCGGCACCTTGCGGCTGGCGGCATCAAAATCTTCCAGGCCCACGGCATGGCCGGCGCGGCGCGACATGGCCACCAGGTGAATGATGGCGTTGGTGGAACAGCCCATGGCCATGGCCACGTTGATGGCGTTCTTGAACGAAGCCATGCTCAGGATGCGCTTTGGGGTCAGGTCGTCCCAGACCATTTCCACCACGCGGCGACCGCATTCGGCGGACATGCGCATGTGGCCGACGTCGGCAGCCGGTATCGAGGAGGCGCCCGGCAGCGTCATGCCGATGGATTCGGCGATGGCGGTCATGGTGCTGGCCGTGCCCATCGTCATGCAGGTGCCGTAGCTGCGGGCAATGCCCCCTTCCACTTCGGTCCATTGTTCCTGGGTGATCTTGCCGGCGCGGCGCTCGTCCCAGAGCTTCCAGGCATCAGAGCCCGAGCCCAGGATCTTGCCCTTCCAGTTGCCGCGCAGCATGGGGCCGGCGGGCACGTACACGCACGGCAGTCCGGCGCTGATAGCGCCCATGAGCAGGCCCGGCGTGGTCTTGTCGCAACCGCCCATCAGCACCGCGCCATCCACCGGATGGCTGCGCAGCAGCTCTTCGGTTTCCATGGCCAGGAAGTTGCGATAGAGCATGGTGGTGGGTTTCACGAACGATTCCGACACCGAAATCGCCGGCAACTCCACCGGAAACCCGCCCGCCTGGAACACGCCGCGCTTCACGTCTTCCACGCGCTGCTTGAAGTGGCTGTGACAGGGGTTCAGGTCAGACCAGGTGTTGATGATGGCGATGATCGGCCGGCCGACCCAATCGTCCGGGGCATAGCCCATTTGCATCATGCGAGACCGATGGCCGAACGAACGCAGGTCATCCTTGGCCATCCAGGCGGCGCTGCGCAGACTTTCGTAGGTACGTTTCATAGGGGTATGGGGGAATTGGGAGCAATGACAGGGTGGAATGGAGCCATTTAAACACTAATACATTAGTGCGTCAGCTAGGTGAAAACCCGCTACACTGCGGGCTTTCCTACCGTACTCCCGTCAGGCCCCCTGATGCAAAGCCCCAAGCTCAGACTGGACCGCTCGCGCCACGCCGCGCCCCAGGTCTTCGAACATCTACGCGAACAGATCGTGTCGCTGGAACTCGCGCCCGGCGCCCCGCTGTCGCGCGTGACGCTGGCTGAAAGCTATGGCCTGAGCCAAACCCCCATCCGAGACGCGCTGATGCGGCTGGCCGAAGAGGCGCTGGTCGAGATCTACCCCCAGCACACCACGGTGGTCAGCCGCATCGACATTCCTGCCGCGCGCCAAGCGCACTTTCTGCGGCAATCGCTGGAGCTGGAAATCGTGCACTTGCTGGCGCAGCAGTCCGACGCGGCCTTGCACAAGCGCCTGCAAACCAGCATCGACCTGCAACGCATCAGCCACGCCAATGGCGAATACCAGCAGTTCATCGACGCCGACCAGGCCTTTCACCGCGACATGCACATTGCCGCGGGCGTGACCAGCCTATGGGAGCTTGAGCAGCGCTACAGCGGCCATCTGGACCGCCTGCGCCGGCTGCATCTGCCCGAAGCCGGCAAGGCCGAACGCATCATGGACGACCATCAACGCTTGCTGGATGCGATCCGGGCGCAAGAGCCCGCGCGGGCGCAGCAGGTGCTGCGTGAACATTTATCCGGCACCCTGAGCCAGGTGGCCGAGATCTGCAAACGCTATCCCGACTACGTGTTGGCCGCCTGACCCGCCGGCGCCCACGCGCCGGCGTTTGCCTACGTGCAGGCGCTTACCACGCACCGGCCCTTATCCACGCCCCGGCGTTGACGCGCCGAAGATGTCTTCCTGCGCCGCCTTGCTAAGCGCAATGATGGCCGGGTGCTGCAACTGCCTTTCGGTGGTCAGCGCGTAAAGCTGTTCCTTGACGGCGCGGGCGCTGCCGATGGAGCGCACCCGGTACTGCTTGACCAGAAAGGCGGCCGTGGCGGTCGGCGCGGCGAACAGGCCGACCCCGGTTTGGCCGAAGGCATTCAGCAAGGCGCTGTCATCGAATTCGCCGACGATGCGCGGGCGGATATTGTGTTCGTCAAACCATTGCAGCAGCCGCAGGCGAATCGCCGCGTCTTCGCCCGGCAACAGGAAAGGCGCCTGGTCCAACATCTTGGGAAAGCGGCCCGGCAACTGTTCCAGCAAGGCGGGCGCGCCAAAGAACGTCAGGCTGCTTTCGCCCAGCAGATGGCTGAAACCGCGCACGTTCAGATGACTCGGCATCGGGCGATCGGCAATCACCATGTCGTAGCGGTGCACCGCCAGGTCCGCCAGCAGAAAGGCCAACCGCCCTTCACGGCAGATCAGCCGAACGTTCTCTTCCAACTGCAACACCGGCTCGATCATCCGGTACACCAGCGATTTCGGTACGCCTTCGGCAATGCCCAGCCTGAAATCCAGCGTTTGCCGCGCGGGGCGGTTACGCAGATCGTCCAGCAATTCGTCGCCCAGGGTGAAGATGCGGTCCGCGTATTGCAGCGTTCGGCGGCCGATGTCCGTGAGTTCAAGCCCCCGCCCCACCCGTCGGAACAGCGCGGACCCCAGCGCGGATTCCAAATCTTGCAATTGGCCACTGATCGATTGAGGCGTGCGCTGCAATTGCTGTGCCGCGCGGGCAATGCTGCCGGCCTTGGCGACCACCCAGAAATAGCGCAGATGTTTGTAGTTGAGAGTGGCCATGGCGATCATTCCAAAAAATCTGACTATGGGTTCATGTTATGCGAATTGTCCGAAGAATAGAGGCGCTCTAGACTGGCCTCGTATTCGTGGAGGCGACGTATGAGCCAGGTTGAAACCTTTGCCACCCTGCCGATGTGGGTGGGGTTCATCGTTTTCGTGATGGCCGTGCTGGCGCTTGATCTGTATGCGCTGGGCGGCCGCCAGGCGCACCGCGTGTCGTCTCGGGAAGCGCTGTGCTGGGTGCTTGCCTGGTCGTCGTTGGCGACGCTGTTCGGCCTGCTGATGTGGTGGTTTCTGGACGCCAGCATGAGCCGCGCGGTGGCCAATCAAAAGACGCTGGAATTCTTCACCGGCTATCTCATCGAACTGTCCCTGTCTGCGGACAACATGTTCGTGTTTTCCCTGATCTTCACCTACTTCGCCGTGCCCGCCGAATTGCAACGGCGGGTGTTGCTATATGGCGTGCTTGGCGCCATCTTCATGCGCATCGGGATGATACTTGCGGGTGTGTGGCTGCTGACCCAGTTCGTGTGGATGTTCTATGTGCTGGGCGCCTTCCTGGTGCTGAGCGGCGCCAGAATGCTGGCCGTGGCCGGCCGTCAGCCCGATATCGCCCAGAACCCCTTGGTGCGGTTCTTGCGGGCCACCATGCGGATCACCAAGGACTATCACGGCCAGGCCTTCTTTGTGCGAATCGACGGGCTGCGCTACGCGACCCCAATGTTCGTGGTGTTGCTGATGATTGAAGCCACCGACGTGGTCTTCGCGGTGGACAGCATTCCCGCCATCTTCGCGATCACCACCGACCCCTACATCGTTTTCACATCCAATATCTTCGCCATCATGGGCTTGCGGGCGCTGTACTTCCTGCTGGCCGACATGGTGGACCGCTTCCATTACCTGAAGTACGGCTTGGCGGTGGTACTGATGATCATCGGCGCCAAGATGCTGGCGGCACAGTGGATGCACGTGCCGGTGCATTGGTCGCTAGGCATTATCGGGCTGGTTCTGGCGGCCTCCATTGGCGCCAGCCTGGCCTGGCCAAAGCGGAAGGCCACCGCCAACCGCAACGACGTGAAGAAGCCCCAAACCGGAGAGCAGCCATGAACACGATCATTCTTGCCACCGACGGATCGACGTATAGCGATGAGGCGGCGCGCTACCTGGTCGCCACCCCATTGCTGAACCGCGATTTTGTCGTGCATGTGGTGCATTGCGAGCCCGAGGTCCGGGGGGATGTCGTGTCATTCATCGGCAAGGACGAAGTCGATGCCTGGCACCACGAGGAAAGCGACAAGGCGATGCGCTCGGTGGCGGACATCCTGCGCCACGGCAACGTGAACTTCGAATGCCACGAGATGACCGGCTTCACGCCCGGAAAAATCGTCGACTACGCAACGCGGGTCAAGGCCACCGCCATCGTGCTGGGTTCCCATCACCGCAGCCCGCTGATGAACGCGTTGATGGGGTCCGTCAGCAGCCGGATCATCGCGCACGCGCCCTGCCCGGTGCTGGTGGTCTGACGCAGGCAACAGGGCGGCATACACGGCGGCGTCCGCTGGCGCTACATGTTTGCGCATCACATTGGTGCTGCATGATCGCGCTTCAGTCCAGCGGATACCGCCGTATCACCGTCTTGCCGTCGCGCTCGGCCAGCGACAGCAGGCCGTCACCCGTCGCGTCCAGGCCCAGCAGGCCGATCTCCACGTCCTGCGGTATCTGAAACGGGCGCCACGTCTTGCCCTGGTCGCGCGTGTAGAAATAGGTCTTGGTGTATTCGTTGAACGAAAACAGATGGTCGGCGTAGGTCTTGATGACCCACGCATTCGGCCCGAACCAGGCATCGTCGATCCAGCTAGGCTTGCCCTGCACCGTCGGCGAGGCCGCGCGCCGATGCCAGGTTTGCTCGGCCTTGTCCAGTTGGTAGATGGCATCGCCCCAGGTCTCGAACACGGCCTGGTCGCGCGTGACGCTGGACTCGGCCGCCTGTGCCGGCACCGGCGGCACGTCTTGCGTGATGCGGAACGCGGGCGATGCCCCACTTTGCAGCTCGACTTCAAAACGCCGCGTTTCCAAGACCTGGTTCTTGGCCGAGGCATCCAGGCTGATCCGCGTGCGCCAGCTCCACCCCACGGCGCGGTGCTCGTCCAGCGGATATAGCGACCAGTCGTAGGCTAGTTGGTCTTCCGCGCCCGCGCCGCCGGCCTTGGCCAGGCTATCGCGAAACCCGCGCTCGAACGCCGGCGCATCCGGCCAGACCTGCTCATCCAGCAAAGTGGCTGACCAATGGCGCGCGCCGTCCTGGCTGACCATCAGGCGTTGACGCCCGTCATGCCGTTCCAGGGCAATCACGCGGTCCGACGTCAGGAACACCGTGTGCCGCAGCGGCGGGCCCAGCACCACGTCGGGCGCCAGCGCCCAGGTCTTGCCCAGGTCGTTGGACTGCAAAATTTCCCAGGTGCCGGGCAGCTCGTCCGGGTCGGCGCGGCGTTCAGCGGCGGTAATCAGGTACAACTCGCGCCCTAGCGGCGAGCCGATCAGGCTGACGCCCGCATCCCCGCTGATCGAACCCAGCAAGGTAAACGCGCCCGTGCCGTGGCCGCCGTAAATCAGGTTGCGCGTGTCGGCCACCAGCCAGGGGTTGGGCTGGCGTGCGCTCAAGGCGGGCACCAGCGCGTCCAGCATGGGGGCCGTGTCCAGCGCCGCCATGTCCTGGGCTGACACCAGGCGCTGCCCGATCAGCAACTGCCGTTCGCCGTAGCGTTGCAGCGCCACCCGGGACGACGACGCCAGCGCCGGGCCATTGAGTTCGCCGATGATTTCGCTGCGCGCCAGCGGCTGGCCCAGCGGAACCAGTTGGTAGATGCCATACCCGATCACCCCCGCGACGGCAATCGCAACACCGCTGGCTAGCAGTCTAAGGTTCATGGAGGAAGGGCTTTTGATGCGCGTGCACCCGCCGTTTGGCGGGTATCTTTTAAAGGGAATGGGCGAAACTATAGCGTGTTGGCCGACGTTCTCTATACTGGCGTGACATACTCTTACGCTGCACCGGCCACCCACGGAACCCCGACATGATCGCAAGGCACGCACTGCTTACCATCGCCCTGGCACTGCTCGGGGCCGCCGCCTGCGTGCCGTCGGTGCAGGCGGCTCCGCCCGATGTCTTGTGGACCCCGCTAGACCCCCAATCCATGCCCGGCGTGTTCTATGACAGCGCGTCAATTGCGCGCCTAACCGAAAAGCCCATGGTCATGACCGTGACGGTCGCATGGTTTTATGCACAGCACCGGGTGTCTGAAACCACGGGCCAAAGCTATGGATCGGTTGCGCAGCCCATCACCTTGAACTGCACCGCCGATACCTATACGGTCACTGAAACCCGGCACTACGCCGGCAACAACGCCACCGGCGCCTTGGTGGAATCCATTCCAGTGGCGGGCATACACAATGCCCCCGTCGCGCGGGACCCCGTTCAGCGCAAGCTGCGCGCCGTGGTCTGCCCCGCGCCGGGTAAGAACGCCAGAAAATAAGCCCGGTCAGACTTGCGCCAGCGCCTGCTCCAGGTCGGCGATCAGGTCATCAATGTGCTCAATGCCGATCGACAAGCGCACGGTCTCTTCGCGCACACCGGCCTTTTGCAGCTCTTCCGGATTCAGTTGGCGGTGCGTGGTGGACGCCGGGTGCGTCGCCAGCGACTTCGAATCCCCAATGTTGACCAGGCGTGTGAACAGTTGCAGCGCATCCTGGAAGCGCGCGCCGGCATCGCGGCCGCCCTTCACGCCAAAGGTGAACAAGCCCGGCACCTTGCCGCCCAGGTACTTCTGCGCCAGGGCGTGATCGGGGTGGTCCGGCAGGCCGGCGTAGTTTACCCATTCCACCTTCGGGTGTTCGCGCAGGAAGTTCGCGACCTTCACCGCGTTTTCAACAATGCGGTCCACGCGCAGCGCCAGCGTTTCGATGCCTTGCAGAATCTGGAACGAGTTGAACGGTGAAATCGCCGCGCCCGTATTGCGCAGCGGCACGACGCGCGCACGGCCAATGTAGGCGGCCGCGCCGAAGGCTTCGGTGTAGACCACGCCGTGGTAGCTGATGTCCGGCTCGTTCAGGCGCTTGAAGCGGGCCTTGTGCTCGGCCCACGGGAACTTGCCCGAATCAATGATGGCGCCGCCCAGGCTGGTGCCGTGTCCGCCCAGGTACTTGGTCAGCGACTGCACCACGATGTCCGCGCCGTGCTCAATGGGGCGCAGCAGGTACGGCGACGGCACGGTGTTGTCCACGATCAGCGGCAGGCCGTGGCGGTGCGCCAGGTCGGCCAGCGCGGCGATGTCGGTGATGTTGCCCAGTGGGTTGCCGACCGATTCCGCGAAGATGGCCTTGGTGCGGTCGTCGATCTGCGCTTCGAAGGCGGCCAGGTCGCTGGGGTTGGCAAAGCGCGTGGTGATGCCGTATTGCGGCAGCGTGTGCGCGAACAGGTTGTAGGTGCCGCCGTACAGCGTGCTGGACGACACGATGTTGTCGCCCGCTTCGGCGATGGTCATGATGGCGTAGGTGACGGCCGACTGGCCCGAGGCCAGCGCCAGCGCCGCAATACCGCCTTCCAGGGCCGCCACGCGCTGCTCCAGCACGTCGGTCGTGGGGTTCATGATGCGGGTATAGATGTTGCCCGGCACCTTCAGGTCGAACAGGTCCGCGCCATGCTGCGTGTCGTCAAACGCGTAGGCCACGGTCTGGTAGATGGGCACCGCGACGGCGCGCGTCGTCGGATCCGGGCGGTAGCCGCCATGCACGGCCACGGTTTCCAAACGCCAATTGGGTTTCTTCGGTTCAGTCATTTGTCTCTCCAGAAAGTGCGGTGATGGCGGGGTTGGTGTGGATCACCTGCCCCGCCTGTTATTGAATTCAAGGTTTCAACCCGCGCGCGAATCCAGCGGCGTGCGGTTCAGAAAACGATCAAACGCGCTTAGATAGGCCACTTCCACCGCCGTCAGCTTGCGCTGCTTGTGCCAGGTCAGGAACACATCGATCTCGGCGACCGACTCGGCGGGTGGCAGCCGGCGCAGGTCGCCGCCCATCACGTCCTGGCGGATCAGATGCTCCGGCAGAAAGCTCAAGCCGATGCCCGCCACCACCATGCGGCGTATCTCTTCAATGTTCGGCGACGTGCCCACGATGCGCCCCGTAAACCCCTGCTGATCGCGAAAGATCGTCAAGGGCGACAGCGTATCGCCAATCTGGTCGCTGGCGAAGCATACAAAGTTCTGGTCCATCAGGTCTTCTAGGCTGACGCGCGGCTTTGAAAACAGCGGGTGATGGCGGCCGCAAACAACGGCGTAGTGGTGCCGCAGGAACAGCCGGCGCTCCAGCGCGTCGACCGGCTTGCGGCACAGGCAGATGCCCAAGGCGGGCACGCGCTTGGCCAGCGCGTCCAGAATGGCGGCGCTGGGCAGCACGTCTACATGGAATTCAATCTTGGGATAGCGCCGATGAAACTGCGCCAGGAAGTCGTCGTAGGCGGGGCTTTGCACCTTGCTCATCACCAGCAACCGCAAGGTGCCGGCAATTTCGGCCCGGTCCTGCGTGGCGGCGTTTTCAATGCGCGCCATCGTGCCGTACATGTCGCGGGCGATGGCGTAGATTTCGTCGCCCAGGCCCGTCAGGCGGAATTCGCCGTTGCGCCGGTGCAGCAGCAGGCCGCCCACTGCGTCTTCAAGGCGTTTCAGCGCCTGGCTGACCGCCGGCTGGCTCAGGTGCAGCGCTTGCGCCGCGCGACCCACGCCGCGCTCTTGCACGACGAACATGAACGTGCGCAGCAGGTTCCAGTCCATGCGTTCAGGGGCAAGCGGCAGCGACGGCGGAGTGCGGACAGGCGTTTCGGGCATGGCGTGGCGGACGGGGTCGAAAAAAAAGGCCGGGTGGAATCCACGCCGGCCCGGCCGATGCCCGACGCTTCAAACGCCGGCCAGCCCCGCGAAGAAGCGCGACGCGTTGGATTCCAATCCGTCGATATAGTAGCCGCCTTCCTGCACGATCAGCGTCGGCAGGCGCAGGCCGCCCACCTCGCGACCCAGCCGCTCGAAGCCGTCTTCGGTCACGCTGACCATGGCTTGCGGGTCCTTCTCGAAAATATCGAATCCCAAGGACAGCACCAGCGCATCGGGCTGAAACAGTTCAATGGCGCGGCGCGCTTGCGCAAGGCGGTCAAAGAACACGGATTCCGGCGAGCCATGCGGCATGGGCAGGTTGATGTTGTAGCCGTAGCCCTCGCCCGCGCCGCGCTCGTCTTCAAAACCGGCAACCACCGGGTAGAAGTTTTCGGGGTCGCCGTGGATCGACACGTACAGCACATCGCTGCGTTCGTAGAAAATTTCCTGGATGCCCTGGCCGTGGTGCATGTCGGTGTCCAGGATGGCCACGCGCGGAAACTTGGACGTCAAGCGCTGCGCGGCAATGGCGGCGTTGTTCAGGTAGCAGAAGCCGCCGGCCGCGTCGCGCCGGGCGTGGTGGCCGGGCGGGCGGCAGATGGCGTAGGCGTGCGGGTCGCCGGCCAGCAAGGCGTCGGCGCCGGACACCGCGCACTGCGCCGACCAATAGGCCGACTGCCAGGTTTGCGGCCCGACCGGGCAACTGCCGTCGGCCAGATAGCGCCCCGCCTTGGCCAGCACGCCCCGCAAGGCGTTGGGTTCGCGCACGAAGACGTTCGACACCACTTCACCGCCCCAATCGCCCGGCAGCTTCATCCAGTCTTCATGGGCGCTTTGCAGAAAGCGCAGGTAGTCCAGGCTGTGTACGGCCGAGATGGCGCCCGCGCCATTGTCTTCAGGCGCCTGCACGTCAAAGCCCAGTTTGCGAGCCGCCTGCACCAAACCATCCAGACGCGCCGGCACTTCCTGCGGGGTGCGCATCTTGCCGCGTGAAAAATAGGTCTGCGGATGATGCAGCTTCTGCTCGTCGTGAAAAAAAGCCTTCATGCTTGCTGATCCTTCAGGTGAAGTTGCTCGGTGCGCTGGCCGGCATTGCCCAGCAGCAAAACGGAAACCAGGGAAAGCAACGAAATCGCCGAGAACAGCAGCGCCAACGGCCACCACTGCCCCTTGAAATTCTCGGCCAGCACCGTGCCCAGCAAGGGCGTCAGGCCGCCGAAGATGGCGCCCGACAACTGGTAGGCCATCGAGATGCCGGTGTAGCGGATGGCCGTGGGAAAGCTGTCGCTGACATAGCCCGCGATAACGGCGTAGTAGGCGCCCATGAAGAGTACCGCCACGCCGACCCCCAGCGTAATACTGGTAAGCGAGCCCTGGTCGACCAGGTTAAACATGGCGTAGGGCGTGAAGATCGACGCGAAGGCCATGACGCCCAGAAAGCGCAGGTTGCCCACGCGGCTGGCGATGTAGGCCGACAGCGGCGTAATGAAAAACTGCATGATCGACACGAGCAGCAGGCAGTCCAGGATCACCGCCCGGTCCAAGCCCACGTACTGCGTGGTGTAGGCGATCATGAAGGTATTGGTGAAATAGAAGCCCGCAATGCCCAACACGTTGGCGCCGACCGCCAGCGCCAGCAGGCCCGGCGCGCCGCGCAGCACCTGGGCAAGCGGGGTCTGGGCGGGCTTATGCGGCCGCGACCCGGTGGCGGATTTGGCGCGCGTGGCTTGCGCCGCCTGCTCGGCCACGAAATCGGGCGATTCGTTGACGCTCAGGCGGATCACGAAACCCACCACCAGCAGCACGGCCGAAAACAGGAACGGCACGCGCCAGCCCCAGCTCAGAAAGGCCTCGTCGTCCAGACCCGTCACCAGCTTGAACATCAGCATCGACAGGATCAAACCCGCCGGGCTGCCCAGTTGCGCGAAAGACGCAAAGAACGTGCGCTTGGCTTTGTCCGGCGAATGTTCACCCGCCATCAGCACCGCGCCACCCCACTCGCCTCCCACCGCGATGCCTTGCACGATACGCAGCAGGATCAGCAGCACGGGCGCCCACACGCCAATCGATGCGTGGGTGGGCAACAGGCCGATCAGCACGGTTACCGTGCCCATCATCACCAAGGTGATCACCAGCGATTTCTTGCGGCCGATCTTGTCGCCGATATGGCCGAAGATGGCGCCGCCCAAGGGCCGCGCAAAAAAGCCCACCGCAAACGTGCCGAAGGCGGCAAGCGTTCCGTAAAAGCCCGAGGCCGACGGGAAGAACAACTTGCCGAACACCAGCGCGGCCGCGGTGGCGTAAATGTAGAAGTCGTACCACTCGATCATGGTGCCGACAAAAGCGGCGGTAGACGCACGCACCGGCTGGTGCCCCGTCGCAGGTTTTCCCCTCATGCTTGTCTCTCTTAAGGTGGTTGAGGCTAATCAGCCAGTCGTTATAGCCCCGGCCCCACCATAAGAAAAATTCTTATTTCTTATCTTCCAGATTACCTTTTCTAATGAGGGGAAAACCCTTAGCCAGGCTTACTGCATGATGGTCTGGCCGTCGGGCGCCACCTTGCGCACCACGTAGCCCATCGGCACCCAGCGGTTCTTGCTAGCCACCATCGATACCGTCTCGGTGGCAGGCATGTTGCGGAACTGGGTGCTGAAGATGACGTTCACATATTGCCCTTGCGGCAGGTCGGCGGGGTCCGACACGCGCACCACCTGCAACCATTCGCGTCCGGCGTTGCGGCCCACCTCGGCGCGTACCTGGCCCAGATAATCCGACCAGCCCTGCTTGTCGATGCGCTGTTTCATGATGTCGCTGCTGGCGCCCCACATCTTGTCCGTGGAACCGGAATCCGACATCGACGCCCATTGCTTGGCCGCTGTCACGGCGCTGTCCAGCGACGGGTCCGCCAGTGCTGGCGCGGCGAACAGCATGGCGCCGCACAAAAGGCCGGCGCGCGCGCCACGGGAGATCAGAGTCGTGGGGTTGCATAAGTCCTCGCTATGTATAGGTAGCACTGCAAGTAGCACTTCAAGTAGCACCGCAAAAATCACAGCAAAAAATCACTGCGGGAAAAATCACTGCACGGGCACAATGCACCGGCCCGCCGGCACCAAGCCTG
>NZ_JBHFIZ010000035.1:580089-604457 GCF_057334535.1 Achromobacter colocynthidis
GCACCAAGCCCCCCCCCGGCAAGCCCTTACCACTGGTAGCCTGCCCCGATCACCGCGCCGAAGGTGCCGCGCGTGTTGGTGGAACCGGACATCTTGTAGACCCACTTGCCATTGCCCGACACCGTCGACAAGCCCATCGCGAAGCCTTGCTGGCCGTCGTACGTGCTGCCCGCGATCGAGAACATGCCACGGCCCGGCAGATACGCTTGCGCCAGGCCCGCCACCGCCAGCGCCGTGGCCGTACCGCCGGACGCATCACGCCGATAGCGATCCATGTCGTTGCGCAGGTTCTGGAACTTGCCGTCGGTGTAGGCGTTGGACTGCTGCACCGCGCCGCCCATGCCCGCGTTGAGCTGCTGCACGTTGACGGCGTCGGTGTTCTCGACCCCGGCCGCCACATTGCTCAGCGTGACCGGCGCGCCGCCGTTGCCCAGCGTGACCCGGCTGTAGTCCACCGTGTCGGTGCCGGGTTTGGTGGCGTACTGCACCGAGCCCTGTTTGGCCGCGTTCAACTGCTGCACGTTGACCGCGTCCGTCTGCGCCGTGCCGGCCGCCACGTTGGTCACTTGCCGTTCCTTGCCGGCCGCGCCGACGGACACGACGTTCGCGCGCCCGCCATCCGAACTGCCCGCGCCCAAGGCCACCGAGTTGTCGCCGCGAGATTCCGCCGCGTTACCCAGCGCCGTACTGTCGCTGGCCGAGGCCACTGCGCCCGCGCCGCCCGCCGTAGCGTTCGCGCCGGGGGCCGTGGGCGCGGTCGTCGGGCTGGTCTGGCTCACCTGGAACATTCCGCTGCCGCCCTGAGTCAGGCCGCTATTGATCGTGGCGATCTGCTGGTCCGTATAGCGGTTGGCCTGCGTGACCGCGCCATCCAGTTGCCGCAGGTTCACGGCGTCGGTGGCGTTCTTCGCATCCCCCACATTGCTGACGGTGCGTTCGGCGCCAGCCGTTCCCACTGACACCGTGCCGGCGACGCTATTGGACGCCCCCGAGTACTTGCCGGTGTAGGCCGGCGCCGCGCCCATGTCGGCGATAGCCCCCGCGCCCAGCGCCACGTCGCCCGCTTGCAAGGCTTGCGCTCCCGAGCCCAGCGCCACCGAACTGGCCGCGGCCGCGCTGGCGCTTGCGCCCATCGCCACACTGCGATCACCCGCGGCGCTCGCCGAGGCCCCCAATGCCATCGATTGCGAGCCGCCGGCCAGCGACGACGAGCCCAAGGCAATGGCCGAATCCAGCGCCGAGCGCGCGGATGACCCGATGGCGATGCCATTGATGGCGGTGCTGTCCACTTGCGCGGCCAGCCCCATGCCGATACCCGTGTCACCGTTCACCACGGTTTCCGGGCCGACCGCGATCGCGTCCGCGCCCACTGCCAGTGAATCCACGCGGGAACTGTTCGCGTGGAAGTACTGGGTGCCCGTCACCGCCACCGACGCGATGGCGCCTTGCAACTGCCGTACCGTCACCGCGTCCTGCGCCTGCGTGCCGTCGGCCACGTTGATGATCTGGCGTTCCATGCCTGGCGCGCCTACCGAGAACGCCCCCGGCGCCACGGCGCGCTTGCCGGTGCGAACCACGGTGGCGCGATCAGAGACCGAGCCCTGGCCAATGGCGACGCCGCCATCCACGGTGACTTGCGTGTCGGCGCCCAAGGCCAGGCTGCCCGCGCCGTCGGCCTGCGCGTTGTAGCCGATGGCGGTCGCGCCCTGCCCCCTGGCATGCGCATTGCCGGGCGTCATCCCGGTGTCGTTGGTCCGCTCATAACGAGAACCCTGGCCATTGACAGCCGGATCCAACGTGCCGGTGTAGCCGTTCACCGCGCTGGCCAACTGCGCCATCGCTTCGTTGGTGGCAAACAACTGCGCGCCGTTCACGGCGTCCCAGCTGGTTGCGCTGAGCACGCCCGGCGCAACGCTGGTGATGATGCTGGGTCCGCCGATGCTTCCGTGCGCGGCCGTGTACGCACCGACACCGCCATTGGCCGTGGGGTCCCACATCAGCGCGTCCGTACCGACTTCGCCCAAGCGCGTGCTCACCTGCTGCAACTGGCGGACGTTGACGGCGTCCGTCATGTCGCTGCCCGGCGCCAGGTTGGTCAGCTTGCGCAAGCCGCCGGCAGACCCCACCGACACTTCGCCGGCCGAATCCACCGTGCCCGGCAAGCCGAAGGCGACATAAGCTGTCTGCGCGCCCACCGACGCCACCGAACCCTGGCCCAAGGCCACGTTGGCGCCGGTCAGCCCCGCCGTGATTCTGGCTCCCTGGCCCAAGGCCGTGGAATTCGCCACGCCGTTATCCGTGGCTTGATTGCCCAACACCACAGACCCCGCGCCGCTGGCCGACGCGCCGAAACCACCCGCCGCGCTATTCGCACCCGCCGCCAGGGGCTGCGCGGACGTCACCGTGGTGTCCGCCACGAATGGCCCCGATTTGCCGCTGCTGATGTGGGACACCACCGTATCCAGCCCGACAATCGCCGTACCGAGGCTGGTGTACGTGTTGCCGTTCACGGTATAGGTGGGCCCGGACACCAGGCCCGTGGTCGGGTCGTACGCCGAGCCTCCGCCCAGGCCGGCAGCCACGCTGGCGCCCAGCAACGCGGCCGAGCCCTGCAACTGCGCCACGTTCACGGCATCGGTCGCGCCGCTGCCGGCCGCCACGTTGGTGATCTTGCGCTCGGCCCCCGCTGCGCCCAGCGACACTTCACCCGCGGAGCTTTGCGCGGCGGACAGGCCGAAGGCCGCGTAGTTGCTTTGCGCGCCCAGCGTCGCGGTGGAACCCTGGCCCAACGCCACGCTCGAGCCGGTCAGGCCCGCCGTGATCGTCGCGCCCTGACCCAGCACCGTGGAGTTGGCAACGCCGTTATCCGTGGCTTGATTGCCGACAGCGGTCGATGCCGTGCCCGTTGCCGAGGCCCCGAAACCGCCGGCCGCGCTGTCCGCGCCCGACGCCACCGCCTGCGCGGTGGTGATGCTGTTGTCCGAGACGAACGGTCCGCCCTTGCCGCTGGCAATCGAGCTGACCGCTGAGTCCAGGCCACCGATGGCGCTACCCAGGTTCGAGTAGGTGGCGCCTTGGACACCGTAGCTTGGTGCCGTAAGCGTGCCAGTTGCCGGATCGAAAGCCGCTCCGCCGCCAAGGTTGGACGCCACGCTGATACCCAAGGTGCTCAGGCCCGTTGTCGCGGCGTTGGCAACGCCGGTCAGTTGCCCAACGTTGACCGCATCGGTTGCGGCGCTGCCGGCGGCAAGATTCGTGATCTTGCGTTCGGCACCCGCCGATCCCAACGACACTTCACCGCTGGAACTTTGCGCAGCCGGCAGGCCGATGGCGGAGTAGCCGGATTCAGCGCCAACTGCCGCGACTGAACCTTGGCCCAGCGCCACATTCGAACCGCTCAGGCCGGCCGTGATCGTTGCGCCTTGGCCAAGCGCCGTGGAATTGGCAACGCCGTTGTCGCTTGCCTGGTTACCAATGACAGTCGACGCCGCACCCGTCGCCGACGCACCGAAGCCGCCCGCCGACGCATCCGCGCCAGAGGCGACGGCCTGCACCGTCGTCACGCTGTTGTCCGATACGGACGGGCCGGTCTTACCGGTGCTAAGGCCGGTCACCGCCGTATCCAGGCCGCCGATCGCGCTGCCCAGATTCGAATGGGTCGTGCCTTGCACACCGTAAGTCGGCGCAGTAACCGTGCCCGTCGCCGGATCGAACGCCGATCCGCCGCCCAGATTGGACGCCACGCTGGAACCCAACGTGCTCAGCCCGGTTGTTGCGGCATTGGCAACACCCGCCAGTTGGCCCACGTTGACCGCATCGCTTGCGGCGCTGCCGGCGGCAAGATTCGTGATCTTGCGTTCGGCGCCTGCCGATCCCAGCGACACTTCGCCGCTGGAATTTTGGGCAGTCGACAGACCGAATGCGGAGTAACCGGTTTCCGAACCAACTGCCGCGACCGAGCCTTGACCCAACGCCACGTTGGAACCGGTGAGGCCCGCAGTGATGGTTGCGCCTTGGCCCAGCGCCGTGGAGTTAGCGACACCGTTGTCAGTCGCTTGATTACCAATGACCGTCGACGCCGCCCCCGCGGCCGATGCGCCGAAGCCGCCCGCCGACGCATTGGCGCCGGATGCAACCGCCTGCGCGGCCGTCACGCCGTTATCGGACACGAACGGACCGATGTCGCCGCTGCTGATGCTGCTGACCGCCGAGTCCAATCCGCTGATCGCACCGCCGACGTTTGAATACGTCGCCCCTTGCACACCGTAGGCTGGCGCAGTGACCGTGCCCGTCGCCGGATCGAACGCCGATCCGCCGCCAAGGTTGGACGCCACGCTGGAACCCAAGGTGCTCAGGCCGGTTGTTGCGGCATTGGCAACACCCGTCAGTTGGCTCACGTTGACCGCATCGCTTGCGGCGCTGCCGGCGGCAAGATTCGTGATCTTGCGTTCGGCGCCCGCCGATCCCAGCGACACTTCGCCGCTGGAAGTTTGCGCCGCCGACAGGCCGAATGCGGAGTAACCGGTTTCAGCACCGACGACAGCAACCGAGCCTTGCCCCAGCGCCACGTTGGAACCGGTGAGGCCCGCCGTGATGGTTGCGCCTTGGCCAAGCACCGTTGAGTTGGCAACGCCGTTATCCGTCGCCTGGTTACCGACGACGGTCGACGCCGCCCCCGTCGCCGACGCACCAAACCCGCCTGCCGACGCATCGGCGCCAGAGGCAATAGCTTGGGCCGCCGTCACGCTGTTGTCCGATACGAACGGGCCGGACTTGCCGCTGCTGATACTCGTCACCGCCGTGTCCAGCCCGCCGATCGCGCTGCCCAGGTTCGAGTGGGTGGTTCCCTGTACTCCGTAAGCCGGCGCAGTCACCGTGCCGTTCGCCGGATCGAACGCCGACCCGCCGCCCAGATTGGTCGCCACGCTGGAACCCAGCGTGCTCAGCCCGGTTGTTGCCGCAGTGGCTACGCCGGTCAGTTGGCCGACGTTGACCGCATCGGTCGCCGCGCTGCCTGCCGCAAGATTCGTGATCTTGCGTTCGCTACCGGCCGATCCCAGCGACACTTCGCCGCTGGAATTTTGCGGGGCCGACAGGCCGATGGCCGTGTAGCCAGTTTCAGCGCCGACTGCCGCCACCGAACCTTGACCCAACGCCACGTTCGAACCGGTCAGGCCCGCCGTGATCGTCGCGCCTTGGCCAAGCACCGTCGAGTCCGCAACGCCGTTATCCGTTGCCTGATTACCGACCACCGTCGACGCCGCACCCGTCGCCGACGCGCCGAAGCCGCCCGCCGACGCATTCCCGCCGGACGCGATCGCCTGCGCCGCCGTCACACCGTTATCGGACACGAACGGACCAGTGTCGCCGCTGCTGATGCTGCTGACCGCCGAGTCCAATCCGCTGATCGCACCGCCGACGTTTGAATACGTCGCCCCTTGCACACCGTAGGCTGGCGCAGTGACCGTACCAGTCGCCGGATCAAAAGCCGATCCGCCGCCCAGATTGGTCGCCACGCTTGAACCCAAGGTGCTCAGGCCCGTCGTCGCCGCGGTGGCGACCCCAGTCAGTTGGCCCACGTTGACCGCATCAGTCGCCGCGCTGCCTGCCGCAAGATTCGTGATCTTGCGTTCTGCACCCGCCGATCCCAACGACACTTCGCCGCTGGAATTTTGCGCGGCCGACAGGCCAATTGCCGAGTAGCCGGTTTCAGCACCGACTGCCGCCACCGCGCCTTGACCCAACGCGACGTTAGCACCCGTCAGGCCCGCCGTGATCGTTGCGCCTTGTCCAAGCACCGTCGAATCCGCAACCCCGTTATCCGTTGCCTGATTACCGACCACGGTCGACGCCGCACCCGTGGCCGACGCACCGAAGCCGCCTGCCGACGCATTGGCGCCGGAGGCAACCGCTTGCGCTGCCGTCACGCTGTTATCCGATACGAACGGACCAACAGCGCCACTGCTGATGCTGTTTACCGCCGAGTCCAGTCCACTGATCGCGCCACCGACGTTTGAATACGTCGCCCCTTGCACACCGTAGCTTGGCGCAGTCACCGTCTGGCCGATGGGATCGTACGTGGATCCCCCTCCCAGGCTGGACGCCAAGCTGGAACCCAAGGTACCCAGGCCTGACGTTGCGGCGGTAGAAACACCCGTCAGTTGCGCCACGTTGACGGCATCGGTCGGCGCGCTGCCGGCCGCCACGTTGGTGATCTGGCGCCGACCGGCAGCGGTGCCCACGGATACTTCGCCGACGGAGGTCTGCGACGCCGACAAGCCGAAGGCGGTGTAGCCGCCCTGCGCGCCCACCACGGCCGACGAATCCTGCCCCAGGACCACGTTCGAACCCGTCACGCCGGCGTCGACAAACGCGCCCTGGCCCAATATTGCCGAGCCGGCCACGCCATTGTCATTGGCCTGATTGCCGTACACCGTGGAACCCGGACCCGTGGCGATGGCGCCAAAGCCACCTGCGCTGGCGTTCGCGCCAGAGGCCACCGCTTGCGCCATGGTGACGCTGTGATCCGATACAAAGGGCCCGGCATCACCCGCCAACAGGCCGCTGATAGCGGTGTCCGCGCCGCCAAATGCCGCGCCCACATCGGTGTACGCCATGCCTTGAATGGTGTAGCTGGGCGCGCTGACCGTTCCTGCCGCGCCGTCGTAAACGGCCCCGCCGCCCAGGCGGGCCGCCATGGTGGTACCCAGGTTGGACGCCGCCCCGCTCAACTGCCCCACGTTCACGGCGTCGGTCGGCGCAAGGCCGGCCGCCACGTTCGTGATCTTGCGGCGGACGGAGGCCGAACCCACCGACACTTCGCCGCCCGAGTTCTGCGGCATGGTCAAGCCAAACGCCGTGTAGCCCGTCTGCGACCCCGTGGCCGCCTCGGAGCCTTGGCCCAGGGCAACGTTGGCTCCCGAGAGCCCCGTGGCGATGGACGCGCCCTGCCCCACGACAGTCGAGTTGGCGACCGCGTTGTCCCTGGCCTGGTTGCCCACGACGGTCGAGGCGGCGCCCGTGGCCGACGCGCCAAAGCCGCCCGCGCTGGCATTCGTGCCGGATGCCACGGCCTGCGTCGCGGTAACGCTGTTGTCCGAGACGAACGGACCCGACTCGCCCGCCACCAGATTGCTGATGGCCTCATCCGCGCTTTCCAGCGCCGCGCCGACATCGTCGTACGCCATGCCTTGCACGGTATATGACGGCGTGCTGATCGCACCTGATGCAGCGTTGTAGGTCGCGCCGCCTCCCAGGCCGGTGGCAATGCTGGAACCCAGGTTGGACGCCGCGCCGCTCAGTTGCCCCACGTTGACAGCATCTGTCAGCGCGCTGCCCGCCGCCACGTTGGTGATCTGGCGGCGGGTGGCCCCCGATCCCACCGACACCTCACCGCTGGAGTTCTGCAACGCCGCCAGGCCGAACGCGGTGTAGCCTGTCTGAGCGCCCAGCGCCGCGCTGGAGCCCTGGCCCAGCACCACGTTGGACCCCGTAAGCCCCGCGACCACCGACGCGCCTTGTCCCACAATGGTGGAGTTGGCCACCGCGTTGTCGGTGGACTGGTTGCCCAGCACCGTGGACGCCGCGCCCGTGGCCGACGACCCAAAACCGCCCGCCGCGGCGCTGGCGCCCGACGACACCGCCTGCACCGTCGTCACGCTGTTGTCCGAAACAAACGGGCCGATCTTGCCGGTCACCAGGTCGGTCACCGCCGAATCCAAACCACCCAGCGCCGTGCCCACGTTGGTGAAGGACGTGCCCTGCACGCTGTAGGTGGGGGTGCCGATGGTGCCCGAGGCGGCGGTGTAGGTCGCGCCGCCGCCCAGGTTGGTGGCGACGCTGGTGCCCAGGTTGTTCATGCCGGAGTTCGCGGCGCTGGCCACCGCCGTCATCTGCCGCACTGTCACGGCGTCATTGGAATCCGAGCCGTCGGCCACGTTCTTGATCTGGCGCTTGGCGCTGGGCGTACCGACTGATATCGCGCCAATCGCCATGTTGGCCGTGTTGTTGAAAGCAACCCCCGCGAGGGGGCCCGCCGAGCTGGGTGACACCACGCCGCTGGTCACCACGTTGGTTGCGCCTGCTGAACCCGCGCCCAGGGCTACCGCGCCCGGCACGCCCGAGGTGGCTCCAGCACCCAACGCAATGGCGTTGATCGCGGATGTCTGCGCCGCGTCGCCCAGGGCAATGGAGCCCCCGCCCGATGCCGTTGCCGTCCTGCCGATTGCCGTGGCATTCAGGCCCGCCGCGGCGGCGCTGCCGCCAATGGCGATGGCGTCCGTGCCCGTTGCCCCCGAGTTGGCCCGCGTGTTGCTGCCTACCCCCGTGACGGTGGAGTTGGCGTTGAAGTAGTTCGTCGGGGTAGGCGAAATGGCCGCCACTTGCTGCGCCACCGCGAAAAGCTGCGAGCCGTTGACGGCGTCCGTGCTGTTCGAACTGAGCAAGCCAGTAGCCACGCGCTGGATGCGGCGGGCCGAACCCGCGTCGCCCACACTGACGACACCGGTGGGCGTGCCCTGGCCGCCCCCGAAGTTGTAGGTATTGCCGCTGATGGTCGCGCTGCCGTAGGACGTCATGCCGGCCGTGCTGGTGGAAAGCGCCGCCGTGGTGGATGAGTTGCTACCCAGCGCCACCGAGTTCGCGATGTTGGTATTGGCCAGATAGCCCAAGGCCACGGTGCGATCCACCGTGACGTTGCTGCCCGCCCCGCGCCCTGCCGCCAGGTTATCGTCACCCGACACGTTCTGGCCCGCGTCCTGGCCAATGGCGGTGGTGCCTTCGCCCGTGGCCAGCGTCCCGGCGTAGGCGCCGATTGCCGTGTTCTGGCCCCGGCTTGCGAGGGTGCCCATGCCGGCGCCGCCGCCGATGAAGGTGTCTTCAAGCCCCTGGGCAATGGCCCCCCGGCCGATCGCAACCGATGAGGTGCCCGACGCGATGGCGTTGGCCCCCATCGCCACCGAGTTCGAGCCGGCGGCCGCACTTTGATAGCCAACCGTGACGCTGTTGGTGCCGCCGGTGACGCTTTGATAGCCGATGGCCACTGCCTGCCCCGCCGTGGCGGCGGCCTGATAGCCCAACGCGATGGTGCTGCCCGAGGTGGCCAATGAGCCCGAGCCGATGGCGATGGACGCCAGCCCGGACGCCGTGTTCAGGTCACCGATGGCGACCGCGCCTTGCCCTGTCGCCGGGTTGGTGTTGCCGATGGAGACGGCGCCACGGCCGGCCGCATTCGACGAAAAGCCGGCCCCAAACGCCCCGTTGCCGCCGCTGGACTGCGAGCCCGAGCCCAAGGCCACCGCCCCGGGCGTTACCGCCGAGTTGGTATTGCCGATGGCCACGGCGCCTGCTGCCGTCGCCGTGTTGTCGGCGCCCACGGCAACCGCGCCGGTGCCGGTGGCGATGTTGGGGTCGCCGATGGCCACCGCGCCATCCCCCGTGGCGGTCTGTTGCCGTCCAATGGCCACCGCGCCGCCCGTTGCCGTGGCGGCGTTGGCAGCGGTACCCGACGAACCAATCGCCACGTTCTGGCCGGTGGCGTTGGATCGGGCCCCGTCGCCCACCGCGACGCCGAACGCGCCGATGGCGCGCGCATCGCGCCCGATGGCGATGCCCGATGTTGCCGCCGCCGTCACCGACGACTGCCCGCCTATCGCCACGGCGTTGATGGCCGCCGCCGACGCGCCGCTGGTTGAGTTGCCGCCCAGCCCCACGGCGCCCGCCGCGGTAGCACGCGCGCCATTGCCCGCGGCCAACGAACTGCCGCCGCTGGCCAGCGCGTTATTGCCCAAGGCCGTGTCGTTGATAGGCGCCCCCACCAAAGCGCCGGCAACGGCGCTGGAACCTATTGCCAATGAATTCTGGTTCAGGGCCTGCGCATTGATACCCCCGGCAAACGCCGAAATTCCACGCGCTTCGGCGGAGGATCCCACCGCCACCGCGCCCGTCGCCGTCGCTGTTGACGACACGCCGATAGACACCGCGTTACCGGCGGACGTGCTGGACAATTGGCCCAATGCAATAGAGCTGTTGCCGGCCGACGTTGAGTTCTGTCCCAGGGCCACGGAACTGGCCCCCAGTGCCGACGCGCCCGTGCCGAACGCCGACGAACTGTTGCCTGACGCGGAAGCGCCCTGGCCCACCGCCGTGGCGCTGGTGTTCGAAGCGGACGCCGATGCGCCCACCGCCAGCGTGTTGTTGGCGCTTGCCGAGGCGCCCGAGCCGAAGGCCGTGGCGCCAATGCCGCTGGCCGTTGTCGACGAACCCACGCCCGTCGCGTTGTTGCCGGTCACGATGGCCAGGCGGCCCACGGCGACCGAGTTGGTACCGGTGGCAACCGACGCGTCGCCAATCGCCACGCTGACGTTCGTTGCCGTAGCGCCGAATCCGCCGCCAATTGCAATGGAATTTGCATCGACCGAGGCCGGCGTCAAACCGCCGGTGGTGATGGGGTTGACGATGATTCCCTGGATGGCGGTGCCCGCCCAGGCCGTGCCCCCCAACGCCGCGGCCAACATCAATGGCGCCGCGATTCCCCCGGCCCTGCGCAACGCGGCTTGCCGCGCCCCTCGATTGGATTTCCCGCGAGTTTTCGTCAATTCAGACACAGCTACCCACGCACCGGTAATCCGGCTCCACACGAGGTTATAGATTTTATTCACGGCCACTCTCCATTGACGAATTTTTCAACCCGCAACCAGTCATGCGACGCTGATTCTATTTAGTAAGAATCAGAGGACTTTTTCCCATCAAATTCAGACATTTGTGTCAGGAATCCTAGTGAATGCGATTATTCCGAAATGTGTTTTGTCGCAATCCCGTGAAACCCAGTATGAATGTCGTCTGATTAATCAGATGACTGAACTGAATTGCAGTGAAGCGCACAGAGCGCCCATGGAAAAAAGAGCCCCTGCACGCGGATGCGCAAGGGCCTGGAGATAATCGAGAGAGTGTTGTGGTGCATCGCTGTAGCGCCACAAGGCGGAGCGAAAAGCACGCTTATTCCAGCACGCCGCAACGCGATACCGAAAAGGATTCGGCAAGCGAAGCGCTTGAAATCTTATTTATCTGAAAATGCAAAAACCGAGTTTTTATTGTCGTACTAGTATTGGTTTTCGTCTTAAGTCTGATATTTCAGCGGCGTCATTATTTAATGACGCTATTGTCATTCGTTATCGAAATATCAGACCTGCATTCTGGGCGGCGCGCTTTCAGCCCACCCCAAGCGCGTCACACAAAAAGTCAGCCACGCGCGCGGGATCATTCAAGGGCAGACAAGGCAAGGCGGTGTCCAACGGCGCATCAGTCACCACCGCCAGAAAGCCGGTGTCTTCCGCATGCAGCGGCGGCTTGCCCAGCGCCGGGCGGTACACCTCGATGCGCGCAATCGCCGCATGCTTGAAGCCTTCCACCAGCACCAGATCAGCAGGCGACAACCGCGCCACTTGTTCTTCCAGCGTCGGCTCGGGTGTGTCGCGCAGTTCGTGCACGATGGCGTAGCGGAACGGCGAGGCCACCATCACTTCCTGCGCGCCCGCCAGCCGGAAGCGCGCGCTGTCCTTGCCCGGCGGCTCCATCTGAAAATCGTGGTGGCTGTGCTTGATGACATTGACGCGCAGGCCACGCGCCGCGAGCAGGGGCAGCATCGCCTCGATCAGGGTCGTCTTGCCGCTGCCGGACCGGCCGGCGATACCAAAAACTGGGCTCATGCATGCTCCGATAACAAGGGACTTTCCGGGACAAAAGCGTATCGGGCAAACGCGCGTCCGCCCGCGGCGAGTATGCCAGCAAAGACTCGGCGTTCTGGCCATCTGCCCGCTTTCGGGAGGCGGCCCCGGGGGCATCCAGGACAGGACTGCCTTGCGTTTGCGCTGGATCAACCGTGGAGCTTGGTCGTCCGCCCGGGTCAGGTTTAATATGCATTTTCAATACATCTTAAAGTCATCATAGAGCGTTCAACGCCGCCATGCCTCCACTGCCAAACATCGCCCCGTCCGCCCCGGCCCCGCGCCGCCCTCGTCCGCAATGGCGCGCCTTCACTGAAATGGGATTCAGGCCGCTGTACCTGGCGGGCTGCTTCTGGGCGCTGGCGTCCGTATGGCTGTGGGTGCACGCCCCCGCGCGCATCACCGGCGTGTTGGGCGGCGTGTTCTGGCATGCGCACGAAATGCTGTGGGGCTTTGTGGCCACCATCTCGGTGGGCTTTCTGCTGACTGCCGGCGCCAACTGGACCGGCAAGAATCCGCTGCGTGGCAACGCCTTGGCCATGCTGTGCCTGCTTTGGCTGGTGGCGCGCGTGGCGTATCTGGTGCCGGGCCAGCCTGCGTTCTTGATCGCCGGCCTGGCGGACACGGGCTTTTTCGTGTGGGGCGCCGCCGCCTTGGCGCGCGTCGTCTGGCTGAGCAGCAACCGGCGCAATGCGGGCGTGCCTGTTTTGCTGCTGGGGTTGGCCGCTACCAACGCGCTGTATCTGTGGGCCGCCGTTCAAGGCGACTACATGGCGCTGATGCGTTACTTCAATGCGGGCCTGCTGTGCATGGCAGTGCTGACGCTCTTGATCGCCCGCCGCGTGCTGCCGTTTTTTGCCCAACGCGCCGTGGCTGGCCTGAACATTCCCGCGCACACACGCAGCGGCCAATGGCAACTGGCAAGCGGCCTGGCCGCGATTACCTGCCTGCTGGCCGGCCTGCCGAATCTGGCCGCGGCGGCGCTAGCCGCAACCGGGCTGATCGCGCTGGTGCAATGGCTGTCGTGGAAACCTTGGGCCGTGCGGCGCGTGCCGCTGCTGTGGGTGCTGTATGCGGGGTATTTCGGCTTGGGCGTCGGCCTGCTGGTGGGTGCGGCGTATTTGGCTAGTCCTTTAGCCATGCCCTTGACCAATCCCTTAGCCATTCCTTTGGTTAATCCGGTAGACAGCCCCTGGATGGGGATCGTGATCCGGCCCGCCTGGCCCGCCCACGTCATCGGGGTAGCCGGTTTTTCGGTGCTGATCCTGGGCATGGTGACGCGCACGGCGCTGGGCCACCTGGGGCGGCCTTTGCAAACCGACCGCGCCATGGTCGCCAGTTTTGTCCTGATGATTCTGGCGGCGCTGCTGCGGCTGGCCGCCTTGTTGCCGACCGCCGCCTCCACCGGCTTGCTGCATGCCGCCACGCTCGCCTGGGTGCTGGCGCTGGGCTTGTACCTGTGGCGCTTCTTTCCGCTGATGATTCGCCCGCGCGCCGACGCCGCCAAGACGGCAGCGCCGGTCATCCGCGTGGAAGCGGTGGCGCGGACCCGGTCTTAGTCTCGACCTTCCCGGCGCTCAATCGCCGCGACTTCGCGGCGCATCGCCTTGAGCCAGGACTTGAGCGATGCCTCGTCGGCAAACTGCATGACCTCGTGCTCGAGCTCGCCGATGTATTCCTGGATGTCTTCGATGTCAGCATCCAACTCTTCCAGCACCGTCTCCGGGTCGAACGACGCGAAGGGGTCCAGGTCGTAGCGCAGCTTGAAACCCTCTTCCGCATAGCTGGCCTGGTGCAGCACTTCGTCCAGTTGGGCTTGCAGCGTGGCGTTCGCGGCGGGCAGGCCGTCATCGGCCACCTCGCCCACCGGCGCCAGGTCCGGCGTGCCTTGCTGGCGACGCGCCTGTTCTTCGTCCTGCATCGCCTGCCACGCCGCCGCGTTCGGAGTCGTGTTGCGCAGCGCGGCGCGGGCCAGGGCCAGCAGTTCTTCGGCCTCGTCGTCCTCGAATTGGTCTTGGATGATGCGCAGCAGCTGGGTGGGCGTGAACGTGGACAGATCGGTGTCCGGGTCCAGTTCCAGCGCCTCGATCAGTTCGGCCTTGGCATCTTCGGTTTCATCAGCGGCGGCCTCGTCGTAGTCGGCGCCGTTGTGCTTCTTATATAGGGTCTTCAGGCGCTCGGCATCGCAACCGGCCGGCAGCTCGCCCTTGGCGTCCAGCAGCAGCAGTTCCGCCGAAAACTCGGTGATCAGTTCCGACACGAACTCGCGTTCGGCCTTGGACAAGCCCATGTTCTTGTGCGCGTGGTCAAAGCACAGCACCAGCTTCATGCGCAGTTCGTGCAGCTTTTTTTCAAGCGGCGCAAGGCCTTCGGTGTACTTGCGCCGGTACTCGTCTTCCACCGCGTGCCACTGCTGCAAGCGGGCCTGTTCCGTCTCAAGCCGGGCTTGTAGACGCTCGAATAACTGACGCGGGGTTTCTAGAGAATGCTCGCCCATGACCTGCTCCTTGCAAACCGGCTGATGAAAGTAGCCGCCACTCTAAACCATTCGCGCAAACCCCTCTTGAAATTCGAAGTCAATAACGCTAATCATTATTATTAATATAGAATCACCGCTGTCCGCAACACCCCAGATTGGCAGCCCCGATGTCTCTGCCCCCCATTGCGGGCCCTGCCCCCTCACGCAAACGATTGATCCTGACCGCCGCCGCCCTGTTGCTGGCCGTGCTGGTCGGCATCGGTTATTGGCTGGCGGGCGCCAAGGGCCCCAGCACTCCACCGCCGCCTCAGTACGGGCAGATTCCCGTTGCCGTCGCCGTGGCGGCCGCGCGCATCGGCCCATTGCAACGCGACCTGCATGCCTTGGGCACCATCACGCCGCTGTCCCAGGTGGTGCTGCGCAGCCAGGTCGACGGCGAACTGATGCGCGTGCATTACACCGAAGGCCAGGCCGTGGCGCGTGGCCAACTGCTGGCCGAGATTGACGCCCGCCCGTATCAGACCGCGCTGGCGTCGGCCGAAGGCGAGCTGGCCCGCACCCAGGCGCTGCTGGACAACGCCCAGGCCGACCTGCAGCGCTACCGCAAGCTGGCGCGCCAGGAATCGGTGGCGGGGCAGCAACTGGACACCGCCGAAGCCCAGGTGCGCGCCTACACCGCGCAACGCGAACTGAACCGCGCGCGGGTCGCCGACGCCAAGCGGCTGCTTGGCTTGACCCGCATCGTTGCTCCGCAGGATGGCCGCATCGGTTTGCGCCGGGTGGACGCCGGCAACCATGTGCGCGCCGATGACGCCAATGGCTTGACCACGCTGGTGCAGACCACGCCCATATCCGCCCTCTTCAGCATTTCGGAAACGCGGCTGGACGTACTGCGCCAGGCGCAGGCCAAGACCGCCGAGCTGCGCGTGCAAGCCTGGGACGCCGACGACCGCCGCATCCTGGCCGAAGGCACGCTGGAAGCGCTGGACAACCGCATCCAGACCGGCAGCGGCACCGTGCGCTTGCGCGCCCGCTTCGACAATGCCGATGAATCCCTGTTTCCCAATCAGTTCGTGAACATCCGCCTGGCCGTGGTGCAGCAGGACAACGTCGTCACCATTCCGTCGGCCGCCGTGCAGTACGGGTCGGAAGGCGCGTTTGTCTTTGTCATCGGCGACGACGCCCGCGCCACCCGCCGCGTGCTGCAACTGGGTCCGGCCAATGCCGGCCAGATCGTCGTGGAAGCGGGCCTGGCCCCGGCCGAGCGCGTTGTCGTCGAAGGCGTGGACCGCCTGCATGACGGCCGCAACGTCCAGATCGTAGAACCCCTGACTTGAACCGCGCATGAGCCTGTCACGCCCCTTCATTCTGCGTCCGGTGGCGACGTCCTTCCTGATGATCGCCCTGCTGCTGTCGGGCATCCTGGCGTGGCGCATGCTGCCCGTGGCCGCGCTGCCGCAGGTGGACTACCCCATCATTCAGGTCACCACGCAGTATCCCGGGGCCAGTCCCACCGTGACGGCGCGCGCGGTCACGGCGCCGCTGGAGCGCCGCTTTGGGCAGATACCGGGCTTGAAGCAGATGTCGTCCACCAGCGGCAGCGGCATCTCGGTGATCACCTTGCAGTTTTCGTTGGATGTCTCGCTGGGCGTGGCCGAGCAGGAAGTGCAGGCGGCCATCAGCGCCAGCGGCTCGCTGCTGCCGTCCGACTTGCCCACCCCGCCCGTGTACCGCAAGGTCAACCCGGCCGACGTGCCCATCCTGACGCTGGCGGTGACCTCTGATTCGTTGCCGCTGCCCACGGTGTACGACCTGGTCGACACCCGCATGACGCAGCGCCTGTCGCAGTTGTCCGGCGTGGGCATGGTGAGTCTGGCCGGCGGCCAACGGCCCGCCGTGCGCGTGCAGGTCAACCCGATGGCGCTGGCCGCGCGCGGGCTGCAATTGTCCGACGTGCAGGACGCCATCGCCAAGGCGAACTCGAACCAGCCCAAGGGCAGCTTCGACGGGCCGGTGCGCTCGGTCATCATGGACGCGAACGACCAACTGCGAAGCGCCGACGAATACCGCGAACTGATCGTGGCCTGGAAGAACGGCGCGCCGGTGCGGCTGGGCCAGGTCGCCACCATTGAAGACGGCGCCGAAGACCGCTACCTGGCCGCTTGGGTCGACAAGCAGCCCGCCGTGCTGGTCAACATCCAGCGCCAGCCGGGCGCCAACGTGATCGCCGTGGCGGACCAGGTAAAGGCCTTGCTGCCCCAGCTGACCGCCAGCCTGCCGGCCGCCGCGCAGGTCCGCATCCTGACCGACCGCACCGAGAGCATTCGCGCGTCGGTGCGTGGCGTGCAATGGGAACTGGTGTTTGCCGTGGGCCTGGTGGTGCTGGTCACCTTTCTGTTCCTGCGCAACCTGCCCGCCACGCTGATTCCCAGCCTGGCCGTGCCGCTGTCCTTGATCGGCACCTTCGGCTTCATGCACCTGGCGGGCTTTTCCACCAACAACCTGACCTTGATGGCACTGACCATCGGCGCGGGCTTCGTGGTGGACGACGCCATCGTCATGCTGGAGAACATTGCGCGGTATCGCGAACAGGGGCACAGCCCGATGGCCGCCGCGCTGAAAGGCGCCGGGCAGATCGGCTTCACGCTTGTGTCGCTGACCTTGTCCTTGATTGCCGTGCTGATCCCGCTGCTGTTCATGGAAGACGTAGTGGGCCGCTTGTTCCGCGAATTCGCCATCACACTGGCGGTGGCCATCCTGATATCGCTGGCGGTGTCGCTGACGCTTACGCCGATGATGTGCGCGCGCATGTTGCCCGCGCATGTGGCATCCGACAAACCCGGCTTCCTGGACCGCGTCCAGGCGCGCTACGCGGGCTGGCTGGACGTGACGCTGCGCCACCAGCGCCTGACGCTGCTGGTCATGGTGGCTACCGTGGTGTTGACCGGGCTGCTGTACCTGGCCGTGCCCAAGGGCTTCTTTCCGGTGCAGGACGGCGGCGTGCTGCAAGGCGTGACGCAGTCCGCGCAAAGCACCTCGTTCGAGGCCATGTCGCGGCGCCAGCAAGCCGTGGCGGAAAGCCTGCTGGCCGACCCGGACGTGCAAAGCCTGTCGTCCTTCATCGGCATCGACGCCATGAACACCACGCTGAACACGGGCCGTTTGCTGATCAACCTGAAGCCCTGGAGCGAGCGCAGCGCGCCGCTGGCGGACGTGATGGCGCGGCTGGACGAACGCGCGCGCCAGGTCCACGGCATCTCGCTGTTCTTGCAGCCGGTGCAGGAACTGAACATCGAAGACCGCGTCAGCCGTGGCCAATATCAATTCACCCTGACCTCGCCCGACAGCGCGTTACTGGCGCAATGGAGCCAGGCGCTGATGCAGCGGCTGGCCCGATCCCCCGCGTTGGCCGAGGTCTCGTCCGACCTGCAAGGCAATGGCCGCCAAGCCTATCTGCAAGTGTCGCGCGACACGGCGGCGCGCCTGGGCGTGACGATGGACGATGTGGTGCAGGCGCTATACAACGCCTTTGGCCAGCGCCAGGTGGCCACGCTGTTCACGCAGTCGAACCAGTACCGCGTGGTGCTGGAAGTGGACCGCAAGCTGGCGCTCAGCCCCGACGCGCTGGAACGTATCCACCTGCAAACCGAAGACGGGCAGGCGATTCCGCTGTCGGCCCTGGCCACCGTCAGCGAACGCGCCGTGCCGTTGGCCATCAACCATCTGTCGCAGTTTCCGGCGGTGAACCTGTCGTTCAACCTGCCGCCCGGCGGCTCGCTGGGCGAGGCCATTGCCGCCATCGACGCCGCCAAAGCCGACATCGCCATGCCGCCCAGCGTGGAACTGCGCCTGCAAGGCGCGGCGTCGGCATTCCAGGCCTCGCTGTCCAACACGCTGTGGCTGATGCTGGCGGCGGTGGTCACGATGTATCTGGTGCTGGGCATGCTGTATGAAAGCGCCATCCATCCCGTCACCATTCTGTCGACGCTGCCGTCGGCTACCGTCGGCGCGCTGCTGGCGCTGCTGATCACGGGACGGCCGCTAGACCTGATTGCCGTCATCGGCATCATCCTGCTGATCGGGCTGGTGAAAAAGAACGGCATCATGATGGTGGACTTTGCGCTGGAAGCCGAGCGCTCGCGCGGCCTGGCGCCGCTAGACGCCATCCGCGAAGCCGCGCTGCTGCGCCTGCGGCCTATCTTGATGACCACGCTGGCCGCGCTGTTCGGCGCGCTGCCGCTGATGCTGGCAACCGGCTCGGGCGCCGAACTGCGTCAGCCGCTGGGCTGGGTCATGGTGGGCGGGCTGCTGGTCAGCCAGGTGCTGACGCTGTTCACCACGCCCGCCGTTTATCTGTTCTTTCACCGGCTGGGCCAGCGGCGCGGCAACGTGGCGAACACGCCGGCAAAGGCTGACGGGCCGCAGCCATGATCCGCGCGCTGCTGCATCGCCCCATCGCCTGCATCTTCCTGGCCTTGGCGCTGACCTTGTTGGGCGCGGTGGCGTGGCGCCTGCTGCCCGTTGCCCCCTTGCCGCAGGTGGATTTCCCCACGATTGAGGTGCGCGCCGAGCTTCCCGGCGCCAGCCCGGAAAGCATGGCCAGCACCGTGGCCGCGCCGCTTGAGCGCGCCTTGGGCAGCATCGCCGGCGTCAGCGCCATGACCTCGTCCAGCAACCAGGGCGCCACCCGCGTGCAGTTGCAGTTTGAACTGGACCGCGACATCAACGAAGCCGCCCGCGACGTTCAAGCCGCCATCAATGCGTCACGCGGCGATCTGCCCGCGGGCATGCCGCAGAACCCCAGCTACCGCAAGGTCAACCCGTCACAAGCACCCATCATGGCGCTGGCGCTCAGTTCGGCCACGCGCCCCGCCGGCCAGCTTTATGACTTGGGGTCGACAGTGCTGGCGCAAAAGCTGTCGCAGATCAATGGCGTGGGCGAAGTCACGATGGGCGGCAGTTCGCTGCCCGCCGTGCGCGTGCAGGTCAACCCCAACGCCCTGGCGCACTACGGCGTGGCGCTGGACGATGTGCGCAACGCCATCGCCGATGCCGCGCCCATGCGCCCGCTGGGCCAATTGGATTCAGCCGGCCAGCGCTGGGAAGTGGGCACGCCCGAACAGCCGCGCACCGCCCCGGAATACGGCAGCCTGATCGTGCGCCATGAAGACGGCGCGGTGATCCGCCTGTCGCAAGTGGCGCGCGTCAGCGATTCCGTCGAAAACCGCTACAGCAGCGGTTTTCATAACCAGAACCCTGCCGTGGTGCTGACCATCAGCCGCCAGACCGGCGCAAACATCATTGAAACCATCGGCGCCATCAACGACGCCCTGCCCGGCCTGCGCGCGCTGATGCCCGCCGACGTGGACCTGACCGTGGCGCTGGACCGCTCGCCCGGCATCAACGCCACCCTGCGCGAAGCCCACATCACGCTGGGGCTGGCGACCGGGCTGGTCATTCTGGTGGTCTGGCTGTTCCTGGGCAACGCGCGCGCGGCGGCCATCCCCAGCGTGGCGATTCCGGTGTGCCTGATCGCCACCTTCGCCGTCATGCACGCCTGGGGGTTTTCGCTGAACAACCTGTCGCTGATGGCGCTGATCGTGGCCGCCGGGCTGGTGGTGGATGACGCCATCGTGGTTCTGGAGAACATTTCACGCCACATCGAACGCGGCCTGTCGCCCACCAAGGCCGCGCTGCGCGGCGTGCGCGAAGTGGGCTTCACGCTGGTGGCGATGACGGTGGCGCTGAGCGTGGTCTTCGTTTCCATCCTGTTCATGGGCGGGCTGGTGGAGCGCCTGTTCCGCGAGTTCTCTATCACGCTGGTCGCGGCCACGGTGATATCGCTGGTGGTGTCGGCGGCCATCATCCCGGCCTTGTGCGCGCGCTGGTTGAAGCCAGCCGCCCATCCCGACCCCACCGCCCCCAACGCCGCCCCACCGCGCCCTTCCCGCATGCAGACCGCCTTTGCGCGCGTGCATGATTGGTACGGCAGGTCGCTCGCCCGCGTGCTGGGCCATGCGCGCCTGACTTTGGTGCTGCTGGCCGCCGTGGTCGGCCTGAACGTGTATCTGTACATCGACGCGCCCAAGGGCTTTCTGCCTGTGCAAGACACCGGCCAACTGATGGGCTTCGTGCGGGGCGATGACGGCTTTTCGTTCCAGGTGATGCAGCCCAAGATCGACCAGTACCGCCAACTGGTGTTGAAGCACCCCGCCGTGCAAGACGTCATCGGCTACAACGGCGGCAACCTGGGCATCAGCAATTCGCTGTTTTTGATTCGGCTCAAACCCGTTGCCGAACGGGGGAAATCGTCCACCGAGGTCATCAACTGGCTGCGCACCAACGCCCCCGCCGTACCTGGCGGCATGTTCTTCCTGAACGTCGATCAAGACTTGCGCATGCCCGGCGGCTTCGGCAATTCCGGCGACCACGAATTGGCCATCATGGCCAGCGACGTGCCCACGCTGCGGCAATGGTCACGCAAGATCTCCAAGGCCATGCAGGAGATCCCGGAACTGCGCGACGTGGATGCCGAAGGCGACGGCGCCACGCAGCAAGTCGTCATCAACATCGACCGCAGCGCCGCGCAACGGCTGGGCGTGGACATGAACACGATCAGCAGCGTCTTGAGCAATTCGTTCAGCCAACGGCAGGTGGCGACGATGTACGACGCCATGAACCAGTACCGCGTGGTGCTGGAGCTGGACCCGCGTTACACCGAAGACCCCGAGGTGTTGGAACAGGTGCAGGTGGTGGCGGCCGACGGCACGCGCATTCCGCTGACCGCCTTCGCCACTTATGAAAACGGCCTGGTCAACGACCGCGTCTTTCACGACGGCCTGTTCGCCGCCGTGGGCGTAGGCTTTTCACTGGCGCCCGGCGTGTCGCTGGAACAGGGCCTGGCCGCCATCGACGCCACGCTGGCCAGCCTGATGGTGCCGTCCACCATCCAGACGCGCCTGGGCGGCGACGCCCGCAACTTCCAGCAAAGCCTGCAAGACCAGCCCTGGCTGATCCTGGCCGTGCTGATCGCCATCTACCTGGTGCTGGGCATTCTGTACGAAAGCCCCCTGCACCCGCTGACCATCCTGTCGACCCTGCCGTCTGCCGGTGTGGGCGCGCTGCTGGCCTTGCGCCTCGCCAACATCGAATTCACGCTGATCGCGCTGCTGGGCCTGTTCCTGCTGGTGGGCATCGTGATGAAGAACGCCATCCTGATGATCGACTTCGCCCTCAGCCTGGAACGCCGCGAAGGTCTGACCCCCGAACAAGCCATCCACCGCGCCGCCATGCTGCGCCTGCGCCCCATCGTCATGACCAACCTGGCCGGCCTGCTGGGCGCGTTGCCCCTGGTGCTGGGCATGGGCGAAGGCTCGGAACTGCGCCGCCCCCTGGGCATCGCCATCGTGGGCGGCCTGATGATCAGCCAGTTCTTGACGCTGTATACGACGCCGATTGTTTATTTGGCGTTGGAAAGGCTGCGGTTGAAGGTGGGGGGGGTGGGGCGCGCTACTCCGGCCACCTCGGTGCAGCCGTCAAACGATCAGCCATGAACGCCAAAAACTCTCGCGCCAGCAGCGGCAGGGTTCTGCCCTGCAAGGTCAGGACCTGGATGCTTCGTTGCCGCATTTCCGGATTGCTGAACGGCACCGCCGCAAGCTCGCCTTCGACACCCAGTTGCCCCATCAGCGTCAGGTAGCCGGACAGCGCAACGATCTGGCTGCCCGGCAGCATGGGCAGGAACGCGGCGGAATGGTTCGACACGTAGGCCGGTTCAATGTGCAGGCCGGCGTTGGCGCAGGCGGCGTCGAACAGTTGCCGCACCGTGGTGCCCTGGTCGCCCAGTGAAAGCGGAAAGTTCACCAGGTCGCGCATGCTGACGCTGCGGCGGCCGGCCAGCGGGTGCTTGCGGCACATCACCGCGTAGACGGGCGCGCGGGTCAGCAGTTCTGTTTTCAGGCGGTCGTCCTGCGCCGTGGTGTAGCGCAGGGCCATCTGCGCCAGGCCTTCCAGGATGTGGCGGCTGACCTCTTCCGGGCGTTCCACGTGCAGATGGAAACGTGTCTCGGGCCGCATGCGCTTGAACTCGGCCATGCAAAGCGGCAGGAAGTGATGCGCGAAGCCTTCGGTGCACGCCAGCCGGATCGTGACGTCGCCCACGTGGCTGCGCTGGCGGATTTCGGTGGTGACGCGCTCGGCCTCCAGGGCCGCCGCGTTGGCATAGGCGGCCAGCTGGCGCCCCGCTTCGCTCAGTTCCATGCCGCGCGCCTGGCGTTCGAACAGCGCAATGCCCAGCCCGTCTTCCAGTTTGGCGATCTGGCGGCTGACGGCGGAGGCCGCCACATGCTGCGCCGCCGCCGCGCCCGCGATCGAGCCGCAGCGGGCCACCTCCAGAAAATACCGTAGACCCAGTGAAATCATGCTGCCTTCCCCCTCATGTCGATCCCAATCAAGCTGTTTTTCATGCCATGCCTAAAAGGCAATTCAAAGGTGCCAATTATCTAATTGTGGCATGCACCAAGGCGTAATAACTTTGTGCCTTCTTTTGCAACCTTGCGTCTCGAGAGCCGCCGTGAACCGCGAACAAGCCGTCCTCCAAGCCGTTGAAGCCTTCGACAATGGCACCCTTGAATCCACGCTGGCGCGCCGCGTCGCCTATGCCACGGAAAGCGAGGTGCCGGACCAGGCGCCCACCCAGCACGCCTATCTGAACCAGGACCTGATTCCGACGCTGACCGAGTTGGGCTTCACCTGTGAGGTGCATGCCAACCCCGCCGGTGTCGACCTGCCCATTCTGGTTGCGCGCCGCGTGGAACAAGCAGGGTTGCCGACCGTGTTGATGTACGGCCATGGCGATGTGGTGCGCGGCAATGCCGCCAAATGGGAAGCCGGGCGCGACCCGTGGCGGCTGCAAGTGGACGGCGACCGCTGGTATGGACGCGGCACCGCCGACAACAAGGGCCAGCATTCCATCAACCTGGAAGCCCTGCGGCACGTGATCGCGGCGCGCGGCGGCAAGCTGGGCTTCAACGCCACCTGGCTGATCGAAACCGGCGAGGAAGCCGGCTCGCCCGGGTTGGCCGCGTTCTGCGAGGCGCAGCGCGATGCCCTGGCCGCCGACGTTTTCATCGCCAGCGACGGCCCGCGCCTGCATGCGGCACGCCCCACCCTGTTCATGGGCTCGCGCGGTGCGGTGAACTTTGAACTGTCGTTACGCGCCCGCGAACGCGGCTATCACTCGGGCAACTGGGGCGGCTTGCTGGCCAACCCGGCCATCGTGCTGATGCACGCCATCGGCTCGATGGTGGACGCGCAAGGCCGCATCACCGTGCCGGGATTGCGCCCGCCCCCCATCCCCGCCGCCGTGGCCGACGCCTTGGCCGACCTGGACGGGGGCGGCGGCGAAGACGACCCCGAGATCAACCACTGGTGGGGCGAGCCCGGCCTGTCCGCGCCTGAAAAAGTATTTGGCTGGAACAGCTTGGATGTGCTGACCTTTGGCGCGGGCGACCCCGCCAAGCCGGTGAACGCGATTCCGCCAGAGGCCGTGGCGTGGTGCCAACTGCGTTTTGTAGTCGGCACCGATTGGCGCGCGCTGGAAACCCATGTGCGCGAACACCTGCGCCAAGGCGGCTTTGAAGACGTGCAAGTGCGCATCGGCATGCAGGGCGGCGCAACCCGTCTATCGCCCGACAACGCGTGGGTGCGCTGGGCCGCCGCGTCGCTGGAACGCACCACCGGCAAGCGCCCCGCGCTGCTGCCGAACCTGGGCGGTTCGCTGCCCAATGAAATTTTTGCCGACCTGCTGGGCCTGCCCACGCTGTGGGTGCCGCATTCCTACCCCGCCTGCGCGCAGCACGCGCCCAATGAACATCTGCTGGGCAGCGTGGCGCGCGAAGGGCTGGCCATCATGGCGGGCCTGTACTGGGATTTGGGCGATCAAGGCCAAACCCTGCGCCAGATCGCGGGCGCCACGGCGGCGTGACCGCATTCCGATTTTTTTCTGACTGACCGAGAGCGTTGCAATGACCGCTAGATTTTGTGCCGCCGTGATGGCGTTCAACCTTGCCGTCGCCGCCTATGCGGGCGAGGCCCACGCCGCCTATCCCGAGCAGGCGATCAAGATCGTTGTGCCCTTCACGCCCGGCGGGGGACCGATGCGGTGG
>NZ_JBHFIZ010000035.1:604519-700705 GCF_057334535.1 Achromobacter colocynthidis
GGGGGGGCGCGACTCTTGGCCAACAAGCTGTCGGGCAGCCTGGGCCAGTCCGTCATTGTCGAGAACCGCCCCGGCGCGTCGACGGTGATCGGCGCCGACGCGGTGGCGCGCGCACAACCCGACGGCTACACCTTGCTGCTGTCGGGCAGCACCACGTACACGGTGCTGCCGGCGCTGAAACCGTCGCTGCCCTACGACCCGTTGCGTAGCTTCGAACACATCGGCATCGTCGCCATGGCGCCGGTCGTGCTGTTGGCGCAGAACGGGTTGGCGGCGAACACGGTGCAGGAAGCCGCCGCGCTGGCCAAGCAGCAAAGCAGCAAGGGCGGGCTGATGTACGGCACCTTTGGGCCGGGCTCCGCACCGCATCTGGCCGGAGAAATGTTCGCCGAGGCCGCCGGCGCGAAGATGATGCCCGTGCCGTACAAGGGCAGCGCGCAATTGATCACCGCGATGATCGGCGGCGAAGTGTCCCTGGGCGTGGACACCGTGTCGTCCGCCGCGCCGCAGGTGCGCGCGGGCAAGGTTCGCGCGCTGGCCGTCACCGGCGAGCACCGCATGCCGCAGTTGCCGGACGTGCCCACCTTTGCCGAAGCCGGCATACCCCAGGTGTCGTGCGTGGGCTGGTACGCGCTGGCCGCCCCCGCGCGCACGCCCGCGCCGGTCATCGATACGCTGAACCGGGCGGTGGAAAAAATCATGCAGGACCCGCAGGTGCGCAAGGCGGTGTCGGACCTGGCGCTGGAACCCGTGTATTTGCCGGGCCAGGCGCTCAAGGACCAGATCGCGAAAGAAGTGAAAACGTTTGGCGACGTGGCCAAGCGGGCCGACATCAAGCTGGAATAAGCGCGAAAACAGCGGGGGAAAAGTGGCGAAAAAGGCGCAGAAAAGCAGCGCGTGAAAACCGCCCCCCAAAAAAAACGCTTGGCCCCAGCGCGTTACAAACGTCTGGGGCCAAGCGCGTTTTACGTCAGACTGCCTTACACCATCGGCGGCATCGTTTCCCGCTCAGGGTGCCGATGCATGGCCAGCGCCTGGATGAACGCCGCCGCGCTTTTTGCCGGCGCGCCGCCGCCCATCAAGAGGCCACTGTCCGCCTCGTTGGGCGCAATGCCCGCCGAGCCAAACAACTGCCCTCCCCGGCCCAAACCCAGCAAGGTCTTGCCGTGCCGGAACGCATCGCGCAAGAACTCCAGCGCGCGGCCATCCGCCTGCAAGCGCGTCACCGCGCCTTCGCCGCCGGGCACCACCGCGCCGTCGAACAGCCCGGACGGATGATTGTCCAGCGATGCATCGGCATCGAACATGCCGCCGCCTTCGGCCTGCACGGGCCCGATGCGCTGACCCACCAGCCGCACCACCACGCCCGCCTGAATCAGCGCATCGGCCACCGCCGTCACGGCCGCGCCGTCCACGCCTTCGGCGACCAGAATGGCGACCTTGCGCGTGGCCACACCGCCATCGCCCGGCCTGGCAGTCAGAGACAACGCGGGTGACACCTCGACTTCCGGCTTGGGCGGTTGCGCCGCCGCGCGCGGCATCGGTTCGGGCAAGACCATGCCCAGCAGGTCGGCCACGCCCTGCGCCAGCTCGTCAGACACATTGCGCAGCGACGCCACCATGCGCTGGCGGATGGCGGGCACCGTCACCTTGCTCAGCTCGAACGAAAAGGCGTGGATGATGTGCTGCTTTTCCCAATCAGTCTGGCTGTTGTAGAACAGCGCGGCCTGGTTGTAGTGCTCGGCGAACTTCTCGGGGTGCCCGCGCAATTCATCGCCCGCGATCGGCTCGGGGAACGGCACAAAGCCCTGCATGCCCGCCTGGAACGGACACCCTCCTGCCAGCGAGTTCGGTTCGTACGCGACACGGCCACGGTGGATGGCTTGGCGATGCATGCCGTCGCGCTGGTTGTTATGCACCGGCGCCACCGGCGCGGTGATGGGAATTTCATGGAAATTGGGGCCGCCCAAGCGCGAGATCTGCGTGTCCACATACGAATGGATGCGGCCGGCCAACAACGGGTCGTTCGTGAAATCGATGCCCGGCACCACGTGCGCCGTACAGAACGCCACCTGCTCAGTTTCCGCGAAGAAATTGTCGGGGTTGCGGTCCAGCACCATGCGGCCGATGGGGGTGATGGGCACCAGTTCCTCGGGCACGATCTTGGTGGCGTCCAGCACGTCGAAGCTGTAGCGCTCGGCGTCTTCCTCGGTGAAGATCTGCACACCCAGTTCCCATTCCGGGCCGTGGCCCGCGTCAATGGCTTCCCACAGATCGCGGCGGTGGAAGTCGGGGTCGGCCCCCGATACCTTGACGGCTTCGTCCCACACCTGCGAGTGCGTGCCCAGGACGGGACTCCAGTGGAACTTCACCAGGCGCGACTCACCGCTGGCGTTGACGAAGCGAAAGGTATGCACGCCAAAGCCCTGCATCATGCGATAGCTGCGAGGGATGGCGCGATCGGACATCAACCACATCAGCATATGGGTGGACTCCGGCATCAAGGACACAAAGTCCCAGAACGTGTCGTGGGCCGACGCGGCCTGCGGCATGCCGTGATGCGGCTCGGGTTTTACCGCGTGCACCAGGTCCGGAAACTTCATCGCGTCCTGGATGAAGAAGACAGGCATGTTGTTGCCGACCAGGTCCCAGTTGCCTTCGTCGGTATAGAACTTGACGGCAAAGCCGCGCACGTCGCGCGCGGTGTCCTTGGACCCCCGCTCGCCCGCCACCGTGGAAAAGCGCACGAACACCGGCGTGCGCTTGCCTTTTTCTGCAAATAGAGACGCGGCGGTCAAATCGGTCAAGGGCTTGTAGCACTCGAAGTAACCGTGGGCAGCCGAGCCGCGCGCGTGCACGATGCGCTCGGGAATGCGCTCGTGATCGAAGTGCGTAATTTTTTCACGCAGGATGAAGTCTTTCAGCAGCGCCGGCCCGCGCACGCCGGCCTTGAGCGAATGCTGGTTGTCCGCCACCGGCACGCCCTGGTTGGTCGTCAACTGCTGGCCACTGCCGTCCGAACGCACCCGTGACAGGCGCCCGTGCACCTCGTTGACTCCAGGCGCGGCGGCGTCTCCGGTCTTGGCGGTGGACTCGGATTCCGACAAGGAACTTGCGCCCACGGAGGGGTCCGGCGGCGTCGTCTGCGCGCCGGTGTAAGGACAGCGCGCGGCCTGTTCACCATATTCGGCGGCCTTGTTGGGGTTGTGGGGCATGGACGCAGCCGTGGCGCCCACGGCGGCCGCGCGCTTGAGCGCGGGCTCGGTCGGCTTGCCAGCGGGACCGGCGGCCGGGCCGCTGTCGGTGTTCATGTATGCAGTGGGCAATGCGCCAGCGGCGCCCTTGGCTGCGGGTTTCTTGCTTGCCATTGAATCTCTCCTAGTGTTTCAGCATTTCGCCGCGCGCCTGCTCGGCCCGCGAGGCGCCGATGGCGGTTTTCACTTGTTTGACTTCTTCAGGCGGGGGCAGCACTGCGGGCAAGCCCAGCGACTCCACCCACAACTCGCGCGACCACCCTTGCGTGTGATATAGGTGGTGGTCTTCGTCCTGCGCCACCGCGTCGTGGGCCTGTTTCAGAATCGCGGCTTCCTTGCCGGAATGCTGCTCGGCCAGCAGCCCGATCAGCGACCAGTTGGCGTGGTCCTTGGTTTCGGCCAGCACCACGCATTCGGTCGCCACCAACTGCGCCGCATCGGCATCGCCCGCGCTGACGGCCATCTTCATCGCCTTCACCAGCGAATCGCCAAGATGGCGCACCACCTCGCGCCCCGGCGTCTGCTTGGCGGGGTCAAGTCCCAGTTGTTCAAACACGGTCAAAAGCACACGATGGTGCGTGCGCGTTTCTTCCAGGTATTCCTTCCATTCCTTCTTCAGGTCTTCGTTGACGGCACAGGACACGGCGGTCTCGTACACAGCCAAGCCGCCGATTTCAGTCTCCAGCGCCTGGTAAAGCAATTCATTGATTTGTTTGGCGTTTGCCGCTTTGCGTTTCATCAGGGGCTCCTTGTCCACGGGGTCGGTTCGCCGGTTGCGCCCTACGTTCGCAAACCCGGCGGCATGACGCGCAGCTTCAGCAAGCGCCATGCCCAACCTCGTGCCCCCGCGCAGCCTCCCGGCTAGGCGTAGGACCTGATGATGGCTTGGGATTCCACCAATTCGCTGACGATCCAGTCTTCCACCAGCTTGACCTGCCGGCGATGGCGCAACGCGGGCCGACGCACCAGGTAGTACGACACGCCGGTGGGCACCGCACGGCGCAGCGGCACCACAACCCGACCGTCCTCAATGGCCTGGTGCGCCAGCACTACGTCCGCGATGGCTACGCCCAGCCCGGCCTCGGCGGCGCTCAACGCCATATCCAGTGCGTCGAAATCCAGGCCGCCGCGCGTCAGCAGTTCGATACCGGTCTTCTCAGACCAGGTGATCCAGTCCTGGTGGTCGGGCAAGGGGTGCAGCAGCGTGGACTCGCGCAAGCCGCGCTCGGGGTCGGCGGCATCGATGTGACCGGGCGCGCACACCGGCACGATCCACTCGGCGTAGAGCTCCGTGGCGTCTTCGTGCGAGAAGTTGCCCAGCGCATAGCGGATACCCAGGTCGGAATCCGTCTCATCGGCCGTCATGTCATTGAGCCGTGTGCGCACCACGACCTTGATCATCGGGTATTGCTCGTGAAAACGCCGCAGCCGGGGAAACAGCCAACGCAGCGCAAAGGTGGGAATCACGCGCAGCGTCACGATGTCCTGGTCCGTATGCGTGGGGTCGATGGCGTTGGCGATATGGTCGAACGCTTCCTTCACCGTCGTGGCAAGCTTGCGCCCGGCCTCGGTGATTTCCAGGCCGCTGTGCGTGCGTAGAAACAGCGTCTGCCCCAACTGCTCTTCCAGGATGCGAACCTGCCGGCTGACCGCGCTTTCGCTCACGTTCAAAATCTGCGCGGCCTTCTTGACGCTGGTATGGGCCGCCACGACTTCAAAGCAACGTAGCGCGTTCAGCGAGGGCAGGCGTCGAAGCATCCCGGTCTCCAGGGCGTATGGGGGTGGCTAGGCTCGGATCAAGGGGGACCGGCTGGCGCGTTCGCCAGCTTGTTCACTGGCTGCGCGGCTCGAGTATATTGCGCAGCCCTTCGCCGATGAAGTTCACGCTGGTCACGGTCAGCGCAATCGCCACGCCGGGCACGATGGCCAGCCAGGGCGCCGAAGTCAGGTAGATCTGCGCGTTGTTCAGCATGTTGCCCAGGCTGGCCACGGGCGGCTGGATGCCGTAGCCCAGGTAACTGACATAGGATTCCAGCAGGATGGCGCGCGCCACGTTCAGCGTTGCGACGATGATGATGGGGCCCATGGCGTTGGGCAGCAGTTCAACGACCATGATGCGCAAGCCCGATGCCCCGGCCGTGTGCGCCGCCGCCACGTATTCCGCATTGCGCAGCGAGCGGTACTGACCCTCGACCAGCCGCGCCACTTCCATCCAGCAGGTTGCCGAGATCAGGATGGTGGTTGAGACGATGCCCGGCTTGACCAGCATGGCCAGGGCCAGAATCAGGAAAATCGTCGGGAAAGCCAGCATGGCGTCGACAAAGCGCATCAGCAAGGCACCCACGAAGCCGCGCCGGTAGCCGGCGATCATGCCCACGATGGTGCCGATCACCACCGATATCAGCATGGCCGCAAAGCCGATCGTCAGCGAGATCCGCCCGCCAGCCATCAGGCGGGCCAGAACGTCGCGGCCCAGCTCGTCAGTACCCAGCAGATGCCCGGCGCTCAGCGGCGGCGCAAAGCGGTTGAGCACGTCGATATAGCTGGCGTCCAGACGCAAGACCAGCGGCCCCGCGAAGCACAGCAGCACCATCACGGCAATGGTGATGACGCCGGCGGTCGCCAATTTGTTGCGCGCCAGGCGACGCCAGCCGGCGCGCAGAGGACCGGGCGGACAGTACGCACCGCCGGCCGTGACCGGATCGGAGATTCCAGGGGCTTTCATCATGCTCAGTCCATCCGAATACGAGGATCGGCGATGGCGTACAGCACATCGGCCAACAGCGAGCCCAGCATCACCATGATGGCGGACAGCATCAGAATGCCCATGACCACGGGGTAGTCGCGGTACTCCAGCGAGTCGAAAAACAAGCGGCCCATGCCGGGCCAACTGAACACCGTCTCGGTAATCAACGCGCCGCCCAGCAAGGAGGGGAACTGCAGGCCGACCAGGGTGATCATGGGCAGCAGCGCATTGCGCAAGGCATGCGACAGGATGATGGCGCGCCCGCCCGCGCCCTTGGCGCGCGCGGTGCGGATGTAGTCCTGCTCCAGCGTCTCGATCATGGACGAACGCATGAAGCGCGCCCACACCGCCGTCTCGACCAACGCCAGCACCATGACCGGCGCAATCATGTGATGCGCCAGGTCCAGGAACGAACCGTCGCCAAAGGTTTGCTGGTTACCGGCCGGCAGCCAACCCAGCTTGATCGAGAACAGGTAGATCGCCATCAGCCCAAACCAGAACGTCGGGATGGACAGGGCAATCATCGCCCCCACCGACGACAGCGCGTCCATCAACGAATGCCGCCGCACCGCCCCCCAGATGCCGATCATGCCGCCCAGCAGCGCGGCAATGACGGTGGATACCGCCATCAGCGACAAGGTCGCGCCGATGTGCGATCCAATGGTGGCCAGCACGCCGATGCCGTCGCGGTAAGACGCGCCCCAATCACCGCGTACCATGCGCAACAGCCAGTCGCCGTACTGGATGAGAAAGGGGCGGTCGAGCCCCATGCTGCGCGTCAGGCGGTCGATATCCTCTTGCGCCATGTTCGACGATTGCACCAACTGCGACAGCGGCCCACCCGGCGACAGGTACAGGATGCCGAAGCCTATCAGCGACACCAACAGCAGCAACACCAGGGATTGGCCGCCGCGCTTGAGCAGATATTGAGTCATCTGAAAGCTCCGCCCCGTCAGCTTGCCCAATACCAACTGCGCATGTTCCAGCAGTTGGACGAGCTGTTGATATTGTTTTCGTAGCCGACCAGCTTGTCCTTGACAGCTTCGATGATGACGGTCTGCGACACGGGCAACAGCACCAGATCGGATCTGACGATTTCTTGGATACGGTGATAGATGCGCTTGCGCTCGTCCAGGTTGAATTCCCGCGTGCCCTGCATCAGCAACTGGTCCATTTCCGGGTTCTGGTACTGGTACGTGTTCAGGCCGCTGCCCCCCTTGGCGGGTATCGATGCGCTGGAAAAACGCGCGGTCACGTCGGGGTCGCTGCCTTGCAGGAAGTTGGACGCCACCATGACCGACTGGTATTGGGACTTCTGCCAGAAATTTCCCCAAATGACGGCCGCCGGCATGTTCTCGATGGTCATCTCCACCCCGATCTGCCGCCAGTCCTGCATCAGCAGTTGTTGCGACTGCTCGCGTGCCTGCGCGCCGGCCGTCGTGGAATTCGTGAACGCCATGCGCTGGCCGTTCTTGACCCGGATGCCATCGCTGCCCGGCACCCAACCGGCCGCATCCAGCAAGGCGCGCGCGGCCTGCGGGTCGTAGCGGTGCGCCGGCAGCGCGTCGTTGTACGCCCAGTGGCCTTTAGGCACATAGGATTCCGTCGGCAGCGGCCGGCCCTGATAAATGGCCTTGATGCGGGCTTCCTTGTTCATGCCCAGGTACAGGGCTTGGCGCACGGACTTGTCCGCGAACGGGGCAAAGCCCAGGTTCAGCGCCACGTGTTCAATAAACGGCGTGGGCACCGGCATGATGCGCACGCCGCGCAGCTTGGCCGCTTCTTGTTCGAAGCTGGGCTGGATGCCCGACAGCCCCAGGTAGTCGATCTGGCCGCTGCGAAACTGCGTATACAGCATCGTCTGATCAGGGATGTACTTGAAGATGACGCGCAACAGGTAGGGGCCCTGGCCGTGATAGGCAGGGTTGCGTTCCAGCTGGATGTGGTCGCCCGCGCGCCGCGCGCCCCAGCGGAAGGGGCCCGTGCCCACGGGCGCCTGGTTATAAGGCGCGGTGTTGGGGTCGGCGGCCGTGGCTAGTATGTGTTCCGGCACCATGAAGGTCTGGGACAGCACCGACATGTACGGCGTGAAGCTGCTTTCCATGCGCCAATGGATTTCGTCATCGGCCACGACGGTGATGTCGCGCACCAGGGAATGGCCAACGCGATTGCGCGCCCGGAACGCCGGGTTGTTGATCAATTCCAGCGTGTACTTGACGTCGCGAGCGGTGAACGGCTTGCCGTCGTGCCAGGTGGCGCCCGTCTTCAGCTTCACCTTCCAGACCAGGCCGGCGGCCGACAGGCCGCCGTTGGCGACAGACGGCACTTCGCGCGCCAGGTCGGCCACGGTATTGCCTTGCGCGTCGATGAACCACAGCGTGCTGAACAACTGCCACCACACGCCCTGGTCAACTTCGCTGCCCGGCATCAACGGATTGAATACCGTGGGTTCCTGCGAAATGCCGGCAATCACCTGCCCGCGCGGGGCGGACGGCGGCGTGGTCGTGGCGGATGTGGTTTGTGCCCAGACGGGCGCGGCCATCAAGGTGCCGGCGGTGGCCGACAGCTTCAGGAAATCCCGTTTGGAAATCTTGTGGTGGATCATGGCTTCCGTTTCCCCGTTGTGGATTGCTTGTTCGTCTTTGCCGGAATCAGGCGGATAGCAGCGTGGCGCGGTCGGGCGACAACGCCTCGGGCGTCAGGCCACGCGCTTGTAGTGCGTCGGGCAACGCGTGGCCCTGCGCCAGCGCCGCCACGGCCTGCCCCATCGCTGGCGAGGTCAGCACACCGCAACCGCCCAGCGCCGCGTACCAGATGAAGTCGGGGCTGTCGGCGCGCGCGCCGCAAACCGGGTTGCGGTCACGCACATAGCTGCGCACGCCCGCCCAGACGCTGAGGGGTCGCGGCACGCGCAAGCTCGTGTCCAACTCAATGTTGTAGATGCCCTGCGCCACGTCCAGTTCTTCGGGATAGACCTCGCCAGGAGCCACCGGTTGCGCGTCGGCGGGCGAGCCCATGAAGCAGCCATGTTCCGGCTTGACGTACCACTGGTAGTCCGCGTTGCACACATGCGGCCAGTGCCCGCCTTCGGAACCGGGCAGCAGCGGAAAGGTAAAGGCCGTGCGCTTGTACGGCGTAATGCCGATGGGCGCCACGCCCGCCATGTGGGCAATGGTGTCAGCCCAGCCGCCGGACGCATTGACGATCACGTTGGCGGTGTAGTCCTCTTCCTGGGTGCGGATGCGCCACTTGCCGGCGTGCCGTTCTATCCCCTGCACCGGCGTATTGGTCGCCAGCACGGCGCCATTGCGCTTGGCGCCTTTCAGATAGGCCTGCAACAAGGTGTTCACGTCGATGTCCTGCGCGTCGGTCTCATGGACGCCCAGGTCGAACTTGTCGGCCAGCAACGCGGGGAACAGGGCCATTGCTTGTTCGCGGTCCACCCATTCGGCGTTGCCGCCCGCTTGCCCGATACGGGCGTGCAAGGTTTCCAGCACGGCCTTTTGAGCATGGCGGCCCAAGGTCAGGCTGCCGCGCTGCTCGATCAGGGGAAGGTCGGCAAAGCCCGAGGGCGGTTCATAAAAGAACGCGCGGCTGGCGGCGGCCATGGCGCGCATCTGGTCGGCGGAAATGCCAACGGTGAACTGGCCGGCGGTACGCCCCGAACTATGAAACCCGAAATGCGGCTCTTGTTCGATCAGCGCCACCTTACCGGCCCGAGAAAGAAAGTAGGCGGCAGCCGCGCCTGAAATCCCACCGCCCACAATGACAAAATCAACGTGCATCCTGCGTTCCCCTTTCATCTGGAATGCCGCGAGTGCTGCTTCGCGGCGCCGGGCTGTTCCCGGAATGACCCGATTGAATCCCAACGCCTTCGGCAGTGTCGAGTCGAATAAATGGAATCGAAACCGCAATAATCTGCACCGGGTCCGCGCTTGCCCAAGCGCGGGGGAACGCGCTACGGGAAAACCATGACCAGGCAAGTGCCCTACCCGGAGCCATGACGTACCGGCCATCCGCGGTCGTTCTATTAATCGCATCCCGTCCTCGATTTTTTGACATCGACGCGGCAGCGCCTTTTGCGCGATCCTGCTCGCCAATGAAGCACTCCTGGATGAAAACCGACATGAACGAGCACACCCGCCAACACGGCAGCCGCAAAGCCATCTACTCCGGCAGCGAGTATGAACGCACTTACAGCTATGCGCGCGCCGTCGCGCTGAACGGCCACGTCCGCCTGTCCGGCACAACCGGCTACGACTATGTTGCCGACGTGCTGGCCGAAGGCGCCCAGGCGCAGACCGAACAGATCCTGCGCAATGCGCAGCATGCCTTCCAGCAGGCGGGCGCGTCGCTGCGCGATGTGGTCCGGGTGCGTATCTATATCGCCCGGCCCGAAGACTACGATGCCGTCATGGACGTGTACGCGGCGGCGTTTCGGGGCATAGATCCCGCGTGCACCACCGTGCAGGCCGGCTTGTTCGATCCCGCCATCCGGGTCGAGATCGACATGGATGCCATCATCGATGCCGCCGCTTAACCTGTTGCACCATGCGCCGGCCGACGCCGTGTCGCGCCTGCTGGACAGGGCCGAGCCCCTGCCCGCCACGGCCGACGTGGTCATCATCGGCGGCGGCATCATGGGCTGCAGCGCCGCCTGGTATCTGGCTCGCGCCAATTTGAAAGTGGTGCTGCTGGAAAAGAACCGCATCGCCTCGCAGCAGTCGGGGCGCAATTGGGGCTTTGTGCGGTCGCTCTATCGAGACCCGGCCGAGCTTTCCCTGGCGGCGCAGGCGCTGTCGCTTTGGCCCGGCTTGCGGGCAGAGCTGGGCCATGAGACGGGGTGGATGCGCAGCGGCTGCCTGTTCCTGTGCGCCGACGAGTCCGAGCGCCGGTCCTATCAAGCTTGGCTGGCCGAGGCCGGAGGCCGGGTCAGTGACACGCGCATGCTGAGTCCCGACGAGATCGCGGCGCGGTTTCCGATGGTGTCCCGGCGTACCGAAGGCGGCATCATCGCCGAATCGGATGGCCAGGCCGAACCCACCCTGGCGACCCTGGCTTTTGCCCGCGCGGCCATCGGCGCCGGCGCCGTGGTGCTGGAAGATTGCGGCGTGAGCGCCCTGGACGTCGCGGGCGGCAGCGTGTGCGGCGTGCAGACCGAACACGGCAGCGTGCGCGCCCCCATCGTGATCTGCGCGGCCGGCGCGCAGACCTTTCGCCTGTTGCAGGCGCTGGACGTGAAACTGCCGCAGAAGGTCGTTCGCAGCACGGTGTCGCTGACGGCGCCGCTGCCCGCCATGGGCCTGCCGTGCTTCGTCGGCTACGGGCTGGGCTTGCGTCAGCGGCCGGATGGGTCCTGCATCATCGCCACCGATGCCGGCACCGACATCGACCTGACGCTGGACTCTTTGCGCGCCTCGCATTATTTCCTGCGTGAAGTGGTACGCAACCACAAGGGCTTTTCGTTCCGGCTGGGCAAGCCCTTCGTCAATGACCTGTACACCCGCCTGTCGGTGCCGAAATCGGATTGGGCGATCAAGCCCCGCGATCCCGACATCGCGCCCAACACGCACCGCGTGCGCGACAACCGCAAGCGGTTCGCGGAATTGTTCGCGCGGATGCCCCCCGTTGAAATCGTCAAGTCCTGGGCCGGCAACATCGACGTCATGCCGGACGCGCTGCCGGTGATCGACGCCGCCTGGCCGGCTCGCGGCCTGATCATCGCCACGGGGTTTTCCGGGCACGGATTCGGCCTGGGTCCCGCGGTCGGCAGCACGCTTGCCGCATTGGCCCGAGGCGCCGAACCCAAGACCGACCTGGCGCCGTTCTCGGCCGACCGTTTCCTGCGTGGAGCGTATTCGCGCCCCTACGCGGCCATCTGATTCCTGGAGCAATGATGTCCGATACCGCCCTGCCCCTTCCCAGCCATGCAGAACTGCAACGCATGGCCGCCGGCCTGCGCTTGCCCGACCGCGCCTTCATCGACGGCGACTGGTCGGCGTCCGATAACGGAGCGCTGATCGAAACCAGCAACCCCGCCACCGACGCCGTGCTCGGCACGTTGGCCCATTGCGGCCAACAAGACGTGGACCGCGCGGTGGCGGCGGCGCGCTCGGCGTTCCGCAGCGGCGCCTGGTCGCGCTGCGCGCCGGAGCAACGCAAGGAAGCCCTGCTGAGGCTGGCGGAGTTGATCCGGCGTGATGGCGTCAAGCTGGCCGTCATGGAAAGCCTGGAAAGCGGCAAGCCCATTCGGGACTGCCTGCGCGAGATCACGCAGGAAGTGCCGGCGATCTTTCAGTGGTACGGCGAATTGGTGGACAAGACCTACGGCCACGTGGCCCCGACCGGGCAGGAAGACTGCGCGATGGTCGTGCGCGAACCCATCGGCGTGGTGGCGGCGGTGCTGCCCTGGAACTTTCCCCTGCTGATGGCCACGTGGAAACTGGCGCCCGCGCTGGCCAGCGGCTGCTCGGTCATCGTCAAGCCAGCCGAAGAAACGTCGCTGACCACCCTGGCCCTGGCGGCGCTGGCGATCGAGGCTGGCATTCCGCCGGGTGTCTTGAACGTCTTGACGGGGCCGGGCGAAACCACGGGACGCCTGATCGGACAACACCCTGACATCGATGCCGTGTCGTTCACCGGGTCCACCGACGTGGGGCGGCTGTTCCTGCAATACGCAGGGTCCAGCAACCTGAAAACGGTGGGGCTGGAGATGGGCGGTAAAAGCCCCTTCATCGTCCTCGATGACGCGGACCTGACCGACGATCTGATCGACAATGCCGTGATGGCCGCGTTCTGGAACGGCGGCCAGAATTGCTCGGCCAACATGCGCCAACTGGTGGCGCGGTCGCGGCAGGACGCCTACGTGGAGAAGATCATCGCGCGAACCAAGCAGATCGTGATCGGAGACCCGCTGAATCCGGCAACCGACATGGGCCCGCTGATTTCGGCGGGCCAGCGCAACCGCGTGCAGTCCTATGTGGCCAAGGGCGTGGAGGAAGGCGCGCGCCGCGTGCTGGAAGCCGTCGGCGCGCCGGGCGGTCGCGGGCCCTATCTGGGTCCCACCGTCTTCGCGGACCTGCGTCCGGACATGGTCATCGCCCGCGAAGAGATCTTCGGCCCGGTCCTGGGGGTCCTGCCCGTGGACAGCATGGACCAGGCTCTGCGGATTGCCAACGGCACCGACTACGGCCTGCACGCCACCGTCTACACCCGTGACCTGGACCGCGCCATGTACTTCGCGCGCCGCCTGGAGTGCGGCACGGTCGCGGGCAACGGCTTTACCGAGGGTGACATCAAGACCCCCTTCGGCGGCTACCGGCGCTCGGGGTCGCTGGCGCGCGACAAAGGGCTGGAGGCCATGGCGCAATACCAGCAGATCAAGACGATCTGGTTGCGTCTGTCCGCAATGGGGCTGAGCGCGTGAACGCGCCGGTGCTACGCGTCGCCGGCCTGCACACCCGCTTCCGGGTGCCGGGCGGCTGGAAGACCGTCGTCAACGGACTGGACTTCGAGGTTGCCCCGCGCGAGACGCTGGCCGTGGTGGGCGAATCCGGCTCGGGCAAAAGCGTGACGGCCATGTCGATCATGCGCTTGCTCAACCCGCGCGACACGCAGGTGTCGGGCAGTGTCCTGCTGGGCGACCGCGACCTGCTGGCGCTACCCGAACCCCAGATGCGCAAGATTCGCGGCGCTGATATCGCAATGATCTTCCAAGAGCCGATGACCAGCCTGAACCCGGTGCGCACCATCGGGTTCCAGGTGGCTGAATCGCTGATGCTGCATCGGGGCCTGGACTGGCCGGCGGCGCAGGCCGAGGCGCTGCGCCTGCTTGAGAAAGTACGCATCCCGGCCGCGGCGACTCGTTTGAAAGACTATCCGTTCCACCTGTCGGGCGGCATGCGCCAGCGCGTCATGATCGCCATGGCGCTGGCCTGCCGGCCCCGGCTGCTGATCGCCGACGAGCCGACCACCGCGCTGGACGTCACGATCCAGGCACAGATTCTGGCCCTGATCCGCGAACTACAGCAGGAAGACGGCATGTCGGTGCTGTTCATCACGCATGACATGGGCGTGGTGGCGGAGGTGGCTGACCGGATGGTCGTGATGTGCGGAGGGCAGCAGATCGAATGCGGCGAAACCGCTCGTATTTTCGATACGCCCGGCGAACCCTATACGCGGGCCCTTTTGGCGGCAGTGCCGCGCCTGGGCGCCATGAAAGACGTGGCGCGTCCGCTGCCGTTTGCCGCCATCGACCGGCAAACCGGCGTCCAGACACCTGCCGTGGAAGCGGCGGACACCGTGCGCACCGACGCCCCGCCCGTGCTGGAGGTCCAGGGGCTTACGGTGCGGTACCGCATGGGTTCCGGGCTGCTGTCGCGCGACCGCGGCATGGTGCATGCCGTCGAAAACGTATCGTTCAGCGTGCAGCCCGGCGAAACCCTGGCGCTGGTGGGTGAGTCAGGCTGCGGCAAGTCCACCATCGGCCGCAGCATCATGAACCTGCTGAGGCCGACCTCGGGCCAGGTGCGGGTCAATGGCCAGGATATCCACGCCGCCAGGGGCCGCGACCGCGCCGCCATGGCGCGCCATGTGCAGATGGTGTTTCAAGACCCTTTTTCCAGCCTGAACCCGCGCAAGACTGTCGCGGCGGCAGTCGCCAGCCCCCTGATAGTGAATAAGGTCTGCAAGGGCGACGCGCTGCGAGCCCGCGTGGCCGAACTGCTGGCCTGCGTGGGTCTGGACAACGCGGCCGGCGACCGCTACCCCCAGGAATTCTCGGGGGGACAGCGCCAGCGCATCTGCATCGCCCGCAGCCTGGCGCTCGGGCCGTCGTTACTGGTGGCAGACGAGGCCGTCTCCGCGCTGGACGTATCGATCAAGGCGCAGGTGATCAACCTGATGCTGACGCTGCAGCGCGACCTGGGACTGGCCTATCTGTTCATCTCGCACGACATGGCCGTGGTGGAGCGCGTGAGCCATCGCGTGGCGGTGATGTACATGGGCGAAATTGTCGAGATCGGCTCCCGCGCCGCCGTGCTGTACGACCCCCGCCACCCCTATACGCGACGCTTGCTGGACGCCGTGCCCGTGGCGGACCCGGGCGCGCGCCTGGCGTCGCCACGCCACCTGATCCAGGACGAGATCCGGCATACGTTGCGCCCGCTCGGCTATACGCCACCCAGGCGGCGCTACCAGGAAGTCGCGCCCGGCCACTTTGTGATGCAGGACGACTAAGGCCCGCAGGTCGCGCGCCGCTCGTCCACCCATGAATTCAAATCTGGAACCTGCCATGCCCATGACGCCCGCCCTGAAGACGCATTTGATGCGGTTCTACGACGGCACCCTACTCCCCGACGAACTTGCGCTGGCGCTGTCCAGCGACCCCGGCTGGTTTGCGTCCGACACCGTAACGCGCGGCAAGCGCGTGCGCGATCTGCCATTGCGGCCCGGCGGCATGCCCGCCTTGCGCATCCAGGATCAAGGGCGTGTGTTCGACCTGTACGACTATCTGGCCACTAACGGCGTGGCCGGCCTGTTGGTGATGAAGGACGGGCAAGTCGCGTTCGAGACCTATCAGCGTGGCATCGCGCCTGAAACGCGCTGGAATTCGTGTTCACTGGCCAAGTCGGTGGCGGCGACGCTTGTGGGCGTGGCGCTCAAAGAAGGGCTGATCCACTCGCTGGACGACCCGGTGACACGGTACGCGGACTTGGGCGGGGTCTATCGCGAGGTCTCGCTGCGCCAGATGTTGCGCATGTGCTCGGGCGTGCAATGGAACGAAGACTACGGCGACTCGGCCTCCGAGCGCCGCCAACTGCTGGACATCCAGACCCGCTGGCAAGCGGGCGGCATCCGCGACTTCATGAAGCGCCTGCCCGCGCGCCAGCCCGCGGGCCAGGCGTGGGCCTACAACACGGGCGAATCGTATCTGCTGAGCGCGGTGATGGAAGGCGCAACGGGCCAGCGGCTGGTCGACTACCTGCAATCGCGGCTGTGGTCGCGCATCGGCATGGAGTTCGACGCTACCTGGTGGGCGGAATGCCCCGGCGGCATGACGATCTCGGGCAGCGGCATGAACGCCACCCTGCGAGACTACGCACGGTTCGGCCAATTCGTAATGGAAGGCGGGCAGTTGGATGGCGAACACCTGCTGCCCGAGGACTGGGTGGCGCAGGCAGGGTCCCCCTACCGAATCGGCGACACCGAAATTCCCTACGGCTACATGTGGTGGGTGCCTGAGCTGAAAGACCCCGCCCTGGCCGGCGCCTTCCAGGCCGAAGGCATCTATGGGCAGTTCATCCACATCAACCCGGCGCACAAGCTCGTGGCCGTGGTGCTGAGCGCGCGCGGCAAACCCAGCTACAAGAAGCGCGTCGAGATCAACGACGACGCCTTCTTCGCGGCGCTGGCCCGGGCGTTCTGACGGCCCTTTGAGTAGGACAAGCAGATCCAGCCGCATCAACATGGACGTCTCCCATAGACGTCCCCAATTAGCTTAAAATCGGAACCATTCTCAATAAAAATTCTTGCCGACTCGCTCTCCGCGGCAATCCCACAACAAGAGGCTCGCTCTGAAATCCGGTTTCCGCCTATCCATGGCCTGGTTGCACACCTGGGTCGGCCTGTGGTTTTCGTGGCTGCTGTACACGGTGTTCCTGACCGGTTCGCTTGCCCTCTTCGCCGAACCCATCACCCACTGGATGACGCCCGAGCACCACGCGGCGGAAGCTGCGGCGGCCGATGCCGCGGCGGCCGATGCCGCGGCGGCGGCGCAGGAAGGCGCGCCCGTGGATCGCGCCCGTCGTCTGGACCTGGCCGTGGACTACATGGCGCGCCATCACGCGGGCGCGGGCATGTGGGAGATCTGGCCCGTCAACCGGCATCACGACAACGGCTTGTCGGTCTACTGGTTCGACAAGAACGGCATGTACGCCGACGCCGAGCTGGACCCCGCCACGGGCGCCGAACTGGACGACCATCACGACGAGGCAGGCCGCGCCACCATGGGCGGCACGCACTTCGTGAACTTCCACTACATGCTTCACGAAAGCCGCTTCGGCGTGTGGATCGTGGCGTTCGCCACGATGGCGATGCTGGTCGCGCTGATTTCGGGCGTGGTCACCCACAAACGCATCTTCAAGGACTTCTTCACCTTCCGCGCCAAGAAAGGCCAGCGTTCGTGGCTGGACGCGCACAACGCCGTGGCGGTGCTGACACTGCCCTTCCAGTTCATGATTGCCTACACCGGCATCGTGATTTCCAGCGCGCAACTGATGCCCGCCCCCGTCGTGGCGCAGTACGGCCCCGGCATGGAAGCCACCCGCCTGTACCTGGCCGAAATGCAGGGGGAAGAAAAGCCCGTGCGCACCGGCCAGCCGCTGGCCATGCCGCCGCTGGAACCGCTGGTGGCCCGCGCCGAAGCCATGATCGGCCAAAGCGCGCGCGCCATCGTCATCCAGAACCCGGAAGACAGTTCCATGCGCGTTGCGGTCTACGGTTGGAACGAAGCCAGCGACGCCTTGCACAACATCAGCGCCACCACCGGCATGGCCGAATTCTCGGCGGCCACGGGCGACCTGTTGCGCATGCGCCCGGCGGGCGGCGTCAACGGCGGCGCGCCGGCACTCACGCGCCAGGTGATGGGCGACCTGCACATGGCGCCGTTTGGCGGGCTGGCCGTGAAGTGGCTGTACTTCCTGTGCGGCGTGGCCGGGGCCGCCATGATGGGCACGGGCGCCGTGCTGTTCATGGTGAAGCGGCGCGCCAAGCTGGGCAACGAATTCGGCGCGGCCACCGCGCGCATGTACCGCCTGTTCGAAGGCCTGAACGTGGCGGCGCTGGCCGGTCTGGCGGTGGCTTGCATCGGCTACTTCTGGGCCAACCGCCTGTTGCCCGTCGCGCTGGAAAACCGTGCGTTGTGGGAACTGCGCTGCTTTTTCGGGCTGTGGGCGTTGATGCTGGCGCATGCCTGGCTGTGTCGTCCCCGGCTTGCGTGGATCACGCAGTTGGGCTTGCTGGCGGCGCTGTGCCTGCTGTTGCCGGCGCTGTCCTACGCCACATTGGGCGACCACACCGTGGCGCAGATGGCGCGCGGCGACTGGGAAAGCGCGGGCGTCGAACTCACCGCCGTGGCCGTTGGCGTACTATCCGCGTGGGCGGCCATCCGTATGTGGAAGAAGCCCCAGTCCGCGCCCGCCCAGCGCACTCCCCGCGCGACGCAAAAGGCAGCGGCATGAACCTGAACGACGTATTCGCCATTGCAGTGGCTTTGCTGCTGACCTACTCGGGCATGGCCTGCCTGAGCCTGGCCATGCCGCGCCATTACGAGCAGGTGTGGGATCGCGACCCGTCGGCCGGTCACACGCGCGTGCTGCGCGGCGCGGGCGTGCTGCTGCTGGCGCTGGCCTTACTGCCTTGCGTGGGCCTGTGGGGCAATACGGTGGGCGTGGTGGCGTGGCTGGGCTGGCTGTCGGCGGGCGCATTGCTATGGGTCGGCATGCTGTCATGGGCGCCCCGCCCGGCCGCGCGCGCCGCCGCGTTCGCCGTGGCCATTTCCTTGGCGGGCATCGGCATCGGCTTCTGACGTCAGGCGAAAGCCGCATTGCGATTTGCCCCTTCGTTTTTCCCTGTTTGACCCGCATCAAGCCAGGCTGACATCGCCTTCCATTGGCGGCCGATAACACCATATGTAGTGATAGAGTTTTGACACTCCACTACATATGGTGCCATCCATGCTTCTACAGCCCCCGCTCCCCCGCGACATTCCCTCCGCCTCTTTCGACCGCAACAAGCTGGTCGACGTGGAAAGCGCCATGGAGGAATACCTGGACCAACGCGATTGGCGCGTCAACGCCAATGCCAACCAGGGGTACAGCCTGGGCGGCCTGATCCTGAACGTGGCGGGCAAGGTCACGGCCAACTATTGGCTATCGCACGTGTTCACACCCGAGGCGGGCCAGGCGCATCGCGACGGCGACCTCCACATCCATGATCTGGACATGCTTAGCGGCTATTGCGCCGGCTGGTCGTTGCGCCAATTGCTGACCGAAGGCTTCAACGGCGTGCCCAGCAAGGTGGAATCCACGCCGCCCAAACACATGTCGGCGGCCATCGGCCAGATCGTCAACTTCCTGGGCACGCTGCAAAACGAATGGGCGGGTGCGCAAGCGTTCAGCTCGTTCGACACCTACATGGCCCCCTTCATCCGCCGCGACGCCATGACGTACGCGGACGTGAAGCAGGCCATGCAGGAACTGATTTTCAACCTGAACGTGCCCAGCCGCTGGGGCACGCAAACGCCCTTCACCAATCTGACCTTCGACTGGACCTGCCCCGCCGACCTGAAAGAACAGGTGCCCTACGTGGGCGGCGAGGAAATGCCGTTCGCCTATGGCGAGCTGCAAGCAGAAATGGACATGATCAACCGCGCCTACATCGAAGTGATGATGGCCGGCGACGCCCGGGGCCGCGTGTTCACCTTCCCGATACCCACCTACAACATCACGCCGGATTTTGATTGGAGCCACCCCAACACCACGCGCCTGTTCGAGATGACGGCGCGCTACGGCCTGCCCTACTTTCAGAACTTCTTGAATTCGGATCTGGAACCGCACATGGTGCGGTCCATGTGCTGCCGCCTGCAACTGGACCTGCGCGAATTGCTCAAGCGCGGCAACGGCCTGTTCGGCTCGGCCGAGCAGACCGGATCCGTGGGCGTCGTCACCATCAACTGCGCGCGGCTGGGCCATACCTGCCAGGGCGACGAAGCCCGGCTGATGCAACGCCTGGACCACCTGCTGGAACTCGGCCGCGATGTGTTGGAAACCAAGCGCCGCGTGGTGCAGCACTACATCGATCAAGGCCTGTACCCCTACACCCGCCGCTACCTGGGCACCTTGCGCAACCACTTCAGCACGCTGGGCGTGAACGGCATCAACGAGATGATCCGCAACTTCACGCACGACGCCGACGACGTCACCACGCCGGCCGGCCACGCGCTGGCGGTGCGCCTGTTGGACCGCGTGCGCGAGCGCATGACGGAATTCCAGGAACAGACCGGGCACCTGTACAACCTGGAAGCCACACCCGCCGAAGGCACCACCTATCGCTTCGCGCGCGAAGACCGCAAGCGCTTTCCCGGCATCTTGCAGGCGGGTAGCGACGCCCAGCCCTACTACACCAATTCCAGCCAGTTGCCGGTGGGCCATACCGACGACCCCTTCCATGCGCTGCAATTGCAGGAAACGCTGCAAGGCAAATACACGGGTGGCACCGTGCTGCACCTGTACATGAACGAAGCCGTGTCGTCCGCCCAGGCATGCAAGGAATTGGTGCGTCGCGCGCTGACGAACTTCCGCCTGCCCTACATCACCGTCACACCCACGTTTTCCATCTGCCCAAACCACGGGTATTTGGCTGGGCACCACGACGTCTGCCCCAAGTGCGAGGCCGAGGGCAACGCCCCCGAACCGGTGCGCTGCGAAGTCTGGACCCGCGTCATGGGTTATCACCGCCCCGTGTCGTCCTTCAACACCGGCAAACAAGGCGAATTCCATGAACGCCGCTTCTTCGTCGAACAACACTGAACCCGTCGCACGCCGGCCCGCGCGCGCTGCGCCCCCGCAACCCGTGGCGACGGCCCTGCCCCGGCATGCGCCCGCCATCGGCGGACTGGTTCCGTTTTCAACGGTGGATTGGCCCGGCCAGTTGGCGGCCGTCGTGTTCATTGCCGGGTGCCCGTGGCGCTGCCATTACTGCCACAACCCCGACCTGCAAACCCGCGCCGCCCGCTACGACTGGCGCGATACGCGCGCCTTTCTGAAAGACCGCGCGGGCTTGCTGGACGCGGTGGTGTTTTCAGGCGGCGAGCCGCTGTCCGAACCCCGCCTGCCGTCGTTGATCCGCGACGTGAAGCGCATGGGCTACCGCGTGGGCCTGCATACGGCCGGCATCTACCCCTTGCGCCTGGCCGATGTGTTGCGCCATCTGGATTGGGTGGGCCTGGACATCAAGGCCGATGCACAAGGCTACGACGACATCACCGGCCGCCGCGATTCCCATCGCCCCGCGATGGCGTGCCTGACGCAGTTGCTGTCGGCGGGTACGGACTTTGAATGCCGCATCACCTGGCACCCTGATTGGCTGGCCGAGGACCGGCTGCTGGTGATGGCGCAAGCGCTGGCGCGCCGGGGTGTGCGGCGCTTTGCGGTGCAGGCGGCGCGCGGTAATTCCAACCTGCACGCCGCGCGCATGCTGAGTCCCCAGGCGCAGGCAAGCATGGCGCAGTGGTTCGACGAATTCACTTATCGCTGAACCGAAAGAACGGCGGAAGAAGGCAGCAGAAAGAGCCGGCGGTCTCACGCGCCTAACGCCGCGCCGCCAGCGCCTTTTCCAACGTGGCCCGAAAACGCGGCGACCCAATCGCGCCCACATTGCACCGCGACCACGGCGACACCGCCGTGGGGTCCACGCTGAACACGCGGCCCGGCGCCATGATGACTTTCTCGGGCATCAGATCCGTCGCCAGCGTCAACGAGTCCGCCACGCCCGGAAACGATGACCATAGATACAGTGAACTGGTCGGCCGCGCGAATACCTCGGCGCCCAGTGCATCCAACACCTGCAACGCATGGCCGGTGGCGGCCTCCAGCCGTTGGCGCAAGCGCGCCAGATGGCGCTCGTAGTGCCCTTCGCGCAGCATCACGTCCACCATGCGCTCGCAGTATTCCGAACTGCTCACGTGCACCAGCGCCTTCAGATCGGCCAAGTCGCTGGCCAGCGCCGCGTTGCAGGCGATGAAGCCCACGCGCAGCGCCGCCGAGAACGACTTCGAAAAACTGCCGATGTAGATCGTGCGCTCCAACTGGTCCAGCGCCGCCAGCCGCACGGCGGACGTGGGCTTGAAATCCGCCAGCGCATCGTTCTCCACGATCATCAGGTTGTAGCGCTCGGACAACTGCAGCACCTTGTAGGCCTTGGCCAGCGAGATGTCGGACCCGGTCGGGTTGTGCGCCAGCGACTGCGTAAAAAACAAGCGCGGCTTCTCGCGCTGCAACAAGGCTTCCAGCGCGGCCACGTCCGGCCCGTCCGACAGGCGCGGCACGCCCAGCATGCGCACGCCCGCCAGCTTCAGCTTGCCGAACAGCGGGTAGTAGCCCGGGTCGTCCACCAGCACGGTCGCGCCGGGCGGCACAAAGTAGCGGATCACCAGGTCCATCGCCTCGTTGGCGCCATGGGTCAGCACCAACTGCGACGGCGCCACATTCACGCCCACATCGCCCAGCTTGCGCACCAGGCTTTCGCGCAGCGGCGCGTAGCCAAAGCGGCTGCCGTAGCGGAACAGCGCGCCCAGCCCGGTGCGCACCACCTTCTGGTGATAGCGGTCCATGCGCATGTCGGCCAGCCATTCCACGGGCGGAAAGCCATCGCCCGCCTGGACCGCGTCGGGCTGCGTCTTGAGCTGCTCGCGCATCAGCCAGACGATGTCCATGGCGCGGCTCAATTGGCCGGGTTCCTCGTCGGCCGCCTTGCGCGCGAAGTCTCCGTCCAGCACAAAAAAGCCCGACCCACGGCGCGGTTCGACCAGCCCCTGGGCCACCAGCATTTCAAACGCCACCACCACGGTGTTCTTGGCGTAGCGGTGCAACTGCGACAGTTCACGCAGCGACGGCAGCTTGTCGCCCGGGCGGTAGACGCCGTCGGCAATCTGCTGGCCGATCAGCTTGGCCAGGCTTTCCGCGATGGGCGCGCCGCGCGGCCGTTTACCGGTGTTGCTGAGGTCATTCATGGGATGTTTTTCGCCCGGGATACCCGTCAAAATTGGTGCAGTGCGATGGTACTGTTTGGCAAAACTGTACCTCTCAATAGCGGTACAGTTTACCTAGAATCAGGCCACTCAATAACGATACGGAGACCTGCCATCGTGGCCGATTCACGCCTACCCAACTTCCGCGCGCTGACCCCCGCACAACGCCTGGCCGCCATTGCCCAGACCGCCGCGCTGACCCCCGATGAACAACAATTGCTGGCCCAGCCCGGCGCGCTGGGACTGGACCGCGCCGACGGCATGATCGAAAACGTCATTGGCGCATTCGAACTGCCGCTGGGCGTGGCGGGCAACTTCCAGGTCAATGGCCGCGACGTGCTGGTGCCGATGGCGGTGGAAGAGCCGTCGGTGGTGGCGGCGGCGTCCTACATGGCCAAGCTGGCGCGCGAATGCGGCGGCTTTGAAACATCCAGCACCCGCCCCTTGATGCGCGCGCAGGTGCAGGTGCTGGGCCTGACCGACCCGCACGGCGCGCGGCTGGCGCTGCTGCGCGAACGCGAACGCATCCTGACGCTGGCCAACAGCCGCGACAAGGTGCTGATCGAGCTGGGCGGCGGCTGCCAGGACATCGACGTGCATGTGTTCGCCGACACGCCGCGCGGCCCGATGATCGTGCTGCACCTGATCGTGGACGTGCGCGACGCCATGGGCGCCAACACCGTCAACACCATGGCCGAAGCCGTCGCGCCGCTGGTGGAAGAAATCACGGGCGGTTCGGTGCGCCTGCGCATCCTGTCCAACCTGGCCGACCTGCGCCTGGCGCGCGCCCGCGTGCGACTGACCCCGCAAGTGCTGGACACCAAGGAGCGCAGCGGCGCCGACATCATCGAAGGCGTGCTGGACGCCTACACCTTCGCCGCCGTCGACCCCTACCGCGCCGCCACGCACAACAAGGGCATCATGAACGGCATCGACCCCGTCATCGTGGCCACCGGCAACGATTGGCGCGCGGTGGAAGCCGGCGCGCACGCCTACGCCGCGCGCTCGGGCCGCTACACGTCGCTGACCACCTGGGAAAAGGACACGTCAGGCGCCTTGGTGGGCACCATCGAAATGCCCATGCCCGTGGGCCTGGTGGGTGGCGCCACCAAGACGCACCCGCTGGCCCGGCTGGCCTTGAAGATCATGGACGTGCGCTCGGCCCAAGAGCTGGGCGAAGTAGCGGTGGCCGTAGGCTTGGCGCAGAATCTGGGCGCGCTGCGCGCCCTGGCCACCGAAGGCATCCAACGCGGCCACATGGCCCTGCACGCGCGCAACATCGCGCTGGTGGCAGGCGCCGTGGGCGCCGAGATCGATACCGTCGCCAAGCGCATGGCCGAGGAAAAAGACGTACGCACCGACCGCGCGCTGGCCTTGCTGGAGGAACTGCGCGCCAAGAAATAAGCCCTGGCCCCCGGCCACATAAGAACAGAGGCGATGCGGCCAAGCCCCCCCCCCCCCCCCCCACCACAACGGAGAGAGACATGGAACCAAAATCCCCAGCGCCGTCCTGGCGCCTGGCAGAAGTGTGGAACGACACGGTGGACCTGCGCCAACTGGCGTGGGCCATCGGCATCGGCATCGCCATCAGCGTCACCGGCTTCTTCGCCGCCAGCCGCTGGTTGCGCGGCGTGGTGGCGTCGCCGGAACTGGCGCACGCCTACGCCATGCTGGCCGGTCTTGCCGGCTGCGTGATCGCGGGCGTGATCTGCGCCCGCCTGTTTCCGCCCAAGCGTGAAGTGGTCGAACATGCCTCCACGCATGACCCCGCCTGGCGCGCCGAAGTGCTGGCCGAACTGGCCGAACAGCCGGGCGGCCTGGGCTCGGTGGCCGACCTGCCCGAGCCCGTGGTGCGTGAGCTGAAGGAACTGGGTCTGTACGAACTGTTCGCCGAAGCGCCGCCGAAGCCCCAGTCCGCAACATCGCCATCCGCCTCCCAGCCGCAAGGCGCATCCAAGGAGGCGCTGGCATGAGCGACCCCATCCTGCTTGAACAAATCATGGTGGCCGCCGCCATGGGCCTGCTAGGCGCGGTGGTGTTCGCCGCCATCGGCCTGGTGTCCGGCACCGACGAGACCACCACGCTTGCGCCGCTGACCTTGCTGGTGGTGCTGCTGGGCGTGCCGCCCGCCGGCGTCTTCACCTTTTTCCTGGCCGGCGCCGTCGCCAAGCACATGACGCACGCGGTGCCCACGGCGTTATTGGGGATACCCGGCGACACCCTGGCCACGCCGCTGCTGCAAGACGCGAACATGCTGCGCAAGCTGGGCGTGCCGCACATTGCCTTGCGCAAGATGGTGTCCGGCGCCATCGTGGCCGCCTTCGTGGCGGTGCCGCTGGCCGTACTGTTCGCCGTGTTGCTGGCGCCGTTTGGCGCGGCCATCACCAAATCCGCGCCCTGGATCTTCCTGGCGGCGGCGGTGCTCATCGCGTACTTCTCGGCCGGACGCTGGTCGGCGGTCGCGCTGCTGGTGCCTTTCGTAGTGGTGATCATCGCCCTGCAAAGCCTGACCGCCAAGTACGGCGTCAAGCTCAGCATCAGCTACTTCCTGGGCATCGCCATCGGCCCCTTGATCGCGGATCTGTTCACCGTGGTGTCGCCCATGGGGCGCAAGAGCATGATGCGCGACAAGGTCCGCACGTTCTCGCTGGCGCCCGACGTCAAGGGCTGGTCGGGCTATTTCCCCAACCCGCTCAAGGTCATGGACCGCGTGCAGACCCGCTGGACCCTGGCCACCGCCGCCGTGTCCAGCGCCACCTTCGTGTTCAGCCCCGTCGCCATGACGGTGGTGCTGGGCGAGCTGGTGGGGTCGCGCATCAAGCATGCCTACCATCGGCTGACCACGGTGCTGTCGGCGCGCAACGGCGTCACCGAAGCCACCTATATTGCCGAGGCGCTGATTCCGTTGATCGCCTTCGGCCTGCCGCTTAGCCCCGTGGCCGCCGGCCCCGCCGCGCCGCTGTTCAACGCGCCGCCGCGCTTCACCGTGGACGCCGCCACCGGCCAGACGCACAACCTGCACAACCTGCTGAACCACTGGGAATTCCTGGGCTACGGCATGCTGGCCGTGCTGTTGGCGGCGCTGGTGTCTTACCCCTTCGCCATGAACTTCGCGCGCCGCGCCGCGCTGTTCGTGTCGCGCCGCGTCAGCCACGAAGCCATCATCGCCACCTTCGTGGGCCTGATCATCGTCATCAGTATCTGGGAAGGCCAATTCCTGGGCCTCCTGGTCATTCTGACGATGGGCCTCTTTGGCGGCCTGCTGTCGCGCCGCTTCGGCTTCAACACGGGCGTGCAGTTCATGGGCTACTACACGGCCGTGCTGTCGGTGCCGGCGATTGTGAAGCTGATGGCCTGATCGCGTTACGCCGGCAACGGCGCTTCAAGAATCGCCCCGGTTGCGGATTCCGTCATCACGACGGTGCCGCCATCGGGGCGTATTGCCACATTGGTGACCGTGCTGCCGGCGATCGGGCTTTTCAGGAAGTGCGTGACTTCGCCACCCGCGTTCAGCACGAAGACGCCGCCCAGGCTGGCATGCGCCACCAGCAAGCCACCCGTTGGGGTGCAGGCCAGCCCGTCGGGGCCGCTGGTGCCAAAGAACGTGCGAAACGCCCCCATCTTGCTCAGCGAGCCATCTTGCATCAACGGGCCGCGCCACACCTGGTTGGCGCGCGTCACGGCCACGAACAGCACCTGTTCCCGCGCGTCCAGCGCAATGCCATTCGGGCTGGGCGCATTGGCCAGCAGCAGGTCCAGGCGACCGCTGTCCGGGTCATAGCGATACACGCGACCCTGCGGGTCGTGCAGCCCCGTCTGCCCCTGGTCCGTGAAATAGAGCCGGCCGTTGCGATCAAACACCAGATCGTTCACGCCCTTGAACGATTCGCTGTTGCGCTCGCCCAGCACGGTGTCCACGTTGCCAGTGGCCGGGTCGCATCGCAGAATGCCGTGCCGGTAATCGGCCACCCACAGGCTGCCGTCCTGATGCCGCGCCAGGCCGTTGGGCCAGCCGCCCGTCTCCGCCACGACGCGCCATTCGTTGGCATCGTCGATGCGCAGGATGCGGCCGTGGGGAATGTCCGTGACATACAGCGCGCCTTCGGCGTCAAACACCGGCCCTTCCAGAAAGCAATCCACGGGGTGGCCCGCCTTGTTGGCGTCGGCCCAGGCGCTGCGCCGTGGCAGCCGCAAGGTGTCTGGCATGACCGTGACCACACGCGCCTCGATCACCATCGGCGGTTTGAAATCCAGGTTCCACATGATGCCGCCTTCCCTATTCAGGCTTGATACCCACGCGCTTGCCCACGTCGGCCCACAGGCTGACCTGGTCTTGCACGTAGGCGCCGAACTGCGCCACCGGCATGGAACGATGCCGCGCACCTTGTCGGGCCATGTTTTCCTGCATGGCGGGCTCGCTCATCACTTGTGCCACCAACTGGTTCATCTTGGTGACGATGGCATCGGGCGTGCCCTTGGGCGCGGCCAAGCCAAACCAGTTCAGCACCTGATACGAGGGCAAGCCCGCCTGCGCGAAGGTCGGCACGTTGGGCAAGGCGGCGAGCCGCTCGGTGCCGGTTACCGCCAATGCGCGCACGCGGCCACCCTGTACGGGTGCGATGGCGGTGGGCGCCGCCGTGATCAACAGGTCGATCTGCCCGGCCATCAAGTCCGCCAAAGCCGCGCCCGCGCCGCGATACGGAATGTGCGCCAGCTTCACCTTCGCTTCGCTCTGGAACACTTCGGCGGCCAGATGGGTGGAACTGGCTTGCCCGCCAGACCCGTAGTTCAGCGTGCCGGGCGCTTTGCGCGCCTGTGCGATCAGCGCGTCCATGGTCTTGAACGGCGATTTTTCGGGAACCAGCAGTACCAGCGGCGTTTCGATGATCTCGCTGACGTGGACCAGGTCGTTCTCATAATCCCAGGGCAGCTTGGAGAATAGCAGCGGCAGCATGGTGTACGTGGTGTCCGTCACCAGGAACGTGCTGCCGTCCGGCGTGGACCGCGCCACCTCTTGCGTGGCAATCGTGCCGGACGCGCCGGTCTTGTTTTCGACGATGAACGTCTTGCCGGTGGTCTCGGATAATTTCTGCGCCACTTGCCGCGCGGCGTAGTCCGTTGTGCCACCCGGCGAATAGGGAACGACTAGGCGCACGGGTTTGTTGCCGGGCCAATCGGTGGTGCTGCCGGCGCTGTCGGCAGCCTGCGCGGGCACGCAGGCCAACCCCGTCGCGGCCGCAAGCAGAACGCGGCAAAAGGCGCCGCGCGCAAAGAGCATAGTCATGATGTTGTCTCCGTTTTTTTAATCAATCGTTTCAAGCCGCCGTCTGGATGCCGGCCTCGCGGATCAGCGCCGCCCATTTCTTTTGTTCGTCCAGAATGTATTGCTGCGCCACTTGGGGCGAACCGCCCATCGCCTTGCTGCCTTCCGCCGTGAACATGGCGATGGTGGCCGGGTCCGCCAGCACCTTCTGCACCACGCTGTTGACCGCCTCGATCACCTCGGGCGGGGTGCCGGCGGGCGCCACCAGCGCCTTCCAGTCCAAGGCCTCGAAGCCATCGAATCCGGATTCCGCCACGGTCGGCACATCCGGCAGGATGGACAGGCGCTCGCGAGCGCTGACAGCCAAGGGGCGCAGCACTTTTCCTTTCAGCATTTCCTGCGCGGCCTGCGGCGTGGCGAACATGTAGTCGGTGTTCTCGCCCAGCAGGTCGTTCAACGCGGGCGCCGCGCCCCGGTACGGCACGTTCAGCACCTGGAACTTGGCCTGATACGCCAGCAGCTCGCCCGCCAGGTGGCCCACCGTGCCCGAACCGGCAAGCGCCTGCTTGATGGCGCCGGGCTGCGCGCGCGCTTCCTTGACCAGGTCGGCCAGCGTGTTCCAGCGCGCATTGGCCTTCACCACCAGCACCACGGGCAGCGACGCAATCATGGCGACCGCCGCGAAATCCTTGCCGGCATCGAACGGCATCTTGGGCATCAGCGCGGGGTTGATTGCCAGATTGGCGGTTTGGCCCATGCCCAGCATGAAGCCGTCGGGGCGGGTCTTGGCCACTTGGTCCATGCCAATGTTGCCGCCCGCGCCGGGGCGGTTTTCCACCACCACCGACCACCCTGCCGCCCCCGTGATCTTGGCGGCGATGGCGCGCGCCACCGAATCGGTGCCGCCGCCCGGCGTGTAGGGAACAATCAGCCGGATGGGCCGGCCGTCGGGATACGCGGATGCGGCATGCAAGCGCAACGGCAAGGCCGCCGCGCAAAGGGTTGCGCCCAGGAACGAACGTCGGGTCAGAGTGATCATGATGGTTGGTCTCCTTCTGTTATGCGCCTTGCTTTCAAGGCCGCGATCTCATCGTCGCGATAGCCGACCGCCCGCAAGAGCGCGTCGGTGTGTTCGCCCACAGCCGGGGGCTGCAAGCGGATGGGGGGTTGCCGCCCGTCCAGCGTCAAGGGGGTCAGCGGCACGAAGCTGTCAGTGCCATCCGGCAGCGTGATCGGCGCCAGCCCGCCGGTGGCTTTCAGATGCGGGTCATCGAACAGTTGCTCGGGCCGGGTGATGGGCGCGAAGGGCAAGCCTTCTGCTTCGAAGCGCGCGGCCAGTTCCGCCGCGCTATGTCCCGCCAGATGCGAACGCAGCAGCGGCATAAGCCAATCTCGCGCGCGGACCCGATCGTTGTTGGTGGCAAGGCGCGGGTCCGACAGCCATTCTTCAAGGCCGAAGGCGCGGCAGAAAATGTCCCACTGCTTGTCGCTGACCACCGCCAGGAAAATCTGCTCGCCATGCTTCACGGTGAACACGTCGTACACCGCCCAAGCGGATATGCGGGTGGGCATGGGCGCGGGCGCGCGGCCCGTCACGGCGTACTGCATCATGTGCTGCCCAACCAGGAACACGTTGTTCTCGAACAGCGAGGCTTGCACCTCGGCGCCCACGCCCGTGTGTTCGCGCTGGGCCAGTGCGGCCATGGCGCCCATCGCGCCGAACATGCCGCCCATGATGTCGTTCACGCTGGACCCCGCGCGCAGCGGGTCGCCGGCACGGCCGGTCATATAGGCCAGGCCGCCCATCATTTGCACCACTTCATCCAAGGCGGTGCGATTGTCGTAAGGGCCAGGCAAAAAGCCTTTATGGCTGACGTAGATCAGCCGGGGATTGCGCGCCTTCAAGGTGGCGTAGTCCAGGCCCAGCTTTTGCATCACGCCGGCCTTGAAATTCTCACTGACGACGTCGGCCGTATCGATCAGGCGCAAGGCGGCTTCCACGCCTTCGGGTTGCTTCAGGTCCAGCGCAATGCTCTTCTTGTTGCGGTTGAACATGGGGAAGAAGCCCGCGCCGGAACCCAGCAGGCGGCGGGTGGTGTCGCCGCCTATGGGTTCGACCTTGATCACTTCCGCGCCCAGGTCCGCGAGCAGCATGCCGCAGGTCGGCCCCATCACCATGTGGGTGAACTCGACGACGCGGATGCCTTCATACGGAAGGCGGGACGTTGCACTGCTAGTCATGTGGGATGCACCTTGGTGGCAATAAGGGGGAAGCGGACGCCGCTAGCGGGCCTGGGGTTAGCAGCCGGGAACTAGCGGGTCGGAAGCTAGCGGGCCTGGACAAAGCCCAAGGGCAAGCCGGCGTCCGGCGTCATGCCGTACAGCGGTTCGCCCGGCAGGCCGGCGGCTAGCGGCTGACGCGCCGCGATGATTTTTTCCAGGTCGATGCCGGTACGCACGCCCATGGCTTCAAACATGAAGACCAGGTCTTCGGTCACGACGTTGCCCGACGCGCCCGGCGCATACGGGCAGCCGCCCAAGCCACCCAGCGAACTGTCGAACGTGCGGACCCCTTCGTCCCAGGCGGCCAGGCAATTGGCCAGGCCCAGGCCGCGCGTGTTGTGCATGTGCGCGGCGCCGGCCTTTGCGCCCAATTCCGCGCGCAGGCGGCGGAACAACCGACGCACCTGCGCCGGGTTGGCGTGGCCGACGGTGTCCGACAAGCCCGATTCATCGGCGCCTGCCTCTACGCACATCAGCGCCAGCCGAATCACGTCGTCCTCCGGCACCAGGCCTTGCAGCGTGCAACCGAACGCGGTGGAAATGCCGGCCTCAAGCTTTACGTGGGGCGCAAGCTCGTCGCGCAGCGCGGCAATGGCGCGCACCTGCTCCACCATTTCTTCCGGGGTCTTGCGCACGTTGGCCAGGGAATGCGCGTGGCTGGCGGATACCGGCATGGTCAGCTTGTGCACGCCGGCCCGCAGCGCGGCCTCGGCGCCGCGCAGGTTGGGCACCAGCGCCATCACCGTCAAACCCGGAATGCGGGCGGCGTAGGCCACGACCTCGGCCGCGTCCGCCATCTGCGGCAACAGGCGAGCCGGCACGAACGACGCCACCTCGATCTCGCGCACGCCAGCCGCAACCAGCGCGTCGATCCAACGGAATTTGTCTTGCGTGGGCATGGTGGACGACACCGACTGCAAACCGTCGCGCGGGCCCACTTCGCTGATCAGTACCTGCCCCGGGTTGGGCGCGATATCCGCCATGACTGCGTCTCCTTATATTCTATCTATTAGAATGCTGTTCTTTCTTATAGAATTAAAAACGAAGAGAAAATCGCTGTCAAGCGCGAATCCCGGCGCGGCGCGATGCTGTGCCTACAATGGCGGCGCCTGTCGTTCTAAAGGATGGAATATGCCGATCGCCCTTCCCTTGCTGGTTCCCGTTGCCTGCGCCCTGGCCGTCACCACGCGGAACCGCCATGCCGCGTAAAGCCGCAACCGAATCTGTCGCCGATGCCGACGCCGCCGCCGGCGGCGTTGCCGCGGTAGACCGCGCGATGAGCCTGATGGCCGTGTTCACGCCCAACGACCGCACGCTGTCGCTGGGCGAATTGGCCGAACGCACGCGCCTGTACAAGAGCACGGTGCTGCGCCTGCTGGCCTCGCTTGAACACGCGCAATGGATCCAACGGCTGGACGACGGCCGCTACGCGCTGGGCCCGGAAATTGCCCGCCTGCACGGCATCTATTCCGCTTCGTTTTCCCTTGAGCATGTGGTGGTGCCGGTGTTGCGCGACCTGGTCGCGGCCACCGGTGAAAGCGCGGCCTATCACGTGCGCCAGGGCGACGCGCGCCTGTGCCTGTACCGCGTGGACTCGCCCCACCCGGTGCGCGACCATATCCGCGCGGGCGACCTGCTGCCGTTGGAACGCGGCAGTGGTGGGCGCGTGCTGACGGCTTTCGATGACATCCTGGGCAAGGCGCCCGGCCCCGAACAAGCGCTCTACACGCGCATCCGCCAGGACGGCTACTTTGCCGCCATGGGCGACCGCCTGAACGAAGTGGCGGGCATATCTGCGCCCGTGTTTTTGCTGTCGGGTGGCTTGGCCGCCGCTGTGACGCTGACCGCGCCCGTGCACCGCTACAACCCCGACCACCTGAGCCATGTGCTGAACGCAGCCCGGCGCCTGACCGGCCGCGTGGGCTAAGGCCCGCGGCGCTCGTCACGCGCGGCGCGCCGGCAGAGCCAGCCGCGCCCGTTATTCGCTTCGCCCCATCCCCACGCCGCTTGATCCCGCGCAAGGCAACCCGTCATGCCTTGCTCTAGCCTCTGTCCACTTGATCAGAGGAAAGGCTTCAACATGACGTGGTTCAAATCACTCAAACTCGGCGGTCGCGAGCTGCTGCCCATCGTGCAGGGCGGCATGGGCGTCGGCGTGTCGGCGCATCGGCTGGCGGGCGCCGTGGCCAGCCAGAACGCGGTGGGCACCATCGCCAGCATTGATTTGCGCCACCACCATCCCGACCTGCTTGAAAGAACCGACAAGTGCAATGACCGCGACCTGATCGACAGCGTCAACCTGCTTGCGCTGGACCGCGAAGTGCGCGCCGCGCTAGACACGGCGCAAGGCCGGGGCCTGGTGGCGGTGAACGTCATGAAAGCCGTGCGCGGCCACCCCGCACTGGTGCGGCAAGCTTGCGAAAGCGGCGCGCAGGCCATTGTGATGGGCGCGGGGCTACCCATGGACCTGCCCGAGATGACGGCGGATTTTCCCAAGGTGGCGCTGGTGCCGATCTTGTCCGAAGCGCGCGGCGTGGCCGTCGTGTTGAAGAAATGGATGAAAAAAGGCCGGCTGGCCGACGCCGTGGTGATCGAACACCCCGGCCATGCGGGCGGCCATCTGGGCGCCGCGCGCATCACCGACATTCACGACGAACGCTTTGATTTCCAGCGCGTGCTGGCCGACTGCCATGCGCTGTTCGATGAACTGCAATTGGGCCGCGACGCGCCGCAACTGATCGTGGCGGGCGGCGTAGGCAGCCATGATCAAGTGCGGCATTGGCTGGCGCACGGCGCCGACGGCGTGCAGGTGGGCACCGCGTTCGCCGTCACCCGGGAAGGCGATGCCCATGAGAACTTCAAGCGCGTGCTGATGGATGCGGACCCGGCAGAACTGGCCGAATTCACCAGCGTGGCCGGCCTGCCCGCGCGCGCCGTCGCCACGCCGTGGCTGACGCGCTATCTGCGCCAGGAAGCCACCCTGCAAGCCGCCACGCGCTGCGACCCGCGCCGTTGCAGCCAGCGCATGGACTGCCTGACGCAATGCGGGCTGCGCGATGGGCTGTCACGCTTTGGGCAGTTCTGCATCGACTTGAAGCTGGCTGCCGCGCTGCGCGGTGAAGTGAGCCGTGGCCTGTTCTTCCGGGGCGCGTCCAAGCTGCCGTTCGGCAGCGCCATGCGGTCGGTGCGCGAACTGATGGACTATCTGCTGCATGGGCAGATGCCGGCAGCGGCGTAAGCCGCCTACCGCGCCGCCGACAAATCAAACTGAAACACCGCCCCCGGTTCCGGCCGTTCCACCAGCCGGATCTCGCTTTGATGCAGTTGCAAAATGCGCTGCACGATCACCAGACCCAGCCCACCGCCATCACGCGGCCCTCGGTTCAACGCCGAGGCGCGCGTGAACAAACCGTTGCGCAGTTCGGGCGGAATGCCCTTGCCCGTATCGCTCACCTGCACCTGCACGCGGTTCTGCGCCACGCCCAACTGCAAGTCGATCCGGCTGCCCGGTGGGCTATGGCGAATGGCGTTGTCCAGCAGGTTCGTCAGCACGCGCTCGATCAGGCCCAGGTCGGCTCGCACCAAGGGCAAGGCCTGGGGAATATCCGTAGTCAGTTCCTGCTGGCGAGCTTCGGCGGCAAGCTCGAACTTCTGCATCACGTCCTGCACCAGTTCCGGCAGCGAAAACGTTTCCGGTTCCAGCCGCACCAAGCCCGACTCCAGGCGCGCCAGTTCGAAGAGCTCTTGCGCCAGCCGCCCCACCTTGCGGCTTTGCGCCAGCGCGATGTCCAGGTACCGGCGGCGCTCGCTGGCGTCCAGCGTTTCGTCTTTCAGGCGCAGCGTTTCCAGATAGCCATGCAGGGATGTCAGCGGCGTGCGCAGGTCGTGCGAAATATTGGCGACCAGGTCGCGGCGCTGCTGGTCTTGCCGCGTCAGCTCGCGCCATTGGTCCGAGATGCGTCCGCCCATCTGCACGAAGCTGCGACGCAGTACCGAGATTTCATTCAAGCTCTGGTCCGTGGCGTCGCCCGGCCGGGCCAAGGCGGCCAGCGCCTTGCCGTCGTCGCCTTCAAACGCGCTGACCGCCCGCGTCAAGGCACGCAGCGGCCGCGTAATGAGCGCGAACGCCGTCAAGCCCGCCACCAGCCCCAGCAAGGCCACCAGGGCAATCGACCACAGCGTGGTGCGCAACACCGAACTGCGCGACACCGACATCGCCAGCGCATCATGCGCCTGCCCTTGCAGCACCACGTACACATAGCCCGCGTCCGACGTTCCCACGCGCACGGGCGCGGCGCTGAACACCTTTTGGGCATCCTCGCTGCGCGGGTCGTCGCCCACAATGGGCAGCATGTCGCCCGCCAGCAGGCGCTTGACCGGGGCCAAGTCCACCTGGCGCCGCTTGATCTGGCCGGCCGGCGCGGCATCACCCACGATGCGGCCATCGTTGTTCAGCAGATAGACCTCTACGGCGGGGTTGACCGCCATCAACATGTCGAACAGCGAACGCACCGCGTCGGGCTTCCAGCCGTTGGCGTCCATCAGCTCGGTGCTGCCGGCAATATGCTGCGCCAGCCCGCTGGACAAGCGCTGCACCACTTCCTGCTCGTAACGGGAATTGGCGGCGATCTGCAACCAGGCCGACGCGCCGCAGCAGGCCAGCAACAGCAGCGCAAAGACGGCGGACAGGCGTTGGGTCAAGGTGAATCGTTTCATGTCGAGCCTCCGGCAGCGCCCGGACCGGCGGCGAATTTATAGCCCCTGCCCCATACGGTCAGAATGCGGCGGGGGTCGGACGGGTCGGCCTCGATCTTCGTGCGCAGCCGGTTGATATGCGTGTTGACCGTGTGTTCATAGCCTTCGTGCTGATAGCCCCAAACGTGGTTCAGCAGGTCCATCCTGGAAAACACCTTGTCGGGATGGCGGGCAAAGAAATGCAGCAGATCGAACTCGCGCGGCGTCAGATCCAGCCGGCGATCATCCACATCCACCGTGCGCGCGATAGGGTCAATTGACACACCATGCACGGCAAGGCTGCCGGCATCGATGCGCGCATTGCGCTCAATGGCGCTGCTACGGCGCAGCAGCGCCCGCACCCGCGCCACCAGTTCCAGCATGGAAAACGGCTTGGCCAGATAGTCGTCGGCGCCCAGTTCCAGGCCCAGAATGCGGTGCACCTCGCTGGACCGGGCGCTGGTGATGATGATGGGCGTGTAGCGCGCCATGGCCCGCGCGCGCTTGCAGATTTCCAGGCCGTCGATGCCGGGCAGCATCAGGTCCAGCACCAGCGCGTCCCAACTGCCCTCTTCCAGCCGGCGCATGCCCTCGTTGCCGTCGGCCGCGTGCTCCACCTCATAGCCTTCGTCGCGCAGATGCAGGCGCAGCAATTCGGCAATGTGGGCGTCGTCTTCAACAATCAAAACGCGGCGGGGCGTGTCCATGGGGGGCTCGGGCAAGGGAAACACCGCCATTGTCGCCAATCCGCGGGCGGTGAGTTATCACAATTTTTTTAAGTTTGCGTGAGGACTTCGATATCGGCCCCGGGGAAGAATGGCTCCAACGACAGCACCCCGCCCCGGAGACCCGCCATGATGGCAAGCCCCGCCAGTCACATTCCCCCCGCCGCCGCCCGGCCCCCCGGCGTCATCCACCCCGGCTGGCTGCGCATTGTGCACTGGCTGAACGCGCTGGCGGTGGTGATCATGGTGATGAGCGGCTGGCGCATTTATAACGCCGCCCCATTCTTTGATTTCACCTTTCCCAACGGCATCACCCTGGGCGGTTGGCTGGGCGGCGCGCTGCAATGGCATTTTGCCGCGATGTGGCTGCTGTTCGCCAACGGCCTGCTGTATCTGGCCCTGAACCTGGCCACCGGCCGGCTATGGCGCAAATTCTTCCCCTTGAGCCCGAGCGGCGTGGCCGCCGACCTGGGCGCGGCACTGCGCGGCAAGCTGTCCCACGGCGACCTGCGCCACTACAACCAGGTGCAAAAGCTGGCCTACCTGTTCGTCATCGTCGACATCGTGGTGCTGGTGCTGTCCGGCCTGGTGCTGTGGAAGTCCGTGCAGTTCGACCTGCTGCGCGAGCTGATGGGCGGTTATGAATTCGCACGCCGTATCCACTTCTTCGCCATGGCGTTGCTGGTGGCCTTCGTGGCGGTGCACCTGGTGATGGTGGCGCTGGTGCCCCGTAGCCTCATCGCCATGATCCGCGGCAAATAAGGAGCCCAACGTGAGCCAGAAAAAACGCTTGTCGCTGCTGGGCCTGGACGGCGCGGCCATCCTGAAAGAAGCCAAGAACCTGATCACCAGGCGGGTCGAACAACCCTCGCGCCGCGCCTTCCTGCGCAACACCCTGACGCTGGGCGGCGTAGCGATGCTGTCGGGATGTTCCTTGTCCGACGATGAGAACGTGGAAAAGGCGCTGACATCCGTATCGCGCTTCAACGACCGCGTGCAGGGCTGGCTGTTCGACCCCAACAAGCTGGCGCCCACCTACCCGGAATCCATGATTACCCGGCCGTTTCCCTTCAATGCCTATTACGGCATCGACGAAGTGCGCCACGTGGACGAGGAAACGTTCCGGCTTGAAGTCACCGGCATGGTGGCCGACAAGCGCCAATGGCGGCTTGAAGAACTGCGCGCCATGGCGCAGGTGGACCAGGTCACCCGCCACATCTGCGTGGAAGGCTGGAGCGCCATCGGCAAATGGGGCGGCGTGCCGTTTTCCACCTTTCTCAAGCGCGTTGGCGCGGACCTGACGGCCAAATACGTGGGCTTCAAGTGTTCCGACGACTACTACACCAGCATCGACATGCCCACGGCACTGCACCCGCAGACGATCCTGGCACTGACCTATGACGGCAAGACCTTGCCCCCCGAGTACGGCTTCCCCATGAAGCTGCGCATGCCTACCAAGCTTGGCTACAAGAACCCCAAGCACATACAGGCGATTTTTGTCACCAACACCTACCCAGGCGGTTACTGGGAGGACCAGGGCTACAACTGGTTCGGCGGAAGCTAGGTGCAATTCCTGTCTTACTCAATCCATCAAAGGAACGCATCATGAAGACACTTACCACCGCTGCTTTTTCCCTGTGCCTGGCCTTTGGCGCCGTGGCCGCGCATGCCGCCGACACCATGGGCAAGGACAGCATGAGCAAAGACGGCATGAGCAAGAGCTCGATGTCGAAGGACGGCATGGCTAAAGACGGCATGGCCAAGGACGGCATGGCGAAAAGCGGCATGAGCAAGGACGGCATGTCGCACGACGGCATGAAGAAGGACTCGATGTCGAAGGATTCCATGTCCAAGGATTCGATGTCGAAAGATTCCATGTCCAAGGACGGAATGAAGAAGTAAGGAACAAGCACCGGGCAAGCGCCGGGGTCGGAGATTCGATCCCGCCGCACCCCCTGCCAGCGCTTGCCTTGTTGCCTCTTGAAGGAGCCACGCCATGAGTTTGAACCGCAGACATTTCCTGACCCTGGGCGGCGGCGCCGCGCTTGCCGCCGGCCTGGCCCCCTGGCTGACTCCGCGCAGCGCATCGGCCGCCAAGGCCGCCGCCACCTACCCCTACGCCTTGACCGACGAACAATGGCGCGCCCGGCTAACGCCCGCGCAATATCAGGTGCTGCGCCGCGACGGCACCGAACGGCCCTACACCAGCCCCTTGAACGACGAACATCGGAACGGCACGTTCTCGTGCGCGGGCTGCGAGCAGCACCTGTTTTCGTCCAGCACCAAATTCGACAGCGGCACCGGCTGGCCCAGCTTCTGGCAGCCCCTGGCCAACGCCGTCGGTGAAACCCGCGACACCGGCTTCGGCATGGTCCGCACCGCCGTGCATTGCGCGAATTGCGGCGGACACCTGGGCCATGTCTTCGACGACGGTCCTCGCCCCACCGGCTTGCGTTACTGCATGAACGGCGTCGCCATGACGTTTACTGCACAGGGCTGAGTCGCCCGATGCAGAGACCCGACCGGGGCTGGCCCGCCCAAGACTGACCCGCCCGCCTCTACGCCGACCCGGCACCGACCACCCGCCTTATCAGGATTCCCGACCATGAACTTCCAAGCCAAAAAATTCTGCGCCGCCCTCGCCGCCGCCTGCGGCCTGCTGGGTGCGGGCGCATCGCAATCCGCCGAAACCGCCTTCATCATCCCCGCCCCGGCGGTGGACCAAGCCCCGGCCACGGCGCCGCAAGCAAAAGCCGTTATCGCCGGCGGCTGCTTCTGGGGCGTGCAAGCCGTGTTCCAGCACGTCAAAGGCGTCAGCAACGCCGTATCCGGCTACGCGGGCGGCACGGCGAAGACGGCCGACTACGACGCCGTCAGCGGCGGCCGCACCGGCCACGCCGAAGCCGTTGAAATCACGTATGACCCCAAACAGGTCAGCTACGGGGAACTGCTGCAAATCTACTTTTCCGTGGCCCACGACCCCACGCAACTGAACCGCCAAGGCCCGGATCGCGGCACGCAATATCGGTCCACGGTGTTTCCGGCGGACGAAGGCCAGCGCAAGGTGGCCGAAGCGTATATCGAGCAGTTGAACAAGACGGGGGTGTATTCGAAGAAGCTGGCCACCACGGTGGAACCGCTGCAAGCGTTTTATCCCGCCGAGGGCTATCACCAGGACTATCTGGTGCGCAACCCGAACAGCATGTACATCGTGGTGAATGATGTGCCGAAGGTGGAGAACCTGGCGAAGACGTTTCCCGCGAAGTATCGGGACAAGCCGGTGTTGGTGAGTGATAACGGGCGGTAAAGTCCGTCGCGTTCTGACTATCGAGCCTGGCTTGCTAAAGCGCCGCTGCCCGCGAGGCCAGCTTGCGGTTGCCTTCGCTGGCGGGTTTCAAGGCCATGCGTTCCGCCGTCAGCACCTTGGCCAGGCCGCGAGCGCCGTCGCGCAAGGCCGCTTCCACCAGGGTCAGCGCCAGCACATCACGCTGGGCATGGCTGCCGCCAAAGCGGTGCGCGATCAGGCGCAGATCACGCAGCAGGTCCGCGCTTAGCGCATAGTCCTGGCGGGCGAAGGCCACGAGCGCATGCGCCACGGGCAGGCCGACGGCACGCGTCATCATGGCATTGGTGCCGCTACCTTCCGCCGCGGCCTCCATGGCCGCGATCAATTGCTGCGCGGCCGCGTCATCGCCCGCGCCCAGGTAGGCCATCAAGGCATGGACATCATTGAACGCGTAGTACCCCGTGCCCCCGCGTTCCCGCCAAACGTCGGCCAACTGCCGCCAGCGCGGTCCTACGTCCACGCCGCGCAGCAGCAGGCGCCACAGCATGGCGGACGCATCGACCAGGTCCAGGACCTGCCCGGTGGAGGATTCGCGCAGCCGCTTGTCGTACAGCGCCAGCACCTCGGCTGTCTCGTCGCGGTCCAGGTGAAACAGCGCCAGATGCCACCAGTTGTGGATGGCCAGCATATTGTCGGCCGACCAATCTTCGCGGCGTCCGTCCAGCCATGCGATGCCCTCCTCCACCCGCCCCTGCATCTCCAGCACATGGGCCACCGCGTGCACGGCCCAGGGATCGCGCGGGTTCAATTCCAGCGCGCGCCGGCCCTGGGCCTCGGCCTGGGCGTACAAGTTGGTTTCCTCCAGACCAAAGGCATGCATGCCCAGCACGTAGCCATAGTGCGGCATCTGGCTGTTCCAATCCGGAAGAATGCCGGCCACGCGGTCGCGCAGCATGGCCGAGCGCCCAAGCAGGAAGTCGCCGATATGGCCCACCTGCAAGGCCAGCGTGTCGTGCGGGTAGTCGATGAGAATGTCGGCGTAGCGCCGCAAGGCATTCGAGAATTCACCATTCAGCCACGCGCGCGCGGCGGCGGTGTGGCGCCGTTCGCGCGGGTTGGCGATGTCGTGCAGGCCCTCGGCGGCCTCCACGCTCTCGCGCAGCAGCGGCTCCACGCATTGGTCGCTGGCCGTGATCATCATCCCGGCGCGCAGCACATGACCCATGACGAACACGGGGTTGTTGGCCAAGGCCTGGTCGATGACCCCTAGCGGATCGCCGTAATAGCCAAGAAACAGGGATTGCGCCTTTTCGTAGGCGGCCAGGGATGCTTGATCATCCGTGGAAACGGGATTGCCCCGCTCATCGGTCTGCGCCATGGTGGTCTCCTAGGATGCCGCCCAGCGACGGGCTCTGACGATGTAAGCACGGACACCGCCCCACGGCAAAGCGCAACTGCTCTAGTGCGCTTGTACCGCGTGCCGTCCGTTTGACCTGGAGCGACGCAGCAACACCCCTCCGCGCCCGCGCGGCGCGATAGGACAACGCTTCAAACGTCGGCAATAGGACAACGCTTCAAACGTAGGATGGGTGAAGCGCGCGAAAACCGCCACAAGCTAACCAGACCCAAACGCGCGCAACCCATCATGCAGCCATTGCGTTAATCAAAATCGAATCTCTGCCCGTGATTACCTATTTTCAGTGATTCAACAATCCTGTTACTCAGCTTACAGTCGAAGAGTAAGAATTAATTACAAACAGGCTGGCTCGCGGCGAGCAGCCTACGACCTCTTCGATAGGCTGTCATGAATAAAACGTTCTGCTCCGTTTGGAATCCGTCCCTGGGCGCGTGGGTCGCGGCACCGGAAACCACCCGGGTCAGGGGCAGAACATCAGGCAGTGGCAGCGCCACGCTGCTAACCGCATCACCCTCCCGCCACGTTTCGCGCCAACGCAGCATGGTGCTGGCCCTGGCCGCGGCGTGTGCCCTGTTTGGCGCCCTGCCCAAGGCGCATGCCGCATGCACCCCGTTCAGTACGGGCGCCACGGTCGTGTGCACCGGCGGAATCGCCGGAATCAACGAAGCCACCAACAACCCCACGGTAAACATTGCATCCGGCGCGATCATCACCGCGCCATCCTCGTCGTCCAGCGCGGTCACGTTAAGTGGCAACAATGTCCAGCTTGAAAACAATGGCACGATTGACCCATCCGCCATCGGTATCCCCAGCACACTGACCTCTGCCGTCACCATCGGCAATAGCAACAACAGCCTGGCCACGGTGATCAACAATGGGACGATAAGCGGGACGACAGACGCGCCTGCCAGCGCGCTCTTGGGCTCTCTGACCGGCATGGCGCTGAACATTCAAAACGGCAGCTTCGGATCCACGACGATCCTCAACAAAGGCACCTTATCTTCGATGCCCCTGTCAGGGACATCAATGTCGGGCGACGCGCCTGTCGTCGCGGTCTGGGGTGGCTCCCGCGTCAACATGGAGAACCGCAATGCGATCTTCGGCCGCGTGGCGTTTCAAGCGGCGGCGGCCGGCAACGTGTTCACCAATGTGGGCACGATCTACGGTAGCGTGTCCCTGGGCGCCGGTGCCGGGGCCAACCGATACAACGCGCTGACCGGCTCATGGGTCGAATCGGGCGGCGGCGCTGCGGGCGACATGGCGGTGCTGAACCAAGACCTGGAGTTCGCCAGCACTGGCACGGTGGACGGTGGCGCGGGTGGCAACAACACCCTGGCCCTGCAAAACGCCGTCGATGGCGGTTCCGGTACGGCCGGCAGCGGAGTCATTCTGGGTGACACGTACCGCAACTTCAGCAACCTGATCGTCGACAGCGGCACATGGACGGTGTCCGGTCCGCTGTTGACCGGCTCAACGTCGACCACCATCAACGACGGCATGCTGACCTTGATCGACACGCTGGCCCTGGGCTCCGGCCGGATAACCGCCAATGGCGGCACCTTGCTAGTCGGCGCCATGGGCCTGGTGCTTGGCAATGACCTGACCCTGCAAAGCGGCAGCCTGACCTTGGCCGGTGCTCAGCCGCTCACCCTTTCCGGGCAACTGAGCGGCACGGGGAATCTGGTTAAAACCGGCACCGGCGTCACCACGCTAAGCGGCAACAACGGCGCCTTCACCGGCACGACCGCCGTCCGCGGCGGAACGCTGGCCGTAAACACCACGCTGGGCGGCGACGTTACCGTCGAGGCAGGCGGCAAAATCACGGGTACGGGCACGGTCGGCCAGAACGCCACGGTGCGCAGCGGTGGCATCTTGCAGGGCGTGCAAGGGCAGACGCTGAAATTCGGCACTTTGAACCTAAGCCAGGGCAGCCAGATCAACGTGGCGCTGGGCGGCGCGAACGCCACGCCGCTGTTTGACGTTACCGGCAATCTGTATCTAGGTAGCCCGACACTGAATGTGAGCAATCAGGGCGGATTCGGAGCGGGCGTCTACCGCCTGTTCGATTACCACACGTCCCTGACCTTTCCAACGAACTCCCCGATCCTCATCGGCACGACGCCCACGGGCATCAGCGCTTCCCAACTGACCGTGCAGCTGTCGACGTTTGGTCAGGTCAACCTGGTATCCACTGCGGGCTTGACGGTAAATCAATGGGATGGCGCCGACACCACGCCCAATGGCCAGATCGACGGTGGTTCGGGCATATGGAACGCGACGGCCAGCAACTGGACCACTGCCGATGGTTTGATGAACGGCCAATACACTTTGCCCTCCCTGGCCACCTTCACGGGCGCGGCGGGCACCGTCACCGTCGACAACAGCGGCGGCGCCATCGGCGTGACGGGCATCACAATCGGCACGGACGGCTATCGCATTCAAGGCGATTCCATCGCCCTGCAGGGCAGCGGCGGCCAGACGGCAATCCTCGTGGGCAACAGCACCCCTGCCAGCAGCAGCATGGTCGGCACGATTGCATCGTCGTTGACCGGTGCCAGCAAACTGGTGAAGTCCGATTTCGGCACCTTGGTGCTGGCGGGCAACAACACCTACACCGGCGGAACGGATGTGCGCCTGGGCACGCTGTCGGTGTCCAGTGACGCCAACCTGGGCGCGGCCAACGGCGGCCTGACGATCGCGGGGGGCACGCTGGCATCGACGTCCAGCTTTACCAGCAATCGCGCCGTCACCTTGGTCTCAGAGGGCACGTTCAATGTGGCGGCCGGCACGCAACTGGGCCTGGCCGGCACGATCGACGGCAACGGGCAGCTCATCAAGGAAGGCGCGGGCACGCTGGCGCTGACGGGTGCCAACCACTACACCAACTCCACCTGGGTGAAGGCGGGCAGCTTGATCGGCAATAGCGCGTCCATCCGGGGCAACCTGCTCAACTACGGTTCGGTCATCTTCGACCAAAGCCTGGACGACACCGTATCCGGTTTTTTGATCGGCACCGGCGCCATCACCAAACGCGGCACGGGCACCCTGACCTTGGATGGCCTGAACACGCTGGACTGGAACATCGAAGCAGGCACGCTGGCCACCGAGGTGTCAACGTACACCGCCAACGCCACCATCGGCGCGGCCGGCACGCTGCGCTTTGACCAAGCCACCGACGCCGGCTATGCCGGCAAGCTGTCGGGCAGTGGCGTCTTCGTGAAGACTGGCGCCGGCAATCTGGAAATGAACGCGGACAGCAGCGCCTACACCGGCACGACGCGCGTGGCCGGCGGCATGCTGAGCGTGGTCGGCAAGCTGGGCGGCAACGCGGATGTGCAGAGCGGCCGCCTGCACGTCACCGGCACACTGGGCGGCAATGCCGCCATCGGCGCCAACACCATTCTGTCGGGCGCCGGCACCATCGGCCAGAACGTCACGCTGACGGGCGGCGAGCTGCAAGGCACACAAGGCCGCACCCTGACCATTGGCGGTGACCTCACTTTGGACAACGCCAGTCGCGTCAACGTGGCGCTGGGCCGTGCCGGCGCTGCAGCCCTGTTCGATGTGGGCGGCAACCTGGCCTTGGCCGGCACGCTGAACGTCACGGACCAAGGCGCCTTTGGCGCGGGCGTCTACCGCTTGTTCGACTATGGCGGCACCTTGACCACCAACAAGATGGCCGTGGGCAACACACCCACGGGCATCACGGCCAATGACCTTCGCATCCAGACCGCCGTCAACGGCCAGGTCAACCTGATGTCGACCAAGGGCGCCACCTTGAGTTTCTGGGACGGCGGCAACGCCGCGCAACGCGATAACGGCGTCATCGACGGCGGCGCGGGTACGTGGCGCACCGATGGCCTGAACTGGACCAACGCCGACGGCACCCTGAACGGCCGCTTCCAGCCCAACCCGACGTTCGCCGTCTTCCAAGGCGCGTCCGGCGCCGTGGCGGTGGATACAAGCGCTGGCGCCGTCGGTGTGACGGGCATGCAGTTCACAAGCGGCGGCTACCGCGTCCAGGGCGACGCCATCGCGCTGTCCGGCGCGGGCGGCGAAACCATTGTGCGCGTGGGTTCGGGTCTGCCCACCAGCGCCGGCACCACCGCTACCCTCGCGTCCAGCCTGACCGGCGCCAGCAAGCTTGTGAAGTCCGACTTTGGCACGCTGGTGCTGGCGGGCACGAATAGCTATACCGGCGGCACCGAGATCCGTGGCGGCACCTTGTCCATTGCGTCGGACGCCAACCTGGGTGCAAGCTCGGGCGGCTTGACGCTGAACGGCGGCGCGCTCGCCACCACGGCCAGCTTTGATTCCGCGCGTGCCGTCACGCTGATGCAAAGCGCCAACATCACGGTCGCGGCGGGCACCACGCTGGGCTTGCAAGGCGCCATCGGCGGAACGGGCAACCTGCAAAAGCTGGGTGCCGGCACCTTGACGCTGACGGGTGCGAACAGCTACGGCAACACGCAAGTCCAGGCGGGCACGCTGGTGGGCAATGCGGCCTCGATTCGTGGTGACCTGATGAACAACGGCGCGGTCGTGTTCAACCAGGCTAGCGATGCGACCTACGCGGGCTATGTGTCGGGCACCGGCACGATGACCAAGCAAGGCGCGGGCGTGTTGACGCTGACCGGCGTCAATGCGCAAGACTGGCGCGTCGATGCGGGCACGCTGGCATTCAGCGCCGGCCGCTATACCAGCAACACCACGATCGCCTCGGGTGCCGAGGCGCGCTTCGATCAAACCAGCAGCACCTCGTTCAGTGGCGTGCTGTCTGGCGCGGGACAGGTCACGAAGACCGGCGCGGGCATGCTGCAACTGGTGGCCGACAGCAGCGCCTTTACCGGCCAGACCCAGGTTCAATCCGGCATGCTGTGGGTGTCGGACAAGCTGGGCGGCTCGGCCTCGGTCACGGGCGGCCGACTGCATACCGACGGCGTTCTGGGCGGCGACGTCACGGTCAGCGGCGCGGGCATCCTGTCTGGCTTGGGCCGCGTTAACGGCAACGCCACGCTGGCGGGCGGCGTACTGGAAGGCGTGCAGGGCCAGACGCTGACCGTTGGCGGCGACTTGTCGCTGTCCGGCAGCAGCCTGATCAACGTGGAACTGGGCCACGCGCCGAACAACGCCCTGTTCGATGTCGGCGGCAACCTGACCCTGGCCGGCACGCTGAACGTGACGGATCAAGGCGGCTTTGGCGCGGGCATTTATCGCCTGTTCGACTACGGCGGCACCCTGGTCGATAACGGCTTGACCGTGGGTGCTACACCTTCTGGCGTCGATGCCAGTGCCTTGACGCTGCAAACCGCCGTGGGCGGACAAGTGAACTTGGCCTCGACATCCGGCGCCACGCTGAGCTTCTGGGACGGCGGCAACACCGCCCGCCACGATAACGGCGTCATTGACGGCGGCTCGGGCACCTGGCGCGCCGATGGCCGCAACTGGGCCAACGTGGACGGCACCTTGAACGGCGTCTTCCAACCCAACCCGACCTTCGCCATCTTCCAGGGCACGGCAGGCACGGTCACGGTGGACACATCGGCAGGCGCGATCGGCGTTACCGGCATGCAAATCGCCACCGACGGCTACCGCATCGAAGGCGATGCCATCGCGCTGCAAGGCGCGGGTGGTGAAAGCATCATCCGCGTGGGCGCGGGGTCGGCGGCCGACGCCGGTATGACGGGCACCATCGCCGCCAGTCTGGCGGGCGCCAGCAAACTGGCCAAGACCGATTTCGGCCGTCTGGTGCTGACGGGCGACAACACCTATACCGGCGGCACGGACGTGCGTGTGGGCACGCTGTCGGTATCCAAGGACGCCAACCTGGGCGCGGCAACGGGCGGCGTGACGTTGAGCGGCGGCGTGCTGGCCACGACGGCCAGTTTCGATACCGCCCGCAGCATCCTGTTGACGCAACCCAGCGCCATTGATGTTGCCGCGGCAACCACCTTCGGCCTGACCGGAACCCTTGCCGGCAACGGCGATCTGGCCAAGGCAGGCACCGGCATGCTCACCATTTCAGGTGACGGCAGCGGCTACACCGGCAGCATGCTGGTGCAGGCAGGCGCGTTGAACATCGCATCGAGCGGCAAGCTGGGCGGTACGCTGACGCTGGCCAGCGGCACGCTGCTGCAAGGCGCGGGCCAAGTCGGCACGACCACGCTGCAAAGCGGCGCCATGCTGGCGCCGGGCAAGGTCAACGGCACCTTGAACGTGGCGGGCGATTTGACGTTCATGCCGGGGTCCACGTACCAGGTTGCGGCCGATCCGGCCTCATCCGACAGCGCCCGGGTGGCCGTCAGCGGCGTCGCCAATCTGGCCGGCTCCGTAGTGCACGTCGGGCCGGAAGGCGGCTTTGAAACCACGCGCCAGTACACGATCCTGAGCGCCAACGCCATCAACGGCCAGTTCGACAACGTGTCGTCGAACTACGCCTTCCTGGCTCCGGCCCTGCGCTACGGCGCACAGGATGTCACCTTGCAACTCGGGCGCAAGGTGGTGCCGGTGGATCCCACGACGCCGACCACCCCCTCCCGTCCGATCGCTTTCGCCGACGCCGCGCGCACCGGCAACCAACGTGCCGTCGCCAATGCACTGGACAGCCTGCCGTCCGGCAATGCGCTGCACGAGTACATCCTGACCTTGCCTAACGGCGCGCCGCCGGCCGCTTTCAACAGCCTGTCCGGCGAAGCGCACGCCAGCGTCACGTCCAGCCTGATGAGTTCCAGCAGCACCCCACGCACGCTGCCGCTGTCGCACCTGCGGGCCAACCTGAACGCGGGTATGCGCCCGGGCGCGCCCACCGCACAAGCGGGCGGCACGCTGTCCGCGTCCGCCTTGCCGTCATCGAACGCGCAGCCCGCCTGGGCAGAGCTTGTCGGCAACTGGCAAACCCAGAACGCCACTGACAACACCGCGCAAGTGCGTCAACACACGGGCGGCGTCTTCGTTGGCGCCGACCATGCGGTGGGCAACGGCTGGCGCGTGGGCGGCGCGGTCGGCTACACCGACAGCAAGATCCGGGTTGACGATCGTTCGTCCAACGCCGACGTGTCCGGCTATAGCGCGGCCATCTACGGCGGCAAATCGTTTGACGCCGGCGCGGGCAAGCTGAACCTGCTGGTCGGCACGTCGTACACCTGGCACGACGTCAGCACCGAACGCTACGCCACCGTGGCCGGCGCATCGCAAAAGCTCACGGCAGACTACGGCGCCAGCACCACCCAGCTCTTCACCGAGCTGGGCTACGCCATGCCCTTGTCCGACCGCACCACGCTAGAACCCTTCGTGGGCCTGGCCTGGAGCGACCTGCGCAGCCGCAGCTTTTCGGAATCCGGCGGCTCGGCGGCCTTGAACGGCCAAAGCAGCAGCGACAAGCAAACCAGCAGCACGCTGGGCATGCGCGCGCAAACGGACTTCACGCTGAATGGCGCCGAAGGCCGCTTGCAAGCCACGCTGGGCTGGCGCCATGCCTTTGGCGATGTGTTGCCGCAATCGACGATGGCGTTTGATGGCGGCCAGGCGTTCACGGTGTCGGGTGCGCCGATTGCCCGTAACGCTGCCGTTGCCGAGCTGGGCGCGGAAGTGGCGGTGTCTAAGAACGCGTCCGTGGGCTTGAATTACAGCGGGCAGTACGGCGGCGGAAATCGCGAACACGCGGGGTCGTTGAACGTGCGCTGGCGGTATTGAAGGGGACGCCCCCCCCATCAACCGACCCTACCCCCGATCATTCGCTCTTGCGCTGCCTCGCACTCGCTTCAAACTCAGCCGCCAAGCGCAAGAGCTCTTGCTTGTAGTTGTCCAAGGTTCCGCTGTATTCATCCAGATAAAGCTCCCGACGGGCCGCGTCCATCTCTTTTGACGTAGCCGCCTGCCTGACGAAATTCGCAAGCTGGGTCCTTACCGGTTCGGGGATACCGCTACGCACCGCCACGCTATAGCTGCTGTGAAACAGCATGTCGGGAATGCCAAGCTCGGCAAACGTCTTTACCCCGGCCAGATGGCTCTCGCTTCCGGGCCGGCCGGTATAAGCCAGCACTTTGACGCGCGGGTTGTCCTTGACGTTTTGCGTGGTGCCTATCGTGGTGAAGTAGCCATCGATATGGCCACCAAGAATTGCCGTCAGCCCTTCCGCGCCGCCCTTGAAGGGAATGGGGCGATACTGCGTGCCCAGGCTGGCCGCCAGCCTGCTCGCCAAGGTCGAATAGGTGCCGATGCCAAGATCCGCAATGCCGATATCCAGTTCCCGATTCAAACCCTTCAGGTCTTGAAGCTGGTTCCAGCCTCGGTCGGCCGGCACGATGAAGGCATAGCTGCTTTGGGCCAGCGGAGCCAGGATTTCGAAGTCGGAGAGTTCGTAGCTCGCGCTGGGCGTCGTGAGCTTTGCGCTATAGAAACCTTCGGCATGCACCAGCAAGGTGTACCCATCCGCAGGGCTGTTCTTGACGGCCATGATGCCGATGGCCGAGCCGGCGCCAGGCCGGTTTTCCACGACTACGGTCTGGCCCATGATCGCGCCCAACTGCTGGGCAAACGCGCGCGAGATGGCGTCGGTGGCGGCGCCTGGCGGATACGGAACGACAAGCCGGACGGGCTTGGACGGATACGCCGTTTGCGCGGCGGCCGCAAAAGAAAATGCTGCGCTGAACACTGCGCACCCCAACAGCAAACGGCGGCGAATGGCGAACGGCATGGCTTGCTCTTATTCAGTTGTCTCCCCGAAAGTGTATAGAGCCGTCCGCCCGTCAATACCGCCAAATTCTGAAGAAGTCTTCTGCAAAAAACGCAGCACGACGGCGTCCTCATCGCGAGCGGCGCTGTCCATTATTCCTTCGCTTCGCGCAGTTCTGATCTGCGAGTTCAGGGATAGGCAAGCCGGTTCAGCCACCTAGAATTTAGAGCTCCTGATAATTCAAAAACGAATTCGACAACGAGTTCAAAGATTCTGGAGACAAGCAATGACCCAATCCCTTCCCACGCGACGGGCCATCCTGCTGGGCGGCATGTTGATGGGCCTGGGCGTCAACGCCTTGGCCGCCAACGGCAATTGGCCCGACCGCCCTATTCGGCTGGTGGTTGCCGGTTCACCGGGCGCGGGCGGCGATATCTTTGCACGCCTGCTCGCCGCGCCCTTGTCCAACGCGCTGAAGCAGCCCATCGTCGTGGAATCAAAGCCGGGCGCCAACGGCATGATCGCGTGCAGCGCGGTGGCCAAGGCAGAGCCCAATGGCTACACCTTGCTGCTTGCGCCCTCTTCCGCCATCTTGCTGAATCCCGTCGTGCTGCCTTCGCTTCCCTACGATCCGGAGAAAGATCTGCTGCCCGTCGCCCAGGTCGGCGCGGCAGGAATTTTGCTGGTCGCCAACCCCACCATGGGCTTCAAGAATCTGGCGGACATGGTCGCCTACGCCAAGGCCAACCCCGGCAAACTTGCCTATGGATCCTGGGGCGCTGGGTCATCCGGCAACCTGGCCATGGAAGGCATCAAGGCCCATTACGGCCTGGACATGCCGCATGTTCCCTACAAGCAATTGGTCACCGAAAGCACCGACCTGATGGCCAACACCATCAGCGTGGGTTTCATGGATATCGCGTCGCCCGTTCCCTTCATGCGCAGCGGCAAGTTGGTCGCCCTTGGCCAGACGGGTTCGCGGCGCTGGCCAGCCACGATGGACGTGCCTACGCTAGCCGAGCAAGGCTACAACTTTGAAGCCGATGGTTGGTATGGCGTATTCGCGCCGGCGGGCACGCCGCCCGAGATCATCGACCGGCTTAACGCCGAGATCTACCGTGCGCAGCACACGCCTGACGTCCAAGCGAGTATCGAAGGACAGAACATGATCGTGCCCCCGACAATTTCCGCGAAGGAATTCGCGGCATCGATCAAGCGCGATGCGGTCATCTGGCAAGGTCTGGCGAAAGTTGCCGACCTGAAAAACAAGTAGGCAGAACGCATGGACACGTCTTTCAATGCCCCGTTTGCCGTCAATGCCTTGCAAGGTCGCGTCGCGGTGGTCACAGGGGCCACCGGCGGAATCGGCCTGGCCATTTGCCAGCTCCTGCGATCCATGGGCGCTGCCGTGGCGCAGGTGGATATCAACGCGCCCGACACCGCCGACCAGGCGGATGGCCTGTTGAACCTGCGTTGCGATATTTCCGACCCGGACTCGGTAGCGACGATGGCCAGGCAGCTTGGCGAGCGTTTCGGCCGTTGCGACATTCTGGTCAACAACGCGGCCATCAGCGCCGCACCGGTGGGCCTGGAGGAATTCCCGATCGACTTATGGGACAGCATCTTCCGCGTCAATCTGCGAGGCGCATTGCTGTGCGCGCAGGCGCTGTTTCCCATGATGCGGAGTCAGCAGGCGGGCAGCATCATCAATGTGGCGTCGATCTCTGCCCAGACGCCAACGCGAGTCGGCGCCTACGGCACCACCAAGTCCGCCCTGCACGCCTTGACGCGCCAGATGGCCGTGGAATGGGGCCCGCTGGGACTCCGCGCAAACTCCATCAGCCCGGGCATGATCCGCACGCCACTGTCCGAGGCGCACTACCGCGACGACGCCGTGCTGCAAAAGCGCATCGCCCATATCCCGGCGCGGCGTATTGGACTGCCGTCGGATATCGCGGGAGCCGTCGCGTTTCTTGCGAGCGATGCGTCGCTGTATGTGAATGGGCAGGACATCGTGGTGGACGGCGGCTTTCTTAAAGCGTCGTTGACGAATCTGTATGCTGCGTAAGCGGGCTGCTTCGGTCGGCTAGTCCTTGGCGAACCCGATCCGCGCATTTCCGCTGCCAAGCGCCTGCGTCAGGCCGTCGACGTCGCCTACCCGACCAATCGGCGTGTAAGCGTACGACGACTGGAAGGTCTGATAGAAAACGACCAGGGTTCTAGATCCGTACAGCATGAGGTCGCCGCTTCGAATCGTGCCGGGCCGGCTGGCGTTGGTGGGCAGCGCGCGCGGAAGGTCTGCGTGCTTTTCGTTGTCGTTGAGGGCGGCCATGTCGATCGTCAGGGGCAGCATGGCGGCGAATTCTCGAGCCGCCATGGTGTCGGCCAAGGTGATCGCGAAGCGGCGTTCGCCAATGGTTATCCACATGCTTGCTTCCTCCGATTGGATTGCGTCCACAGCCGTGGCTGCGGCGATGGGCGGGCCTGAAGCGCCGGGCTTGGCGGCGTGGCTTCCCCCCAGCACAAGAACGCCGCAAAACAGGCCAAGCCAGCGCGACGCTCGCGGACGACGCAAGTGGCGGATTTTAATGGCCGGCTGGCGTTGTCCGCCGCGAGCGGCGCGAAGGTTCGTCGTCATGGCTTTCATTTAATGCGATGCACGGCTCAGGCCGCTTGCCGCCGTTGCGAGCGCGACGCCAGAAAAGCGAGAAAGGCTGCGACTACCAGCGCCGTCGCACTCGCCACGAAGGTGCTTTGATACCCCACCGAATCGAACAGCACGCCACCCACGAGCGAACCCAGAGCGATGGACAACTGGATCACCGCCACCATCAGACCACCCCCTGCCTCGGCGTTGTGCGGCATGGCCTCAGCGATCCAGCTCCACCAGCCAACGGGCGCGGACGTCGCCATCAGGCCCCAAAGAGCCAGCAGAGCCACCACCGCGGCAACCCAGGTGCCGAAAGGGATCAGCGCCAGGGCAATGACCGCCATCAATGCCGGAATGAGGATCAACGTCCGGTACAAGCCACGCTTGAGAACCGCGCCAATCAGCGCGGTGCCAATAAAGCCCGCCACACCGATCACCAGCAGGATCAGCGATAGCGTGGACACGTTCACTTGCGTCACCGATTCAAGAAACGGGCGCAGGTAGGTGAACAACGCGAACTGGCCCAAGAAGAAGGCTCCACACCCGGCCATGCCATAACGAATGGTGCGGCTCTTAAGCACCTTGAACACGCTGCCAGAGCCAGGCGCGCGTGCCGCCGGCTTCATGGAAGGCAAGGCGATCCACTGCCAGATCAATGCGATTGCAGCCACGGGCACCAGCGCGAAGAACGCACCCCGCCAGCCGATGATGGAGCCCAAGTAGCTTCCCAGGGGCGCCGCAATCACCGTCGCCAGCGCGTTGCCGCCGTTGAAAATGGCCAGGGCCTTGGGCACCTGGCTCGCCGGCACCAGGCGGATTGCCATGGCAGCCGACATGGACCAGAAGCCGCCGATCACGACACCAATGAGCGCGCGGCCCACCATGTACGTCACATAGTTCGGTGCTGTCGCCACGATGACGCCGGAGATGCCCATCAAGACGGTCAAGATCAGCAGCAGCTTCTTGCGGTCCATGGCGCCGGCCACGGCCGAGATTGACAGGCTGGTCAACACCGCGAAGGCGCCAGAGATCGCGATACCCTGCCCCGCCATGCCTTCTGTTATTCCCAGATCGCCGGCGATTGGCGTCAGCAAACTGACGGGCATGAACTCAGAGGCCACGAGTGCGAACACGCACAGCGACATGGCGAATACGCCGCTCCACGCCTTCATGTGGAAGCCAAGTGCTGCGTGAAGAAAGCCGCCAGCTTGTCAAAGGGAATCACATCCAGCCGGTCGTACAGATCAATGTGCGTGGCGCCCGGAATGATCATCAGCTCTTTCGGCTGGGCGGCAGCCGCATAAGCCGTTTCGCTGAAGTAGCGCGAGTGCGCCAATTCGCCATGGACGAACAAGATCGGACGCGGGGAAATTTCCTGGATGTACGTCAGAATCGGCATGTTCATGAACGATAGCGGCGTGGTCATCGTCCAGGCGTTGCCCGAATTGACCGCGCGCGGATGCCGCCCGCGCGGCGTCATGTAGTAGTCGTGGTAGTCCACCAGGAACTGCGCTTCCCCACCCTTGAGCACGTTGTAGGGCGGCTGATAGGCCGGCGTACCCTTCTCGGCGTCTACCCAACGCTGCTGGCTGAGTTGCGCAAGCGTTTGGGTGCGCAGTTCGCGCGTCACGCTATCGTTGTAGCCCTTGGACATGACGCGCGTCATGTCGTACATGGTGCTGGCAACGACGGCCTTCACGCGCTTGTCCGCCGCGACGGCGTTCAGAACCATGCCGCCCCACCCGCAAATTCCAATGACGCCGATCCTGTCACGGTCGACGGCGGGTTGCAGGCCAAGACAGTCAACCGCCCCCACGCTCAGGGCCGCGATGCCGGTGCCCGTCATCTTCAGAAGGCCGCGGCGGCTGATGTCCTTGCCGTACTGCAAAAACACCGTACTACTAGCTTCATTTTTCTGGGTCATGGCGAATTTCCTTTCTGCGAGCCTTTCCATCGGTATGAAGAAGATTCTCCCGCGCGAGGCGCACCATGACTAGCTAATGAATAATGAATAGGCTTATAAGTACTACTAATCAAAAGTCCGTGGGACACTTCCGACATGGTCAGACGAAACCTCAACGATCTCCTCTCATTTGTGACCGTGGCGCGGGAAGGCAGCTTCACGCGCGCCGCCGCGTTGCTGGGCGTAACCCAATCGGCGCTAAGCCAAGCCATCAGCGGCTTGGAAACCCGGCTGGACATCCGCCTGCTGACGCGCACCACGCGCAGCGTGTCGCCTACTGCCGCCGGGGAACGGCTGTTGCAGGCCATCGGCCATCGCTTCGACGAAATCGAAGCGGAACTGGATGAATTGTCGGAACTGCGCGACAAGCCGGCGGGCACCGTCCGCATCACCTGCGGCGACCATGTGCTGAAGACCACGCTGCTGCCGAAGATTGCCCCGCTGCTACGCGATTACCCGGACATCAACGTAGAGTTCGACGTCAACTACGGATTCCGCGACATCGTCGCGGACCGCTTCGACGCGGGCGTGCGCATGGGTGACACCATCGACCGGGACATGATCGCAATGCCGATCAGCCCCAAATTGCGTATGGCCGCCGTCGCCACGCCGGACTACTTCGCCAAGCATTCGAAGCCGAAGCGGCCGGAAGATCTGACAAAGCACCGCTGCATCAACATCCGCTTCCCCACGCATGGCGGCTTGTACGTCTGGGAATTCGAACGCAAGGGCAAGCAGTTGAACGTCCGCGTCGATGGGCAAGCCACGCTTAACAGCACCCCGCACGTCGTTCAGGCAGCGCTGGAAGGCCTGGGCATTGCCTTCCTGCCAGAGGACGAATTCGCGCCCCACATCGACGAGGGGCGCCTTGTGCGGGTGCTGGAGGACTGGTGCGCGCCCTTCGACGGCTACTACCTCTATTACCCCAGCCGGCGGCAGCCGTCTCCCGCGTTCTCCTTGGTGCTTGATGCGCTGCGTACCCAGGAGCCGCCTGCAAAGAAGCGGCGATGATGGCCCGCCTGCCTGACTGCTGTCGGGCGGCGACCACGCCTCACTCACTTCCCCGCTTTAGCCGCCAGTTGACGCGCCAACGCTTCACTGGCTCGACGCCCCATCTCGGCATCCACGCCCGTCACCAGCACTTGGCCAAGCTGACGCAACTGGCCAGCGGTGAGGCCAACGTTCATGCTGATGCGCATGTGCGCCTGCAATTGCGATTCGGCGCCAGGCAGCGCGGACAGCATGCTGACGGTGGCTAACTCGCGACTTTGCCAATCCAGGTTGTCGCGCTCGAAGATATCGCCGAACAAGTGCTTGCGCAGGTATTCGTTGGCGACTGGCGCGAAGTCGAACAACGGCCCTTCCACCGGCCCGCCCGACAGCTTCGTCTGGTTAGCCGTGCCCGCGGCCAGCAGCGCATCCCCCTTCGGAATGGGGCGAGTGGGTGCATTGCCGGGCGCATCCTGGATGCCCCGTTGCTTGCGGGCGTCCAACACCTTCATCAACTCGCTCAGCGCATTCAGGCTGCGGGGAAAGCCGGCATAGGCATACAACTGCACCAGGATCTCGCGGGCGTCGCTTACCGTCATCCCGCTATTCAGGCCCTGGTTCAGCGCGACGTTCAGCTTGGCCAGGTCACCCGCCGCCGCAAAGGCGGCGATCGGCACGAGGGCCTGCTGCCGGGCATTGAGGGTTTCGGAAGGGGTGGGCGCGCTGGCCGGTGCGGGGTTCATCTGTCGGGTTTCCTGTGCGTGGGCGGGCTGAATCAACGCACCAGCCAAGCTCAGGGCAAAGACCAGTGCACTCCAATGTTGGCGCGACTTGCCCGGATGAACGCGCGCTTTGCCCTGCTTAATGGGCGTCATATTGTTCATCGCTGACCTTCTCCATCCAGTTGACGTTCTTTCCATCTGCCGTCGCGGTGACAGCGATATGGGTCATGGCGGTGCTGGGTGCGGCGCCGTGCCAGTGCTTCACGCCCGGCGGGCACCAGACGACATCGCCCGGGCGTATGACCTGTACGGGCTTGCCCCACTCCTGGGTCAAACCAACACCCGACGTCACCACCAGACGCTGTCCCGCAGGGTGCGTGTGCCACGCTGAACGCGCGCCAGGTTCAAAGGTGACAAGCGCCCCTGATGCATTGATGTTCTCGTTGTTCGGCCAGACTGGATCAATCCGCACCCGGCCCGTGAAGTATTCGTCTGGACCCGCGATTGAGGCCTGTTCGCCCGCGCGTGTGATCGCCTGGGCTGCGGTGGAGGCTTGGGCTTGCGGCTCGGCGGCATTGGCGGCCGCCATCTGAAAGACCGCGGCGCAAGCGGCGATTGTCGGGATCTGGGTTTTCATGTGGTTCGACCTTTTTTTAAGTGCGGCGAAACGGCCATGATTAGCGGTTCCTTGAGGTGTTTCCGACGGCAAAGCGAGCATTTACCGCCGGCTTTTCGCTACTGTATGATCGGGTCGATTAGATGAGAAGACTGGAAAATCAGCATGCCCTGGTGTGCTGAATTCACTAATGGCCAAAGAAAACCTGAACGACCTCCAAACCTTCGTGGCCGTTGCGCAGGCGCGAAGCTTCACGCGCGCGGCGGCGCAACTGGGCTTGTCGCGCTCAGCCCTGAGCCACGCGATGCTGGCGCTGGAAGCGCGCTTGGGCGTGCGTCTACTCACCCGCACCACGAGGAGCGTGTCAACGACCGAAGCCGGGCAAAGACTGCTAAGCGTGTTGAGCCCACACTTCAACGAGATCGAGCAAGAACTCGCATCGCTGACCGCCATGCGGGACAAGCCGGCCGGCACGGTTCGTATCACCACCCATGACCACGCCATCAAGACGGTGCTCTGGCCACGTCTGTTGCCGCTGTTGCAGCAGTATCCCGACATCCAGGTCGAGTTCAGTGTGGACTATGGGTTCACCGACATCGCGGCAAACCAGTTCGACGCTGGCGTGCGCAGCGGCAATCGCATCGACAAAGACATGATCGCGGTGCGCATCGCCCCCGATTTCCGGATGGCGGTCGCGGCCTCGCCCGCCTATCTAGCCGGCAAGCGCCCGCCCAGCACCCCGCAAGAGCTGACGGACCATTGCTGCGTCAATCTACGGCTGCCCACGCATGGAGGCCTGTACGCCTGGGATTTTGCGAAAGGCGGAAAGACGCTAAGCGTCCGGGTGGCGGGCCAGACGATCTTCAACAACACCTTTCTGATGCTCCAGGCGGCGCTGGACGGCATGGGCCTGGCGTATGTCCCCTACGACCTGGTGCAGCCCAATGTGGAACAGGGCCGCCTGGTGCCCGTGCTGGAAGACTGGTGGCCGGTGCTGCCTGGCTACCATCTCTACTACGCCAACCGGCGACAGATTTCCCCGGCATTGGCGCTGGTCATCGAAGCCCTGCGGTATCGGCCGGATGCGCCGAAAAAGCGCAAAAGAGACTAGATACGATGCATCGTTAATCCTATAATTTTGGGTATTAACTGGCATAAAGCCATCTGGATACACAATATGTTGGATTTAAGCTTCAGCACGCCAAGCGAGATCGTCAAGCGTCTCTGCCAACGTTTGCGCACGGAGCGTCTGGCGTTGGGCATGACGCAAGCCGACTTGGCCGGGCGAGCCGGCATTGCCACCAACACCGTGTCCAGCCTGGAAACCGGGCGCAATGTCAGGTTCGAGAACGTGGTCCGGGTGGCGATGGCCCTTGGTCGGGCCAAAGAGCTTGAGGGTCTGTTCCAGCCAAAATTGAACAGCATCGAAGACATTCGACGCTACGAAAGCAGCGCGGATCGTCTCCGTGCAAAAAGGAACCCCGGCAATGCTTGAGCAAGTGAATGTCTTCTATGAGGGCTGGGGTGAGCGGTGGCTTTGGGGAACCCTGGCCTCAACAACCGCCCTGACCGGTCGTCCAGTGATCGTCTTCGAGTACAGCAACGACGCCAGGCAAAGGGGCTTGGAGCTATCCTCCTACACCCTGCCGTTGGAGGGGCCCCAGCTGCGCCGCGGTTTTCCAGACCACCAACTTGACTTGCCAGGCCCTGTTTATGACTCGTTGCCGGACGGATGGGGCATGTTGCTGATGGACCGAATGTTCCGGCGACGCAGCCTATCCACGGCTCGCATAGGCCCGCTGGAACGGCTGGCCTATATCGGTGGCAACGCGATGGGCGCCATGAAGTTTGAACCCGTTGCGCCGGAAGGACAGGAACTGAAAGTCCATATCCCGCTTGAAGAACTAGCCGCCGACGTGCAGCAAGTGCTGCAAGGGGAAGGCGGCGAGTTCCTGGAGACATTGCTGCTGGTGGGCGGCTCGCCTCAAGGTGCAAGGCCTAAGGCCCTGGTCTATCGGAATCCCGAAACGGACGGGTTTACCACTGCCGTCACACCGGGATTTGAAGCGTGGTTGATCAAGTTCCCCGCCAAAGAAGAACATCCCGAGGTGTGCGCTATCGAAATGGTCTACGCCGAATGCCTGCGCATGTGTGGCATCGAGACGCCGGACACGCGGTACTTCAGTCTGCCTGGTGGGTCGGCGGCGTTTGCCAGCAAGCGTTTTGACCGACAAGACGGGCTGCGCGTACCCATGCAGAGTCTCGCCGCCTTTACGGGCGCCAATTACCGCACTCCGGGGGTGTTGGACTACGTCAACTTCTTTCGGGCGACGCAGATGTGTACCAACGACGTGCGGCAGATGGCAGTGGCTTTCGAGCGCGCAGTCTTCAACGTTGCATTCCACAACAGGGACGATCATCCCAAGAACTTTGCCTACCTCATGTCGCAAGCGGGTCACTGGAGGCTGGCGCCCGCTTACGACGTGACGTTCTGCGAGGGGCCTGGTGGATATCATCAGATGGACGTGATGGGCGAGGCGCAGGCGATTTCCCGCGCACAGATGCTCAGGCTTGCCAACGAGGCCGAAATGCCCCAGGACGTTGCCGGAAAAATGATTGACCGCATTTGCGATGTGGCAAGCCAGTTCGCCATTCTCGCCGACGACCTCTACCCACAGATCATTACTCGTGACACCTTGCGCACGATCCAACACTGCATCGATCAGAACGTAGCCCGGTTACGCCAAGACCAACCGGGCCGCGGTCGCCGGTGAAGACCTTGGGCGAGCGGACGCTTCCAGGAAGTTACAGCGGCTCTGGCGCTCCCCTCAGCCTGATCTCGGCCACGGTGCTGTCGCCGCGTTGATCCAGCGAAAATGCGTGTCGTCCGGCGTATCGCAACTCAAGGCGGCGGCAAAGATTGCCGAGTCCGCCGCCGCTTCGGACCACGTCGAACGGCGCTTGCAAGCGGCCCGGGTTTTCTACCTGGATGATCAGTTCGTCGCCTTCTAGCCGGGTGCGAATATGGATCACAAAGCGCTCGTGCGCGGACCGCATGCCGTGCTTGATGGCATTTTCAACAAGGCCTTGCAAGGTCATCAGCGGCAGGTTGATTTGCAGCGTGGCCGGGTCGATCTGGCATTGGCACTCAAGCTGCGTGTCGAAGCGCAAGGCTTGTATGCGCAGATAGGCTTGAGCCGCCTCGATCTCTTCTTCCAGCCGGGACAAGCCGCGCCCGCGACGGTCCAGTGAATAGCGCAGGTAATCCGCCAGGCGGCGCGTCATCTCTTCCGCAATGGCGGGACGCTCGGCAATCTCGGCCACGATCGTGTTCAGCGCATTGAAGAGAAAGTGAGGCTCTATCTGCAAGCGCAGATGCTCCAGCTCCAGTTGCAAGGACCGCGTCTCGGCCTTCATCTTTGACATGCGTTCGGTGCGCGCGGACAGCTCAGCCGACACGCCGAAGTACACCAGCGTCCAGATGGAAAGAATGCCCATGTAGTAGAGAAACGCCAGCCGGTACTCATTACCCGGCATCACCTGCATGCTTCCTGGCGGGAACATCTGATGGATGGCGGAAGAAACGGACGCCAGCAACGCCGAGGCCGCCAGGCACAACAGCACGGCGCTGACAAGCACCAGGATCGGCGCGTCGGCCTTGCCCGCGCGGCGCCCATGCAGCACGGCGGCCACGCTGGTCATCGCGAAGGCCAGCGGTTCCAGCACCAGCGTCAGCCAGACAGCCGCGGCCGAATTGCCGAACACCGCCATCCGGATAAAAAAACCGACGACCGCAAGGAAAAGCCATCCCACGATCTGGGCGCGCCAGAAGCCCGGCGACGATTCCCCTTGACTAAGGCTCTGGCTGAGTGATGTGGACATCATGGACGAGCTCTTCTCGAAATAGCCATATTCAAGCGCCGCGACGGGTTCACGGAACAGCGCATATGGCCTTATATTTACCGGCGTATCGGAATCGCAGAGATATCGAAGCCGAAGATATATCGGAACTGACGGTATATCGGAACCGAAGAATATACCCGCCACACTCCGGCGCCTGGGAGGAAAATGCTACGTGTGCTGATCGTCGACGATGAAGCTCCGGCACGGCGCTACCTGCGCCGGCTGCTCGAAGCCACGCCCGATATCGAGGTCACCGGCGAGGCCTCCACCATTGAGCAGGCCCACGAGCTGATCCAGGCACACGCGCCAGACGCCCTGTTTCTGGACATCGAACTGACATCCGGCACCGGGTTTGATCTTCTGAGCGATCTGGAATCCGCGCCCGCCGTGGTCTTCGTCACCGCGCACAACGACTACGCCACCCGCGCGTTCGACGTCGCGGCGGTGGATTACCTGCTCAAGCCGGTCAGCCCCGACAGGCTGGCCCAGACGCTGACGCGGCTACGGCCCCGCGCCACCGGCTACGTGCCGATGAAAACGAAGGCCGGCACCAAACTCATCAAGGTCGAAGCGCTGACGCTCGTGCAGGCCCAAGGTGACTACGTCCGCCTGTGCAGCGCCGCCAACGACAACGAGCTGATGCACATCACGCTGAAGCGCCTGGCCGCGCATCTGCCGTCCCCGCCTTTCTGCGCCTTGTCCCGCTCGATCATCATCAATCTTGAGCATGTCTTGCAGTTATCGCCCCTTTCCGGCGCGCAGACGGAAGTGACGTTCAGCAATGGCGTAGCGCCCATCGTGCTGGGCCGCGTCGCGTCGCTGCGCCTGCGGCGCGCGGTGGCGCGGGGCTAGCCATGGCTAGACGCGACTTGCTTCCCCCACTGAATCCCGCCCGGGCGTTCGAAGCCACTGGGCGCCTGCTGAGCATTTCCAAGGCAGCCGATGAACTGTGCGTCACACCGGCGGCGGTCAGCAGGCAGGTCCGGGCGCTGGAAAACTACCTGGGCACACCGCTGTTTTTACGCATACGCGGCGGCCTGACGCTGACACCGGCAGGCGCACGCTATCTGTCGGACCTAATACCGTTGTTTGCGACCCTGCGTGAGGCCACCCTGGCGGTGGCCGGCGCCAGCGTGGGCCGGGATACGCTGCGCATCCGCTCACCCGCCACCTTTGCCGTGCGCTGGCTCATCCCGCGACTGGCGAGTTTTCATCAGAAGCATAAAGACATCGACGTTCAAGTCATGACGTCGTTCGCGCCGCTGGATTTCCAGCGCGAAGATATTGACGCCGGCATACAGCTGGGCGATGGACGCTGGCCGGGTATGCGCACGCTGCAGCTTGTGCGCAACGAGCTGGTGCCCGTAGCGGCCCCCACGCTGGGGCTGACGCACAAGAAGCAACTGGCGACGCAAACCTTGCTGCATTCCATGGCTCGCCCGGACGATTGGATGCTATGGCTGCGCGCCGCAGGCTTGCGAAACGTCAACCCCGCGCAAGGCATGAAGTACGAAACCTCGTTGCTTGCCTACCAGGCAGCCATCGAAGGACATGGCGTCGCCATTGGCCAAAAGGCGCTGATCGAAAAAGAACTGGCGGACGGAACCTTGGTGGCGCCGCTGGATCGCATACTCGACCATGAGGATTTCACGTATTACTTCGCCTGGCCGACGGGCAAGCCGCAATCCCGAGCGTTGCGTGTGTTCCGCGATTGGCTGTCCACCTTTGTCGCCGTTTGATCTGCACACGCCTGCATTGACCCTTTTACAAAAAGTCAAAGCATCCGGTCGATAAAGTCGTTTGCCGGGTCTGGCGCCGCTGCCTATTCTGCCTGCATGACACGAGAACACGGTCACCCATCAGACCGTGTCGTGCAGGAGACAGGACATGTTCAAACGTAGCTTGCGAGACCTCCGGGTCGTGGATTTCTCGCACGTCCTCGCGGGCCCCGTCTGCACCATGATGCTTGCGGACATGGGCGCGGACGTCATCAAAATCGAACCTCCCGGCGGGGAACTTGGCCGGCAGATCGGCCCACCCTGGATCGCGGGCGAAAGCGCCGTGTACTTGAGTGTGAATCGCAACAAGCGCGGCATCGCGTTGGATCTGAAATCCGACAGCGGTCGCGAGGTCGCGCGCCGCTTGGTCAGCCGCGCGGACGTGGTGGTTGAAAACTACCGTCCGGGCGTCATGCAGGCGTTTGGTCTGGGCTACGACACGCTGGCCAACAGCAATCGCGGATTGGTGTATTGCTCCATTTCCGCGTACGGACAAACCGGCCCGCTGCGTGGCCGGCCCGGTGTAGACGGCATCATCCAGGCCGCCAGCGGCTTGATGAGCACCTTGGGCGGCGCGGACGGCGAGCCGGTAAAAGGCGCGACGCCGGTTGCCGACATGGTTACGGCCTACCTGGCCACGATTGCGATTCTGGCCGCGCACCACGCGGCGCAACGCAGCGGCCAAGGCGAATACCTCGACATCAGCCTGTACAACGCAACGCTGATGCTGCAGCAGATCGGCTACGCGTCGTACTTTGCCTCGGACACCGCACCCGCCAAGGCGGGTAGCGCCGCCCCCTACGCCGCACCGAACGAGGCATACCAGACCCTCGATGGCTGGATCATGGTGGCCGCCTACCACCCCAAGCGCTGGCAAGCCTTGTGCGCCGTATTGGGCGCCGGGGAACTGGAACATGATCCGCGTTTTTCCAGTAATGAATCCCGCGTCGCGCACCGCGATGCGCTTCGCCGGGTGTTGACCCCCTTGTTTCGGCAGCGTGCCACCGACGAATGGGTGAAGCGGCTTGCCGAGTCGGACATCCTGTGCGCGCCGGTGGCGGACTACGACGATGTCGTCCGCTCACAAGAGTACGCGGCGAGCGGAATCGACAGTTGGGTTGACCATCCTGTTGCCGGAAAGGTGCGCATGCCGAGCTTTGCACCGGGGCCCGCTCACGCAACCAGCGCGAATGCCCGCATCACGGCCGCGCCAACGCTGGGCCAGCACAGCCGCCAGATCCTCACCGAATGTGGCTATGCCCCTGCGGAGATCGACGCCCTGTTTGGTAGCGGCGTACTGGGTCAACCCGAGCAATTTTCTACATGAGCCAAGGACACACCAATGAAATCCAATGAATCCGTCGCCGGAGAGGCCGCCTCGCCCATTGCCGAGGTATTGATCCTGCAAGACGTCGCCGACGGCGTCCTCACACTGAGCCTCAATGACCCCGATACAGGCAATGCCATGTCGGTACGCATGGCCGAGGCGCTTGCCGAGGCCCTGGAACGGGCCAATACGCTATCAAACGTTCATTGCGTATTGCTGCGCGCCACAGGCAAGCACTTCTGCACGGGCGGCAATGTGAAAGACATGGAACAAGGGGCCGACTTGATGCAAGGCTCCGCCACCGAAATCCGCGCCCGACTGAAATCAACGCTGCATCGAATCACTCATGCATTGCAAGCCTTGCAGATGCCGTCTATTGCGGCGGTCAATGGGGCGGCTGTGGGAGCCGGCTGTGACTTGGCCCTCATGTGCGACCTGCGCGTGGCCAGCGAAAGCGCGACATTTGCCGAAAGCTTCCTGCGGCTGGGCCTGGTGTCTGGCATAGGCGGCGCCTGGTTCTTGACCCGCATCGTGGGGACGGCAAAGGCGTTGGAGTTGACCCTGACCAGCGAATTCATCGACGCGGCGACCGCGTTGCAACTGGGCATGGTGGCCCGCGTGGTGGCGCCGGAAGCGTTGGACGAGACAAGCGCCGCCTTGGCCCGGCGCATTGCGTCGAATCCCCCCCAAGCCTTGCGCATGGCCAAGCGCCTGGTATTGGATGCCGCCGAGTCGACCTTGCCGATGGCGCTGGAGACCGCTGCCGCCATGCAGGCGATTTTGCTTTGCGGCGATGAGCACAAGGCCGTCGTGCGCGATTTTCTCTCGCAGCGCGCCCGCCGCGCCCCTTCCTTCCAGCCGGTTTGAGCGCGTTGACCACGCACTCAGAAGGCTGGCATACGAAGCGTGCAGGCCAATGACGCCCGCACCAACTAATTGCAGGAGACAAACATCATGAACCGCATCATTACTTTTATCGTCCGCCTGGCGGCATCTATGTTGGCCGTCCTTGGCCTCGCCTGGACCGTCTCGGCACATGCGGCCGGCTACCCTGAAAAGCCCGTGACATTTGTCGTGCCATTCGGCGCGGGCAGCGCAACCGACCTGCTGGCTCGCGCATTGTCAGCGTCGCTTACGCAGCAGACGGGGCAAGCTGTCGTCGTGGAAAACCGGCCAGGCGCAAGCGGCATGATCGCCGCGCAGCATGTGGCCCGAGCCGCCCCCGACGGCTACACGGTGTTGATCACCACCAACACGACGCAAGCCGCCAACCCCCATCTTTTCAAGACGCTTCCTTATGACCCGGTAGCGGATTTCACCCCACTGACAGGACTGGGACGCGGCGGTCAGGTTTTAGTGGTGAAAGCCGACTCGCCTTATCGCACGGTCGATGACCTGGTTCGCGCGGCCAAGCAAGCCCCCGGCAAACTGAGCTTTGGCAGCGGCAATTCGTCCAGCCGCATCGCAGGCGAAATGCTCAAGCAACTGACCGGTACGGACATCGTCTGGGTCGGCTACAACAGCAATCCCAATGCGCTTAACGATCTGTTGGGTGGTCACATCGACATGATGGTGATCGACACCGTGACCGGTTTGTCGCAGATCGAGGCAGGCAGACTGCGCCCACTCGGCGCATCAACCCAGGAACGCCTGCCGCAACTGCCGGATGTGCCTACCCTGGACGAGGCCGGCATCAAAGGCTATGACATGGGTTACTGGTTCGCTGCCTACGTTCCGGCCGGATCACCCGCGCCGACGGTTGCGAAGCTAAGGCAGTTGCTGGTCGGGGCGGTGGGCAGCGACGGCGCGCGGGCATTCTTTCGAAACTCAGCAACTCAGGCGTGGACAACAACCTCCGCCGAGCTGAACGAATTTCAGGCCGCCGACATTCAGAAATGGGGCAGGGTCATCAAGGCCGCAGGAATCGCGCCCGAATGACCTGCTCACCGGGTATGAGCCGAATCGGCAAGCGCGCTGACCCAATTCGCGTGCCCCCTCACCCCACCTTGCGCTCCACCGAGCATGCGCGCGGGCGCCATCGGCGCACCCTACTCCGCCTTGATCCCCCCACGCTGGATCACCCCCGTCCACTTCGCCACATCGTCCTTTATCCGCTGCGCGAATTCAGCCGGTGTGCTGCCCACCGGCTGAAAGCCCAAGCCCGCCAGCTTGTCGCGTAGCGCGCCGTTGCGCACGGATTCGGCCAGCGTTTTCGACAGCCGCTCGATGATCGGTGCCGGCACGCCGGCTGGCGCCACCAGGCCGAACAAGGGCGAGATGTCCACGCCTGGCAGACCCGCCTCGGCAAACGTCGGCACATCAGGCAACTGGCTGACGCGCTTGGGGCTCGTGACCGCCAAGGCCTTCAGGCGTCCCGCCTTGATGTGTTCCAGCAGCGTGGGAACCGTGGCGAAGGCAAACTGCACCTGGCCGCCCAGCAGATCGGTGATGACGGTGCCGCCGCCCCGGTACGGCACGTGCAGCACGTCCACGCCCGCCTGCTGGCGCAATTGCTCACCCGCCAGATGCGGACCGCTGCCCACCCCCGCCGACCCGAACGACAACGTACCCGGGTGCGCCTTGGCCAGCGCAACAAAAGCGGCAACGTCGGTGGCCTTGACGGACGGATGCACCACCATCACGAACGGCGCGGTCGCCATCAGCGAGATCGGCGCAAAGTCATTGATCGCGTCGTAGGGCTGGCGATCGCCCAACAGCGCGGGGTTGATGGTGAAGGTGGAGTCGACCATGCCGATGGTGTAGCCGTCCGGCGCCGACACCGCCAACGCGCGCGTGCCGATCGTGGTGCCGCCGCCGCCCCGGTTCTCAACCACGAAGGGCTGGCCCAGCGCCTCGGCATACACCTGCCCCGCCATGCGGCCCAACGTGTCGGTGGCCGCGCCCGGCGGATAGGGAATGTATAAGCGCACCGCCTTGTCCGGATACTGCGCGGCGCGTGCCGCGAAGCTCCAGGGCAACGCGGCCGCGCCCACTGCCATGGCCGTGCCGTTGATCAAGAACGCTCTGCGCGATGAATGCATATTGTTGTCTCCAGGTTTATGTTTGATGCGGCCTCTTTGGGCTCGCGTTGTCGTCGTGTCAGGCGCTGTAGCGGCCTTCGGCAAGTTCCGCTTCCGGATCCGCGCCCAGCCCGGGCCCGTCCGGCACGGTCACCCAACCGTCTGCGATGGGCACGCTGCGCCCATAGGGCACGTGGGCCAGTTCCACGTAAAGGCGTTCCAGTGATACCTCGGCCTGCTGCGCCGCGATCAGGTGCAGGCTGGCCAGATAGCCCGGTCCAAAAAATGCCACCTGCGGCGCGCAGACGACGTTCGTCCCCGCGCACTTCTGCGCGATGCGCCACGCGCCGGTCAGGCCCAGTTTGATGACGCTGGGCTGCACATACTGCGCGGCTTCGCTGTCCACCACCCGCTCCAGGTCGGTCACGCTGCCGGCGTTCTCGCCCACGGCCAGCGGCACGCCACAGGCGCGCTTCAAGCGGGTCAACGCGCGGTCGTCCTCCGGCGGCCACAGCGGCTCTTCAATCCAGAACGGATCATGCGGGTGCATGGCGGCGATGGCGGCTTCGGCCTCGTCGGGTAGCCAGGCGCAGTTCGTATCCACCATGATGGGCACGCCCGCGCCGGTGCTGCGGCGCACGGCGGCCAGCGCATCGGCGGTGCGCTCGTGCAGCTTGATCTCGGTATAGCCTTCGTTCAAGGCGCGCGTTGTCACCGCGTCCAGGCGTTCCGCGTTGCCGTAGTACTGAAGCAGCGACGCGTAGACGCACACGCGATCGCGGCGCTTGCCTCCCAGTAGTTGATACAAGGGCACGTCGGCGCGTTTGGCGCGCAGGTCCCACAGCGCGATGTCCAGGCCGGCCAGCGCATGCACCACGGGACCCGACCGCCCCAGGTTGTGCAGCGTGCGCTGCATGCCCGGCAGCAAGGTGTCGTCATCCGCATCCCGCCCGCAGGCCAGCGGCGCGATCAAGGTCTCAAAAATGGCAACCAAGGCGCGCGGCTCCACGCAATAAGACTCGCCCCAGGCCACCGTGCCGTCTTCCGTCTGCACGCGCACCAGCGCGCTGTCCAGCTTGTCGCGCGGACGGCCGGCGAACAGCGGCGACGGGCTCCAATGATGAAACGGCAGGCGCAAGGGGATGCAAGTGACGGAAACGATGGTGTTGGCGGGCATGGCGATAGCTGAAGAAGCAGAATGCGATCCGGCTATTCTGGCGGCGCCCCCTTCATATGGTCAAATAGATGAATTGACTATTTCCATATGAAATTCATATGTTCAATCGGCGAGAACTCCTGCTGCTGCGCGCCATGTATCGGCACGACACCGTCACCGCCGCCGCCGCTTCCGTCAACATGACCCAGCCCGCCGCCAGCGCGCTGCTGCGCGACATGGAAACCCGCCTGGGCTTCGCGCTGTTCAGCCGCGAGAACCGGCGGTTGCACCTCACCAGCCAGGGTCGCGCGCTGATACCCGAAGTGCTCAACGCATTGGCCGGCATCGAAGCGGTCGACCGGCTGGCCGTCGACATCCGGCAAGGGGCGTTGGCGCGCTTGGACGTGGGCGCGGTTGCGATAGCGGCCTCCAGCCTGCTGCCCCCTGCGCTAGCCGGCATGCGACAGGCGCACCCGACCGTCGCGGTAACGGTACGCGCCGGCACCGCGCTGGAGATCATAGAAATGGCGGTCGACCATCGCATTGACCTGGGCATCATCATCGGCGCACCGTCCGACATCGACCGCGTCAGCAGCTTGCGGTTGGCGCCGTTGAGCCTGCACGCGGTCATGGCGCAAGATCATCCCTGGGCGCGGCAGTCGGCGCTGACACTTGAACAGGTGGCCAATGCTGGCCCGATCGTGCTGGCCCCCGCCCTGCCCGCCGGCCGCGCAACACGCCAGGCGCTGGAAGCGCGCGGGTTGCCGTATAAGCCGATTATCGAAGTGGCGCAGTCGTCGGCCGCCAGCGCGCTGGCGGCGCAAGGCTTGGGCGTGGCCATCGTGGAAAGTCTTGGCGCCCAGTATGCGGAGCGCCAAGGATTGGTGGCGCGGCAGTTGCTGTCGCTGGAAGATCCGGTGCTTGCGGTGGTCTGGTCGAAAGACCGCGCCATGAGTGGGCCGGCGCAATTGCTGCGGGACGGGTTGGCGGAACAGGCGCGAATTACGGCGCAAGCGTGTGGCACGTGTGTCCCACAGTCTGGGATTGATAGCTTGCGATAGACTTCGCGCTTCTTTTTTTTGAAGACGAGCTTTGCTCGGAACCAAGCGCTGAACCCGCCGGTTCGGTTTCTATATAGGAAGGCATTCAATGAACAGCATTTTCCCAGGCGATCTCTGGGCAGTGGGTGAAACCCGCGTCAACGGTTTGTCGGTCATCGTTCGTTTTCGTACCGGGCTGCCGGCGGCGCCTGACCGTCAGATCAATGAAAACCTGATCATCATCTCCTGGCCGTATACGGGCATCGAGTCCGGCATGCCCAATGACGAAGACAAGCAAAACACCAATCGCTTTGAAGAAGCCATCGAGAACGGCTTCGAGAACTCCAATGTCGGTGTGCAGGTGGCTTGCCTGACCGGCAATCATCTGAAGGAGTGGCGTTACTACACCCCGAACGTTGAGGCCTTTCTGGACGCCTTCAACGAATGCCTGGCCGGGCATCCGGTCTACCCCATCAATCTGCGCATGTTCAAAGACCCCGATTGGAATGGGCTGTCGGAATTGCAACCCGAGGGCTCGGAACAGATTCATTGACGATAAGGGTTGTTCTATCGGAACAGCACCGATTCGATCCGATTGCGCCCCCGTTGCTTGGCGTAATACAGCGCGCGGTCGCTGCGGCTAAGCGCCAGCTCCGCGTCGTCGTCCTTCGTGTGCAGCGCGGAAATGCCGATGCTGACCGTCAGCGGTATGTGCCGCCCATCCGACAAGTACGGCGTATCAGCGATCTGGCGTTGCACGTTTCGGGCGAACAGGTGCGCGCTTTCGATGTCGGTATCGGGCAGCACAACGGCGAACTCCTCGCCACCGATGCGCCCCACCAGGTCGATTTCGCGCAACTGGGCGCGCAGCATGTTCGCAAAATGCTGAAGCACACCATCGCCGATGGCGTGGCCCCAGGTGTCGTTGATGTGCTTGAAGTGGTCCAGGTCGCACATCAGCACCGCGGAACCCAGGCCGCCCAGGCCCTTGATCCGCGTGAGCTCCGCGGCGATGCGCGACATGAAGTGGCGGCGGTTGGGCAAGGTCGTCAGCGCGTCCGTGGCGGCAAGCTCGCGCAATTCGAGTTCAGCGCGCTTGCGGTCGGTGATATCGGTGACGAACCCGTGCCACACCACGCCATTGTCGGTGTCGCGGCGCGGGCTGGCGTCCCCCTGCCGCCACCGCACACCCTGCAACGGCAGGCAGACGCGGAACTCCAAATGCCACGGCGTCAGCGCGCCGGCCGCCGCATGCAGCGACGTGCGATAGGCGGGCAGGTCCTCGGGATGAATGCGCTGTTCGATGGCGGTGGCGCTGGCGCGCGCGTCTTCGGCGGTGAGCTCGAACATGTCCCAGATGCCCGCGCTGACATACGAGAACCACGCGCCGCCTTCGGGCACGGCCCGGCACTGGAACACCAGGCCGGGCACGGCATCGGTAAGGTTGACGACCAGGTCCGCCGTGCGCTGGAGCCGCTCGGACATGGCGCGCACCGCGCTGATGTCGGTGGTCGTGCCCATCATGCGTAGCGCCCTGCCCGTTGTGTCCCGGCTGATCACCTTGCCGCGGCTGCAAATCCACTTGTAGCTGCCATCCTTGCATCGGATGCGGTGCTCGACTTCGTAGCTGTCCGTCTTGCCGTCGAAATGGTCCTGCATGGCGGCGCGCACGTAGTCCAGGTCGTCCGGATGCAGGCGGTTGTAGGCATCCTCGATGCGCGTGGTGAGTTCCGATTCTGAATAGCCAAGCAAGGCCTTCCAGCCGGGCGAATAAGTGATCTCGCCGGTCACCACGTTGCGGTCCCAGACGCCCGTGCCACTACCCGCGATGGCCAGCGACAGCTTTCGGGCTTCTTCGCGCCAGGTGTCTTCGTCGGCGCGCTCGCTCGACAGCGCATGGCGCTGTTCGATGGCCGTGGCCGCCAGGTCGGCCAGGTCTTGCAAGGCCCGGCTGTCTTCGTCGGTGAAGTCGCGCGCCTGCCCGTGCAGCAGCCGCAAGCTGCCCAGCAGGCGCCCGTCGGCAGCGCGTACGGGGCATTCGATGGACCAGGGTTGGGAATTCGAGGGCGGCGCGCCATCCGCCACCTGCCATGCGCCACTGGCGTCGGCGTCGGTGCCCGCCAGGATTGCGAAATCCACACGAAAGAAGCGCCGGGTCAGGCGTACCAGCCGGCCCAGGGAACCGTCGGGGTCGCATTGCGCGCCGCCCCCGCCATCGCCAGGAGGTCGGGTTAGGTACGGATCACCGATAACGGGCATTTCAGAACCTGATCAATACGGAATTCACCGGTAAAGCCGGGCGGCACGTGCCTGACATTCTGTCACGTTTCTCACCAAAGCTGCATACGCGCCAGGCACTCTTGTGACTGGGCGGCGACAAACAGCCCGTCACACCGCAACGTCCACGTATGATGCGCACGATCAGCGTTGACCTGTTTGTCGACGCGCAAACCAAGCTTTCAAGGACCCCTCATGAAGTTCGGATACACCATCGTTTATGTGCCTGACGTGGCGGCGTCGTTGTCCTTTTTTGAAGCCGCGTTTGGCTTTCCGGTGCGCTTCCTGCACGAGTCAGGAACCTACGGAGAGCTTGATACTGGCGCCACCACGCTGTCGTTCGCGGCGCATGAACTGGCTGCCATGAACTTCGCCACGGGACACGTCGAAGCGTCGGCGTCGCCCAAGCCCCTGGGCATGGAAGTGGGCTTTGTGACGGACGACGTGGCAGCCGCCCACACCAAGGCCTTGTCGTTGGGCGCAACCGAACTCAGTGCGCCGACCGCCAAGCCTTGGGGTCAAGTGGTGTCTTACCTGCGCTGCCCCGACGGCACGCTGGTGGAACTGTGCACGCCGGTGCAAGGCTGAGACGACGGCCTCACCGCAAGGCCTGTTTAGGTAGAAACAGCCGGATTGCAGTGAACAAACTCAAGATATGGCCCTCAGTTATACAAGCAGTTGCTTGCATAACATGAGGGCCATTCTGGCTTGACGGAGCGTCGGGCGGTAAGGTTTCTGATACATTGACGCCCGGAAAATCGTAAGCACCTAACTCTCAACCGTCGAACTTTAGGTAATGCTCAAAATGAAAAAATTAGCACTGCTTGTTGTCCTGCCATCGCTACTAGTGGGATGTACTTCTGGACAGATGAACATGCTGATGGGCACACGGAATAAAACCTATAACGACGTCAATGCAGTCTGGGTCGGCAGCACGGAAGAGCAACTGATTTCCAAGTGGGGACCTCCCAAGAAAAGCTATACGCTTTCCAGCGGGGCAACGATCATTTCGTACGAAGAGATCTGGGGTCCCATGTCCGCCTATCACGTGTGCATCGAGAAGTTCATGATTGAAAAGGGCATGGTCACCAAGTGGGGAATTTCGGATTGCCCGTCGCGCATATCGGGCACGCTGCCGAAAGACACCCCGATTCCGCAACCGACCCTGTAAGCAGGGTTGCATAGATTGGGGGCTTCACGCTTCGGTCTCATACTCCAGGCCGTAGCTTCCGCCGCTTCGCTTTATTCGCGCGAAACCAAGTTCCCCCAAATGCATGCCGGCGATCAAGAGTTTCTCTGAACTGACCAGATCCAACAGCTGTGATCGTGTGGTGGCGGCAAGGGAAGAATCCTGATCAAAGGCAATCGACACGTCTGGCCGTTCGATCTGAATGTGGGGAAAATGGACAATATCTCCCCAAACAAGCAGGCTCTGATCGGACGATTCGAAAAGATATCCGGAATGGCCATCCGTGTGCCCCGGTAGCGGCATCGCCTTGATACCGGGAAGCACCTCCCCTTCCTGGAAAGTACGAAGCGTGTCGCGGTAGCCGTCGAACACTTGACGCGCAATCAGGAAGTTGCCGCGCGCGCGCTCGGTGGCGCGACTGAGATTTCCGTCATCCTGCCAGAACGCAAGCTCGCGTTGATGAGCCACCAGCTCCGCATTCGGAAAGAGGTTTTGTCCGGCTGCGTCCACCAGCCCGCCGACGTGATCGGGATGGGCGTGGGTGAGCAGGACGGTGTCGATGTCGGCGGGCTTGACCCCAGCCAGCGATAAATTCGATATCAACCGCCCCCCCCATTGCTTGATCCCTCCCGCCCCCGCGTCAATCAGAATCGTGCGGCCCGCTCCCCGGACCAAATAGCAATTGATATGCACGGCGCCCGGCTCCTTCTGGCCCGCGGCATTTTGCATTGCGGACGCATCGTCCGGGTTGATATTCGAAAGCAAGTCCAGGCTGGCGGTGAGGTAGCCGTCGCTGATGGCGGTAACCGTGAAATCTCCGGCTTGCTGACTTGGAAATGGAATGGCGGGCACAACTTTTCTCCGGAAAACGCTTTAACTTCAGGCTTGAATGTTCAACGCTGCATAAGAACTTGTGAGTTGTTCCGTCATCGGCGCATAGACGTGGACGCCTTCGGGCACGCTCTCCAATAAGCGGGCCTTTCCTCGAGACAGCTTTGCCAGCCAACGACGTTCCGGAGACTTCTCAAGCGCAACGGCTCGCATGGCGAAGGGGGTAAGGTCCATCTGAATCAGAGGTTCGGCGCCGCTTGCACACAGCACAAGGAGTTCGTCCTCATTGACCGCCGGCGCAACGCCGATGTCGTCATACAGATTTCGGTGCCAGTCGGTGATGTGCTGCTGCCACCTTGCAAAATTGCCGCCGCCCTTCTGGCGGTATTCCTCGCCCGTCAGAACATCCAGGCCGTCAATCGTGTGTAGGGCCAGGTAGATCGGGCAACCATCGCTTAACGCCTTGAAGCGCTGCGACGTCTGAAAGCCCCTGACCGAGATAAGGGCGGGCAGCTTTTCAGCGCTGTAGAAGTCGTTCCATTCGGCTTCGCTGTTGGGATCGGCGAAGCTGCATTCCACGGTATAGATCATCAGGAAAATCCTTGGTCACGGGTTAAGCGCTTTCAGCACTCAAACCCACTCATTGCAGTAAGGTCATGCTAAACGCGCCTCTACCGCGTATATAGCGATATAAAATCAGCCTTCAGTGACATTGACTCAAGCTGCCTCAAGCGCACCCCATCAACGAGCCCCCCATGCGACGTAAGATTCCAAGTAATTCCGCGCTCCTGGCTTTCGAGGCAGCGGCGCGACACGGCAGCTTCGCCCGCGCGGCCGAAGAATTGGCGCTGACCGAGGGCGCGATCAGTCGTCAGATCGGTCGCCTGGAGGCGTTTTTAGGCGTCGCACTCTTTGAGCGCGTGGGGAATCGCGTACGGCTTGCACCCCACGGCATGCGATACGCGCTGCAAGTGCGCGAGATCCTGAATCGGCTAGAGCGGGACAGCCTTTATGTAATGGGGCAGCCCACCGAAGGCGGGACCATTGATATCGCCGCCATTCCCACCTTCGCTACCCGCTGGCTGATCCCTCGGCTGAAGCGTTTTCAAAACGCGCATCCCAACATCACCGTGCATATCACCGAGCGTATGGAGCCCTTCATTCTTGCGGGTAGCGGTTTCGACGCGGCCATCCATTTTGAGCATCCAGCATGGGCGGGTATGCACTTGCATCACTTGCTGGAGGAAGTGCTGGTGCCCGTCTGTAGTCCGGCGCTGCTCGCGGAAGCCGGTGCGCACACGTCGCTGGACGAGCTACCCCGCCTTCACCGCCGGCAAAACCCGGACGCATGGCAGCTTTACGCACAAGAGGCCGGCATCGAGTTAACTAATTCGGCAGTCGGCGCGCGCTACGATCTGCATTCCATGCTGATCGCGGCGGCAGTGGCCGGCCTGGGGGTCGCGTTGGTGCCCCGTCTTTATATCGAGGCAGAGTTGGAACAAGGCAGTCTGGTCGCGCCTTGGCCGGACAGCAAAGCGATTGCCAAGAATTTCTGCCTCGTTCTGCCCGAGCCGATCGAGTTGAGTGAAGCGCCACTACAGGCATTTGCAAAATGGATGCTTCAGGAAGCGCAGGGCTTGGCGTCGTCGTTCAGCGCCTGATGTGCATTACATAACTTGGAAACCGCAACGCCATAGGAGGCAGTCCACAATGATCGACCATACCGGTATCGGGGTGGCAGACGTCGCCCGCTCCGCCGCTTTCTACGATTCAGTGCTGGGAGCACTCGGCCTGCGCCGCGTCATGCAGATTCCCAGCGATGACGGATCTGATGCCGTGGGCTATGGCGTCGACTATCCGATTTTCTGGATCGACAAATTCCATCCACATAGCGTGCGCCAGCACACCGCTTTCGCGGCAAAGAACCGTGCCGAAGTCGACGCCTTTTACGCAGCCGCCATGAAAGCGGGCGGAACCGATAACGGTGCGCCCGGCCTGCGCGACACGGCGATTGGCTATCCGCCGGGATACTATGCCGCGTTCGTGCTGGATCCCGATGGAAATAATATGGAGGCGGTGTTTCGTGGCGGGTGAAGCGGCTGGAGGGCTGAGGCAATAGCGCGCTTGCCACACCTGGCAACACCAAACGTCCGGCCAGATCATCGAAGACTCGTCGGAAGTTCCGGCTGTCGAAAAACATAAACTTCACATGCAACGACATTATCTAAGCGCCCTGCTGCTCGCCCTTATCGCCAGCTTCGGCGTCACTAGCCGGCCGGCGCACGCCCAGCCCACATCAACGGTAAAGGTACAGCCCGGCGAAGGCCGCCCCTACGAGATCGCCGACAGCGAGGTCTGGGACGTGCCCGATCCGGTATCTGGACGCGGTTACCAGGTCTTCGTTGCTTTACCGCCGTCTTATGCAAAGCAGCCGCAGCGGCGCTACCCCGTGCTGTATGTAACCGACGCCGACTACGCTTTCCCAATCATCCGGCAGTTAGGCCGTCGCCTGAACGTTGAGGGCCCCAAGATCGAGGAATTCATCCTTGTCGGCCTGTCCTATGCAAAGGGCGAAGACGGCGGGGTCAGCCGGCAACGCGACTACACGCCAACGCCAAATGGCCCAAGCACCGCACCCGCCAATGCAGTCCATGGTCAGTCGCGCGCTTACCAGGACTATCTGCGCGATCAGGTCAAACCATTCATCTCCGCCCGCTACCGGGCAGACCCGGCCCGCGCCCTCTTTCTGGGCCACTCCTACGGCGCCCTGCTGGGCACGCAGATCCTTTTCACCGAGCCTGGCCTGTTCAGCGGCTATATCCTCGGCAGCCCGTCTCTCTGGTACGACAAGCGGGTCGCCCTGACATTCGAAGCGCGCTACGCCAAGCAGAATCAAGATCTGAAGGCGAATGTCTTTATGTATGTGGGCGCCTTTGAAGCCCTGCGCAAAGGGGACCGGCGCTACAACCAGACGGTTGACATGGTCGCCGACAACCGGGCGCTTGAATCGGCATTGCAGAGCCGCAAATACCCCGGCTTGAAACTGAAGTCAGCGGTCCTGAACGACGAGGACCATCTCAGCGTCGCGCCACGGGGTTTCACTCAGGGGCTGAAATATCTGCTGCCGGCGCGCTGACTGTAGACTCCCCACGCCCATATGGTTGCCTCCACGCTCGTCGCCATCACCATTGAAAACTCACTGCCGATTAAGCGTGGTTATTCTCGCCGTATTTGGCGGCCTTTAATATTCGTTTCAAAATCCAGCCCATAAATTGTTTCTATTTTTTATAGATGTGACGTGTCAATCACATCACGTTCAGCGCGTCTATACCCACCGCAGCAGGAACGCAGGCATTTAAATATGCTGGCCCGCCAATAGACAGTAAATGACGATCTTGGAAAAATAAGGAAATAAGTTCCTCACCCCCCATCGCTAGAGTGGTTCGAAGCACTTAAATGGTTCGAACCACTTAACAACATTGAGGAGCGTAGGTATGAAAGCGATGGGGTATGCCACTGCACTGACCGTTGTTGTCGGCGCCTACGCGCCTACGCTTGCTCAAGCGCAGGTTTATGAAAACGGTACGTCAAGCGCAACCTTCAATGTGTCATTGACCGTGCAGGCCAATTGCACGATAGCGGCCGAGCCATTGGTGTTTCCCGCTACCGGCTTGCTGAGCGCGCCGGCCAATGAAGAAACAACGTTGAGTGTTACCTGCACGGATACGACGCCTTACAACGTCGGCCTGGATGCAGGGACGGCGGCGGGCTCGACCGTTGCCAGCCGTCTGTTGACCGGTACCGCACCGGGCAACACCGGAACGACCGTCGATTACCAGCTTTATCAGAACGCGGGGCGTACGACGGTCTGGGGCAATACGCAAGGCACGGACACCGTCGGCGGTACCGGCACGGGCACCGCGCAGACGCTGACCGTGTACGGGCAAGTGCCACCGCAGGATGCGCCGGCGCCCGACACCTATCAGTCGACCGTTACCGCCACCGTCTACTTCTAGTCACGGATCGCCATGACGACGCTTGGGATACTTCGCCAAGCGGCGGGAGCCTGCCTGATCGGCGTGGCGCTACATGCGCATTCCGCCAGTTTGCAGATCTCGCCCGTGATCCTGAACCTGGGCAGCGCTGAACAAGCGACGACCATGACATTGCGCAATGAGGGAGCCGCCCCCGTCTATGGTCAAGTGCGCGTCTATGCATGGCACCAGACGCTGAATGAAGATGTACTGACCGAATCCGCAGCCCTGGTAGCCAGCCCCCCGATGATTCAGATTGCGCCGGGCGGACGGCAGGTTGTACGCCTGCTACGGCCGAACGCGGAAGCTCCATCCGGCGAGCAATCGTACCGGCTGATTATTGATGAGATCGCGCCGCCCGATCCGCTGCGCACCACCGGCGTGCAGGTACGCTTGCGTTACTCGGTACCTGTGTTCGTGGGCGCGGCGCCGCAACAGGCCGTCCAGGACGACCTTGTCTGGTCGTTGGCGCGCGACGGCACAGGCTGGGCGCTCCAAGTCCGCAACAACGGCGCACACCGCGCACAGCTTAGCGATGTGGTTCTGGTTTCGAACGGCCAAGACCGTAGCGTGCGTGATGGCCTGCTGGGCTATGTATTAAGCGGCAGCACGCGCCAATGGCGCCTGCCGTTCCAACCCGGTGCGAACGCATCAATGTCGGTGCGCGCGCGGGTGAACAGTGTGGAAATGGACGCACCCTTGCGGCCATCCCCCGGGAAGTGAGACATTGTGTGCGCGCGCCCTTCAATGGACTCTGACCCTTGCCGTTGCAATCACCGGCGCACCATCACAGGCGCAACCCGCCCCTGCTCCGTTGGCGGCGGTATCTGCTATCGACGTCTATTTGACGGTCAGCTTCAACGGCCAGCGCAGCCCCTACATTGCTCGGTTCCAAGATCAGAACGGCCGCTTGTCGGCCCGCGGCATCGATTTGCGCGGCATCGGTATCGATACTCCCGCCTTGGGAATCCCGGACCAGGAACACGTGCCGCTGGATCAGATTCCAGGCTTGACGTATCGCTTCGATGCGGCCGCGCAAGAGGTGGATATTGATATGCCCGACCGCTATCGCGTCGCGCGCAGAATCGATGGCCGTGGCCTGGCCCCCACCGCCGCAGCCACGACTGGTCGCGGGTTTCTTATCAACTACGACTTGTATGCCCGCACGGAACGCAACAACCCGTTGGCCCTTTGGAGCGAACAACGTTACTTCGACCAGTACGGCGTGCTCAGCAATACCGGCACGGGCTATCTGCAACGCGACTTGAGTCGCTATGTGCGGTATGACACCAGTTGGACCCACTCCGACCCCGAGACACTCACCACCCGCCAACTGGGTGACACAATTTCGGGTTCGCTGGCCTGGTCGCGTTCGATACGCATGGCCGGTTTTCAGTGGCGGCGCAACTTCGCGCTGCGGCCCGATCTGGTGACCTTTCCCATGCCCGCGTTTGGCGGCAGCGCCGTGGTGCCCTCCTCGGTCGACGTGTACATCAACAACATCCGACGCTATTCCGGCGACGTGCCTAGCGGGCCGTTCGTGGTTGACAACGTTGCGGGTATCACTGGCTTCGGCCAGGCCAACGTCATCACGCGCGATGCACTGGGCCGACCCGTATCGCAATCGCTGCCTATCTATGTCGACACGCGGTTGTTGGCAGAGGGCATGTCGAGTTATTCGGTGGAAGCGGGGTTTCTACGCCGCGCCTATGGTTGGCGCTCGTTCGACTATAAAGACGACCCCGCACTGAGCGCTTCGTGGCAATACGGGTTGTCTAATGCTGTGACGGCCGAGGCGCATGGTGAAGCCACCACGGGCCTCTACAACGTGGGCACGGGTGTGCTCGCAAAACTGGGCATGGCGGGGGTGGTCAATGCTTCCGTTGCCGGCAGCGCGGGTAGAAGCGCGGGCTTGCAGGTGGGCCTGGGCTACCAGTATGTGGACCCGCGATTCTCCATCGACCTACAAACCTTGCGCAGCACCTCGGCCTATGCCGACCTGGCGGCCAACGACGGCATTCCGGTGGCACGCGCCAGCGATCGCGCAACCCTGGCGCTACCCTTGGGCGGCGGGCAGTCGGTGTCGTTCAGCTACATCGGGCAGCAGTATCCCGGCGTTGAAGCCGCGCATATCGGATCAATGGCCTACAGCACACGCCTGGGCAATCGCGCCACCCTGACCATGAGCGCCTTCCAGGACTTCAGCGACGGTAACAGTAGAGGTGCGTTCCTCAGCCTGGGTATCGCGTTGGACGACGTATCCGTCAACGCCACGACCGGTTGGCAAGACGGCGAACCCTATGCCAATGCAAGCGCCATCCGCACCCCCGATTACGGCGGCGGCTTTGGCTGGGGCGTTCAGGCAGGCACCTATGCCAGCGGACACTACGAACAGGGCTGGGGACGGTATCTGGGGCGCTATGGCGAGGTTACGGTGGGCGCACAACGCTTTGATGGGCGGACCACCGGCGAACTCGACGTGAACGGCGCCCTGGTGTTCATGGATGGAACCGCGCAGGCTTCCCGGCGCATTGATGACAGCTTCGCGCTGGTGTCCACGGGTGACGAGGCCGACGTGCCCGTCCTGCATCAAAACCGCGTCACGGGCCATACCGGCGATAGCGGCTACCTGGTCGTGCCGGACCTGAACAGCTACCAGACCAATACGCTGGACATCGATGGACTGGATTTACCCCCCAACGCCCACGTAACGGCCTATTCGCGTGACATCGTGCCCCAATGGCAATCGGGGGTGCTGGTGAAGTTCGGTATCGAACGCGAAGCGGCGGCGACAGTGCTGCTGGTCGACGGCGAAGGCAAGCCGCTGCCTGTGGGCGCCCGCGTCGTGCATCGGGAAAGCGGATCTCAAGGCGTGGTCGGTTATGGCAGCCAGACATTCGTGCGCGATCTGGTTGACGTCAATCATCTGGACGTGCGCGCGCAGAACCTTGCCTGCACGGCACGCTTCGCTTTCGAAGCCCCCGATGATGGCGCTTTGCCACGCCTGGGCCCGGTCGCGTGCGTGGGGCGTTGACCATGAAAGCCACAGCCGCCCTATTTCTGCTGATGGCCGCGTTGCTGGGCGGCAATGCCGTCCAGGCGCAGACCTGCACGGCGTCCATGACGCCCATCACCTTTCCCAATGTGAATCCCGTGTCGGGTGCGTCGGCCACGCAAACGGGAACGCTGACCGTAACGTGCAACTGGGGGCTGCTCACACTGGGATTTGCCCGGGTGTGCGTCAACCTGGGCATAGGCAGCGGGTCGACCGCGCAAGATCCTCGGCGGATGGCCAATGGCGCCAATCGGTTGCAGTACCGGCTATCGCCCAGCCCGTCCATGAGCCCGCTATGGGGCGCGACCGCGACCGGCACGACACCCATTTCCATCGTGTTCTCACGCCCGTTGCTGGGTGGGCAAGTGACCTTCAACCAGCCCATCACGGGACAGATTTTGCCCGCCCAATACACGGTGCCGACGGTAAACAATGCCACGACGGCGTATTCCGAGACGTTCGCTGGGGTGGCCACCTTCGACTATGGGTTCTATGCCTTGACCCGGCCCGCGTGTTCGGCGCTGGGTTCGCGCGGCAGCTACAACTTCACGGTGCGCGCCAATGTCACCAACAACTGCACCATTTCGGCCGCTCCGTTGAACTTCGGCGCGGTGGCGGATTTCAAGACCGCGCGCACCGCCAACAGCGCCCTCAGTGTCAGATGCACCAACAACGACGCTTACCGAATCCGCCTCAATGGCGGCCAGAACGGTACCGTCGCCCAGCGCTATATGCGTTCCAACAACGGCAGGCTGGTGCGCTATGAATTGCATACCACCGCCCAGCGCACCGTTCCGTGGGGGGACGGCACACTGGGCACGGCTTTTGTAACAGGCACGGGCACCGGCAACCCGCAACAGGTGCAAGTCTATGGCCGCGTGCCCGCGCAGACCGCACCGCAGCCGGGACAGTATTCCGACGTGGTGACGGCCACGATCGAGTTCTGAACCTTAGAAAACCACTGTCCAGTATTGCGCGTCGGGTCTGCGCTGGATGAGGGAAGGCGTCTTGTGAGCGCAGCGCACGATCGGGTGGCTGCCGTGCTGGTGGCCGACCGTGCATTGGCTGAGCACCGTGAACGACACATTCATAGACGTCACGGGCGAGGAATTTGCATGATTGGCAGGCACGGCCATGCCACCCGCCATCAACAAGGCCGATGCCATCGGAAAAAACTTACGGATCATGGGAATTCCATCCATGAATCAGACACGCTGCATTGACGGCAACTTGGGCGGACTGCTTTAGGGGCTGGCTACGGTTTTACAAAAAAAGGCCCTGGCGCGGGGCCCTGCCATGACGCACCTCTGTTGCGCGCACGCCGCGCCGGCACCCGCTCAGGTAATCTAATTAATAGTATTTCTTATTCGCATTCGGTAAACTTCGGGGCATCTTGCAATCACCCGACTCTCTTACCCTCCCCGCCGTCGAGCAGCTTTATCGCCATCACCATGGCTGGCTGCAAGGCTGGCTCCATCGCAAGCTGGGCGACAGCGGCGACGCGGCCGATCTGGCGCAGGACACGTTCTTGCGGCTGATGGCCGCGCGCCGGCCGCCCGTGTTGCGTGAGGAACCGCGCGCCCTGATCACGCACATCGCCAAGGGGCTGCTGGTTGACCATTGGCGGCGCCGCGCGGTACAGCAGGCCTATCTGGACGCCATCGCGCATCTGCCCGAACCCCAGGTGCCGCCGCCGGAAACGGGCCTCATCATCGTGCAGACGCTGGTGGCAATCGACGCCATGCTCCAGCGCCTGCCTGCGGCCACGCGCGACATGTTCCTGCTGGCGCAGCTAGACGGCCTGACCTTGCAAGAGATTTCCGAGCAAACCGGCAAACCCGTCATTACGGTACGGCGCCATTTGCGCAAGGCCTTGATGGCCTGCATGGCCGTTGCCGCATGAGCGCGCTGGGCAGCAACGCCATGACGTCCATGCCCAACGACCGGCTGCTGGAAGAAGCGGCCGACTGGGTGATCCGGCTGCGCTACGAGCCCGCCGATGCGACCACCCGACGAGCATTCGAGCGTTGGCTTGCGCAGGGCGAGGCTTACGCGCAGGCTTGGGCACGCGCCGAACAGGTGCTGGGCACGTTCGACGGCCTGCCCGCCCAGATCGGACATGACGTGCTGCGCTCCACCCGCAAGCGCCAAGGCCGCCGCGCCGTGCTGCGCGTGGCGCTGGGGCTGGGCGTCGTGGCGCCGGTGGGCTGGATGGCGTGGCGCGAGGCGCCCGCCTTGCGCGCGGATCTGCGCACCGCCGCGGGCGAACAACTGACACGCATGCTGGACGATGGCACGCGGCTGGTATTGAACAGCGGCAGCGCCGTCGACCTGCACTTTGGCCCCACCGAGCGCCGTCTGGTTTTAGTTGCGGGCGAGGTTCTGGTGACCACCGGCCAGGAAGCGCAATCCACGTATCGACCGTTCGTCGTGCAGACCCCGCAGGGCGAGGTGCAGGCACTGGGCACGCGCTTCTCGGTGCGTGTGATCGACGATCGTACCGAGGTCATGGTGTTCGAACACGCCGTGCTGGCACGCCCCGCGCACGCCGCTGCCTTGCGCATCGACGCAGGCCAACGCGGCAGCTTCACGCTTGCCCAATCCAGCGGGTTAGCACCCGTGGACGACAGCGCGGCGCTCTGGGAGCAAGGCATGCTTGTCGTGCGCGACCAGCGTCTGGCCGATGTGGTGGCCGAGCTGGCGCGCCATCGCCCGGGCATGCTGCGCTGCTCGCCCGAGGTGGCCAACTTGCGGGTGTCGGGCGCCCTGTCGCTGCGCGATACCGATGCCGCCCTGCGCGCCCTGGCCGAACGTCTGCCCATCACCGTGCAACGCGTCACGCGCTACTGGGTGTCGGTGGGACCGGCGGGCGCTTGATCTGACGCGCAATAAAAATAATTTGCATTCAGGTGATCACTTTTTCGTTGTCGTGCGGAGTAGGAAGTGACACCGCATCGAGGGGATGCGGGCGCTTCTTGCTTGACGACGAAAGGATGAAAGAGTGATGGCACGTGTACGCGCAACGCGGGGCAAAGGACCCCGCAAGGCAATGATCTGGTCGGCTATCTGGTGCACGGCCATGGCAAGTGCGACGGCGGGCGCGCAATCCGCAGCACAGACCGCAACGCAAAGCGGCACGGCGCCCAGCTCACAGATACGCACCGTCGCGATCGGCGCGGGTGCGCTCGATACCGTGCTGGCGCGCTATGCGGCTGCCGCCGGCGTACAAATCGTCTACGACCCCGCCTGGCTGGCTGGCCGCCAGAGCCCGGGCCTCTCGGGCGAGATGAGCGTGCAGCAAGGCTTCGACCGTCTGCTTGCAGGCACCGGCTATCGCGCCGTGCCCAGCGCCGCGGGCACCTATGCCTTGCAGGCCACGCCGCAAGGCGGCGTCACGCAGCTAGAGGCCGTGACCGTTACGGGAACGGCAACGCCCGCCACCAGTGAAGGAACGAACTCGTACACCAGCAACGCCGTCACGCTGGGCAAGGGCACGCAGACGCTCAAGGAAATTCCGCAGTCGGTGTCGGTCGTGACGCGCCAGCAGCTAGATGACCAGAACCTCAACAGCCTGTCGGACGCGATGCGCAACGTCACCGGCATCACCGTTGAAACGCTTTCCAGCGGCGGCAATATTTCCGGGTTCATCTCCCGAGGCTATACGCTTGATTCGATCCAGGTTGACGGCCTGCGCGCACCCGCCGGGGCCGGCAACCTGTCGGCGGGCTTCGACCTTGCCATCTACGACCGCATTGAAGTGCTGCGCGGCCCGTCCGGGCTGTATCAAGGCACCGGAGAGCCCGGTGGCAGCGTGAACCTTGTGCGCAAGCGTCCGCTGCAGGAATTCGCCTTTGGCGCCCAGGCCAGCGTGGGGTCGTGGGATTACTACCGGGCGGTGGCCGACCTGAGCACGCCTTTCGATAGCGAGGGCAAGGTGCGCGGCCGCTTCATCGCCGCCTATGAAGATCGCGGATCGTTCGTGGACCGCGTGAATTCCGAGCGCCCTACCCTCTACGGCATCATCGAGGCCGACCTGACGCCGCACACCACGCTGGCGGCCGGCATCACGCATCAACGCTCGCGCACGACCCCGGCGTTCGGCCTGCCCGCCTATGCCGACGGCTCGCTGCTTGACGTGCGCCGTGGGACCAACCTCAGCGCGGAATGGAACCGCATCGAAGAAGAAGCGACGGAACTCTTTGCCGACGTAGAGCACCGGCTTGAAGGCGGTGGCGTGGTCAAGGCAAGCGTGTTCCACCGCGACACCGATACGCCCACGCGCCAGACCACCTGGCCCAACCGCGCTGTCGACCCGCTTACCGGCGATACCAACCTTGTTGCCTGGTCATACCGCAATCACTGGAAAACCACCGGCGCCGACGCCCATTTGAACCTGCCCATCGAAGCATTCGGCCGCGAGCACAGCCTGCTGGTGGGCGCCGACTACAGCTACACGCGCAAGCAGTTCAATTACGGCGGCGGCACCCTGTTCCCGACCAACGTCTACGAGCCGGTCATCGACATGCCCATGCCCGACATGGAACAGGTCAACGGCAATGACGGTCGCACCAGCGAATTCGGCCTGTATACCCGTGCGAATTTTCAGGCGACCGACAATCTGAAGTTCATCGCGGGGGCTCGCCTGGGCTGGTGGAAGAACGACGCACGCAACGCCAACCAGTACTTCGGCGATTTCAGCCAGACGGAAACCCGCATCGCCGCACGCACCACGCCGTACGCCGGCTTGGTCTACGACCTGACGCCGCAGGTGTCCGCCTACGCCAGCTACACCAGCATCTTCCAGCCGCAGACCGAGACCGACGCGCAAGGCAACACGCTGTCGCCGCGCGTGGGACGCCAGATCGAAACCGGCCTGAAGGGCGCGTTCATGGACGGCAGGCTCAATGCGCATGCCGCGCTGTTCCAGATCGTGGACCGCAACCGGGCGATGGGCGACCTGAACAATCCGATGTATTCCGTGGCGGCGGGCAAGGTGCGCAGCCAGGGCTTCGAAACCGAGATCAGCGGTTCGCCGCTGCCAAACTGGGACATCGTGGCGGGCTATGCCTACACGCAGACCAAGTACCTGGAGGCGGCCGCAGCCACGGAAGGACTTTCATACAGCACCATCACCCCGCGTCACGCCATCAACTTGTGGACCCGTTACCGGTTTACCCAGCCGACGCTGGAAGGTTTCAGCGTGGGCACGGGCGTGCGCTGGAACAGCGGCAACTATCTGCAAAGCGGCAACGTGCGATGGGACCAGGGTAGCTATGCGGTCGTGTCGGCCCAGGTCGGCTATCGCTACAACCGCCATGTCGAGGGCACGCTGACGGTCGATAACTTGTTCGATCGCAAGTATTACGAGAAGCTCGGCGGCGCGTCGCGCCAGAACTACTACGGGCAACCGCGTAGTGTGATGTTGACGTTGCGGTATCAGTATTGAGGCGGGGGCCGCCACGTCAACGCAGTGACAGGCGGCCGAACCCACCCCAGAGTCAGCGCAGGCGCCGGTAGTGCATGGCGACGACACCGCTACGAAACGGCTTCGCAGAGATCAATTCGAGCCGCCGCGTACCCGGCAGCCCGCTCCCGAACAGGGTCGGGCCGTGGCCGACGATCCTGGGGTGGACAAGGAATTGGTATTCGTCGATCAGATTCAACCTGTCCAACTCAGTCGCGAGCATGCCGCTACCCACCAATACGCCGTCCGGCGTCGCGTCCTTGAGCTGCTGCACGCGCGTGAGCAAGTCATCTGCGATGTGGTGGCTGTTGGCCCACGGAAAGTCCTTTCGCGTCGAGGACACCACGTACTTCGGCTTGGCCTCCAGCTTGACCGCCCATTCACGCATCGCCGCTGATGCATCCCCCTCGCCGCGGGCAACTGCGGGCCAACTGCTCTCCATCATCTCGTAGGTGACGCGACCCCACAGCATCGCGCCGCAGTTGTCCATGAGCCTGGTGAAGAACGCGTGCGTGTCATCGTCGGCGATTCCTTCCCGATGATCCACGCAGCCATCAAGCGTGATGTTCATGGTGAAAGTCAGGATGCCCATGATGTCGTTCCTCCTCGGCGTCGGGAAACTTGGTGTCGGAAATTGGTGTCAGAACGGCACTCGAAAGGCAGATCTGGGAAGCGCTGTTCCGCTCACGGGGCATGATATATCCGCTGCCACGGATGCGCATGCTGGATGGATTCAACGAAGGTTGGATCGATTTTTGAAGCGCTCTCTGATGGAATAGCCCGCGGCGATGTCGATCTTGAGACAGTGCTGGGCGAGCTTGTGTCACGTTCCATCTGAACGCAATGCGCGAAACCCATCAAACGGCGGTGCATAGATCGCCAATTCAGCCACAACACGGCCGCGTGATGGGTTTCGCGCGATGCGCAGCGATGTTCTTGCCATTGATAGCGCGCGCTGCACCCATCCTACAAATTACGGCCGTAGGATGGGTGCAGCGCGAGAAGGCCTTCGCAAATACCGCAACGCCTACCGCGCGAAACCCATCAATCAGCGGTGAAGCGACGACCACTAGCCGACATCTGACCCTCACGCCCAAGAGCTACAGCCTCTTCAGTTTCAAGCCATGTGCAGTAGCAGCTTGCCCACAGTGGAACGGCTTGCCATCTCTGCGTGTGCCCTCGCGGCATCGGCCAGCGAATACTCGCCTCCGATATGCACCTTCAGCTTGCCTTCGGCTATCCAATCGAACAGTCGCTTTGAATGCGCGCGCAAGAGTTCCGGTGTGTGAATGTGGTCAAAGAAAACCGCGTAGCCCAGCTTGATGCTCTTGGGCAGGCTCATGATGTCAAGAGGGCCGGGGCCACCCAGCACAGGGCCGTACCAGCAGAACGTTCCGGAGCGTCGCAGCACGTCCATCGACCCCTGAAAAGTGCTGGGACCAGACCCATCGAACACCACATGCACTCCCTCGCCGCCAGACAAGCTTTTAGCTTCTTCAACGAATTTTCCCTCGGCATCGACGATGACGTGTTCCGCACCCGCAGCCCTTGCTGCCGCCACCTTGTCCGCCGACGAAACGCGGCCGATAACTCTGCCGCCGCGTAGCTTGATGATCTGGGTCAGCAATAACCCAAGGCCGCCTGCCGCCGCATGGACGAACGCGATGTCGCCCGGCTGGGTGGCATAAAAGTCGGTGGCGAAATGGCTGGCTGTCAGGCCCTGCATCATCACCGCTGCAGCGGTCTTGTCGTCGATGCCATCGGGTATCGGCACCAACGAGCTGGCCGCAATGGCGATCTTTTGCGCATAGCTGCCGGGCCCATAGACCCAGGCCACACGCTGGCCAATGGAGAAACCCTCCACACCCGCGCCTAGCGCCAACACGCGACCCGCGCCCTCGACGCCCAGAATCTTCGGGTTGGGCAATTCGTTCCACGCCATGCCACGCCGCACACCGATATCCATGAAGTTGATACCGGCCACGGCTATCTGGACCAGTACTTGTCCAGGGCCGGGCACGGGGTCCGGCAACTCCGTAAGCGCCAGTACGTCGACGTCGCCTGTTTCGTTCATCACCACCGCTTTCATTGCCGCTCCTTCGAGAAACATCCATGAGTTCAATGGTGTCTATCGTATGCAGGCATAATTAGACGAACAATCCTTACTCGTCTATTTTTATGTACTGATCGTCCAAATAGTTGGAAACGATGGATCCTTTAGCCAATATCCTCATGGGCTCGCGCGTGCGCACGGCCAACTTCACGCGCTTGGACGCCAGCGCGCCGTGGGGGCTCAACTCCCCCGGTGAGCGTGGCGTGAACTTTGTGCTGTTGGTGCGTGGGTCAGCCATTTTGACGACGCCTGACAGTCCGCATCCCATCTCAATGCGCAGTGGCGATGTCTTCATCAAGCTGGACGACACGCCCTACCGCCTGTACGACCACGAAGACTCTGTCCAGATCGATTGTGTGGAAGTCGAGAAATTGCGTGTCGGCAACTACATCCAAGTCGGCGGCGGCGGCGCAATTACCACCTTCGTCAGCGGGTCGTTCGATCTGAACGAACGCGACGCCAGGCCCCTGCTTCGCGCACTGCCGTCACTTTTGCATTTGAAGCTGGATCAGCATCGCAGCCTGGCCTTTCAGTCGGTGCTGGAAATGCTGGCGCTGGAAACCGAGTCGCCAGGGCTGGGCTCCGAAGCCGTAGTCAGCCGACTATTCGAGTTGCTGTTCGTGCATGCGATACGCGCGTATGCAGCGCAGCCGGGCGGCCCCACTCAGGGGTGGTTGGGCGCTCTTGCCGACCGCCATCTGGCATTGGCATTGGAAGCGATGCACGACGCCCCGGCCCAAGACTGGACAGTGGAGTCGCTGGCGCGCGCGGCCGGCATGTCGCGCTCTGGTTTTGCGGCCAGATTCAAGGCTGTTGTCGGGCAATCACCGCTGGATTATTTGACCGGATGGCGGATGCATTGCGCGAGCCGGTTGCTTCAGGAGAAGCTTGCTCTGATTGACGTGGCTAGCCAAGTTGGCTATGAGTCGACGGCAGCTTTCAGTCGAGTGTTTCGGCGTGAAATGGGGATGACGCCGGCGGAGTTTCGTAGAGGTGGGAAGTCGGGGTGAGGTGTGCTCGCAGTTAGCCTACGGAACTAGCGTCAGGCTGCAATTTGCTATGACGGTAATCCGCCAGGAACGGCCATACAAGTTGATCCGTAAAGCGGACATGCCCCCTCCCGAGGGTCCGTATGTCGGGGGAGTTATACGGACAAGGATAGTTCAATACCCTTGAAGAATATGCTGTTACGCTGACGACTTTGCGGCCACACCGTTTTGAAGCAGTTTGATGAGACTATGACGATTAAAGAAAACCGGAGAATTCCCACAGGACTAAGGAGGAAGATGCTGGACAAATATGGTCACAAATGTGCGATATGCGACGTTAGTGACGACGTAGTGTCTCTGGAACTCGCTCACCTTATTCCCCTTTCCAATGGGGGTGAGTCGTCGGAAAAGAACTTGACTATCCTCTGCCCCAATTGTCATGAGACTCTTGACCGGCAGCCGAGGGAAATCGAATTCGTCAGCTTCATTACCGAGCTTCTGAAGCTCCACCCAGGCTTCAGCGAGGTACGCCAGGAAGTCCTCTTAGGCCGTGAGACGAGATATCGCGCCGATATTCTGGTAAATCGGACATCTGGTGGCGGAAAGGAAGCGCTACTGATTGAGTGTAAGACGCCTATCGTGTTTGCGGCTGGAAGCATACGAAACGCAATTTCGCAGTTGAAGACCTACAAAGCCGTCTATGGCGACTGCCGGATGGTTCTTGCCATTCCAGCCACATTAACAGAAGCAGACTTGTTGAGTCTTCGTGCCGCCAATATCGAAGTATGGGATTTACCCCACATCGAGTCGCAGTTTCCGGTAGAGATACAAAAGGCATCCCCTAGCTACTATAAGGCTCTGTTTCTCGCACAACTCGGTCGCCCGGAAAGGGTCGCTCGCGAGAAAGAATTGATTGATTCGCTCGCCTCCTGCAACCCCGGGAAAACTGACTGCTATGTATATCAGGCCCTTGTCGGGGAGATTCTGGAGTGCCTTTTTACGCCCCCCCTTGGGAAGCCAATCCCAGAATTGTCGGATAAATCAGAGGCCAACCGCCGCGACTTCATCATGCCTAACTATGCAGAAAGTGGGTTCTGGTCATTCCTGCGGCAGAAATATGATGCTGATTACATCGTGATCGATGCGAAGAACTACACAAGAAAGGTCAAGAAGCCAGAAGTCCTACAGATTGCCAATTATCTTAAACCGCACGGGGCTGGCTTATTTGGAGTAATTGTTTCGCGCAAAGGAGGTGATGCCTCCGGCTGTGAGCACACCCTGCGAGAGCAATGGATGGTCCACAGGAAATTAATACTTGTCTTGGATGACGAAGACATTAAGGCCATGCTGATGGCAAAATCCGACGGCCGGCTTGCAGAAGATATTTTGGGCCAAAGAATTGAACGTTTTAGGCTATCCATGTAGCCCTCACACTTCGTTCTAGCGGAGCTGGCTACCTGCCCACTGAACTCTATGGTTGAAGGTGTACTTCCCAAAGATCCAGGGACCGCTTTGGTCGGGAACGGTCATCGACCCGACCCGACTCGACCGCCCCTCCTTACTGCTCCCCTTCCCCCGTAACTCCCATCACTTCAGTTCTGGAAAGTCCACCACGGTGTCATTCGCACGATTGAACACGTTCGTAAACGTGATGACGGCGATGGCCAATGCGATATCCGCGATGGCCTCGTCCGGATAACCCGCCGCGCGCAAGGCCGTGAGTTGCTCGGCGTCGAGGGTGCCTCGGCCTTCTTGAAGGTGCCGGACAAACTGGATCAGCGCATCGCGCTTTGCATCGCCGGTCGGCTGCAGCGCCCTGATGGCGCGCACGGTGTCCACGGGCAGGCCGGATGCCTTGCCCGCCAGGCTGTGTGCAGCGACGCAGTAGTCACAACCGGCAATCGCGCTCACCACCAACTTGATGGTTTCGCGGTCCTGCGCGGACAGGACGCCTTGCGCCAGCACCGCGTCGGCGGACAGCATCGCCTTAAGTGCGGGCGTATTCAAGGCGCCAATAGCCGCATAGGCATTAGGGACCATGCCCACCGCTTTGCGGATAGCGGCGAAAACGTCGGCGGTTTCGCCGGAGGCACTGCCGGCGGCGGGCGTATTGATACGGGAAGTCATGTTCTGGGTTCCTTTCAAAGTGGTGTTGCTGAAAACCGGCAGCGGTGAACCCGCCGATACAGAGAAATTCAAGTTCTACGCGCAATGGCGGCGTTCAGGCCCAAGGCGATCAGTTCCGCCATGGCCGCCACGACGCCAATTGCCCAAATGGCGCCAGCGCCCAACACGGTGGCACCCAGCGCACTGCCGATTGAAAATCCGAAATACATGGTCGAGGTGTTAAGCGCTAGCGCTACGGACGCTTGCGAGGGGACGCCCGCTCCGATAAGCCGTGCCATTTGCGCGGGAAAGAATGACCACACCGTGAAGCCCCACACAGCCACGGCGATCATGACCAGACCCAACGAAACTCCCGGTGGCAGCACCGTTGCAACGGCCAAAGCCAGGAACGACAACGCCAACAGCACGAGCGACCCGCGCACCACCGTGCCAGCCCCAAAGCGATCGTTGAGGACCCCACCCGTCATGACCCCAGCCGCTGCACAAAGCCCCCAGAGCGAGACAGACGCTGTGATCTCCAATGGGCCAAAGGCCAACACGGCGCTCAGATACTCGGCGATATACGGGTAGGCAGCAAAGGCGCCGATTGACCAGAACAGGCTGACCGCCAGCAAGCGCAACACGGAACGCTGCGCCACCACCGAGACACGTTCGCGCAAACTGGCCACCGCGATGCCCTGCCCCGCGTCACGGTCGATACCGGTCAAAATGCCTGCAATGGCCACCAGGCTCATCGCGCCGCCCAGCAGAAAGGTTGCCCGCCAGCCGAAGGCGTGACCGATCAGTCCGCCAAGCGGCAGGCCCAGCGCGATGGCCAATGTCTGCCCCCCGCTGACAATGGCAAGCGCACGCCCCCGCATCGTGGGTGGGACGATGACGCCGGCCAGGCCATTGGCGGCGGGCACATATAGCCCCGCCGCAATGGCCATCAGCACGCGCGCGGCGATCAGCACGGTGAACGACGAGGACAGCGCGGCCACGACGTTGCCAATGGCGAACAGGGCCATCGCGATCAGCAGCACCTGCTTGCGGGCCATGCGGCCGGTGGCCACGGTGGTCACCGGCGATGACAATGCCAGCACCAGCGTGAACACGATCACCAACAGCGCGATGGTGGGCACGGGCAGCGCAAAGTCCTTCGCCATGACCGGCAGCAAGGGCGCGATCATGAAGCCTTCGGTGCCAATGGCGAACGTTCCCAAGGCCAGGAATCCCGCCGGCAGCAACACCGTGCGCGAATCGTCGGCAAGCGTTGCGGTCATGACGCAACTCTCCTACAAATGCAGTCTGTGCGGGCGTGAGCCCGCCTGTCAGGCGTCTTAGACGGGGATGGGATTGGCGGCGATTTCAGTGTTGAAACCGTCAATCAGCGCATGTTCGCCAATGCCGGGGTTGTCGCGCAGGGCACGAATCGCCTCAACAAATACTTCCGGTGCGTCGGTCGCCAGCCCCTTCATCGTTTCGGCGATAAAGGCGTCCAGCGGCATGGCGCGAGGGTCACCGCTCTTTTTGATCAGGTCGGTGTCAACCCACGGCGGCGCGATTTCCTGGACGGACACGCTGCTGCCTTTGAGCATGAAGCGTTGCGACAAGGCATACGAGTGCAGCGCCGCCTTCGAAGCGGAATAGACGGCATTGGTGGCAATAGGCACGTAGGCCAGAACCGAGGTGTTGTGAATGATCGTCGCGCGCGGCTGCGCCTTCAGATGCTCGATCAGCGCAGAGGTCAGCCGGATCGGGCCAAGCAGGTTCGTGTCGAGAATCTGGCGCGACACGGCATCATCGATCCGGCCCGAAGGATCGTCGAACGGCATGATCCCCGCATTGTTGATCAGTACGTTCAGCGTCGGGTAGTCGCGGATCAGTTGCGCGGCTACGCGGTCGATGTCGGCCGCATCCGAAATGTCCAGGGCGACGCCCTCGATCCCCGGATGGGCCGCGGCCACTTCATCCAGCAGGGCCTGACGGCGGCCGGCGATGATGACCTTGTTACCCAGGGAATGAAACTGTTCGGCAAGCGCGCGGCCAATGCCCGAGGTGCCGCCCGTGATAAAGATTGTGTTGCCCGTCATCTGCATGATTTGTCCTTGTGTTGCGCCTGGATGGCGCCTTCGATGGACGTACTATGCGCGGGTCGGGTGAAGTCTCAAATGCCATAGATCCGGCAAAAACGGACACGGGTGATAAGCAGGCCGCCCATGGCCGGTCAGGCGGCGTCGCGGTCTTGCATCGACACCAGGCTCCGCTTCACGCTGGCCGGGGGCTGGCCAAGGTTGCGCAAGAAGGCGCGCCGCATTCGGTCACGGTCAGCAAAACCTGTGTCACGCGCCACAATTTCCAAAGGGTGACGGCCGTCTTCCAACATGACGCGCGCAGCCTCCAAGCGCAGCATTTCCACGGCCTTGGCCGGAGACCGCCCGGTTTCTTCGCGAAATACCCGGCTGAACTGACGCGGTGACAGGCTGGCAGCTTCGGCAAGCTCTTCGACAGACAAGGGATTGCGCAGGTTTTCACGGGCGTAGGCCAGCGCGCGCTTTACCCGGTCAGAGCGAGGCTCCAGCGCAAGCATCGCCGAAAATTGCGATTGCCCGCCGTGGCGACGATGGTAGACGACAAGCCTACGAGCCAGTGCCCGGGAAAGCGCAGCCCCATGGTCGTCCTCGATCAGCGCAAGCGTCAGGTCGATGGCCGATGACATTCCCGCCGACGTCCAGATGTTGCCGTCACGGATGAAAATTCGGTCCTCTTCGACCCTGACCTTCGGAAAGCGCGCCCGAAGCGCCGGCGCATGCGCCCAGTGCGTGGTGGCGGTACGGCCATCAAGCAGACCGGCGTGCGCCAGCACAAAAGCGCCTGTGCATACCCCAGCCACCCGGCGGGCTTGTTCCCCCGCGCGGGCGAGATACGCACGCAGCCCGGGCGAAATATTCTGGGGCGCCAATTGGCCGGCAACCATCAGCGTATCGGGTATGCCACCTAGCGGCGTCGTTTCGATACCTGCGTTCATGGACGACCTGACCGTGCCGCCTTTTTCAGAGAGCACCGTCAGCCGATAGCCCTTATCGCCCAGCTCAGTATTGGCGAGCTCAAAGGCAGAGAGCGCCGCCAAACCCATCAGCTGGAAGCCATCTTCCAGGATTAAACCAACGTGCCGCATCATGCTTCCTTTTCAGGCAATGGAAGAACAGATTAATCCGGCACGGGGAACGGCATCCACGTTGTTGCCAAAAATTGGCCCACTTTGTTGCGCCATTTTGACGTCGGCACCCACCCTGCTTTACTCCTGTTTCCGGCAATCGCGCAGCAGCGCATAAAGCCCCGCCGCCCCAAAAGCCGCCATACCCAAGCCCACGCTGACGAACAGCCCGGTCTGCGTGGTGGCGATCAGCCCCCCACCCAACGCCACCAACGTGCGCGCCAAGGCGCCCGCCAACGGTACTGCCATCTTGCCGGTGCCTTGCGCGGCGCAGTACTGGGTGAATCCAAGCCCGAAGAAGCCAAAAAAGGGGCCAACATGGCGCAGGTACACGCTTCCCGTCGCCACACTTTCAGGGTCCGTCAAAAACGCGCCCAGCCATAACTCGGGGCATATCGCAACCACCAACCCAATAGTCTCGGCAACGGCGAACCCCAGACAGGCTGCGATCAACGCAGCGCGGCGTGCGCGATCGATCCTGCCCGCCGCCGCGTTAGTGCCGATCAGGATCGCGGCAGGCCCGCCGATGCCGAAACTGAGCGGCACCAACAAGAATTCCAATCGCGCAGCCGCGCCGTACCCGGCCACGGCCGCCAGACCGTACGACCCAACGTAGCCGGTAACGATGGCGATGGTGAGATTGGTACTTGTCGCGATAAGGGCCGACACGCCGCCGACCTTGAGAATGTCGGCAAATAGCCGACGTTGCAGCCGCACCGGTCTGGCAGCCGGCCGCAGCACCCCTTGGCCACTCCAAAGATATATTGCGAAAACCAGGCTACCAACGGCGTAATACAAAACCATTGCCAACGCGCCGCCTGTCACGCCCAGCCCCCGAAAGCCTGCCGCGCCAAAGATCAGCAGCCACGATACCGGTATCAGGATGACGCCACCGCCGCACACCACCCGCATCGGCAAGCGTACATTGCCACTGCCCCGAATGACCGCCAGCAGTGCATTGAACAGCCAAATCAGCGGTGCCCCGCCAAAGACGACGGCGGCATAGTGGTCTGCGTGCGCAAGCGCTTCGCCGCTAGCCCCCATGGCACTGAAGGCCACGGTGCCAAAAGCCAAGACGAGCCCTGCCGTGACAAGCCCAAACGCCACCGCAATGGCGACAGCATGCCAAACCAGCGCGTTGGCTTGCACGCGGTCGTTGCGCCCCAGCGCCCGCGCAACCGCGCCAAGCATTCCCCCACCTACCGCACCGGTCGCAAGCGCCGTCGTCAACGCCAGCAATGGAAACACAACCGACACGCCAGCGAGCACGTCTTCACCAAGCTGGGAGAGAAACCACACCTCCATCAGTCCGACAAAGGTTTGGCTAAGCATCACCAGCAGTGTCGGGCCGGCCAGCGACAACATCACAGGCAAAATTGGGGCGGTCAGCAGGCGCTCGGTCTGGACGTCACGGCTGCGGGAATCGGTCTGCGCGGTCATGACGGCACTCGAAGACGGTTCTGGGCGAGCGCAGAATAGGCCAATGTCGCGTTGGCGGGAATGTCGAATACACGGCAATTCAAGCCATGGTGATAGTCGGATGCGAAACAATGGGGTCAGGCTGGACTTATCCGGATTTCCCCGGTTGCTCAAACCAGCCCACATCTGACTCATGCGCCCACGCGCTGAAGCAATTTCAGTTTCAAGCCATCTGCAGTAGCAGCTTGCCCACGGTGGAACGGCTTGCCATATTTGCCGGGGCCCTTGTGGGTTGGGCAAGTGGATACTCGCCTCCGATAAGCACTCTGAGCTTGCCTTCGGCTATCCAATCGAACTTCCGCTACGACGGATTTCGGCCGATTCTGTTGAAAAACTCGCGGCCGTCTCGGTCGTCTGGCGGAATTTGCAAAGCGCCAACGAGTTCGGAGAGCACCGACATGATGGGTCATCAAGCGAGCGGGCAAGAGCGGCTGTTCTACGCTTTCAACCTTGAAGACGTCGTTCCGCCGACCCATCTTCTTAGAGCCATCGATCGCTGTCTGGATCTGAAGGAACTCCGCCAACACCTGGCGAAGCACTACAGCCATACGGGCCGTCCGTCCATTGACCCCGAACTTATGATCCGTATGCTGATCGTTGGGTATTGCTACGGCATCCGCTCCGAGCGTCGTCTGTGCGAAGAGGTTCAACTGAATCTTGCATATCGATGGTTCTGTCGTCTCGGCCTCGAGGATGCAGTGCCCGATCACTCGACCTTCTCCAAGAACCGACATGGACGTTTCCGCGCCAGCGATACCTTCCGCTGGTTGTTCGATGAAGTGGTCCACCGTTGCATGGCTGCGGGCCTAGTCAAAGGCGAAGGCTTCGCTGTCGATGCCAGCGTCGTGGCTGCTGATGCGAGCCGCCAGCGCGGTGTTCCTGCCAGTGAGGCCACCGACTGGTCGAACCCCGCACTCAGCACGCGTGCCGTGCGCGAGTATCTCGAAGCGCTCGACGACGAAGCGTTCGAACAAGCCGTTCCCCGGCGAATCTCGCTGACCGATCCGCAGTCACGGTGGACGGCCGCCCCTGGCGGTCCCGCATTCTTCGCTTATTCGACAAACTATCTGATCGATAC
>NZ_JBHFIZ010000036.1:0-3778 GCF_057334535.1 Achromobacter colocynthidis
CATCAGCAGCCACGACGCTGGCATCGACAGCGAAGCCTTCGCCTTTGACTAGGCCCGCAGCCATGCAACGGTGGACCACTTCATCGAACAACCAGCGGAAGGTATCGCTGGCGCGGAAACGTCCATGTCGGTTCTTGGAGAAGGTCGAGTGATCGGGCACTGCATCCTCGAGGCCGAGACGACAGAACCATCGATATGCAAGATTCAGTTGAACCTCTTCGCACAGACGACGCTCGGAGCGGATGCCGTAGCAATACCCAACGATCAGCATACGGATCATAAGTTCGGGGTCAATGGACGGACGGCCCGTATGGCTGTAGTGCTTCGCCAGGTGTTGGTGGAGTTCCTTCAGATCCAGACAGCGATCGATGGCTCTAAGAAGATGGGTCGGCGGAACGACGTCTTCAAGGTTGAAAGCGTAGAACAGCCGCTCTTGCCCGCTCGCTTGATGACCCATCATGTCGGTGCTCTCCGAACTCGTTGGCGCTTTGCAAATTCTGCCAGACGACCGAGACGGCCGCGAGTTTTTCAACAGAATCAGTCGTTCTCGGCCTTTCGGCGAGGACGGCTCGCCGCCACTTTGAGTCATTCACCATGTGTCCGCTTCGGGTGAGAGCCCCCGGCTTGTTGAATGACATCGAGGGTCGACTAGAACTTATCAAACACGACTACCATCCGATGCCCTAGGACTTTTCCCAGTTCTAGAGCCAATGCGTCGTCTACGCCAGGTCCATCGAACCCAAACGCGAGGTTTCCCAACCCCCATGCCAGCGGTAAAAATCGCCATTGATTGATACTGTCCGATTGTTGACAGCTTGGACATTCGAGCGCGCCGCGTTCTCCCGAGTACCAGGCGGAAATCATTTCTTTCCACGGGAGAGAAGCGGCATCATGTTCTGCGGAGCAGCACGGGCAGCGCAGCGCCTCGACCTTCTGCGGTCCAGCGTTGTAGACACGCCGCCCCACGATTGCGCCTATCCCGTTTGTGCTCTGCTCGTTTACCCATTTGGCCCACCGGGCGATACCCGGGGCAGGCGCGTGGCTGACCGGGGAAAAGGCGACCTCGGCCCCAGGGGAACGAACAGCGATGCACATTGCTTCCATCCAGCTCATGCCGCTGTTGGCGAATGCGGGTGCGTCTTCCAGAGTGACGTCGAGATCGACGATGTAAATGGGTGAGTCGCTCATTGGATAATGAAATTCGATACGTGGTTCCGTGGACATAACGTACCAGGATATTCATCGATTGGCAGGGTACGAATCACCTTCGGCGTCGGCCACTGTGTGCATGAGTTCCGCTCCGTCAATCTCGTATTGTCCGCAGCGCGTCGAAAGTGACCCTTCCTCCCCTCCTCCCCGCGATGCAATAATTCCGCCCACGGCGCAGCGATTACCAACGAATCCTTCGCCCGTCGTTGAATACCCCCCCACCAGCCAGCATAGGAACCATCGACCTTGTCGTTCGCCCTCCGATATCTCTCGGCGCCTGCCTTGCGTCATGCACTGCCGACGTTGGCGCTACTGGCCGCTACCATCTGCGGGCCAACCCACGCCGATACCTCGACCAAGCTTGACGCCACCACCAACGCGCCCAAGCCCGCGCTGCGCAAGCTGAACCCCGCTCCGACGCAGGCCTACGAAATTCGCCTGACGCTTGCCAATGCCACCGATCTCTCAAGCGCAGCCGACGGCAAATCGCCGTTTACGGTAGTAGAGGGCACGGTGCAGTTCGACGCCAGCAACGGCGCCCGCTGTGGAAAATCCAACGCCTTGTCCGGCCACGTGCCGACATTGTCCAGCCACGAACCGTTCCGCCTTTCCCGTATATCCGCCACCGAGTACGTGGGCACCGTGTATGCCGACATGCTGCAAGACGAGGACTATTACGGGCGCGGGGTATGCCATTGGGCATTGACAGAAGCGCGCGTCGCGGTGAGCGCGCGGGCGGACCGTGCTAATACGCGCTTTGTAGCCGCCCTGCCCGCGCAACAAGTGCTCGCGGCCGGCACACAGGCGCGCTATTTCTGGAAAGGGTACTACCCCAACTTCGAGCAGAGGCAACATACCGACTACGGGCGCACACAGCTCGACACCGTTCCGGCCGACAAGCGTAGCGAGTTTTTCACCGTGACGTTGACGGCCAGGAAGATCGGTGGCGACCCTCAAGGCAAGTGAATAGAAGGCCCGGCTTGGTGGAATGATGGAATCGAAGCCGCGCCAACGCGGCTCAATCAACAACGAGCTCCCGCTCACAAAGCGATCAGTACCTTGCCCATGACCGATGCCGATTCCAGCGCGTTGTGGGCGTCTGCAATCTTTTCCAGCTCGACCCTCATGCCGATATGCGGCGCATAGTTGCCGCTGGCCAGGCAGGCGTTGATGTCGCTGATCGCCTGGACTTTCGCCGCCACGGGCACCGAATAGATGTATACGAATCGCAGCACGCAGCCATGCACCATCGCGCTTAACAGCGGCAGCGTGAGCGTGTCGGTGGCATGCGTCATCGCGTAGGAACTGATGACACCGCCAGGCGCAAGACACGCCATATCGATATCCAGGTTTGCCTTCACGTTGACATCGACGATGCGGTCCACGCCCGCGTTGCCGGTGCGCGCCTTGATTGCCGCGGCAACATCGTCGTTCAGGCGGTCCAGCACCATGTCGGCACCCGCCGCGCGGGCGACGGCGGCCTGCGCTTCGTTCATGACGGTGGCCACGACCCACGCGCCCGCCCACTTTGCCAGGAGGATGGCGGCGGAGCCAACCACGCCCGCGCCGCCCTGCACCAGCACATTCTTGCCCTGGATATCACCATCGGCGAAGAGACAGCGATGGGCCGTCAACGCCGGAATGCCCAGGGATGCCCCGACGTCGAAAGACACGTTGTCGGGTAGTGGCACGGCTTGCGCCGACGGCACCACTACATATTCGGCCGCGGTTCCTGTCGGCCTGCCGTACTGTGCCTCGTAGATCCATACCCGCTGGCCCAGCCGATTGGCATCTTCCGAATCGCCAACCGCATCAATGACGCCCGCGCCATCCTGATGCGGAATGATCCGCGAGTACGGCATCGCGGACGAGAAGCCAGTGCGGGCCTTGAGGTCAGTGGGGTTCAGCCCCGACACGTGTACGCGTACCCGGACTTCACCGGGGCCGGGTTGGGGAATGGGAAGTTCAGCGACGCAAAGTACCTCATCGGCGGGGCCTTGGCGTTCGTAAAAAGCGGCTCTCATGGATTTTTTCTCCGTCTTGGAAGGCATTCCTTCCGTCAGCCGGCATTATCAAAATCCAGTGTCTTTTTAACAAGTAGGCACATTATTTATACATAAGGATAAAAACTATACTATTGCGACTTTACGGGTACTAACGGAGCATCTATGGCCCAAGGCAAGCTCGATCAATACCGATGCGCGGTGGAGATCACCGTCCACATCGCGGGCGGCAAATGGAAGCCCTTGATCATTCACTACCTGCTGAGCGGAACCAAGCGTTTTGGTGAACTGAAAAAGCTGATCGGCGGGGTCACGCAACGCTCGTTGACGTTGCAACTGCGCGAGCTTGAGGCAAGCGGCATTGTCAGCCGTGAAGTTTTTGCCGAAGTGCCGCCACGGGTGGAATACACGTTGACGGCGCTTGGAACCACGCTGGCTCCGACGCTGGAAGCGATGAAGTCCTGGGGTGAGCACTACGTGGCCAGCAAGACGCGCAAAAGGAAGGGCTGAGCGCAGCGCACTACCCTTCCCTGCTTGGAGAAAGGACGCCCCTGCGTCCGGCCCCG
>NZ_JBHFIZ010000036.1:3837-32200 GCF_057334535.1 Achromobacter colocynthidis
GCGCCGGCACGGCCGCCTATGCCGCCGTGCCGAACACATGGGTCAATACTTGTAGTTCACACCAAGCATGGCGCTGAACGGTGCGCCGTAGTAATTGCTGTAGACGTTGGTGCTGGCGTAGTACTTCTTGTCGAAGATGTTGTTCAGGTTCAAGGTAGCCGACCATTGGCGGTTGAACTGGTAGCGGGCCATCAGGTCCACCAGTGCATAGCCGCTTTGCGACGATTCAAACTGTTGCCCGCCCGGGCCACGCATGGAATAGTCGCTGCCGCTTTCCCAACGCACGCCGCCGCCTACCGTCAGCCCGCTCAGGTCGCCCGGCAGGCGATAGGTGGTGTACAGCTTGGCGATGTGGCGCGGCAGGCCCACCTGCGTGATGAAGCCTTGCGGCAGGCGGCGGTCCACATAGGCGTACGACAACTGCATCTGCCACCCTGGCGTCAGCTCGCCGCTGAGCTCGGCTTCTACGCCGCGCATCACCGCGCCATCGGCAGCCACGTAGGCGCTGTCGCCATTGGGCGCCAGGTTGTCGCCGTCGATCATGGCGTAGTTGTCCTGGCGCGTCCGGAACAAGGCCAGCGACCCGTTCAGTTGGCCATCCAGCCACGTCGACTTCAGGCCGATCTCGTAGGTATTGCCCTTGATGGGTTCCAGCACGCCGCCCGATACGTTCTGCGCCTGCTGCGGCTGGAAGATGCTGGTGTAGCTGGCGTACGCCGACAAGGTGGGCGTCAGGTCGTAGACCAGGCCCGCGTAAGGCGTGTAGACGCCCTGCTCGCGCATATTGTCCGGGTACGACGTGCCGTCGTTGTAGTTGTAGGACGCCTGCTGGTCCCACCACGTCACGCGAGATCCCAGCACCACCGACAAGGCATCGGTTGGGCGCAGGCGCAGCGCGCCATAGATCGACGATTGCTTCTCGGTGTAGTAACGCTTGCCCGTGGTCTGCCAGTCGGGTTCCGGCATGTTGCCGGACCAATCGCGAATGTCGGGGATCTTGGCGTCATAGCCCGGCGCGGTCCATAGCGGGTACATGTCGTAGTCGCCCCGGGTGCGCGACAGGCTGGCGCCGACCACCAGGTCGTGCTGGCGGCCGAACGCGTTGAAGGCGCCGCTCAGGCTGGCGTCCACGGCGTTCTGGGTTTTCGGGATCGGCCATTTGGCGACCCACAACGATGCGCCCCGGCCCGTGTTCGGATCCGCCCAGCCGTTGCTGCTGAACCATCCATAGGTGCGGTCGTTGTCGTCGCCCGTGTGCGACACGGTCACCGAGCCTTTCCACAGCGGGGCAAACTCGTGGTCCAGCGTGGCGAACACGTTGTAGCGCGTGCGGGTCTGGCGGCTCCAGTCGGTTGCCGAGTTGAAGCTCTGGCGGAAATCCGTTTTCGTGCCATCGGCGTACGCGGCCGGGAAGCCGAAGTACGAGCACGCCGTGCAGTGCTTGCGCTGGTATTCGCCGCCCAAGGTCAGCATTGTGCGTTCGCCCAGGTCGGCCTCGATCACGCCATACAGCAGTTGCGAATCCTGCTTGACGCGGTCGATGAACGAGCCGCCCTCTTGCCACGCGCCCACCACGCGGCCGCGCAGTTTGCCGGCTTCGTCCAACGGGCTGCCCAGATCAAATTCCGTGCGCTTGTAGTCCCAAGACCCAACCGCCGCGCCCACGCCGGCCTGAAATTCCGGCGTCGGCCGCTTGCGCACCAGGTTGATGGACGCCGCCGGATTGCCCGCGCCGTTCAACAAGCCCGTGGACCCGCGCACCACTTCAATCCGGTCGTACAACGCGGTGTCCAGCCCCAGCGCATTGAAGTCCTTGTGCGTGGGCACGCCGTCCACCTGCATGTTGGTGACTTCCATGCCGCGCGCGTACAAGCCTTTTTCGTTGTCGTCGGCCGATCCCTTCTTCTTGAAGGTCAGCCCCGGCGTGTTGGCGATGGCGTCTTCCAGCGTATTGAGCCCCTGGTCCGACAAGCGCTGGCGCGTCATCACCGACACCGACTGCGGCGTCTCGCGCAAGCTCATCGGCAGCTTGGTGGCCGTGGTGGACACGCCCACCGTGTACGAGTCCGTGCCTTCGCTAGGGCCGGGTTCACGCGAGCCCAGAACCTCGACGGGCGCCAGCGTCTGCGCCGACGCGCGGCGCACGCCGTAGTTGTTGCCGCCCTGGCTGACGGCCTCCAGCCCTGTGCCCGCCAACATCGCCGCCAGCCCCGAGGCAATGCCGTATTCCCCTTGCAGGCCCGCGCTTTGCTTGCCCTGCGTCAGCGACGCATCGAAGGACAGCACCACGCCGGCCTGTGCGGCAAAACGGCTCAAGGCCAGACCCAGCGGCCCGGCCGGCACGTCATAGCGACGCGCGCTGGAAGCCGAGTCGGCGGCTTGCGCCCAGGCGGGCGGGGTGGACGCCAGTGCCATCAAGGCGGTAAAGAGCGCGCACGCAACGGGCGCCAAGGTGCCGGGGTGGCGATGTTTGGACGGTAAGGAAGGCATGGGATGAAGGTTTCCGTGAATCAAATCCGACGTAATCCCTGCTAAGTCGGATGAGCGCGGAAAAAGGACAATGCCCTGTGAAAATAAATTCAGCCCCGGGTGGTGATCCGGGTGTAGTAGCGGGTGAAGCGGGATACCCGCACGGGCAAGGCACGTTCCACGGCGGCCAGCGCGCGGTCGGTGTCGTCGATGGGAAACGCGCCCGACACGCGCAACTGCGCAACCGCCTCGTCGCAGCGTAGGTGGCCCGGACGGTAACGATCCAACTGGGCCACAAAATCGGCCAGGCGCATACCATCCACGACCAACAGGCCGCGCGTCCAGGCATCGGGTTCGCCCGTGATCGCGCCTTCATTGCGGGCGGCGGCCGTTTGCAGCACGCCTTGTTCGCCCGCCTTCAGCACCAGCGCCGCCGCGCCGTCGGCCGGCAGCAGTTCGACCGCATGGCGCAGCACCGCCACGCGCGTCAGGTCGTCCAGCCGGTTGACGGTGAAGCGCGTGCCCAAGGGGCGCACGGTGCCGTGGCGCGTGCTCACCCGTAGCGGTGGCAGGCCCGGCGTGGTGCGTTCGGTATCGATCAGGACCTCGCCGGTGTGCACGGTGATGTGGCGCCCGCGTGCGTCCACCGTCACATCCACCGCGCTGGCGCTGTCCAACCACAGCAGCGTGCCGTCCGTCAGCAAGAGTTCGCGGCGTTCGCCCGTGCCCATGCGGTAGTCGGCCAGATATCCGGCCACCATCTGCTCAACCGGCAAGACGCGCCAGGCCAGTACACCGCCCCCGCCCACCAGCGCCACCGCGCCCAGGCTGCTGCGCAAGACGGCGCGTCGCCGAGCAAAGTGATGATCGGCGCGGTTCAGCGTGTCGGCGGCAAGCCGGGCCGGCGCCGAGCCCAAGGTGCCACGCAGCCGCTCCACCTGGCGCCAGATGCGCGCGTGTTCAGGGTCGGCCGCCAGCCAGCGGCCATGCGCCGCCACATCGGCCGCGCTGACGTCGTCGGCGCACAAGCGCGCATACCATTGCGCCGCCGCGGTGATGGTCTTGTCGGCCATCTGCGCTACTGCCTTTCCAAGGCATACACCAGGCAATGCTCGGTGGCGCGCGCCATGTACTTCTTGACCGAACTGACCGTGACGCCCAACTGCCCGGCGATGTCCGCATAGCTGGCGCCTTCCAGCTGAGACATCAGAAAGGCGCGTCGCACCTTGTGCCCCAGGCCGTGCAGCATGGCGTCGATCTCGCGGATGGTTTCCAGCAGGATGGCCTGCGTCTCGGGGGAAATGGCGTGCGCCTCGGGTTGCTGCGCCAGCGCTTCCAGCCAGGCACGTTCCAAGACTTGGCGGCGGATGTGGTCCACCAACGTGCGTTGAGCCACCGTGGCCAGAAAACTGCGCGGTTGCCGCACGCCCTGCAACTGCGCCATCGACGCCGGCGATGCCAGCAGGCGCATGAAGGTGTCCTGCGTCAGGTCAGCAGCTTCGGCGGGCACGCTCAAGCGCCGTTGCAGCCAACTCCGCAGCCACCCGTGGTGGTCGCGGTAGAGCAAGCCCAGCTCGCGGTGCTCCAGAGATTCCAAGGACGACATGGCGGCAGCGCGATCGCTTCCCAAATTTACGAATGGGAATTGTAATCATTATTGATCGTGCCGAAAAATTTTCATGGCCCGGTTGTTGTTGCAAGGACAGCCCCCGCCCTCTGCGACAATGCGTCCCTCATATCGACCAACATCGACCCAACAAGACCAAATGAACCTAAGGGCAATAGCCATCGCTACGCTGGGAGCCGTGGCGCTGACGCAATCTCCCCTCTCCTACGCGCAGAACATCAACGGAAAAAATCTCTTTACGCAGCGATGTGCCATGTGCCATGGCGCGGATATCAAAGGGACCGGGCCATTGGCCAAGAAGAGCAATCCGCCCACGCCTGACCTGACCACCGCCGCTTTCAAGAAGCGGCTTAGTGACTACCCCGGCGTCATTGTGTCGTCGGTAATACTCCGCCCCAATGGAGACCTGATCCCGCGAACCTTGCGAGAGAACGGTGTGAAGCTGGCGCCGCACACCTGGACGGTTCAGGACTTTCGCGATTTGAATAAATACATGACGGGTGTGATCTTGAAGAGCCGATGATTTCGGTTTGACCTGGGCCGGCCGTCAGCGTCGCTTGGCCGGCGCATTGACCGCGGCCAAGGTCTCGCGCACGCATTCGGCCATACGCCGCGCTAACGTGCTGACCGGGAAGTGGTCGGAGGTAACGGCATAGCTGTGAAATTCCACCTTTTCCGAAAACGGGATTTCACGCAGCGCGGAAATGCCAAGGGCGCGCGGCACCACGGGGTTGACGATAGAGACGCCCAACCCCTTGGCGACCATGCTGCAGATGGTGGTCGCATAGGGGGTTTCGATCGAGAGGATGCGCGCATCGTCGGGAAAGAGGCGATCGATGGCGGCGCGGTTGAAACTGCCGGTGGGTAGCGAGATGAAGTTCTCGTCGCGGAAGTCCGTCGGCGCCAGTTTCCTTTTCGTCGCCAAGCGATGGGTGCGCGGCACGATGCCGACGCCATGGGCCGTGTTGATGCGCTCGTAGCGCACGCCGGGCAGATCGGTATGCAGCGAGCAAAAGCCGATGTCGCAGACGCCGGTGGCCAGCCACTTGGCGACCACGTCCGAACCGCCGGTGTTGACCACCACCGGGATGTCCGAGAACTTGTGCCGAAACAGCGCGATCGCGTCGGGCAACACGCACTGGGTGATGGAGCCGACCGCGCCGACGCGCAACAAGCCGGTGCCACGACGGCGTATGGAACTGGCGCTGTCGTTCAGCGATTCAAGGCCGATGAAGGCGCGTTCGACGTCGGCGTAGAACGCTTCGGCCTCGGGCGTGGGGATGATGCGGGTGCCGACCCGCTGAAAAAGCACAAAGCCCAGAGCCTTTTCAAGCAGCGCGATCCAGCGGCTGACGTTCGGTTGCGACGTGTGCAGCAGGCCCGCCGCGGTGGTCATGGAGCGGGTCATCATGACGGCCCGAAAGGCCTCGACTTGTTTGAAATTCATGCGCGGGACCAGATCCGAAAACGGGCGTTCAAATCATATCATTTTTGTATTTGAAGCCGTAAATGTCTGATTTGACGCATGAATTGGCGCGGCGGGAGACTACGGTTTTAAGCCTCACAGCCACCGGACCGATATGGAATCCAAAGTCAGTGCCCGCCTTAAGCAACCCCTCGCCAAAGAGGTGCTGCAGCACATTTTCCTTCCGCGCCTGAACCGGGAGTTCTTCACCAATTTCGAGATGCTCACCCAGATCAACCTGGCGCATCTGCTGATGCTGCGCGAGCAAGGCATTCTTGAGCACGACGCCACGCTGCGTCTGGCGCGCGCGCTGCTCACGATGCAGGCCGACGGCCCCCATGCGGTTGAACTGGACCCGGCGCGCGAGGAAGCCTATTTCAACTACGAGGCGCACCTGATCAAAGCGGTGGGCCAGGAGCTGGGCGGCAGGCTGCACACCGCAAGAAGCCGCAATGACATCGGCGCCACCATCGACCGCATGCGAGCCCGCGATTTCGCCGCCCGCATCGGCACCGCGCTGATCGAGGTGGCGCGCGTCGCCTTGGCTCAGGCCGAGCGCTATGCCGATTGGGTGATGCCGGGCTACACCCACATGCAGGCGGCGCAACCCATTACCTATGGCTATTACCTGTCGGCGTTGGTGGATGCCTGGTCGCGCGATATCCGTCGGCTGGCGCACGCGCTGGACACGGCGGACGCCTCGCCACTGGGGGCCTGCGCCTTGGCAGGCACGTCGTTTCCGATCGATCGCGCCGACACCAGCGCCATGCTGGGCTTCAGCGCGCCGTTGGCCAATGCGTTGGATGCCGTGGCGTCCCGCGATTTCGCGCTGGAACTCAGCGCAACGCTGTCGATCATGATGGTGACCTGCAGCCGCATGGTGCAGGATTTCTATATCTGGTCCACGCCCGAATTCGGCTACCTGTCGTTCCCGGACAGTATCGCCAGCACGTCCAGCATCATGCCGCAGAAGAAGAATCCGGCGGTGCTGGAGTATCTGCGCGGCAAGACGGGCCATCTGATCGGCCTGACCGGCGCGGCGCTGTCCACGGTCAAGTCCACCCATTTCACCCACTCCGGCGACAGCAGCCGGGAGAGCACCCGCACCTGCTGGGAGGCCTGCGAAGAGGCACTGAAGGCGCTGGAGCTGATGCGCCTGCTGGTGGAGCAGGTCGAGCCCAATCGGGCGCGCATGGCGGCACGCGCAGCGGATGACTTCTCGACCGTGACCGATCTTGCGGACCTGTTGGTGCGCAAGGCCGACGCCTCGTTTCGCGATGCGCACCACATCATCGGCGCGGTGGTTCGGCAGGCGCTGGAGCAGAACTTGCCGGCGCACGCCATCACCCCGGCAATGATTTCGACCGCTGCGCAAGAGCAGTTGGGCCGGCCGGTGACACTGGCGGCCGACGACATCGCCGCCTGCCTGGATCCGGTGCGCAACGTGGCCGCGCGTGTGTCGCTCGGTGGCCCGGCACCGCAATCGGTGCGGCTGCATCTGCGGGAACAACAAACGATTCTCGACGCACAACAGGCGGTGATTGACGCTGCACGGCAACGCGCCGCCGACGCCAGCGAAATGCTGCGCCGGCGCGTCAATGCGCTGGTCAAGCAGGAATCTGGCGTAGCCGCCGCCTGAGGCATCGCCGTATAAATCAATCAAGGCAAGGGGAATTCAATCATGTTCAAAGTCAAAGCACTTTCTTTTGCCGCGGCGCTGACCGCGGCCATCAGCCTCAACCCGTTGGCCCACGCAGCTGCTGACTATCCCAGCAAGCCGATCACGCTGGTTGTTCCATTCGCCCCGGGTGGCACGGTCAACCTGATGGGACGCTTGCTGGCTCATCACATGTCCGAGACGCTGGGGCAGACAGTCATTGTTGAAAACAAGCCCGGCGGGGGTGGCAGCATCGGCGCCAACTTCGTGGCCAAAGCGGCGCCGGACGGCTATACCCTGCTGCTGGCGACGATGGGGCAGCAGTCGATTCAGCCGCTGATATCGAAAAACCTGCCCTACAACGCTGACAAGGATTTCGCGCCGGTAGCACTGTTCTCGACGGTGCCCAATGTGCTGGCGGTGTCCAAGGACACACCGGCCACGACCGTGGCCGAGCTGGTGGCCTATGGCAAGGCAAATCCCGGCAAGCTGAACATGGCATCGGCAGGCATCGGTTCGGTCAATCACATGACAGGCGAGCTGTTCATGTTCCGTTCTGGCGCCCGCTTCGAGCACGTGCCGTATCGCGGCGCGGGGCCGGCGACGTCGGACCTGCTGTCGGGCCAGGTACAGGTGCTGTTCGCCAACCTGCCGAATGTGCTGCCCTACGTGAAGTCAGGGCAGGTGCGGGTGCTGGCGGTGGCCAGCGACAAGCGCAGCGATTCCATCGCCGATATTCCCACGCTGGCCGAGGCCGGTGTGAAAAACGCGGTCGTTGAATCCTGGTACGGCGTGATGGCGCCAGCCGGCACCGATCCGCAGGTGCTGCGAAAGCTACAGGACACGGTCGTCGCCCTGGCCCGCGACAAGGCGATGGTGGAGCAACTGGCTGAGCAAGGTGCGGTGCCGTTCCCGGGCAGCAGCGAAGACCTGGCGAAGCTGTCCGCCGAGGAAACGCGACGCTGGAAGCAGATCATCGACAGCGCGAAGATCCAGGTGAATTAAGGCGTTCACCACGCAACCGTCGACGCAGGCACCGCCCCGTGCGAGGCAAAATGCGGCAGCACGTCGGCCGCAATCTCGTCCAACACCTCCGATGCCGGGCGCTGCGAAAACTGTATCCCCAGGGCGGCGTGGTTCACCCCCGCCGCCTGCCACGCTTCCAGCAGCGCCATCAGGCCCTTGCGCCCCGTGCGCAGCACATAGCCGCCATGCAACGGCGTACGCGGATAGTCGGGGTCATCCACCAGGTCTATCCATTCGTTGGTCATGTGCGGGCGGAATGCGCCGCCGGGAACAAGATCGCGCCAGGCACGGATTTTTTCCGCTAGATGCTGGGGGCCTGTGGCGGTATGGGTCGCATTGGGATACGTCAGCCAACCGTCCGCGTGCTCGGCAATCCACGCGAGCGACTGGCCGGACGAGCCCGTCACCATCATCGGAATCGCACCCGCGACGGGCTTGGGCAGGAACTCGGCGCCCTTGAAATGACCCAGCGGCGAATCGATGGCCAACGGCCCGGCCTGCATAAGCTGGCGCATGTAGCTGAGCGCTTGGGCGAAGCGCTCTGCCCGATCCCCGTGTTCCAGCCCATAAGCCGGGAACTCAATCGGTCTGTCGCCCGACGCCACGCCCATCACCAGGCGGCCGCCAGACAACTGATCAATCGTTGTGGCGGCCTTGGCCAGGTCGATGGGATGCCGCAGAGAAACTACGGCGCTGCCGGTTGCCAGCGCCACGTGCTTCGTACGCGCGGCCAGATAGGCCAGATAGGTGAAAGGGTCGAACACCTGCCCGGCATCCCCAAAGGACGGATCGAACAAGGGCACGTCACGGACCCACACGGCAGCAAAGCCCTGCCTGTCGATCTGGCTGACAAGATCTGCCTGGCCGGCGAGCACGGCTATGTCCCCGGCGTAGTGGCGCAGTGGCAGGAAGATGCCCACGGTCAATTTATCCGGCGCGAACATGCGACGGTATCCGGGGTGTGCGTAAAACGCGGCGTAGGACGCGCCGCTCGTGTATGCGGGAAAGTGGGTTGCGTTCATGGGGTTGTGGTCGGATTGTGATCGGGTGGTGGTTGGGCCGTGCCCTTGTCTTCACGCGCCGGTTGCCGGTGCCGGTAACGTGATGCCCTTGCGCACGGCGGGTCGATCCGCCACGCGCTCGTGCCATGCGCTCAAGTGGCGGTGCCGGCTGAAGTCGAAATGGATGATTCGCGCGATGTGCGTCCAGCCGAAATGGGCAATGTCCGCGATGGAATAGTCGTCACCGGCCAGATAAGCGCGATTCGCCAGCACGCGATCCAGCACCACGAACGCGTCTTCGGTAAGACGCCGATATCGGTCGATGGCGCTGGGGATGGGTTCCGACGCAAAGAGCTCGAAGTGCACGCGCTGGCCCAGCATCGGCCCCACGCTGGACGCATGGAACTGCAACCACTTGATCGCTTCCCAGCGGGCAAGCGGGTCCGAGGGCAGCAGCTTGCCCGTCTTGTCGGCCAAGTACAGCAGAATGGCCGCGGATTCAAAAAGCACCACGCCCGTCTCGCTGTCCGCCAGCACGGGAATGCGGCCATGCGGGTTCAGCGCAAGAAAGTCCGGCTGGCGATGTTCGCCTTCATTGATGCGTACGTGGTGCAGGCGATAAGGCAAGGAAAGCTCTTCAAGTGCAATGCTTGCCTTGAAGCCATTGGGCGAGCTGTCGGAATAAAGATGCAACATAGCGGCTATAGATAAACTAAATTACTGGGTTCGCAGGGGGAGCACGAATTCTCATCCTTTCAATGCGTAGATAGAAGCGATGCTTTCTACCGATTAAATTTAGTAAATCTAAACTTCAAATGACCTATCCCTTGCAAGCGCTGCGCACCTTTGTGGAAGTGGGACAGCGCGGCAGCATCAAGGCCGCGGCACAGGCGCTGCATGTCACGCCTGGCGCGGTGAGCCAACAAATTCGATTGCTGGAAGACCGCCTGGGCGTTGTATTGCTTGAGCGCGAGCGCCTTGGCATGCGCCTGACCGCTGCGGGCGCAAGCTTTCATCCCAAGGTACAGAATGCGTTCCTTCAAATTGACCAGGCCGTGCATGCCTTGGAAGCAGCCAAGGGCGGCAAGAGCCTGACGGTCAGTACGGTGGCCGCGTTTGCGGCGTCTTGGCTGGTGCCCAGGCTGGGGCGCTTCAAGCAATTGCATCCCGATATCGAAGTCCGCGTGGAAGCCACGTCTGACCTGGTTGACCTGCGCCGTGATCGCGTGGACGTGGCCTTGCGCCATGGGCTGGGCGACTATCCCGGGTTGGATGTCAGGCCGCTGATGGCGCCCGTCTTGATGCCGGTGGCTTCGCCCACCTTTATGCACAACCAGCAGGCGGTGATCCGTGAAGCCCGCGATTGCCTGAACTACCCCCTGCTACACGATTCCGACCGCGCGGATTGGCCGCTTTGGCTGAAGGCGCACGGGGTCGATGACGACGCGCGCGCCGAACGCGGCAACGCATTTGAGGATGACTTCTTGCTGATCCGCGCAGCAGAGGCGGGCCAGGGCCTGGCGCTGGTTCCAGAAGCCTATGCCCAAGATGAAATCGCGGCGGGTCGGCTCGTGCAGGTGCTGGACAAGCCGTGGCCCGCGCGATTCGCTTACTACACCGTGACCCGGCCAGATGCTGCGGACCGCCCGGAAGTGCGCGCCTTCCTGGATTGGATAGGGGTAGAGGCCGCGTCCTAGCGCCAGCAGCCTGCTACCCGCTTCGGGCCAAGGCTGCTCGCCGCCCCGTTGTTAAAACCCGACATCGACCCCGCACACCATTTGTTGCAAATGCGAATCGATCGCATCGATAGTAAGATCGCGCCTCTTTCAAAAATTCTCGGATCCTGGAATGCGGCGCGTCATCCTTTCGGCATGTCTACTGAACACGGCAGTTCCCGTGGCGCTGGCCAATGACATCGGCGAGGCCAAGCCCATCGAGCTGGATGCGGTCAGCGTGTATGGCGATGCCGAGCGCGCCGATGGGCCGGTGATCGGCTATCGCGCCACCCGTTCCCTGAGCGCCACGCGCACCGACACCGCATTGCATGACGTGCCGCAATCCATCAGCGTGGTGCCGCGTGACGTGGTCGAAGACACCGGCGCAACGCGCCTGGAACAAGTGCTGGACTACGCAGGCGGCGTCGGCCGCGCCAACAACTTTGGCGGACAGGGGCTGACCACGGTCACCGTGCGCGGCTTCACCACCGGCGAGTACTACCGCAACGGCTTTCCCATGAATCGCGGCTATCCCAACGCACCCGATTCCTACACGCTGGAACGCCTTGAAGTCATCCGTGGGCCCAACACCAGCCTGTATGGCCGGGGCGACCCCGGCGGCACGTTCAACGTGGTCACCAAGCAACCCGAAGCCGAATCGCGCGTGACCGTGGGCACGCAGTTCGACACGCAAGGCATGCGCCGCGCCACCCTTGACACCACCGGCGCGCTGAACGAGGACGGCAGCCTGACCTACCGCGTCAACGCGCTGGCCGAAGGCGGCGACAGCTTCCGTGACGACGTCAGCACCGAGCGCTATGGCATTGCGCCCGTGATCAGTTGGCAGCCCAGCGCCGCCACCCGCATCACGCTGGAAGCCGAGCTGATGCGCAACAACCATCCGCTGGATCGTGGCCTGACCCGCTATCCCAACCAGGCCGGACGCGCCTCGCGCGACACGAACGTTTGGGAAACCGGTACCGACAACAAGCTCCACAACGACAACAACCTGGTGCAACTGCGCTTTGAACACGCGCTGAACGACAACTGGAAGCTGGGCGGCGGGGCGCAGTGGTTGGATGGCACCTTGAAGGGCAACGCGGTTGAAGCCAACGCGCTGCAAGCCGATGGCCGCACGCTGGGCCGCAACTTCAACTACCGCAAGCTGGACTGGACCGACCGCGACGTCCAACTGAACCTGACCGGCAACTTCAACACCGGTGGGCTGCGCCACACCTTGCTGACCGGGGTGGAAGTGGAAGACTACGACTACCAGTCGATCATCCAGCGCTCGGCGGCGGGCGCCAATGCCTACCCGATCGACCTCTTCGATCCGGTATTGGGGCAACCGCGCCCTGCCCTGACCCGCACCACCACGCACGACAAGGAAAACCTCAAGACCTGGGCCGCCTTCGTGCAGGATCAGGTGGCGTTGACCGAGCGCTTCAAGGTGCTGGCCGGCTTGCGCTTCGAGCACTTTGAACACACCTACCGCGACCGGCTGCCCACGGGCACAAGCTGGCGCGCCACGGATTCGGCCATCACACCCCGCCTGGGCGTGATCTACGACCTGACCGACACGCTGGCCGTCTACGCCAACACGGCTCGCTCGTACAAGCCGAACACCGGCGCGGACCGCCAGGGCAACGGCTTTGACCCCGAAGAGGGCAAGTCTTTTGAAGTGGGCGCCAAATGGGAATTGCTGGACCAACAGCTAAGCGTGGACCTGGCGGCCTACCAGATCGACAAGACCAACGTACTGACCGTCGACCCCGCGGACTCCACCTACCGGGTGGCAGCCGGCGAGGTGCGCAGCCGGGGCTTCGATCTGAACGTGGCGGGCAACATCACGCGCGAATGGCGCGTGATCGGCGGCTATTCATTCGTGGACGCCAAGGTGACGAAGGACAACACGCTGCCCACGGGTACGCGCCTGGCCAACATCCCGCGCAACACGTTCAGCCTGCTCAATATGTACGAGTTCCACGAAGGCCCGGCACGCGGGCTGGGCCTGGGGGTGGGCGTGCGCTATGTGGACGACCGCGCCGGCCAGACCGTTGCCACGTCGTACAACATGGGCGCCTACGTGGCCGTCGACCTCTTCAGTTTCTATCAGGTCAACAAGAACCTGCGCGTGAACCTGGACGTGACGAATCTGTTCAATCGCAATTACGACGAGGGCGCGTTCAACACCTACGTGTATCCGGGCGCGCCGCGTACCGCGCAACTGGGGATCAGCTACACGTATTGACGCCGGGACGGGAGTCGTTCGGGCGGGATGGGCAGACGCTGAACGCGGCAGTATCATCGCTCTCCTATGCGCACACACCCTTCCTCCCCCATTCATGCATTTGGCGCTTGGCCTTGGCGCATCGGCATGCTCGCCCTGGCCGCATTGATGGCGCTGCATGTCGGCGCGCTACGTGCGGCCGAGGTGCATGTGGCAGAAGTGCATGTGGCCGAAGTGCATGGGGCAGAAGTGCGTCCGGCTGAGCTACCTGCCGCCGAAGTACCTGCCCAGCCGTTTGACCGCCAACTGGAAAACCAGCGCTACCAGCAATGGCTGGACGCCTTCCGGCAAGACCTCCAGACACTGCGCCAGTCGCCCGACCCGGCCAATGCCGACATCGACGCGCTGTTCGCCAACACGCTGGTGCCCGGCTCGCGTGCCACGCAAGTGGTCAAGTCGCTGGTGCGGGCGCCGGGGGCAAGCACGCACGGTGAAATCCGCTTCGTAGGCATCCTGCGCGTATTCCTGGGCGCCTTGTCCGAATCGGTAGTGGCCGGTGATGGCGGCATCTATCCCGACACGCAAGACGCATACAAGTCGCAGACCTTGCGGGTGCGCTACATGCATGTGGACGGTGGTGGGCGGCTGGAACGCTACTTCAATGACCCAGAGATTTTCAAGCCCTACCGGCTGCCGGACCCGGGCGCGTTCGAGCGCAACGCCTACCCCTTCCTGCTCTTTGAAGACAGCCACGGCACGTTGCGCCTGGGTGGCGTGTCCAAGGAATTCTGGGACTTGGTGAAGTTCATGGACGCGCTGCAATATGCCTAAGCTGCCGCGCGTCTTGATGCTGTTGTTGGCGGCCACGCCGGTGCTGTTCGCGTCAAACGGCCACGCTGCCTGCGGCTCGGCCGATATCGACTTCTCGGTGGCGTCCGCCCTGCCCGCCGTGCCCGTCGCCATTGCCCTGGACGACGACCGCGTGCTGCTTGGCAAGCACGGCGAGCGCGTGCCGACCCATCGCAAGCTTGCCTGGATCGATGACGCCGGCGACCTGATGCCGCGCACCTGGGCGGACAAGGTCGACTGGTCCGCCTATCGCGCCAGCGGCAAGACCGCGGGCGCCGCGCCCACCAAGCTGTACTTCGACCCGGACGGCCGCCTGTGCCGCGTGGAACGCTACCGCGCCCTGCGCGGCCAGGCCGTGCTTGATGGCGGCTTCGCGCTGTCATACGACACAGCAGGCGCCCTGGCGGCGTACATCGAATACCAACGCGAATACCAACGCGACTATCAACAGGCCGGCGCATCCCGCGCGCAGCCCTACACCGCCACCCGCCGCGCCTGCCTGCAACGCGACGCCAAGGGCCAACTGGCCACGTTCATTGACGATGGCTGCGGTGAGGCCCAAGGCGCCGGCCCCAGCCGTCATTACGTGCGAGACGGCTCCGGCCGCTTACTGCGCGTGATCGACATGCTGTCCTCGGACCAGCCGGTGGCGGTCCAGACCATGGATGCGCAAGGCAAGCCCGGGGCACGATACGTGCGCCAGAGCCCCAACTACCATGCGCCTGGCGTCAGCCTGGCGCTGACCGCGTATCCCACGCCACCGGGCCAAACATCCGATCGCCTCTTTCCCTTGCATCGGGAAGCATTGGCCGCGCTACCGGTCGAGGTGCCCGAAAACCCGTGGCGCGTTGTCAGGATCAAGGACGATGTGCCGCTGGACGACGACATGATGTCTTGGGACCCTGACACGCAGATGGTGCTGGCCGAAGCCGCGCAGGGCACGCCCAACGGCGCGGTCTTGACGCCGGCACAGCAAAAGCAGGTGTGGCAAGCCATGGGCGAATACCCAGGGCGCGTCTTTTTCTACCCGGACCCGATGACACGGGTGATGCTGCTGCCCGCTATGGCGCCGGAAAAGTGGAAGGCGTGTAGCGACCCGGCGAACACAGCCACGGATGCTTGCGCGGGCTGAGCGGCTGAGTTCAAGAACCGGATCGTGTGAAATCCACGTGCTGGCTTTCAACAACACCGCCCGAGCGACCCGGCGCCTTTTGATTTGCCCAGTACATATTCGTATGGCTGATCACGGCGGCAGGCGGTGGTGCACCGTTGTGCGTCATGTCTACTGTTGTGTGAGCGTCGCTAACCAGCGTCGCGTCATAGCCACGCGCCAAGGCACCGTGCAACGTAGACCGAACGCACATGTCCGTCTGGGCGCCCGTCACAACCAGCTTGCCCACGCGATGCGTTGATAGCACCTGCTCAAGCCGGGTATCTTCAAAGGCGTCGCGATAGTGCTTTTCAACAATATCCTCGCCTGGCGCCGGACTAAGTTCGGGAACGATTTTCCAGGCTTCGCTATTCACTTCCAGGTCTTTGCCGGCATGCTGGATCCAGATAACCGGCACGCGCGCCGCTCGTGCACGCTCGATAAGAACGTTGACCGCGCCAAGCACCTCTAGCCGTCGGTGCGCGGTCGCGACGACACCGTTTTGAAGGTCAATAACGACTAATGCCGTGTTGGGGCGATCCGCTAAGGTGGTCATTTTGCTGGTGCGTATTCTGGGAAGATTGAAAGTGTCGACGGTAAGGTGCCTTGGCATCAAGGGGATCTTTCCCGACCCCGCCCCGACCCCAACGCTTACCCGACGGCTTGAAACTTCAGAAAGCGTTGACCTTCGTAGGCCAGTTCACCCACAAACTCAAAGCCTAGCCTGGCCAAACCTCTCAGTCGTGACCGGCTGGGCGGCAGCAGGATGCTTACCGGTCCGATACCAAGCGCATGGCGGCGGCTCATGACGTGGCGAAAGATCATCGCGCCCTGCCCCCAAAACTTCGGCAGCAGCACCAATGCAAGGTCGGCCTCGTCGCCTTCCTTCTGAAAGCCGCCCCAGCCCGCAAACCTGCCATCAATCCGAAAGGCCCAAGGTCCATAGCCGTTGGTCAGCCATTGCGCGTCTTTTCCCTTGGCCCAATCGGCGACGGCATCCTCGGTCCAGTTGCCGCCGTCTAGCGGCATATGACGAACCACGTCGGGGTGGGTCAGCAAGCCTAGCCAGTCCTCTGTCGGGATATCAGCGAAAGCGTGCAGCGAGAGCGCCATGTGTTTTCCGTGTGAAAGTTCGGGCTCGACGTTCGAGGCCGGCGAGCGGAAGGGGCAAGTTTACGGCGGCTTTGGCCTGTGCATTCAAGCGTTAGACGGAAGGCCTTTGTGCAGCAAGAAACGCATGTGTGAAAATGCAGCGTGCACAGAAATGCGGGCATCGCAATGATGAGACTAAACGCTCTGGGTCCACGAATCTGTCTTCTGGGTCCGTCAAATAGCGGGAAATCGACGTTAGCGGAAGCTATCTCCCGCAAGCAGGGCCTGCCGGCCGTTCATCTCGATCAGCTTTATCACACGCCACACACCGATTGGCAGCCTCGGCCCGAGGCAGAATTCCTACGCTTGCATCAACAGGCCATTCAACAAGAGAAATGGATTATCGAGGGCAATTACACACGCAGCTTGGACCGACGCCTGGAGCGTGCCACAGGCTTCATCCTGCTGGACACATCGACGCTTACCAGCCTGTTTCGTTACCTTCGTCGAACCTGGTGGGAGCACGATCGGCGTGGCGGCTTGGAGGGCGGCAAGGATTCGGTGAAGTGGCGGATGATTCACCATATCGTCGGTGTGACGCGAACCAACCGCCGACGCTATGCAGAAATGTTCGAGAGCATTGATATACCGAAGGTAAAGCTGGCAACAAGCGCTGAGCTGAAGCGGTTCTATAAGACGGAACAGCTTCAGGGCTAGCCGTCGTGAGATGGTGCCGGAACCTGCGCTCCGCACTCCTCGACATCAAGAAGGCGCTCTGAATCTCAGCGTGGAAACAGCACCGCGTACATCCAGAAGTCACGCGCCTCTCCCCGAACCTTGCGGTAACCGCTCAACAAACCTTCGCGTTGCATGCCCAGACGTTCCAGCACAGCAATTGACGACTCGTTGGTATCAAGAACGGTGGCTTGGATACGCTGAAGGCCCAGCATGTCGTGCGCCCAGTGCATGACAGCATGCGCTGCCTGCGTCGCCAAGCCTCGACCGCGATGTTCTGGGGCGAGATCATAGGCAAGTTCAGCTCGACCGTGGGAGCGAGCGATTTCATTCAGTCCCACCGTGCCCAACAAAGTTTCGCCTGCATCCACGATCGCCCAGCGCAGCGCATCTTGTTGCTTGGCATATTCTTGGATGAGAGCCGCGAGAGCCGTTGCACTGACGTCACCCCAGCTCGTATGTTCAATAACGCCAGGCTTACTCAAATATGCTGACCAGGCTTCGGCATCAATGGGTTGAAGAGACCGTAAAGAAACATGAAGTGCGCCGGGTACAGGTATGGAAGCGATCTCCATCGAACAGTTCCTTTCCTATTTGTAGATTGGGGTGCACAGAGTCACTCGCTTATGAGACTGCCGAATTTTAAGCCCCTATCGCACCGTATCCAGCAACGCCTGGGCCTCCTGCCTGCGCCCGGCATCCGCCACTTCCCTGCCCGGCCGGGGCGGCGCCTTCAGTGCTTTCTCAAGGTACGGAATGGCCTCCGTCTTTCGGTTCCGATAAACCAGGTAGTCGGCATAGAAGTAGTTGGCGTCGATTCCATCGGGATTCAGCGCCAGCGCCTGTTGCAGCAAGGCTTCGGCTTTCTTGTTGTCGCCGAATCCCACCGGCCAGCCGGGCACCTTGTAGTACAGGACGCCCAGGCTGTTCAAAGCGGATCCGCCCAGCGCCTTGCTATCGATCTGGATCGCCGTTTCATATTCCGCCTTGGCCTGCTTGGCCAAGCCCAGCGCGCCCAGCCCGCCTTTGGCGCCCGCCCAAGAGCTCAGGATGATGCCCTCCCAGATATGCGGTTCTGCTCGGGTGGCATAGCGCGCCGTCAGCGCGTGCGCCGATTGCGACAGCGCCTCGAAGCGGGCCTCGCGTTGCTTGGCGGGGGTCTGGTATTGGATCACCGCCCAGTCATCTTGCAGGGCTCGGATGCCCTGATCAAGCTCTGCGGGAGCGGGCGCGGCAAAGGCCGAGAGGGACAGCGCGGCGCCCGCCAGCAGGCCGGCAGCCGCGTGCAGCAAAGAAAATCTTTTAATCATGAAGAGGCTCCTGAGGGAAATTTCAAGGACGTGAGCGCGCGGCGGTGCTTTGCGAATGCACCGTCCAGCCACTCGGGACACAAGCCGTTCAAACGCGCCGCAATCGCTTCGAAGCCGCCGGCGAAACCTTGGCGCGATTCGCTGTGCAGCATGCGTGACACGCAAGCCGCAACCGTCTCCGGCGTATCGCTGGCGGAGCCGGTGGCGTTGTTGAAAGCCTGGACCTCACGCGAATTGAAGGGCGTTTCAATCGCCCGGGGCGCGTAGTACTGCACCCGTACCGTCGAGTCCGCGAGTTCGCGCCGCAGCGACTCGGTATAGATGCGAAGCGCGGCCTTGCTGGCGCCATAGACCGAGAAGCCGGGCACACCAAGGCTGCCCAGGGTCGACCCGATATTCAGCACCTGGGCGCGTGGACGACTACGCAATAGCGGCAGCATTCCCGCCGTCAACATCATGGGCGCCACGACATTGGTTTCCATCACGCGGCGTGCGTCGTAGCTCTGCACGTCCTGCGCGGGCCCGAACGCCGCGACCGCCGCGTTGTTGATCAGCACGTTCGCGCATCTGGCCGCAGCAGCGTCGATGATCGCGGCACGACCGTGATCCGTCGTCACGTCCACCACCAGGGCGTCGACGCGCGAGCGGTCCTGCGCGCCGGCATTCAGCGATTGCGCCAGCGCCAGCAGCGGACCCGCCGTGCGCCCGATCAAAAGCAGACGCGCGCCTTCCGCGAACAGTTGCCGAGCGATGGCGCTGCCCAGGCCGCCCGCGGCGCCGGTCAACACGATGGAGGCATCGCGCGGGCTCATGCGGCCTCCGCTTGGGTCTGCGCGCGTGGCAATGCACGGAAAATCGCGCCATACAGCGCGTAGAACATGTTGGCGGCATGAATCACCGCTGCCTGGTCGTCGACATCATCCAGCCGGTTCATCAGTTCGGCGAAGTGCGCGGTGTGTTCCTGGTCCAGCGTGCCATGCGAGCGCAGATAGCTGAAGGCGGATGCCGGAAGCGCCAGATTTTGCTGGATCTGATCGGCTGCGTTCAGCGCAAGCGCGACGCTGGTGCCTTCCAGCACGTGAACCATCCCGAAAAATCCCATCGGATTCTTGCGGGCGATCGTGTCATAGGCATAGGCCACCATCACCTCGGTCTGGGGGCCAGGCCCGGCCAGGCGGATCTCGTCAGCGTCTTGCCCCAGCGCCCGTAGATCATTCAGGATCCAGGCGTCGTGCCCGGTTTCCTCTTCGATGTATTCGTCGATGGGCGCCAGCATCCAGGCCAGCCGGGCCGGCATGCGGGCACGGCACGCATGCATCAGTGGCACGGTATGGCTGACGTGGTGGTAGGCCTCGCGCAGGAATGCGATGTAGGCGGGCAAGGCGACCTTGCCGCGCAAGCAATCCTGGATGATCGGAATCGCCACCAGCGATTCCCGGCTTTCACGGGTCTGAGCAATCAGTTTTTCAAAAAAGGTCATGACGATTTACACCAGAGGTTGTGCGGTTGTCCGCGAAAACAGGTCGGCATGCAGGTCCGCCACGGCAGCACGGCGCGGGCGGCCGTTGGCGGTGGCCATGCCGCTGGCCGTGCTGAACTCGGCCCGCGCGCGCATCCACGGGCCGATCCGCGCGTAGTCGGGAAGTGCGGCGTTGGCGCGATCGATACTGGCGCGTATGGCCTCGTCACCCACCTCGCCTAGCGGCCAGATCACAGCGCCCAGCTCGGACTGGCCTTCGCCCAGCACCACGGCCTGGGCGATAGCGGCCTGGTTCGCCAGTCGCAGCTCTATCCACTCGGGCGACACGTTGCGCCCGAAGCCCGTGATCAACAGATTCTTCTTGCGTCCATCAATGTGCAGAAACCCCGCTTCATCCAGCCGCCCCAGGTCACCGGTGGGCAGCCACTGCCGTGGCGCGGTCTGCTGGCCCAGATAACCCAACGCATGCGTGCCGGCCACCTCGATTTCACCGTCGGCCGTTACGCGCAAGCGCGCATGCGGCAAGGGGCGGCCCGCCGAACCCGGACAGTCGGCGCCGGGCAAATTCAGCGTCTGCACCGAGCACGCTTCGGACAGGCCGTAGCCTTCGTAGGCGGGCAGCCCGTGCGCGCGGGCGGCGGTCAGCAATTCCGCGCCTACCGCCGCGCCGCCCACCGCCATCAAGCGAAGCTCAGACGGGGCGCCGCTGCCCGTCGCCCGCAGCCAGCCGGTATACGCGCGCAGCATCTGCGGCAAGACGATGACGCTTTGCGCCTGCGCATCGACAAGCGCCGCATGAAAAATGGCGGGATCAAAGCGGGATGAGCCCTGCAAGCCGGTCTGAATCAAGGGGCGCGTAGTGATCGCCGCCCCCTCGATCAATGGCGAATAGACGCCGGCGATGTTCTCCAACAGCACAGGAAGCGGCAAGGCGGTCAGGTGGCGTCGTATGCCCAGCGGCCGGGTCGCCGCCGCCAGGCTGGCGGCCACGGCCAGCATTTCGGTAGCGCCCAGGCACACCCCCTTGGGGCTGCCCGTCGACCCGGAGGTGAACGTGATCTTCGCAGTTCCGCGCGGCAATGGCGCGGCGCTTGCCGTGCGCCGGAACAGCGCCGACGCATGCGGCAAGGCCTCGGCCACGTCAAAGCCGAATGCATGCAGCATGGCTTGCATCGACGACGGACCTACGACGGTATTCACGCCGGCCGCGTCCAGCGTTTGACGCCACTGGTCCGGCGTGAAGAACAGGGGCAAGGGCACGTGCACCACGCCCGCCAGCAAGCACGCCAGGTCGTGGACGATCCAGTCGGCGCCGTTATCCATCAGTGACGCGGTGACTTGCGCGCGATGGGTCCCGAGCAGATCTGCCCGTGTTTGCACCCGCCCCAGCAAGCCTGCGTAATCCAGTGATTCCTTGCCAGTCTGTAGCGCAATGCGGCTGCCGCGGCCCGGGTCGCGCAATAGGGAAAAAAACTCGGCGACGTTCATGCGTCCTGGTCCGGAAAGTGTTCAAGGATGGCGTGCAGGCGTCCCGCGAAGACATGGGGCGCATGGGCGTAGTAGTCGCCCCAATCGCCGCGTTCCTGCTCGTTCAGGTGATCCGAGGTGGCCGCTGAAATCGGCTGGTGCGCCAAGCCCATGCGGGCGAACAGGTGGTGCAACTCGCTGGTCAGGGTGCTGACCGCCCAGTCGAAACCTTGCTGGTGCAGGTGGCGCGCAAGCAACGGCACCAACAGCCGCCCGCCACCCGGCCGGGCCGAGGCAAACTGGCCCGCTTCCACGATCAGGCGGCGCGCTACCGGCGCGTTGTGGTCACGCAGATATTGTTCAATCGGCGCCGCCAGGTAGCGTTCAAGAAACAAGGAATCGTCCGCGCTCCGGTAGCCGGCTGCCGCGAGGATTTCTCCGTCTTCCTGCACGCTTACGAGCGTGGGCAGCCAATCTTTCAGCGTTGCGCCAAACCGTTGCTGATAGCGTTGATGAATGTAGGCTTCCACGCGGCCACGCATGGGGTCGCCGACGGGGTGGATGTGCAGCGTACGAGACACAGCCCTTGGCTGCGAGGCGATCGAACTCTGCGTGGGCAGCGATAAAAACTTGGTTTGCGGCATACTGGCATCCGGTCGATGTGGCGTCGGTTTATCGACATCTGGTGCGCAGCTTAGGCAGCCAACCTTAATGAGAAATTAACGGGTGCGTGGTGGTAATCTCAGCCGAATATCGCGCGAAGGCAATGCGAAGGCAATAAATGAGAATCCTCATCATTGAAGACGACCCGCTGATCGGCGATGGCTTGAAATCCGGCCTGCGCTTGCTGGGCTATGCCGTCGACTGGTTCTCCAGCAGCCGCGAAGGCGACCAGGCCATGGAAGTGGTGCACTACGATGCCGTGGTGCTGGATCTTGGCTTGCCGGGCGAAGACGGCGTGGCGCTGCTCAAGCGCTGGCGCCGCAATGGCCGCAGCTTGCCGGTCGTTATCCTGACCGCGCGCGAAGCCGTCGAAAGCCGCATCGCGGGGCTGGATGCCGGCGCGGACGACTACCTGATCAAACCCATCACGCTGGACGAATTGGCGGCACGCTTGCGGGCGGTGACGCGGCGCGTGGCGGGCAAGCCCGAGCCCGTGTGGCGCCATGGCCATCTGGACTACCACCCTGCCCTGCACGAAGTGCACTGGAAGGGCCAAAAGGTGGATCTGACCACGCGCGAAGCGCTGCTGCTGGAACTCTTCCTCACCCATCCCAACCGTGTCCTTACCCGCGACTTCATTCGCGACAAACTCTACGACTGGGACTCGGAACTGGAAAGCAATGCGCTAGAAGTATTCGTACACCACCTGCGCAAGAAAATTCACCCAAAGATTGTGCGCACCGTGCGTGGATCAGGCTACGCGCTGGGCCAAGTGGACGCCGACTCATGACCTTGCAACGCAGGCTTATTGTTGCCGTGCTTCTGGCCGCGCCGCTCGCTTGGCTGATCACCATCGCCGGAACCTACTGGCGCGCCTCGCACGAGATCAACGAGCTCTACGACACCGACATGCTGCGGCTCGCGCAGCAGACGCTGGCCATCTCCGCGCTGATTCCCCCGTCCGCCACCCTGCTGCCCACGCCCGCCAAGACGCCGTCTTCGGCGAATACGGGCGACGCGGGGCTGGGGGATCTCTCTGTTGCGATATGGCGGGGCGCCGGTGCCCCGCTGGTGCTGGATCCCGAAGCGATGCAGTTTCCGCGTGAGGGCGACAGAGAGGGATTCTTCGAAAGCGTCGTCAGTGGCGAGCCCTGGCGGCTGGTCTACTTGAGCGATGCGTCCAACCAAACCCGCATTGCCGTTGGACAGCGCATCGGGGAACGCAACGACCTGGTGGTTGCCTACATCGCCGGCCAGATTGTTCCCTGGCTGGTGGGGCTACCCGTGTTGATCGCGTTGCTGATCTTCGCCGTACGCCAGGCGATGCGCCCGGTACGAGATCTATCAAAACAGTTGGAGCGACGCCGCCCTGATGACGCCACGCCCTTGGCAAGCTCGCAAGTACCGGGCGAACTGAAGGTGCTTACCGACGCGATGAACGGCTTGCTGGCGCGCGTTGGAACGCTGATCGAACAAGAACGGCGCCTGACGGCAGACGCTGCCCACGAGTTGCGCACGCCCTTGGCGGCAGTACGAGCCCAATGGGACGTGGTGCAACGTACCCAAGATGCCGCTGAACGACGCCAGGCACAGGACAGCGTGACTCGCGGCATGGAAAGGCTGGACCGGCTGGTGTCGCAATTGCTGACCATGGCTCGTCTGGACAGTGCCAACCATGCGGACTTTGGTGGCTCCGTCGATTGGCGTGTCGTGGCTGAACAAGCGGTGGGAGACTGCCTTTGGATCGCCGACCGGCGCGATGTCGACATCGCCGTGGAATGGCCCGAAAGCGGCGTGCTGCCGCTGCCGATGGCCGGTGATGAAAACGCGCTGACGATCATGCTGAAGAACATTCTGGACAACGCGATTCGCTACGGCCCCCGGCATTCCCGCGTCCGCCTGACCTTCGCGGCCACGGACATCACGGTCGATGACGAAGGCCCGGGCATCGCCCCCGACGTACTCCCCCGGTTGGGCGATCGATTCTTGCGCGCGGCGGGGCATGAAGAAGCCGGTAGCGGGCTGGGCGTGTCGATTGCTCGCCGCATTGCTCACAACCACGGCATGAACATCCGGTTTGCAATGCGCGAGGCGGCGGTCGACTTTGGACCCGGGCTACGTGTCACGATACGGCGCGGAGAGTAGCGCGGCTTGCTTCCTGCGGTATTGCGCACTTCGTGCCCCCACCCGTTCACCCCTTGCCCGGCCGCGTATCCACCGCCAGGCACAGCAAGGCCGTCAACAACGCCAGCCCCACATGCCCCATATACAAAGGCGAGAAATCCGCGTGGCTGACCGCGCCCTGCCCCAGCAGCAACACCGTGATCGCCACGCCCATCACCCCGCCGATCTGCCGTGTGGCCTGATTCACCGCGCTGCCCACCGCGTAGTGTTGCGCCGGCAAGCGGCTGACGGCGGCGCCCGACAAGGACGGCAGCACCATCCCCACGCCGATACCGCTTAACAACAGGCCCGGCAACCACTGCGTCAGATAAGCGGGTTGTTCGCCCGGCACCAGCAAGAACCACAGACCGCTGGCCGCGTAGATCAAGGACCCCATCACCAGGAACGGCCGGTGGCCCAGGCGCGCCGCCAGCCGGCCGGTGATGATGGCCGTCGGCATCACCAGCAAGGGGCCGGGCGTGACCGCCAAACCCGCGCGCGGCAGGCTGTAGTGCCACACGCCCGTCATGTAGAAGAAGAAGGCGAAGAACATCATGGCGAATGCAATGCCGAAGCTGAGCGTGGCCAGGTTCACATAGCGGTAGGTGCGGTGCTTGAACAAGGCCAGATCCACCAGGGGATGCGGCGTGGAACGCGCCCAGGCCACGAACGCGCCCATCGACACCACGCCCACCACAGCCACCACCAGCAGTTCCATACGGGTCCAGGAGGGGGATTCCGACTGCACCGTCGCCAGCGCCAGCGCGCCCACCGCCACCATCAACAAGACCATGCCCACGCCATCCACACGGCGGCGCGCTTCGGGTTTGACCGATTCCTTCAACAGCCCGGCACCGAACCAGAGCGACACCGCGCCCAGCGGCAGATTGATGTAGAACGCCCAGGGCCAGCCCGCCATGTCCACCACGAACGCGCCCAGGCTGGGGCCGATGGCCGCGGCCAAGCCGCCCACCGCGCCCCACAGGCTGACCGCCACCGCGCGCTTTTGCGGGGGAAATGCCGCCAGCACAATCGACAGGGACGCGGGCGTCAATAGCGCCGCGCCCACCGCCTGCAACACACGCGCGGCAATCAACCACCCCACGCTGCCGGCCAGGCCGCAGGCGGCGGAGGCGGCCAGGAACAACACCACCCCCATCATGAACATGCGCTTGCGGCCATGCGTGTCGGCCAGGCCGCCCGACGGAATAAGCATGGCGGCGTACACCACGGTGTAGGCGTTGAGCACCCATGACATATCGGCGGCCGATGCCTCGGGAAAGCCCGCGCGCAACGCGCCAAAGGCCGCGTACAGCATGGTGGCGTCCAACGACACCAGGAACACGGCAATGCTGGCCACCCAGAATACGGGCCAGGGCGAAGCCGTGACGGACGCGGCGGTGGGCGCGGTGGGCGCTACGCCGGGCGTTGCGGTCGGCGCGGCGGTGGACGTTGCGGTGGACGTTGCGGTCACCGCCGCGGTCGGCGGCGTTTGGGAATGCGCGTTGGCATGCATGGTGGTCTTAGCCCCGCGCTTACAGGTAAACCGGCGGGTTGGCCGACAAGCCTTGCTTGACCTGGCGAGTCCGCTCATCGGCCAACACCTCTTCCTCACCCGCCTCCAGGCCGTCGAACGCCTGGTTGACGATGGAATCCGGTGTGGACTTTGGCGCGTCTATTCCCTTGGTCAGATCGGTATCCACAAACCCCATGTGCAAGCCCAGCACCTGCGTGCCCTGCGCGCGCAGGTCGTGACGCAGCCCGTTCGTCATGGCCCAAGCGGCCGACTTGCTCATCGCGTACAAGCCCAACGGCTGCCCGTTGAGCCAACTGGCAAGCGACAGCACGTTCAACAACGCACCGCCACCATTGGCGGCCAGCACCGGCGCAAACGCCTGCGCCACCCGCAGCGAACCGAACAGATTGACGTCCAGGTGGCGTTGCGCCGATTCGATGGCATCGGCGTCCAGGAAGCCGCCCATGGCCGCGACACCCGCGTTGTTGATGACCAGCGTCACGTCCGTGGCGCGCGCCGCGGCGGCCGCCACGTCAGCCGGGTTGGATACATCCAGCTTGATGGCCTCGACCCCAGGCAAGGTGATCGTGGACGGGTCACGCGCGGCGGCGTAGACCTTGCGGGCGCCACGGGCCAGCGCGATGCGCGCAAAAGCCAAACCCAGACCGCGGTTGGCGCCGGTAATCAACACGACTGCATTCTTGAGATTCATGATGGGGTCCTTGTCGGAAAGTAGAGACTGCTGACTGGTTTAAATATGATGATCATCATATTCATGTTGGATAAAAAGGCCGCGCACAGCGGCCTGGAAATCGGTAGGCGGTCAAGCTCATGAAGCCGCCACCGTGTCGTATTGGTCAAGAATGCTCTGGCGGGCCGACGCCAGCACGGCGCGCCCCTCCGGGTTATCGCCCAGCGCGCGCGCCAGTTGCAGCGCACCCACCAACGTACTGGTCACCGCTGCGGCGGCGTGTTCCCCCGCGTCCGGGGGCAAAACGCCACGCACCGCCTGCATCAAGCGTTGCACGCGCGCGGCCGCCACCTCGCGCACATCGGGCGACTGGCGCGGCATCTCGGAAGCCAGCGCCGCCACCGGGCAACCCGACTCGCAGCCTTTCAGATGCGCATCGCCCAGATAGGCGTCCACCCAAGCCCGCAACGCGCTGGCGCCTTCGGCCTGACGCTTGGCCACGCTTTGCATCATGCGCGACGCGCCATCGCGCCCAGCACGTTCCATCGCGGCGGCCAAGAGCGCATCGCGCGACGGGAAATGCGCGTAAAACCCGCCATGCGTCAGCCCGGCTTCCTTCATGATGTCGGCCACGCCCACCCCGGCATACCCTTCCCGCCGGATGGCGCGCGCCGCGGCGTCAACAATCCGTTCGTGAGAAAGCGCTTTGCGGTTTGAGGGGCCAGACATGGTCGGGATCCTGAAATATGATGATCATCATATTAATCCCGCAAAAATCCGGCGTGCAAGAAAAATCGGGGGGATTTTGTAACTGCGGGGGTGTGACTACGAGGGTGTAACGACACAGCCCCCGCAGGCGCGGCGCTTAGCGCCAGACCTCGGGTTCGACGCTGACCTCGCCCTTGTCGGCCGAGAAATACACGATGCCGTCCGAGATGTTGGCGTTCAGCTGCATGGTGCGCTCGGCAAGCTTGGCCAGCGCCCGGCTCTGGTCGGACGGCAGGTTCACCACCTTCAGGTTGCGAGTGCGTTCGAGCTTGTTGCGCACGCCATCCCACCAGATCTTGCTGGCCGACCCGCCATAGCAATAGACAATGACCTCGTCCGCCCGCCCACAAGCGCGCAGAATGCGGCGCTCTTCGGGCTGGCCCACTTCAATCCACAGCTTGACCGCGCCGGTCAGGTCCTTGACCCACAAGTCGGGCTCGTCGGTATCGCTCAACCCCTTGGTGAACGCCAGTTCTTCCTGCGCATGCAGCGCAAAGGCCACCAGGCGCACCATCATGCGTTCGTCCGTTTCAGAGGGGTGGCGGGCGACCGTCAGCGCATGGCTGCCGTAGTAATGACGGTCCGTGTCGGCGACGTTGAGTTCGGCCTTGTAGATGGTGGCGCGCAGGGCCATGGCGAAAAATCCGTAGTGAATGGTGCGAATTGCGTGAAGCCCGCCATGATACCGCCTGAGCAAATCAAGGGGGAATTGCACTGCGGCCGGCGCCTTTTCGTATCGATCGCCCGAAGATTATGACCGTTACCGCCGCCCTCTTCGTCTTCACCCTTGCCGCCGTCATTTGGATCATCACGCCAGGGCGGGAGTCATGCGGGGATTGGACCGGATGACGGGCGCGGCGTTTATTGCGTTCGGGTTGAAATTGGCGGTGGAGAGGCGGTAGGTTTTTGCGGGGGGTGATTGATGGGTTACGCGCGATGGAGGTTGGCGTTTTTGTTCAAGGCATGCCGCGCTTCACCCATCCTACAGGTGAAGCTGGCGCCGTTGGTTGCGTTGGCGATGTCGGCAGCACCAGCGGAGCACCTAGCCGCCCAAATGCCAAAAAAGGCCGCTCGCGCGGCCGGTTTTGGCGGCCCTGCAAGACCCTCCGCCAAACCACCCCCGTGGCAAGAATGCCAAGCACACCGTTCGCCCCAGCGTCCGTCACCGGCTATGGCTGGAGCGTTTGGCGTTGGGGCGAGGGTGAGCGAGGCGAGTCGATGCGCCCGAGGGAATCCGAAGGCAGCCGCCGCAGGCGGCAACGAGGATGACGAAGGGGACGTCCGGGGCG
>NZ_JBHFIZ010000036.1:32304-61590 GCF_057334535.1 Achromobacter colocynthidis
CCGGACCGCAATCCCCCCCCCCCCCCCCCCCCCCCCCCGACGCCGAACGCGCCTTAAGAACCAACATCCCACCCCAGGACCAACAGCCCATCCCAGGAGTGACATTGCATCCCCAGATCAACATCGCAGCCCAGGAGTGACCTCGCATCCTCGAACTCACATAGCAGCCCAGGACCCACGACAGCCTAGGGTCCGCATCGCCCTCCCAGGATCAACATCGAATCCTTAGATCCACATCGAATCCCAGGACCAACATCGCCCTCAATAAACCCCAATCGAATGCCGCGCCACGAAATGCCCTTCTCCGACGGCCACCAGCGGCTCCACCAGCGGGTCATCGCCCAGCTTTCTCATCGGGCTGGGAATCTCGTCCACCAGCAGCGACCGTTCACGATGCCGTCGTTGCGGGTCCGCGATCGGCACCGCTGCCATCAGCTTCTTCGTATACGGATGCTGCGGGTTTTCGAAGATGGCTCGGCGGGGGCCGATTTCGACGATCTGGCCCAGGTACATCACCGCCACCCGGTGGCTCACTCGTTCCACCACCGCCATATCGTGCGAAATGAACAGGAACGACACCCCCAGTTCCCGTTGCAGATCCAGCAGCAGATTCACGATCTGCGCCTGGATCGACACGTCCAGCGCCGACACCGACTCATCCGCAATCACCACCTTCGGATTCAACGCCAACGCCCGCGCAATGCAGATACGCTGGCGCTGCCCGCCCGAAAACTCATGCGGATAGCGGTCGATCATTTCCGGCAGCAGCCCGCACTTTTCCATCAGCCAGCGCACCCGCTCCTCGGCCGCCTTGCCCTTTGCTACCCCGTGGATCAGCAACGGCTCCATGATCGAATAACCCACCGTCATGCGCGGGTCCAGCGATGCAAACGGGTCCTGGAAAATGAACTGGATATGTTGGCGCAACGTCTGCATCGCGCTACCGCGCAATGCGCCGATGTTCTTGCCGTCGAACTCGATCGTGCCGCCCTTGCTCTTCACCAGTTGCAACAGCGACCGACCCGTCGTCGTCTTGCCGCAGCCCGACTCACCCACCAGCGATAAAGTCTCGCCCGGGTACAGATCGAAACTGACCTTCTCCACCGCATGCACACGCTTTTGCACCCGGCCCAGAATGCCGCCCGTAATATCGAAACTCGTCGTCAGGTCACGCACCTTCAGCACCGGACCGTTCTCGCGCCGCACCGTTGACGGCGCCGCCACCGGCGCATCCACCAACGCCGCCGGGTCCGCCACCTGCGCCGCCTCTTCCAGCTTCAACAGCGGAAACGGCGCCGGCTCATCCGTGCCGTGCATCGCCCCCAAGCGTGGCACCGCCGACAACAACGCGCGAGTGTAAGCATGCTGCGGACGCGCGAAAATCTCGTCCGAACCGCCCTCTTCCACCTTGTCGCCGCGATACATCACCAGCACCCGGTCCGCCACTTCCGCCACCACGCCCATATCGTGCGTGATGAAAATCACCCCCATGTCCATCTCTTCCTGCAACTGACGGATCAGCTGCAGAATCTGCGCCTGGATAGTCACATCCAGCGCCGTCGTCGGCTCATCGGCAATCAGCAACTGCGGCTTGCACGACAGCGCCATCGCAATCATCACCCGCTGCCGCATCCCGCCAGACAGCTGATGCGGATAACGATCAAGAATGGCCCGCGCCTCGGGAATGCGCACGCGCTCCAGCATGCGCAGCGTTTCCGCACGCGCCGCCGCCGCATCCAAACCCTGGTGCAATTGCAAGGCCTCGGCAATCTGGTTGCCCGCCGTGAAGCTGGGGTTCAGCGACGTCATCGGCTCCTGGAAAATCATCGCCACGTCCGCACCGCGCACGCGCTGCAACGTCGTGTCCGGCGCGTTCGCCAAGTCCAGCACCTCGCCATTGCGGCGGCGCAGGAACATGTCGCCATTGATGATCTTGCCGCCGCCATATTCCACCAGCCGCATCAGCGCCAGCGACGTCACCGACTTACCCGAACCCGACTCACCCACGATGGCCAGGGTTTCGCCGCGATCCACATGGAACGACACATTGCGCACGGCGTCCACCGTGCGATCCGGGGTCTTGAAGCGCACCGACAGGCCATTGACCTCGACGACGCGTTTGGAATCCATTGTTGCCATAGTGATTACTTTTCCTGACGCGGATCGAGCGCGTCGCGCAGCCCGTCACCCAGCAGATTGAAGCCCAGCACCACCAGGAAAATGGCCGATCCGGGAAAGATCGACATCCAGGGCGCCTGGGTCATGAAGTTCTTGGCCGTGTTCAGCATCGAGCCCCACGACGGCGTCGGCGGTTGCAGGCCCAGCCCCAGGAACGACAGGCTGGCCTCGGCGATGATGGCCGTGGCGATGGTGATGGTGGCCTGCACGATCAGCGGCGGCATCACGTTGGGAAACACGTGCCGACCGATGATCCGCAAGTCGGATGCGCCCAGCGCGCGCGCGCTCTGCACATAGTCTTCGTTCTTCACCGCCAGCACCTGCCCGCGCGTCAGCCGCACGAACTTGGGCGCGGCCGATACGCCAATGGCGATCATCGCATTGGTCAGGCTAGGTCCAAGAAACGCGGCCAGCGCAATCGCCAGGATCAGGAACGGAATGGCCAGCAGCGCTTCCGTGGCGCGCGAAATGATGCTGTCCGTCCAGCCGCCGAAGTAGCCGGCCGCAAGCCCGAACGGCACCCCGACCACCAAGGCGATCAGCACCGACACCAGGCCCGCCATCAACGACGCGCGAGCGCCATAGACCATGCGGCTGAAAATATCGCGGCCCAGTTCATCCGTGCCCAGCCAGTACGACGCCGACGGCGCCTTGCGGATGGTGGTGAAGCTGGTCTGCAAGGGATCGTGGTTGGCGATAAACGGCGCCAGCACGGCCAGCAGCACGAAGAACGCCACGATGCCCAAGCCCAGCATCGCGATGTGGTTGCGTTTGAATTTTCCCCAGGCGCGATTGCGGCTGCGGGGCGGCGTGACGGCAGCGGCCGTTGCAGTATTTGCGCTCATGAGTGCCTCAGGCGGGGGTTGACCAGGATGTACAGAATGTCGGCCAGCAGGTTCATCAGAATGAAGCCCACCGCCACGCAGAGCACCACGCCCTGCACCACCGCGTAATCGCGCGTGAACACCGCGTCCACCACCAGCTTGCCAAAGCCCGGAATCGTGAAGACCTGTTCGGTCAGCACGGCGCCGGCCAGCAATTCACCAAACAGCAACGTCACCAGCGTCACGATCGGCATCAACGCATTGCGCAGCGCATGGCGCAGCACCACCTTGCGCGGCGACACACCCTTGGCGCGCGCGGTGCGCACGTAATCGGCCGACAGCGCCTCCAGCATCGACGAGCGCGTGTGCCGCATCAGATACGCGGCAATGGCGGTAGACAGCACCAGCGACGGCATCAGCATCGTCTTGATCGACAGCCAGAAATCTTCGGCCGGCGACACATAGCCCGATGCTGGCAGCAGCTTCCATTGCACCGACACCACCATGATCAAGATGATGCCCAGCCAGAAATTGGGAATCGACATGCCGGACAGCGCCGCGATGTTGGCGCCCATTTCAATGGGCTTGCCCTTGCGCACCGCAGCGATGATCCCCATGGGAATGCCGATCAAGAGCGCAAAGAACATGGCCATGGCGGCCAGTTGCAGGGTTACGGGCAGCTTTTGCGCGATCAGCGTCGTGACGGGCACGTCGGTGCGCAGGGACTTGCCCAGGTCGCCTTGCAGCACCTGCCCGGCCCAGGCCGCGTATTGCACGGGCAGCGGGTCGTTCAGGCGGTATTTGTCGCGCAGATAATCCAGCACGGCCGGGTCGCGCTCTTCGCCGGCCAAGGTCAGCACCGGGTCGCCGGGCAAGATTTTCTGCAGCATGAAGACGATCATCGACACCAGTATCAGTGTCGGTATCGCGACGATCACGCGGCGCAAGATAAGTTTAAGCATGTGGGGAAAACCGTAGAACAGGAACGGCGGACGGGCTCAGGCCAACAGCACCTGGCGCGCGTCCGCCGCAAAAAGCCATGGGACGCATCGCTGCGCCCCACGCGCGCGGCAGCCACCAAACAGGCGGGCCGCCGCGCCTCGTCGTCACTTCTGCGCGAACGTCACACCCTTCAGACGGATCATGCCATCCGGATACGGCGTGAAGCCCTTGACCTTCTTGGCCATCACGAACGGCCACGGCTGGTAGTAGTTGTACACGCCGGGCAGCTCGTCCTGCATGATCGTCAGCGCCTTTTCGTAGATGACCTTGCGCTGGGCTTCATCCGGAATGGTGCGGGCTTCATTCAGCAGCTTGTCCACTTCCGGATTGCAGTAATGGCCGTCGTTCAACGCGCCCTTGCACGTCACGAAGGCGTAAATGTTGCCGTCCGGATCAACCCGGCCGGACCAGCCCAGCATCACGATCTGGAAGTTGCCGGCCGACGCTTCTTTCTGCAGGGCCGCGTATTCCGTGGGACGCAAGGACAGGTCAAAGCCCGCCTCGGCCGCCATGGCCTGCACGATTTCCGCGATGGACGAGGTGGTCGTGTTGTTGCCGAACACCAGCTCGGCCTTCACGCGTTCCATGCCGGCCTGCTTCAACAGCGCCTTGGACTTGGCCACGTCACGCTGGGTAACGGGGAACTTCTCGCTGTGATACGGGCTTGCGGGCGGGAACGGCTGCTGCGCGGGTTCGAAGATGCCGCCGCCCGCCACGTCGTTGATGACGTTGCGGTCGATGGCGTACTGGAACGCCTGGCGCACCAGCTTGTTCTTGAACGGGTTGTCTTCGGCGCGCTTGCCGTTGCCCACGTTGAACATGAACTGCTGGAAGCCCAGGCCCGCCACCGGCGCGAAGGTCAGGTTGGTGTCGGTCTTGACTTGCGGCGCGTCCGACGGGTTCAGGCGTTCCAGCATGTCCAGGTCGCCTGCGCGCAGGTTCGACAAGCGCACCGTGGTGTCGGGGATGGGCAGGAAGGTGATGCGCTGGAAGGCGTAGTCCTTGGCGTCGTAGTACTTGTCGAACTTCTCCAGCACGATGCGGTCGTTCTGGATGCGTTCCACAAACTTGTACGGGCCCGAGCACACGGGCTTGCGGCCCACGGCGGCCACGTCGGCGTCGTTGAAGGTCGCGGGCGACAGCATCATGCCGGCGCGGTCCGACAACTGCGCCAGCAAGGTGGCGTCCGGCTTTTTCAGGGTAAGCACCAGCGTCGTGGCGTCCGGCGCGTCTACCTTGTCGACCGAGGCCAGTTCGCCCTTGCGCAGGCTGTCCGGCAGGGACTTGGCGCGTTCGATGTTGGCCTTGGCCGCGGCGGCGTCGAACTTCGAGCCGTCGTGGAACAGCGCGTCGTCACGCAGCTTGAAGGTCAGCACCTTGTTGTCGGGGCTGAACGACCACGACGTGGCCAGTTGCGGCACGAAGTGCAGCTTGGGATCAATGTCCACCAGCTTGTCGCACAGCGACGTGAACACGATGCGGCCCACATAGGTGCGGGCGCGGTGCGGGTCCAGCACGTCCGGATCTTCCTGCAGGCCGATGCGGATGTTCTGGGCGCACGCGGCGCCGGCGGCCAGCGCCAGCAAGCTGGCGCCGAAGGTCAAGGTCAAGCGTTTCATTGTGGTATTTCCCCTTGGTGCTTGCGATGCTTGAATGTGAAGGGCTGTCTTAGAAGCCGACTGCCTGGCCGTCGCGGCGGCTGTCGCTGGCGGCGACATAACCCAGTTCGTTGTCGTTTTCGGACATGCGCCAGATGAACTGGCCGGCGCCGAAGTCCATGTACGGATCGTCAACGGACTTCAAAGCATGCCCCAGGTCTTTCAGGCCTGCAATGGTGGAGGCCTTCATGTTGGTCTCGATGTCCAGCGTGAAGTCGCGGTTGACCTTCCAGCGCGGCGCGCAGCACGCGGCCTGCGGGTTCTGGTGGTAGTCGATCATGCGCACGACCGTCTGCATGTGGCCTTGGGGCTGCATGTCGCCGCCCATCACGCCAAAGCTCATCACCGGCTTGCCGCCGCGCGTCAGGAAGCCCGGGATGATGGTGTGGAACGGGCGCTTGCCGCCTTCGACCACGTTGGCCGACTTGGGATCCATCGAGAAACCCACGCCACGGTTCTGCATGCTGATGCCGGTGCCCGGCACGACCACGCCCGATCCGAAGCCCATGTAGTTGGACTGGATGAACGAAATCATCATGCCGTTTTCGTCGGCGGCGGTCAGGTAGATGGTGCCGCCGGCATGCGGGCGGCCGGCTTCGAAATGCGTGGCCTGGTCCAGGCGGATCAGCTTGGCGCGGCTGTCCAGATAGGCGTCCGACAGCATCTGCTCGGGCGTCACCTGCATGGCGCGCGGGTCGGCCACGTACTTATACAGATCAGCAAACGCCAGCTTCATGGCTTCGATCTGGATGTGCTGCGACTGCACCGAATCCACCGGCATGTCGGACATATCAAAGCGTTCGACGATACCCAGCGCGATCAGCGCGGCAATGCCCTGCCCGTTGGGCGGGATTTCGTGCAGCTCGTAGCCACGGTACGACTTCGAAATGGGCTTGACCCAGTCCGGACGGTAGTTGCGCAGGTCTTCCAGCGTCATCGCGCCGCCGCATTCCTTGCTGAAGGCGGCGATGCGTTCGGCCAGCTCGCCTTCATAGAAGTCGCGGCCCTTGGATTCGGCGATGCGGCGCAGCGTGTTGGCGGCGTCAGGAAAGCGGAAGTGTTCGCCGACCTTGGGCGCGCGGCCCTCGGGCATGAAGGCGGCGGCGTAGCCGGGCTGCGACTTCAGTTCGTCGGCGGCGGCGGCCCACTTGTGCGCCACGACCGGCGGCACGGCATAGCCGCGCTCGGCGATTTCGATGGCGGGTTCGAACAGTTGTTCAAACGGCAGCTTGCCCAGCTTTTCGTGCAGCGCGGCCCAGCCGGCCACCACACCCGGCACCGTCACGGCGTCCCAGCCGCGCTTGGGCTGGATGGCCAGGCCGTCGGGGCCCGTGCCGTACTTGGCCTTGAAGTATTCGGTATTCCACGCGGCGGGCGCCACGCCCGACGAGTTCAAGCCATGCAGTTCCTTGCCGTCCCAGACGATGGCGAAGCAGTCGCCGCCCAGGCCGCAAGACACTGGTTCCACCAGCACGATCGTGGCTGCGGCGGCAATGGCGGCGTCCACGGCGTTGCCGCCCTTGAGCAGCATGCGCAGACCCGCCTGGGCCGCCAGCGGGTGCGACGTGGACACCACGTTGCGCGCGAACAGCGGGATGCGGACGGAGGGATACGGGTTGGCCCAGTCGAAGGTTTTCATGTGCTTGTCTCTAAACGGTCTGAACGGTTAAGCAGGCGAAGGTACTCTCGTGATCTAATTAAATCAATTTGATTTTTTGTTCCGTCATAAAAGAAATTTTTATGGGTCACCGCTATGAGCACCATCCGGTTTTTACGCACTTTCCTGGCGGTCGCCCACCATGGCTCTTTTTCGGAAGCGGCCGAGCAAGTAGCGCTGACCCAGGCCGCCGTCAGCTTCCAGATGCGGTCATTGGAAGCCGAGCTGGGCCGGGAACTGTTCGACCGCAGCGGCCGACTTGCCATTCTTAACGCAGCCGGCCGCGAATTGCTACCTGAAATCAAGCATTTACTGGATTTATACGACCGAATGCGCCTGCCGAGAACCGTGCCGGGCGAATTGGCGGGCGCGGTATCGGTGGGCAGCATCGTGTCGTGCATGGGTACGCTGTCCAAGGTGGTATCGGGGCTGAAGAAGGCCCACCCCAAGCTGGACGTGCGCATTCTGTCGGGCAAGGCCAGCGAACTGGCCGGCAAGGTCGAAGACGGCGAACTGGACGCGGCCTTTCTGGTGGAAGCCGGGCGCAAGATGGCCAGCACGCGCTGGACGCCACTATATGAAGAGCAACTGGTGGTGATTGCACCCGCGTCGGCGCCCGGCAAGGACGCCCGCCAGGTGCTGGCCGGCAACCCCTTCCTGCGCTTTGATCGCACGCAGCGCACGGGCTTGCAGATCGACCGCCTGCTGCGGCGCCTGGCGGTGCCGCTGAATGAATTCCTGGAACTCAACGCCATCGAGACGCTGGTGGAACTGGTGCGTCAGGAAGTGGGCGTGACCCTGCTGCCGCTGATCAATGGGTCCAACTGGCAGCACAGCCCCGAGCTACGCATTCTGACGCTGCCCCAAGACCTGGGCCCGCTGTCGCGGGCCATCGGCATGCTGGAACGGCGCGAACATGCGCGCCAGGGCATTACGGCGGCAATCTGCGATGCGTGCGCCACGGCGTTCCGGGCGCGCGAACCGCAGACTGCCGCCTGAGCCTTACGACCCCATTGCCGGGTCGGTCACCGACGGCTTGCCGGTTTCAACGTGGCCGGCAAAGCGGCGCAGGTAGGCCGGGTCTTCCGCCAGGCGGGCGGTGAAGTCGTACCAGTGGCCGCTGCCTTCCAGTGCCCAGTGCTGTTCCACCTTGGCGCCAGCCGGCACGGTCAAAGTCCAACGCTCGTTATTGCTGTAGTAGGCGTTGGGCGTGACTTCGAAGGTGCAATCGACCTTGCCGCTGTTGATGAAGCTGACGTAGAGGTCGCCGTTGGCGATGTCGTAGCAGACGCGGATTTCCGGGTCCAACTGCGACGTGCGCGCCAGGGCCAGGTCGCCCGCGAAGTGGCGGAGATAGCCATTGGGGCCCAGCACCCACAGGTCGTACTTGCCGCCATCGGCCGCCGTATCCCAGCTTCCTTCCAACTGCTTGTCGGGCTCCACCGTGTAGCGGCGCGGCAGGCGGTCCAGATGCAGGCGGTCATACACATGGAAGACCGCCGCCTGCTTGCCTGTGTTGGAGAACAGCAGCCACATGGCGCCCATGGTGGGCTCGCTGCGACCGCTGGTATGCAGCTCATACGGCAAGGGGCGCGCATAGCGATAGCCCTTTTCCTGCTCGGGCTTGGCCTGCACCGTCGTGTCCGGCAGCGGCACGGCGGTCAAGGCTTGCTGGTCGGCGCGCACCTGGTCGGCGCCCGCGCGCGTCAGGCTGTTCAAGTCGGGCAGCGCTTCGTCGTTGGGCGTGGCGAAGTTGAAGGCCGAGGTCAGGTCGCCCAGCACGGCGCGGCGCCACGGGCTGATGTTGTCTTCGGGCACACCGAAGCGGGCTTCCAGGAAGCGCAGCACCGAGGTGTGGTCAAACGCCTGGGAATTGACCCAGCCGCCACGGCTCCACGGCGACACCACATACATCGGAACACGCGGGCCGGGGCCGTAGACGCGATTGTCGGCAGCGTCCTGCGCCGAGGCATGCGTGTGGCGTTCCAGGTCGGTATTGACGGTGGAGGCGCCCGCCATCGAGCCATCCGCATTCAGCGACGGCGCGGCAGGCGGCGGCACGTGGTCGAAGTAGCCGTCGTTTTCGTCGAAGTTGATCAAGAGCACCGTCTTGCTCCAGACGTCCGGGTTGGCCGTCAGCGCGTCCAGCGTTTCCTGGATATACCACGCGCCCTGGATGGGGCTGGACGGGCCGGGGTGTTCGGAATACGTGGCGGGCGCCACGATCCAGGACACTTGCGGCAAGGTGCCGTTGTTGACGTCGTCGCGCAGCGATTGCAGGAAACCGCCGTCCGGCATGGTGTTGGCCGTGCCCTTGTACAAGGGGTTGGCCGCGTCCATGCTGGGCGTCCAGGCCGGATACGGCGAGCCATTGGCGGCGTTGCCCGCCTGTTCATTGGCGCGGCGGTATTGCTGAAAGCCCGCCAGCGAGTTGTCGCCGAAGTTCTCGGGCAGGTTTTGGTAGACCTTCCACGTCACGCCGTTCTCTTGCAGGCGTTCCGGATACGTCTTCCACGTCCAGCCGGTAGTGGACGCACCCAGGCTGTCCCACTGGTTGCGGGGCGACGGGCCATTGCCTTGGGCCAGCGGGTCGTTGGTGCCGGTCCACAGGAACAGGCGGTTGGTGTTGGTGCCGCCGTGGGTGGAACAGTGGTAGGCGTCGCACAGCGTGAAGGCTTCGGCCAGCAGGAACTGAAAGTCCACTTCTTTCTGGCGGTAGTAGCCCATGGACTGGTTCTGCTTGTAGCGCGGCCACTGGTCCATGCGACCGCCGTCCCACGCCATCTGCGCGTCCATGTAGTCATGCGGCGTGCCGGCCACGCGCTGGGCGTTGCCCTGCGTGCTGTCCAGGTGATACGGCATGACCACGCGGGTGCCGTTGGTCTGTTCCCACACCGAACGGTTCTGCGGCAGCGGAATGGTGATGCGATCGCCAAAACCGCGCACGCCCTTGTACGTGCCGAAGTACATGTCGAACGAACGGTTTTCCTGCATCAGGATCACCACGTGTTCAACGTCGTTGATCGTGCCGGTGCGGTTGTTGGCGGGGATGGCCAGCGCGCGGCGAATGGCGGGCGGGAACATCGACAGCGCGGTCAGGCCGGCGGTGGACGCGGCGGCGTTGCGCAGGAAGCGGCGCTTGCCGGCGTGGATCGGGTCTTTTTCGGACTTCACGGATGGGTTTCCTATGACTCGGTAGGGAGCGCGCTTCAAGGGGCGCAACGCAGTTCGGGCTTGGTGGGCGTGGGCGGCACGGGCGTGGGCGTTTCCGTCCCGCCGCCGTTATCGGGCGGCGTCGTGCTGTCGTCGCCGTCATCACCGCCGCAGGCGGCCAGGGTGGCGGTCAGCATCAGCACCGCGCCGGCACGCAGCAGGCCGCGCAAGATCAGGGAATGGCTCATGGTTTTTCTATCCTAGGAACATCAGGGAAACAGGTCGGAAACGGACTTGCCGGACAGCGCCAGGGACTTCACTTCGTCCTCGGTCAAGGCGCGCGACCAGAAGGCCAGATCGTCGAAATTCATGGTGTAGGCGCCCTTGGTGCCCGCGCAGCAGATGCCGTAGGTGCCCAGGCCGTCTTCGTTCAGGCCGATGTGCGGACCGAACACGCCGGCCACCAGCCCCAGGTCAACCGAGCCCGTGGTGGTGTTGCGGCGCAGGAAACCGATTTCGCTGTCATAGACGAATGCCGTCATGGTCTTGGCGGGCTTGTTGATGGTCATGGCGATGTAGACCGGCTTGTTCGCCGTGAACTTCAGCCCGTTGATGTCGGCGCGATACCCGCCGCCCGCCACGTTGAAGCGCAGCTCGGGGCCCGCCCACTGGGCGATGGTGATGCCGGGATTGCCGCCGGAGTTGTAGTCCTTGTTGCCCAGGATCGAGCGGTCGTTCGCCGTGCCGTCCGACTGGTACCAGAAGCCGATCGTGAAGACGGGCAGGCTGTCCAGCATGCCGGCCGGGTAGTCCAGCTTGAAGGCGCCCAGGGCAGCCGTGCCACGCTCGTTCTTGAACATCTTGCCGAACACGCCGGCATCGGCGTAGGCCGGCGCCTGCACGCCGTCATACGGAGTGATGACCCCGCCGCCCGCCGCCACGTCGGTCACATCGCCTTCGAAGGGGAACAGCATCGTCAGGCCCGTGCGCAGCGACCCCAGCAGCTCAACCGGCTTGGCATACACCACCGTGGCGCGGGTGGCGCTGGTGGCGCGGCCCGTGGCCACGCTGTAGTTCAGCGTATGCACGCCTTCGGTATCGAAGGTGAAGCCGGTATCGGCATAGCCCGTGTCCGTGCCGGGCAGGCGCGCCACCTCGACGCCGTCACGGCTGACGATGATGTCGCCCACGGGTTCGCCCACGCGTACCCAGGACAGCGTCACGGTCTTGTTGTCCATGGACGTGCGGGCCGACAGGCGGCGCAGCGCCAGGGGTTCGGACAAGGGCGTGCCCGCCATGTCGTATTGCCCCTCGGCAGGCAGCGCGTCCAGGTGCGCCAGCAGGGTAGGCGCGATGTCGGCGGCGCTGGGCAGCGCGTACCAGTTGTTGTCCCAAAGGCCGTCAAACGACGCGTCGTCCGCGCTGCCGCCCAGCAGCGTCGGCTGGTTCGCGGCCAGGAAGATGGTCTTGTTCGCCGCTTGCGGCAGGCCATCGGCCACGCCCGTCTTGCCCAGGCCGTGGCTGGACGCCACCACCATCATCCAGTTCTCGTTGGGGTGTTCCGCGCGGCGGTCGGCAATCTGCTTGGCCAGCACGCCGATGGCGCCGTCGGTCTGGCGGATGACGGCGTTGTAGTTGGCGCCGAAACCGCTATCGGACGCGGCGCGTTCGGGTGCGCCGAATTGCGCAACAACCACGTCATAGCCTTCCGTGATGCGGTCACGCGCTTGCGAGGCGACGCAGTCGTCAACGCCCGCGCAATCGGTCAGGGTTTGCAGGTAGCCGGCGTCGCGGTCGCTGCCGACCAAGCCGGCCAGCAAGGGCGAATTGAAGGCGCCCGCCGTGCGCGCCTCGGGGTGCGCCGTCTTGATGCGCTGGAACAGGCTGGCCACCTTCATCGCCTGGCCCGCCGCGTTGGAGCGCACGCCGTGCACGTCCGCCCACTGGCCGGTCAACAGGGTGGCCCAGCTTGGCGCGGCCAGCGTGGGTTGCTGGGTGACGTCGCCCGTAACGCCGCCCGTCCAGGCGCGCGTGGCCGTCAACTGGCCGATGTTGGCCAGCGTCTTGTCCGCCACGCCTAGTCGCATGGCGTCATACGTCAGGCCGTCAACGCCGATGAACAAGACCTTGTCGACCGTCGCCGGGGCCGGCTCGGTCACGGGCGGTTGCGTGGGCGGCGGCGCTTCGGCGCCGTCATCATCGTCATCACCGCCCCCACAGCCCGCCAATGCGCTGGTGGCCAGCACCATGGCGCACCATCTTCTCCAATCCATTGCTTTCATGCTTCTCTTCTCGTTTCATGAACAGGGTTTACGCTGCGCACATACTGGCGGGCGAACGTGAAAGGTCCATGAAGGGAAGGCCAGAAAGTTTGATCGACGGATCAGGATTCTTTGGGGAGGGGATGGCGCCCGCCCCACCCCGCGCGGGTCGTCAGGGGTTCAGCATCACCCCCGTCAGGTAGCCCACCGACGCGCCCGCGCCGTCCTTGTAGTTGGCCTTGACCAAGGGTTCCAGCACGGGCCGCACCACGTCATGCACCTCGTTCCAGTCCGCCGTGTGCTGGAAGTTGCTGGTGATGTAGGTCCAGCCATTGATGTCATCCACCGCGTGCAGGCCCGTGGATTCGGCGGCAACCGGACAAGACAACAGGCGCGACAAGACGCGCGTATCCACGTTGAACGCCCACAGGAAGCTGTTCACGCGGCCCATGCTGTCTTCGCCGATGAACAAGGTGCGCAGCTTTTCCGAGAACTTCAGGTTGTCGGGGTTCGAAATGCAGTCGCTTCGATGGCGGTTGCCCAGCGCGTCCGGCGCGGCCAGCAACGCGCCCACCAGTTCCGGCACGGCGGCCATGTCCACCGGCACCCAGTCGCTGTCGATGGCAACACCGTCGGTGTCCGACTGCGCCCCTTGCAGGTGCAATTGATAGACCGCGCCCGCGTCCGGCCCTTCCACGCGCAGGTGCGGCGACGTGCCATCGACCATGGACGTCTCAATGTGCGCCATGGCGGTGTACGCGATCTTGTCGCGCGCGTTCACCGTGGTGCCTTCCATCTTGGTGAAGGCCAGCGTGCCGCCCGCCAGCGCCGCATAGCGGTGCGTTTCCAGAAAGGCCGCGGCCTGGCGGCGGCCCGGTTTCAGCCTGACCCAGTTGTCCTTGCCGTCAAAGCGGATGTGGGTGTAGCGCGTATCCACGGGGTCCGCCGTGCGCACGTCCATGATGTCGGCGGCGCTAAGCTCGTCCGCCATTTCCTTGACCTCGGCGCTGGTGGCGTGGCCCAGCCGTATCCAGCGCAGCACCGCCGCGCCCGGCCCGACGCCCGACGTCTGCATCCAGCGGGCCACGTAGAGCGTGCCGGCCGACAGGTCCGCCTTGCGATCGGCCACGAACATGAACAGGCCGCCGTTGGTGGCGTCGTCCCCCATCAACGCGGTGCGCTGGTCGGGCATGATCTGCACCAGTTCATGCGAGATGCGGCCCATGCAGTAGTGCTTCTTGATGCTGCCCGTGCCGTCCGGGTTGACCGTCACTTCGGGCAGATGGCCGTAGTGATACGGGTTGGCGCGGCGCGCGTCGCCATACAGGTGGCGGCTGAACGCCCGGAACCACGGCGAGTCGCGCGCGGTGGTGGCGTCGGGCTCGTATTCCTCGCTGGACAAATGCGTGTTCCACGGCGACAGGCTGGCCCCGCAGGTGACCCACAGGCCATGCACCGGCGCGGTGTCCACATTGCAGTAACGCACCAGCCGCAGCGCGCCGGTTTGCAAGTCTTGCGCCAGGGTCAGCACGGCAATCGGCGATGGCAGGTGCCTCCACATGTCGTCGCCCGCCTGGTTGCGCGACAGGTATTCAAACTGCACCACCGCGTACACGGTGGCCTCCGGCGGGCCGGTGGCGCCGTCGGCCTCGCCCACGGGTCGGGCCAGCGTCAACAGCGACATGCCATCCGGGCAGTCTGAAAAAAATGGCCGTGCGCGCTTGGGCACGGAGGTATCCAGGATGGGCTTGCCGTTGATGTCGACGTAGCCGCCCGCCAGCACGGTGCCGCCCTTGCCATCGGGCACCTGATCGCCCGTCATGAAGAACGCTTCGTAGCCCAGCTGCACGCGCCGCCGCGTGCCGTTGGCAAAGACAAGCTCCATCGCCGATTCCACCGTGGTGCGCGCCATGCCCGCCGGATCCGACAAGCCCGGCGCGGGCATGGAGATGAATTCGGCGGAGAGAAATTCGGCGGATACCGCCGCAGGGGATGCAAATTCGGTGGATGCCAATTCCTCCGCCCGCCTTGAGACGGCGGCCGAGGCATGACGCCCGGCCAGCAAGCCGGCCAACGCCGCGCCGCCCAGGGGCAACATCGGCGCGCTGCCCAGCATCTTGAGCAGCCGGCGACGATCAGTGTGGTCAGGATTTTTCATGTGAACGCTCCCAGGTTCAAACACCCAACAACGAACCGGCCATGCGCGCACTGGCCGCGCGCGACCGCGCGCCTGGGCGCATGCCGGAAGACACATCAAACACATCAGGCATGGCTGACGCCGCCGAGTGTAGGAGCCTGCCGGCCATGGGATGGCCGGCGTTACACCTGAGAAATGATTCCCGTAAGTACTGATGCCCGCTGGTACTGATGCCAGACGTACATAGGGGACCGGCGAACCGGTCCCCTGCCCTGCAACGTCAACCATCAAGCCGACGCAACGTGCGCTTGCTTACGCGCCGATCTTCACACCCGTCAGGTAACCCACCGCCGCGCCAAAGCCGTCTTTGTAGTTGGCCTTGATCAGCGGTTCCAGCGTGGGCCGCACCACGGCATGCACGCTGCCCCAATCGCCCGGGTGCTGGAAGTTGCTCATGATGTAGGTCCAGCCGTTGATTTCATCCACCGCCTGCAAGCCGGTGGATTCCGCCGCCACCGGGCACGACAACAGGCGCGACAAGGCCTTGGTGTCCACGTTGTAGGCCCACATGAAGTTATTGACGTGGCCGCCGCTGTCTTCGCCCACGAACAGGGTGCGCAGCTTTTCCGAGAACTTCAGGTTATCGGGGTTGGACACAAAATCAGCGTTATGCGTATTGCCCAGCGTGTCCGGCGTGGCCAACGGCTTGCCGATCAGCTCGGGCACGGCAGCCATGTCCACCGGCACCCATTCGCTGTCGATGACGCCGCCGTCGGTATCCACCTGGCCCGCTTGCAGATGCAGTTGATAGACCGCGCCGGCGGAATTGGCTTCGACCTTGAAGCCCGCGACCTGGCCGTCCGTCATGGACGATTCAATCCGCGACATCGCGCTGTACGCGATCTTGTCCTTGATGTTGACGGTGGTGCCTTCCATCTTGGTAAAGGCCAGCGAACCGCCCACCAGCGCCGCGTAGCGGTGCGTTTCCAGAAAGGCCGCGGCCTGGCGGCGGCCCGGTTGCAGCTTGACCCAGTTGTTCTTGCCGCTGTAGCGGATCTTCGTGAAGGACGCATCGCCGGGGTCGGCCGTGCGCACGTCCATGATGTCGGCGGCGGTAAGCTGGTCGGCCAATTCCTTGACCTCGGCGCTGGTGGCGTGGCCAAGCTTGATCCAGCTCAGTGTGCCGGCGCCCGGGCCCGTGCCCGAAGTCTGCGTCCATTTCGCCACGTACAGCGTGCCGGCCGACAGGTCGGCCTTGCGGTCGGCCACGAACATGAACAGGCCGCCATTGGTGGCGTCGTCGCCCATCAGCGCGGTGCGCTCGTCGGGCATGACCTGCACCAACTCGTGCGAGATGCGGCCCATGCAGTAGTGCTTCTTGATGGTGCCGGTGCCGTCGGGGTGCACCGTCACTTCCGGCATGTGGCCGTAGTGGTACGGGTTGGCCTTGTTGGGGTCGCCATAGACGTTGTTGCTATAGGCCTGGAACGAGGCCGAGCCGACAGCCGTCGTCGCGTCCGGCTCATACTCTTCGCTGGACAGGTGCGTGCCCCACGGCGACAGGCTGGCGCCGCAGGTGATCCACAGCCCATGCACCGACGAGGTGTCCACGTTGCTGTACTTGACCAGGCTGAGCTTGCCCGTATTGGGGTCTTGCGACAGCGTCAACACGGCGATGGGCGACGGCAGCAAGCCATACATGTCGTTGCCCGCCTGGTCGACCGACTGGTATTCGAACTGCACCACTGCATAGACGGCATTGCCCGCCACGCCCGGCACCGTGGTGGGGGCCGACAGCGCCAGCAACGACGTGCCGTCCGGACAGTTCGAGAAAAACTGGCGCGCCTTGGCGGGCACCGAGTTGTCCATGATGGGCGCGCCGGCCAGGTTGAAGTAACCGCCGGCGATGGCGACGCCACCCTTGCCGTCGGGCACGTTGTCGCCCGTAATGAAGAACGGCTCGTAGCCCAGCTCGACCGTGCGCTTGGAGCCATCGCTGAACGCCAGGTTCATCCCCGAACTCACCGTGGTGCGGGCCATCAGTTCCGGGTTGGCCAGCGTGGGCGCGGGCATGGACGTGAACGACGCCGACGTGAAGGTCACCGGCGTGGCGGGCGGCTGCGTGCCCGTGTCGGGCGGCGTGACGACCGCGTCGTCATCGTCATCGCTTGAATTACAGCCGGCCAGCAACGCCGCCATGCTGACGCCGCCGATCGGCAGCATCGGCGCGCCTCCCAGCATCTTCAGCAGTCGGCGGCGATTGGCTTGATTCATGTCTTGCATGCGGTTTCCCTGTTGGTTGGATGGATGCCCAAGCGTTGAACCTGAGCGTGTCCGCATGCTAGAGACGCGCCATGTAGGCGGAATGACAAAAAACTGTAGGGAAGCTGAATCGGGCGGAATAGGCGGGGGTTGCTGCGTTGTGCGGCGGGCATTGATGGCGACATTGCGTCGGCATGGCGCTGTCATTGCGGCGTTATCGCGTAATTGTCACGTGACCCCGCTATAGTCGGGCGCGTTCCCTGCCCCTCGTTTCCCGACACCGTAGCCGCTGCTGTACACCCATGCCCATTTCCTTGCGCCCTTCCCTGCCTTCCGCGCCCGCCGCGCTGCGTGTTCTTGCCGTACTGGCGCTGGCCGCGGGCGTGGGCGTGTGGGGGTCGATATTGCTGGCCCCGCGTCCAGGCGCGTTGCCACCCGCCGTATCGGCGGCCCCGCCGCGCGCGGCCGACAACACGCCGGTGGCGCTATGGTTTGGCAAGGATGAAGTGATGCGCACGCAGATCAGCGTGCTGGGCCTGATCGCGGCCGGCCCGGATGGCGCGGCGGTGCTGAGCGTGGACGGTGGCCCGCCCTTGGCGTGGCGTACCGGCGCGGAAGTGGCGCCAGGCATCGTGCTACGAGATATCGCGGTAGACGCCGTGACGGTAGAGCAAGGGGGAAGAATGAACCGATTGGCAACGCCCGCCGCGCTGGAGGCGCCGTCGGGCATTGCCAAGGTGAAGTGAATCAGCGTTTACGACCTGCCGGACGCCCCATTTGCTTGCGTCCCGCCATGTTCGACAGGGAAGATCCCGTCGGCTTTTGCGTGGCGGCAGCCAGCTTCTTCTGCTGAAGCGCCTTTTCAACCAACGCCGCCAAACCAGTCGAAGACTTCTCTTTTGTAGCCATTACCGCTCCTTGTAGATGGGCCATGGTAGCAGGATGGGGGAAACCGCTCCGTTCCACGAGAAAACAAGGTCTGCAAGGTCAATCTGGTTTCCCTAGCGGTGGCAAGGGCAGCAGGTTGGGCAAGACCCCGGCCATGACGTTTTCCAACTGCGCCACCAATGCCTGCGCGGCGGGCGACAGCGAGCGGTCGCGCCGATGCAGCAATCCTATGTAGCGGCGTGCCGAAGCATCGCCCAGGGGCGCGCAGCACAGGCCGGACAGGTTCAGTTCGGGCAGCGCCAGGCGGGGCAGTACGCTCACGCCCAGCCCCTGTCGCACCATGCCGGCAGCCGTGCCCATGTTCGTCACGTCGTAACGCAGCGCGGTGGCGGGCGCGTCCACTTCGTCGCGCACGGCGCGGTCGAATTGCTGGCGCGCATTGGACCCCTGCGATAGCAAGATCAGGTCGTATCGCAGCACGTCCCGCCAATGCAGCGTCCCTTTGACATCGCCCAGCGGATGCCCTGCCGGATAAACCGCGCAAAAGCAATCCTCGCCCAGCGATGTGAAGGTCAGGTCGGAAGCCGGGTCGGCCTGGGCGGCCACCGCGAATTCAATCTGGTTGGTGCGCAGCATGGCCAGCAGTTCGTCGTTGTGCGCCTCTACCACCCGCACTTTCAAAGCCGGATGCGCCAGGCGCAGCGCACCGACTGCCGCCGGCAGCAGCGTCAGCGCGGTGGACGGCAGCGCCCCCAAGGCAACATTGCCGCGCCGCACCGCGGCCAAATCGGCAAGGCTGCGGTAGGCCTCTTCCAAGTCGGCGATGGGGCGTTGCACGCGTGAATGAAAATCCTGCCCGGCGCTGGTCAGGCTGATGTTGCGCGTGGTGCGCTCGAACAAGCGCAGCCCCAGCACTTCTTCCAGGTCCTGGATCAGCGCGGTGAATGAGGGCTGCGTCACGCCCAGCTGGTTAGCGGCATGTGTAAACGAACCGCTGTCGACCGCCAGCAGAAACGCCTTGAGGGGACGGTATTTGATATTGATAGCCATAGGCTAAGAATATTAAATAAACATCTATTTGTGTCTAATAATCGACCGACCGATGATGACGTCTACCCAAGCCCTTGACCCTCAAAGACGTTATGGACGCATCAAGCAACAAGCCCTTCCGGCTGGGCGCCAACTGGCGCCTGAGCCAAGACGGCGACGCCGTCATCACCTCCATCAACCCGGCCGACGGCAGCATAGCCGGCATTGTCACGCGCGCATCGGCGCAGGACGTGGACGCGGCCGTGGCCATTGCCTGGGACGCCTTTCACAACAAGCCCTGGCGCAAGCTGCGTCCGGATCAGCGCGCCGCCACCTTGTACGAGATCGGCCGGCGCCTTGCCGCCGAGCGCGAACCCTTGGCGCGACTGCAAATGCAAGACAGCGGCAAGCCCTGGAAAGAATGCCTGAACATGGTCGACAGCGCGGCCGGCCATTTCCGCTACTACGCGGCCGTATGCGAAACCTGGCAGAACGAAATGACCTCGCCGCGCGGCGAGTACTTTTCCATGGCGCTGGCTGAGCCTTTCGGGGTGATCGCAGCAATTACGCCGTGGAACTCGCCCATCATGAACGAGGCGCAGAAAGCCGCGCCAGCGCTCGCCGCCGGCAACGCCGTGTTGCTCAAGCCTTCCGAGGAAACGCCCCAGTTGGCGCTGGAACTGGCGCGCATCTGCGGCGAAGCCGGCTTGCCCGAAGGCCTGCTGACCGTGCTGCCCGGCCATGGCGAAGACGTGGGCGCGGCACTGGTCAAGCATCCTGGCGTGCGCATGGTGTCGTTCACCGGCGGCACGGAAACCGGACGCGCCATTGGGGGCATCGCGGGCCAACGCCTGATTCCGGTCGGGCTGGAACTGGGCGGCAAGTCACCCCACATTGTGTTCGACGACGCCGACCTGGACCGCGCCGTGGCGGGCGTGGTCTCGGGCATCTTCGGTTCGGCGGGCCAGAGCTGCGTTGCGGGCTCGCGCCTGTTTGTGCAGAAATCCATCTACCCGCGCTTCATGGAAGCCTTGGTGGAACGCACGCGGCAAGTGCGCGTCGGACTGCCGGACGACCCTGCCACGCAGATGGGGCCGCTGGTGTCCCGCGCGCATCGCGACAAGGGCGCCGGCTATGTGGATATCGGCCGCGCCGAAGGCGGCCGTGTGCTGGTGGGTGGCGAGCCGCCCACGCAGGCGGAATTGGCCAATGGCTGGTTCTATCTGCCCACGGTCATAGACGGGCTGGGCAACCAGGCCCGCGTGTGCCAGGAAGAGATTTTCGGCCCCGTGCTGGTGGCGCTGCCCTTTGACGACGAGGACGATGTCGTCCACCAGGCCAACGACACCGCCTTCGGCCTGGCCGCCGGCATGTGGACGGGCGACTACGCCCGCGCCTGGCGTGTCGCCCGCGAGATCGAGGCCGGCTCTATCTGGATCAATACCTACAAGCAATCGCATATCGCCACCCCCTTCGGCGGCTTCAAGGCCAGCGGCATCGGGCGCGAAAAAGGCCTGCACGGCCTGCGCCTGTACAGCCAGGTCAAGAGCCTGTACTGGGGCATGCATGAAAAACCCATGGGACTTTAAAGCAACATGACAACTGAAAAGAAAAGCGCGGCGCTGTCGCTGGCCGACTCCCGCATCCTGATCGCCGGCGCCGCCAGCCTGGTGGGTTCCCACACCGCCGACGCCTTGCTGGCCGCCGGCGCGAAAGAAGTGATCCTGCTGGACAATTTTGCATTCGGCACCCTCGAGGCCATTGCCCACCTGCAGGACAATCCCCGCGTGAAAGTGGTTCGCGGCGATCTGATGCGCCTGCCGGACCTGCTCTCGGCGACCGAGGGCGTGGACGGCGTGCTGCACCTGGCTGCCTACATGACATTGGGCTTTTCGCAGACGCCATGGCAGGCGGTGGACGTCAATGTCCGCGGCGCGCAGAACATGCTGGAAGCCTGCCGCGCCAACAAGGTGCGGAAAATCGTCTTCGCCTCATCCAACGCGGTCTATGGCTATGGCACCGGCATCGCCGGCGCGCTGGTCGAGAACGGCCCCTTCCATTCCGAAGGCGCGCCCCCGGCCGCCATTCTGTATGGCGCGTCCAAGATCATGGGCGAGCAGCTTTGCCGCCAGTACCACCAGAAGTCCGGGCTGGACTACGTGGTGTTGCGCTATTCCACCGTTTACGGCGAACGCCAGCACTACCGCGCGGCCAACTCGCTGTACATCATGGAAACCTACGACCGCGTGCGCAAGGGTGAACGCCCCGTGCTGCCGGGCGACGGCACCGACACCAAGCACTTCGTGCACGTCTCCGACGTGGCGCGCGCCAACGTCGCGGCGTTCCAAAGCGCGGCGACCGACGTGGCGGTGAACGTGTCGGGCCCCGCGCCCATCACCACCGGCGAACTGGTGCGCTTGGTGCTCGACTACTGCAAGAGCGATCTACAACCCGAGATCAAACCCGACCCGCCCGGCACCGTGCGCCTGACCTCGGGCGGTGCATTCCATATTCCGCACGACCTGGCCGGCCAACACATTGGCTGGCAGCCGAAGGTCGGCATGGCTGAAGGCGTGGCCCGGCTGCTCGCCTGGCGCGAAGCGCAAGAAGCCGGCTAAGTCCGCACCGACAGGGCGAGCGCCAAGCAGAACCCGCCACATGACGCCACAGAGCGTCAGGCAATAAGCAGCAAAACGCATTCAGGGTCCGCGTCAACAGAAAGCGGACCCGATGCGCACACGAGGAGACATGACAATGAATAAGCGACATTGCATCGCCGGTGCCCTACTTGCGTGGGGCATGGCCCTGGGCGCTGGGGCGGCGCTAGCCGAAGGCTATCCAGACAAGCCCGTGACGCTGGTGGTCCCGTATCCCCCAGGCGGCGCCACCGACGTCATCGCGCGGCTGATCGCGGAAAAACTGCCTTCGGCCTGGGGCCAGCAGGTCATCATCAACAACCGCCCCGGCGCCGGCACCACGGTGGCGGCCGAGTCGGTGGCGCGGTCGGCCGGCGACGGCTACACGCTCTACATGACGACGGCGGCGCACACGATCAGCGCCAGCCTGTACAAGAAGCTCAATTACGATCCCCTGAAGGATTTCGCGCCGCTGACGCTGACCTCCACCATTCCACTGGTGCTGGTGACGGCGCCGTCCTTGCCGGTCAAGAATCTGAACGAACTGATCGCCTATGCCAAGGCCTCGCCCCAGGGCCTGAGCATGGCCTCCACCGGCAACGGCACCCCCCAGCACCTGACCGGCGAGCTGTTCAAGGCACGCGCCGGCCTGAATCTGGTTCACGTGCCGTACCGGGGCGATGCGCCCATGATCACCGACCTGATCGGCGGCCAGGTGCAGATGGCCTTCGTCACCCTGTCGGCGGCGTTGCCGCACATCCAGTCGGGCAAGCTCAAGGCGATTGCCCTGGCGCATCCGCGCCGCGTCGAAGCCATCGCCCAGGTGCCCACGATGACCGAGGCCGGCATGAAGAACTTCGAGGCCGCGACGTGGTTCGGCCTGTTCGCGCCTTCCAGCATGCCCGCCGCTCTACGCGAAAAGATCTACCACGACGTCGCGAAGATCGTCGCCACCCCCGAGATGACCAAGAAGCTGCAAGACATGGGCGGCGACGTGAACAACAGTTCGCCCCAGCAGTTCCAGGCCTTCATCAATGACGAAGCACAACGCTGGGCCGAGGGCGTGAAGCTTTCTGGCGCGCAGATCGACTGATCTGCCGCATCAATCATCCGACCGGAGAGACAACACATGAGCGACAACGAACAAGACCTGTTGGCGCGCTGCGCCGCCATCGGGACCAGCACCTGGGCAGACGCCATGGACGCGCTGGGCATCGCGGGCGTGGTGCAAGGCATTGCGCGTCGCAGCGGCCAAGGGCGCATTGCCGGCTTTGCCGTCACCGCGCGGCATGTTTGGGGCGGGCTGGGCGACTTCGACCGCGCCGACTTTGCCGTGGGGCGGCTGGTTGCCGCCACCGGTCCAGGCCGCGTGCTGATGGTGGATGCGGGCGGGACCTGCATTTCCACCTTTGGCGGCATCGCGTCCCTGGCGGCGTCCCTTCGTCAGGCCACGGCGGTAGTCATCGACGGCGCGTGCCGCGACGTTGACGAGATCCAGGCAACCGGGTTGTGGCTTGCCAGCCGCCACGTGACGCCTTTGACGGGCAAGACGCGCTTGCGCCTGCAAGCCATGGGCGAGCCCGTGACCATCGGCCAACTGCGGGTCGCCGAGGGCGACCTGGTGGTGGGTGATGACACGGGCCTGGTGGTGGTGCCGCGCGAGCGGCTTGAAGCGGTACTGGCCGCCGCGCAAGAAGCCCTGGCGGTGGATGAGCGCGTAGAACAAGGCATCCGCGACGGCCTTTCGTTCGCCGACGCCGCCGCGGCCGCCAACTACATTCCCGCACGCGCCGGAGACAGCGAGTGAGCGCCTCCCATGACGTCGTGCAGGTCGCTTCGTTAGGCGCCGAGTTCGACCAGCGCCTGGCGGCGCGCTACCGGGTTCTGCAAACCTGGCATGACCCGCGTGGCCTCGCCGCGTTCGGCGATGCGCTGCACGGCCCGCGAGTCGCCGTGACCTCGGTGCGTCATGGATTCACGCAAGCCATGTTCGATGCACTGCCCGCCTTGCAGGCGGTATGTAGCTGGGGCGTGGGCCACGACACGCTGGATTTAGGGGCCGCCGCCACACGCGGCATCGGCGTCAGCGTCACACCTGACGTGCTGGATGATTGCGTGGCCGACCTGGCGTGGGCCCTGCTGCTTTCCGCCGCGCGCCGAACCGCCATCGGCGACCGTTACGTGAAAACGGGACAGTGGCGCGCGCTGGGGCAGTTTCCGGTAACGACCAAGGTGTCGGGCAAGCGCCTGGGCATTCTTGGGCTGGGTCGTATCGGCGAAGCCATTGCCCGACGGGCGGCCGGCTTCGACATGGAAGTGCGGTACCACAACCGCGCGCCTCGGCCTGGCGCACCCTATGGCTACGAGTCCTCGCTGGTGGCCTTGGCCGAGTGGGCGGATTTTCTGGTGGTCGCGTGCGTGGGCGGCGCATCCACGCGGCACCTCGTGGATGCGCCGGTCATCCGCGCGCTAGGCCCACAGGGCATTCTGGTCAACATTGCCAGGGGCAGCGTGGTGGACCAGGCCGCCGCGCTGGCTGCCCTGCGTTCGGGTGAACTGGGCGGAGCCGGGCTGGACGTGCTGGAGCAGGAACCCACGCCGGCCCCGGAATTCGCGGATCTGGATCAGGTGTCACTCATGCCGCACGTGGGCAGCGCCACGCGCGAAACCCGGGCCGCGATGGCGGAACTGGTGCTGGACAACGTCAACGCCTTCATGCAGACCGGCCGCCTGCTCACGCCGGTAGCCGCTCGCGAGATGCAGACATGACGCATGCGGGATTGCTGACGGAGCTTGGCGCTTGCATCGGTGACGCGCACGTGCTGACCGGCGCCGCCGCCGAGCCTTACCTGACCGACTGGCGCCAAGCCTTCACCGGCCGCGCGCTGGCCGTGCTACGCCCCGCCGATAGCGACGAGGTGGCGCAGGTGGTGCGCCTTTGCGCCGCAGCGGGCGTGGCGATCGTGCCGCAGGGCGGCAATACCGGCCAGGTAGCCGCTGCCACCCCCGATACCAGCGCGTCGGCCGTGGTGCTCTCGTTGTTGCGCATGAACCGCGTGCGCGCCATGGACCTGGATAACGACACCATCACGGTGGAAGCCGGCTGCGTGCTGCAAGCCGTGCAGGAAGCCGCGGCCAACGCTGGCCGGCTGTTTCCGTTGTCCCTGGGCGCACAGGGAAGCTGCACCATCGGCGGCAACCTGTCCACCAATGCCGGCGGTACACAAGTGCTGCGTTACGGCAACGCCCGCGAACTGGCGCTGGGCCTGGAGGTGGTCACGCCGCAAGGCGAGATCTGGCAAGGGTTGCGCGGCCTGCGCAAGGACAACACCGGCTACGACCTGCGCGACCTCTACATCGGCAGCGAAGGCACGCTGGGCATCATCACCGCAGCTGTCCTCAAGCTCTTTCCCCTGCCCCGCGCGCAATGCACGGCCTTGGTCGCTGTGTCTGGGCTGGCGCAAGCCGTGCAGTTGCTGCAACGTGCCCGCGCGGGCTTTGGCGCCGGCCTGACCGCTTTCGAAGTCATGTCGGTTCCTTGCATGACCGATGTGGCTCGGGCCTTCCCGCAGCAACGCCTTCCTTTCGCGGATCTGCCGGAAGACGCCTGGTGCGCCTTGCTTGAGGTGTCCGACCACGGCGACGGGCCGCATGCGGCAACGCGGCTGGAAGCCGTCCTGTCGGGCGCTTTGGAATCGGGCATAGCCCTGGACGCCGTGGTAGCGGTATCCGGCGCGCAAAGCGCTGCCTTCTGGCATCTGCGCGAGAGCATCACCTTGGCATTGGCGCGGGCCAAGGCTTGCGTCAAGCACGACATTTCATTGCCTGTCTCGCGCATCCCCGAATTTGTGCGGGCCACCGACCAGGCGCTTGCCGCCGCCTTCCCCGGCGTGGCGTTGCGCGTGTTCGGACACCTGGGCGACGGCAACCTGCACTACAACCTGCTGCCGCCCATGGGCGCATCGCACGCGGACATTCAGCGACTGGTGCATGACAAGGTCCACGACGCCGGTGGATCCATCAGCGCCGAACAAGGCATCGGCCAATGTCGCGTAGAGGACCTCCAGCGCTACAAGAGCGCGCTGGAACTGGACCTGATGCGGCGCATCAAGCTTGCCCTGGATCCCCAGGGGGTCATGAATCCCGGCAAGGTTCTGCCGGCAACCGGCCCGCATCACATGCCATAGCCGGCAGCCTTGCCGGCACCAACTGCCAACATCAAACACAAACCTGGAGACAACATGTTTTTTTCACCCAAGAGCGCCGCGCGCGCCGTGCTTTCCGTTGCCGGCCTGTGCGCCGCATTGCCCGCTTGGGCGTGGCCCGACCACCCAATCGAATTGATTGTGGGTTTTGCGCCTGGCGGCGGCACGGATCTCACTGCCCGTTCGCTGGCGGTCTTTCTGGAAAAGGAACTGGGCGCCACCGTGGTGGTGCAGAACAAGCCGGGCGCGTCCAGCGCCATTGCCCTGGCCTACGTGGCGCGCGCCAAGCCGGACGGCTACACGCTGGCCATGACGAATATGCCCGGGCTGGTGTCCTTGCCCATCGAACGCAAGGCAGGCTTCAACCGTGACGACTTCACCTACCTGGCCAATCTGGTGCGGGACCCCAGTGCATTCAGCGTGGCCAGCAACAGCCCCTATCAAACGCTGGAAGCCCTGATCGCCGCCGCCAAGGAAAAGCCGGGCACGATCAGCTATGGGTCCACCGGCGTCGGCACCGACGACCATCTGGCGCTGGTCCTGTTCCAGGCCCAGACCGGCACCAAGCTCAACCACGTGCCCTACAACGGCGCGGGTCCCCTGCGCAGTTCGGTACTGGGTGGTCATACCGTCGTCGGCGGTCTGAACCTGGGCGAAGTCATGCCCTATCACGGCAAGAACATGCGAGTACTGGCGCAAGCCAGCGAGAAGCGCTCGCCCTTGGGCCCCGACGTGCCCACTTTCAAGGAACTGGGCGTGAACCTGGTGTTTGCCTCGGAACGCGGAATCGTCGCGCCCAAGGGACTGCCGGCCGACGTGTCCGAAAAATTGCGTAAGGCGCTGGGCAAGGTAGCGGCCAATCCGGACTTCCAGGCCCAGATGAAACAGCAGTTCACCGAGATGGATTACGTGGACGGCCCGCAGTGGCAGGAACGCCTGAAGGGTGACGACGCCCGCCTGCGTCAGATCTGGGCGCAAACGCCCTGGGTCGAATAAGCGTCGGCGCAAGCATTACTGTCATATTTCATGTCCACAATTCCGGGCTTCTACTAGAAGACCGGAGTCGTAAAGTGCGTCAGTTACCGCGCGGGCTTGCCCGTCAGCAAGGTTTCACCCTGATCGAGATCATGGTGGTGATTGTGATCATGGGGATTCTGGCGGCGCTGATCGTGCCGCGTGTGCTGGACCGCCCCGACCAGGCACGGCAGGTGGCGGCGCGTCAGGATATTGGCGGCATCATGCAGGCCTTGAAGCTGTACCGGCTGGACAACGGCCGCTATCCGACCACGGCGCAAGGCCTGCGCGCGCTGGCTGAAAAGCCGGATGGCGCGTCGAACTGGCGCGGGTACCTGGACAAGCTGCCCAATGATCCCTGGGGCCACCCCTATCAATACCTGAGCCCGGGCGTCAAGGGCGACATCGACGTGTTCTCGTTTGGCGCCGACAACAAGCCCGGTGGAGAAAACGGCGATGCCGACATCGGTTCCTGGGAGCTCTGAGCGCGGCTTCACGCTGGTTGAAGTGTTGGTGGTGCTGGTGATTGTGGCCATTGCCGCCAGCATGGTGAGCCTGTCGATCGGCAAGCGCGACAACGGCCTGCGCGTTGACGCCGAACGCCTGGCCGACGCCTTCACCGTGGCGCAAAGCGAAGCCCGCAGCGACGGCCGGCCCATCCGCTGGCTGGCCGGCGACCAAGGCTGGTCGTTCGAGCGCCAGGGGCGCTTGCCCGGCCCCAGCGCCGACGAAAACGTGCCCGTGCCGGTAGACCGCCTGGAGCAGGACGACATGCTGCGCCCGCAGTCCTGGCACGCGGGCGTCGTCCACCTGAGCCTGACCCCCGACCGGCCGCTTGTATTCAACACCGAATGGGTCGCCGACCCGATCACGCTGACCCTGCGCGCGGGCGATGACCAGGTCACCCTGCAACGCGACGCCGCCGGCCGCTATGACATCCACTGATTCCCCTGCTTGCGCCAACAAGCCTGTCGCCCAGCGCCAGCGCGGCTTCACCCTGATTGAAGTGCTGGTGGCGCTGGCCATCATTGCCGTGGCGATGGCGGCCGCGCTGCGCGCCACCGGCGTCATGACGGCCAACAACCGCGCCTTGCAGGACAAGACCTTGGCGCTGCTGGCCGCGCAAAACGCCTTGACCCAGTTGCGGCTGGAACAGAGCTTGCCGCGCGCCGGATCGCAAACCGTGCCTTGCCCGCAAGGCGGCCGCGCGTTGCAGTGTGAGCTGGTCTTCACGAATTCCATGAACCGCAGCTTCCGGCAGGTATCGGTCAATGTCCATGACGCCGCATCGGGCCGGCCGGACGCCGTGCTGCTGCAATTGGACGGCCTGCTGTCCAGCCTGCGATGACGATGCGCCGCGTGCCTTCCCCTCCCGCCAAGCGCCCCAACCGCGCCCGCCAAGCCGGCTTCACCCTGATCGAGGTGCTGGTTGCGCTGGCGTTGATGGCGCTGGTCAGCCTGATGGCCTGGCGCGGGCTGGCCAGCGTATCCAGCGCGCGTGACCGCATCGAACAGCAGGCCGAAGACACCGACGCCATCGTCCGGACGCTGGGCCAGATGGCGCGCGACGTGGAACTGTCCTACACCGGCCCCCGCTTCGATGCGCCCGGCAAAGACGCCGTCTCGCTGACCAGCGGGCTGCGCCTGCTGCGCCAGAACACGGGCGGGCAAACGCTGGAACTGCTGCGCCCCGATGCCGACGGCAATGGCCTGTGGCAGCGCGTGCAATGGCAGGTGCGGGCGGACGGCCTGTGGCGCGCCAGCGGGCCGCCCGCGCCGCGCAGCCCGCTGCCCGCCGCCGTCAATGCCGTGTTGCTGCTGCCCGGCGTGCGCGTGCTGAGCCTGCGCGCCTGGGTGCCGGGCGTGGGTTGGGCGGACGCCAATGCCAGTTTCGGCACGGCGCCAACCGGCATCGAGATCACGCTGGAACGCGGCGCGGCCAACGCGCCGCAGCGCTACACGCGCATTCTGGAGCTGCCATGACGCCCCGCCCTACCCTGAAGGAACGCGGCGCGGCGGTCATCAGCGCGTTGATCATCGTGGCCATTGTGGCGGCGCTGACCACCAGCCTGTTCCAGCGCCAGACTGCCAGCACCCGGCGAGTGGAAAACGAGATGTCGCGCGTGCAGGCCCGCGTCATGCTGGCGGGCGGCATCGACTGGGCGCGCCTGGTCATCCGCGACCACGGCAAGCGCGAATCCACCACGCGCGGCGACCAGATCTGGGCAACGCCCATCCTGGACACCCGCATCGAACGCCCCGGCGACGACCGCGTTGCCGTGTTCTCGGGCCGCGTGCAGGACGAACAGGGCAAGTACAACCTGAGCAACCTGGCACGCAACGGCGTGCCGCAACCCGAACAGGAAGAAGTGGGGGGCCGCC
>NZ_JBHFIZ010000036.1:61635-106259 GCF_057334535.1 Achromobacter colocynthidis
GGCGCCCCGCAACCCGAACAGGAAGAAGTGCTGCGCCGCCTGCTGGCCGCGCAGCAATTGCCCGACACGCTGGCCGCCCACATCATCGACATCATTGCCCTGGCGCAGCCGCCCGCCCTGGCGGCCGACGCGCCGTCCGGCACCAAGGGCCAGCCCGCCGCCACCCCCGACTCGCGCGCGCCGCTGCCGCGCGGCGTGGATGAAATTGCCGCCCAACTTGGGCTGGAACCCGCCGTGCGCAATGAAATGCGCCGCACGATGACGGTGCTGCCGGTGGCCACCAGCGTCAACGTCAACACCGCGCCCGCCGAGGTCATAGCCGCCCTGGTGCCCGGCCTGTCGCTGAGCCAGGCACGCGCCATGACGGGCGAACGCGATCGTGGCAACTGGTTCAACAACGCCGGCGACTTCAGCAACCGCCTCGCCGGCACTGGCGTCGAGGCGACCGCCCCCACCGTCACCACCGCCAGCGGCTGGTTCATGGCCAGCGGCACCGTCGTCTACGAACGCGCGCGAGTCGCCATGCAAGCCCTAGTGCGCAGCGCACCGCCCGCCGCGCCCGACACGATATGGACAAGAGAAATCCCTTGAAGAACGCCTTGCGCATCGCGCTTGCCCCCTTGGACGAATTCACAGCCGATTCGCCGTTGCCCTATGCCTGGTTCGACCGGCGCGGACGTTGCGTCCAGCAGGGCGAACTGAGCGTGCGCGCCCTGGGCAACGCCTACCCCCACGCCGCCTGCGAAGCGGTGCTGCACCCCGCCGACGTCATCGCCACCACGGTACGCATTCCAGCCGTGCCCCGCGCGCGCTTTGCCGCTGCCGTGCACAGCGCCTTGGAACCCCTGGTGCTAAGCGATCTGGAAGCGCTGGCGATCGGGTTCAGCGCGCGCGCCGCCGATGGCAGCGTGGCGCTGGCGTGGTCGCCCCGCGAACCGGTGCGGCGCGCCTGGGGACTGCTGAATGCCCACGGCCTGCGCGCCCATGCGCTGATCGCGCCGCAGACTCTGGCCCCCACGTCGTCCGAACCCCTGCGCGACCCCGCCGACCCGCGTTGGCAGGCTCCGTCGCCCAACTGGTCGCTGGCCATGCCGCAGTTGGCGCCGGCCCAGGTGTCGCGCTGGCGTCCGGTGTGGCGCTGGGGCGCGGCGGCGGCTGTCGTCTGGATTGCGGGATTGAACATACACGCCTCGCAGCTCAACGCCGAGGCGCAAGCCTTGACAGCAGGCATGCGCCAACAGGTGCTGGCCGCGTTTCCCGACCTGCCCGTCGTGTTGGACCCGCCGCGCCAGGCCCAGCAAGGGCTGGATGCGCTACAGGCCAATCGCGGCGCGGCCAACGCAGCGGACTTTCTTCCCTTGGCGCGCGCCACCGCGCAACTGCTGCCGTTCGCGGCTGACAAGGTGTCGCGACTGACTTACGCGGATCAGGCCCTGACCTTACAACTGGCCGAGTCTGGCGAACAAGCGCAACGCGTGGCCGAAACCCCCGCGCTGATCCAGCAAGCCGCCGCCTTGGGCCTGAAGCTGGAACGCGGCGATACAGACAACACTTGGCGCATCGTGCGCAAACAACCATGACCGCCCCGATTGAAAGCCGCCAGACGAATTTGCAAAAGAACCCGCAAGCGAATCCGCACACAAGTCCGCAGACGACTCCGCAAACCAATCTGCAAACCAATCTGCAAACCCGCCTGCAAGCCGGCTGGCAAACCGCCCACGCCCGTCTGCGCAAAGCCGTCGACCCCACCCTCGCCCGCGCCCGACTACGCTTTCAGGCGCTGGCGCCGCGCGAACGCCGCCTGGTCACGGGAGCCGGCGCGCTGCTCGGCCTGGCGGTGATCTTTGTCACGCTGATCGAACCGCCCCTGAACACGATGCGCAAGCTGCAAGCAGAGCTGCCCCTTTTGCGCGGTCAGGCTGCCGCCGTTGCCGACCTGACCACCCAGGCCCGCGCGTTGCGCCAACGATCCGCCGCGCCCGTGGCGTCCCTGCCCACGCAGGCGGAAGTGGGCGCCAGCCTGGAACGCGCCGGGCTGCCGGCGGCGATGTGGACCCTGGGCACGCCCGAGTCCGGCAAGGGTTTGCAATTGACCTTGAACCAGGCGCCGTCATCCGCCCTGCTGCCTTGGCTGGATGGCGCCGGACAAGACTGGGGACTGAGCACGCAGCAAGTGGAATTGACGCGGGCCACCAATCCCAATGGCCGGCCCCTGCCAGGGCTCGTCAACGGCCACGTCACGCTGACGCTGCCCGAACCGTCGGGAGCCCGCTGATGGCGTGGGTACGTTTGAACAAGCGGTCGGCCGCGCTCTGGTTGGCGAGTTGCGCCTGTGCGGTGGCGGCGGGCGCCAGCGTGCTGCCCGCGCGCTGGTTGCTGGCCATGCAGTCGGATGCTTCCCTTGTGTCACTGGCGGACGCCGGCGGCACGGTATGGCACGGCAGCGCCTGGGTGGCCTTGGGCCCGCAAGGCTCGCGGCGCGTATTGCCGCAGCCCGTGCAATGGCAATGGCGTTGGGACGCGATGGCGCTTGAGGTCACGCATCCCTGGCTGCAAGGCCCCTTGCGCGCGCGCCTGGGTTGGAACGGCATATCCTTACCGGCGCAATCGCTGCGCGTGCCGGCCACCGTGTTGCCCGCGCTGGGCGCGCCCTGGAACACGCTGGCGCCCGAAGGGATGCTGGAGATCAAGTGGCAGGCCTTGAGCCTGGGCGGCAGTTTGCCGGCCGGCCAGATCGCGGATGTGCGCTGGCGTAACGCGGGCACGGCGCTGACGTCGATTGCGCCGGTCGGCACGTATCTGCTGCAGGTACAGGGCCAAGGCAAGGCGGACGCCACGCTGACGCTCAGCACGGAAAGCGGGCTGCTGGCCGTCACGGGCCAGGGCACCGCCGGCCCACGCGGCGCGCGCTTCGAAGGCCAGGCCACCTTTGCGGAAGCTGCCACGCCCGCGCAGCGGGCCGCGCTAGACGGCTTGATGTCCACGCTGGGCCGCCGCTCGGGTGACAAGGTGGTGTTCCGCGCCGGCAAGTAGGCGGGCCTGTCGCCAGGCCGCGCCTGCGTGCCTGCGTGCCTGCCCGCAGTGCTAGGCGTCGCGCGTAACCCGCACGATTTCCTCGGGCGAGGTCTGCCCGCCTTCCACCCAGCGCTGGCCATCCTGCCGCATCGTGCGCATGCCGGCGGCCATGGCGGCCACGCGCAATTCGCGTTCGTCGCGGCCTTCATGGATCAGGCGGCGCGCGTCGTCGTCCACGGTAAACAGTTCATGGATACCCGACCGTCCGCTGTAGCCGGTGTGATTGCAGGCCGGGCACCCCACGGGATGGAACACGCGCATGCCATCCTGCATCGACGGCTTCTTGCATTCCGGGCACAGCTTGCGCACCAGCCGCTGCGCCAGCACGCCCAATAGCGACGAGGCCAACAGAAAGGGCTCCACGCCCATGTCCGTCAGCCGCGTCACGGCGGACACGGCGTCGTTGGTGTGCAGCGTGGCCAGCACCAAGTGGCCGGTCAGCGAGGCCTGCACCGCGATCTGCGCGGTTTCCAGGTCGCGGATTTCCCCGATCATGATGACGTCCGGGTCCTGTCGCAAGATGGCGCGCAGCGCCAGCGCGAAGCTCATGTCGATCTTCGCGTTGACTTGCGTCTGGCTGATGCCGGACAGGTCGTATTCGATGGGGTCTTCCACCGTCAGGATGTTGCTGGTGGCCGCGTCCAGGCGGCTTAGCGCGGCATACAGCGTGGTGGTCTTGCCGCTGCCGGTGGGCCCCGTCACCAGCACAATGCCGTGCGGCTGGCGGATCAGGCGATCCAGTTGCGTCAGCACCTCGGGGCACATGCCCAGGCGCTCCAATTGCAGCCGACCCGCTTCCTTGTCCAACAAGCGCAGCACGGCGCGTTCGCCATGGCCCGTGGGCAAGGTCGACACGCGCACGTCAATGGGCCGGCCGCCCACGCGCAGCGCAATGCGGCCATCTTGCGGCAGGCGCTTTTCGGCGATGTCCAGATGCGCCATGATCTTGATCCGCGAAATCAATGCCGCGTGCAAGGCCTTGCGCGGCGACACCACATCGCGCAGCGTGCCGTCGACGCGGTAGCGCACCACCGAATGCGTTTCGAAGGGCTCGATGTGGATGTCGCTGGCGCCGTCGCGCGCGGCCTGCGCGAACAGCGCGTTGATCATGCGGATCACGGGCGCATCGTCCTGCGCTTCCAGCAGGTCCGCCACCTCGGGCATGTCTTGCAGCAGGCGGTCCAGGTCAATCTCGTTTTCCGCCACGCCCATCACGGACGCGGCATCTTCGGAATGGCTGTATGCCGCCGTCAACAAGGTTTCCAGCGCCTCGTCGTCCACCTGCGCCAGCGCCACGTCGCCATGGCAGCGCCGAATTTCCCGCACCGCCCAATCGGGCGTGCGCGGGCTGACCGTCAACTGCACCTGGCCCGCGCGCAACGACAGCACGGCACGCTGCGCGCGCGCCCAGGCGTAGGGCAAGGGGTGCGCGCTCATAGCAGCGACTCGGGGTCCACCGCCACGCTGTGCATCAAGGTGCTGGACACGTGGATCGGCATGGCGGCAGTGCGCGCCGGCGGGCTGCCCGGGTACTGACGCACCGTGAACGACTGCACCGTGGCGGGCGGCGGCTGGCGCAGGGTGGCGGCCTGCTGGTCCGGGCGCAGGTCGTAGGCGTTGTTAGACACCGATGGCGCGGAACCGGGCAGCGGCAGCATCGGCGCCTGCATGTCGGGCAGCGCCCAGTGGTGACCCGGCTGCGCCGCGCCTTGCGCCCGGCGCATGTAGTCGTAGCGGTCCATGGTGACGCTGGCGCTGCGGTTGGCGTCGCGCACCACATAGGGCCGCAGGAACACCATCAGGTTGGTCTTGGTGCGCTTGCGGGTGTCGTAGCGGAACAGCGACCCGATCACCGGCAGCGAACCCAGGCCGGGTACGCTGTTGGTGGTCAAGGTGACGTTGTCTTCCAGCAGGCCGCCCAGCACGATGATCTGGCCGTCATCGATCAACACGCTGGTGTCGATGGCGCGCTTGTTGGTCACGATGCCGCTGGTGGAATTGGAACGGCTTTCGTCGATGCTGCTGACTTCCTGGTAGATGTCGAGCTTGACCGCGCCGCCTTCCGAAATTTGCGGGCGGATGTTCAGCTTCAGGCCCACGTCCTCGCGTTCAATCGTCTGGAACGGATTCGAGCTGCCGTTGCTGCCCGACGTGACGTATTGGCCCGTCACGAAAGGCACGGTCTTGCCCACCAGAATGCTGGCCGACTGGTTGTCCAGCGTCAGCAGGTTCGGCGTGGACAGGATGTTGGCTTCGCCCGTGTTTTCCATGGCGCGGGCCAACACGCCCAGGTTGATGACCTGGTTGCCCAGCACGTCCACGGTGCCCTTGACCACGCCCAGGCTCAGGCCGCCGCCGATGGCGTCGATGGACGTCGGGCCGTTGCCCGTGATGCCGCTGCCGCCCAGGTTGGTGCCGCCGATGAAGCTGGTGCCGTTGCTGTTGATGTTGCCCGCGCCCGTCATCCACTGGATGCCGAATTCCGCAGCCTTTTCTTCGCTGACTTCAACGATCAGGCTTTCCACCAGCACCTGCGCGCGGCGCTGGTCCAACTGGTCGATCACTTCACGCAGGCTGCGGTACAGCGGTTCGGGCGCGGAAATGATCAACGAGTTGGTGGCCGGATCGGCTTGAATGGTGGCGCCGCCGGCCGAATACGACACGGGTTGCGAGCTGTTGTCTTCCCGCGTGATGCGTTCTTGTTCGCCCGACAAACCACTCTTGGACGAACCCGACAAGCTGGCCATGCCCTGCCCCGTTTGCACGTTGCCGGCCGAGGTGTTCTGGCTGCGCGCACCCGTCTGCTGGCCGCCCGTGGCGCTGCTGGCGCCGCCCGACGCGCCGGGCGCGGAATTGGCCTGCCCGGTCAACAGGCCGCCCAACACTTCGGCTATGCGCGAGGCCTGCGCATTGCGCATGTAGACCACGTGCAAGTTGCCGGCGCGGTTCTGCTGCGCGTCCAGCTTCATGATCAGGTCGCGCGCCAGGCGCGTGCGCGCCGGGCTGCCCGAACGCACCAGCACGCTGTTGCTGCGGGGGTCGGCCACCACCGCGATGCGCTGCGTCGGGTCACTGCTTTGCGTGTCCAGCAACTGCGAGGCCAGGATGGCGATGTCGGTCGCGATGCCCGACTGCACCGGCACCACGTCGGTGTCGATGGAGCTGGGCACGTCGATACGGGCGATGACCTGCGCAATGCGTTCCAGGTTATCGGCGTAGTCCGTGACCACCAGCGTGTTGTTGCCGGGGTACGCGTTGATGGGGTTGTTGGGCGGCACCATCGGGCGCAGCACGGGCACCAGGTTCGCGGCGTTCTCGTACTTCAGCGGGAACACGCGCGTCAGCATCTCGCCGCTGCTGCGACCGCCTTTCGCGAAGTCCGCCACGGGTACCGGCCCGCGCGCGGCGTTGCCGGCGGCGGCGCTGGCCGGCACATTGGTCGACGCAGACCCGGCAGCCGGCCGCGTATTACCCACCACGGCGCTGCCTTGCAGCTTGGCGTCGGCTTCGGGCACCACGCGCGTCACGCCGTCCACGTCCACGATGGCAAAGCCTTGCAAGCGCAGCGCCCCCGTCAGCATGGCCAGCGCCTGCCCGCTATCCACGGGCCGGTCGGACACCAGCGTCAGTTTGCCCTTGACGCGCGGGTCCACCAGAAAGTTGCGCTGCGTGAACAACGACAGCGCGCGCAACACGGCGGGGATGTCGGTGTCGACAAAGTTCAAGCTGACACGGTTGTCCGTTTGTTGAGCGTGGGCCGTGCTGATCGCCGGTCCGATTTGGCTTGCGATGAGCAAGGCGGCAAGGCTGAATTGCGCGATGTGACGCATGACGAGAGTGGTGCCTTCAGACGTGAATGCAGAAGTGAAAAAACGTGAAATCGCGTCGGAGTATACGGGGTGACAGTGCAACACTACGGTCATATTTGACATGCAACATACAGCCTGCAAACCCTTTAAATTCGGGGCTCTTGCGCGTTTTTCATTTGCGCGTGGCCCCCTGCTTTCACCATGCCTTCCTTTCGATACGAAGCCACCGACGCGCTGGGCAAAATCGTGCGTGGCACGATCGACGCCGACACCGAGCGCGGCGCCCGCAACCAGTTGCGTGGCCGTGGCCTGCTGCCCTTGTCGACGGCATCGGCCGCGCGCACCGAAGGCCTGGGCGCCAGCCTGCGCACCCGCCTGTCGGATGCCGACCTGGCCTGGCTGACGCGCCAACTGGCCAGCCTGCTGGCGGCGCGCTTGCCGCTGGATGCCGCGCTTTCCGCCACGCTTGAACAAGCGGAGAAAAAACACATTGCGGCAACGCTCGGCGCCGTGCGCGACGACGTGCGCGCGGGCCACCGCCTGTCCACCGCGCTGGCCGCCCGGCCACGCGACTTTCCCGAGATCTATCGCGCCCTGATCGGCGCGGGTGAAGAGTCCGGCGACCTGGCGCAAGTGATGGAAAAGCTGGCGGACTACATCGAAGAACGCAACACCTTGCGCAGCAAGGTGATGACGGCCTTCATCTACCCAGCGGTGGTTGCCAGCGTGTCGGTCATCATCGTGATCTTCCTGCTGGGCTATGTGGTGCCGCAGGTGGTGTCGGCGTTCAGCCAGGCCAAGCAGCAATTGCCGATGCTGACCCGCGTGATGCTGGCCTTGTCGGACTATGTGCGCGAATGGGGCATGGTGACGGGCGTGGCCGTGGCCTTGGCCATTGTGCTGTGGCGCTACACGCTGCGCGCGCCCGCCGCGCGCCGTGCGTGGCATGCCCGCGTGTTGCGCCTGCCGCTGATGGGCCGCTTCGTGCTGGGGGTGAACGCCGCGCGCTTTGCCTCCACGCTGGCCATTCTGTGCGGCAGCGGCGTGGCGCTGCTGACCGCGCTGGACGCCGCGCGCCGCACCTTGGGCAACGACGTGCTGCGCCAGGCAGTGGACGAAGCCTCGGCGCGCGTGCGCGAAGGCGCGGCGCTATCGGCGTCGTTGGGCGCACAGAAGGTCTTTCCGTCGCTGTTGGTGCACCTGATCGCCAGCGGTGAAAAAACCGGACGGCTGCCCGAATTGCTGGACCGAGGCGCGCAGAACCTGTCGCGCGATCTGGAACGCCGCGCCATGGCGATGACGGCGCTGCTGGAACCGGCGCTGATCCTGCTGATGGGCGGGTTTGTGCTGCTGATCGTGCTGGCGGTGATGATGCCGATTCTGGAGATGAATCAACTCATCCGCTAGAAAGACAAAGGCGCCCGCCCCGGTGATGGGGCGAGCGCCTTGTACGTTCAAGCGATGGCGCTCAACAGGCGGCGCGGATCACAGCGCTTCTTCGTCGGATTCGCCGGTGCGGATGCGGATGGCTTGTTCGACCGGGGACACGAAGATCTTGCCGTCGCCGATCTTGCCGGTGCGCGCGGCCTTGACCACGGCTTCGATGGCGGCTTCGACCTGGCTGTCGGGCAGCACGACTTCAACGCGAATCTTGGGCAGGAAGTCCACCACGTATTCCGCGCCCCGATAGAGTTCGGTGTGGCCTTTCTGGCGGCCGAAACCCTTGACCTCGGTCACGGTCAGGCCGCTGACGCCGACTTCGGCCAGCGCTTCGCGGACTTCGTCAAGCTTGAAGGGTTTGATGATGGCGGTGACTTGTTTCACGTTGGTCGTCCTGGGTTTTTGATGTGTTGCGGCGCCCTGCCCGCGCTGGCGCGGCCGGCAAAGCGCAATGGATAAGAGAATACCACCGGGGCCCGCGCCGCAAGCGAGGCGATTGCGGCATTGCGGGACAACCCCGATCAGCCCGGCGGCGCGGCGTCGGGAATGCGCTCGGCGTCGCGCATCCACACCACCGATTCCGAATCGCTGGGCGCGCGCCAGTCGCCGCGCGGCGACAGCGAACCGCCCGAGCCCACCTTGGGCGAGTTCGGCACGCAAGTGCGCTTGAACTGGGTCGTGCGGAAGAACCGGTCCAGGAATATCTTCAGGTTGCGCTTGATGGCGGCCAGGTCGTACTGGTTGCGCACCACGTGCCCGGCGTCGGGCCAGGCGCCGGCCTCGCGGTCGCGCCAGGCGGTAAACGCCAGGAACGCCACCTTGGTCGGGGCAAAGCCGTAGCGCAGCGTGTAGTACAGGTTGAAGTCCTGAAGTTCGTAGGGGCCGATGGAATCTTCGCTTTTCTGGACGGGCTTTTCGTCGCTGCCCGGCACCAATTCCGGGCTGACGTCCGTGCCCAGCACGTCCAGCAGCACCGCCGCGCCGTCCTCGCCCAGCCGGCCGGATTCGGCCACCCAGCGCACCAGGTGCGTGATCAGGGTCTTGGGCACGCTGGCGTTCACGCTGTAGTGCGACATGTGGTCGCCCACGCCATACGTGCACCATCCCAGTGCAAGTTCGCTGAGGTCGCCCGTGCCGATGACGATGGCGTTGCTGAAGTTGGCGATGCGGAACAGGTGGTTGGTGCGTTCGCCGGCCTGCACGTTTTCGAACGTGATGTCATAGACCGGCTTGCCATCCGCATAGGGGTGGCCCAGGTCTTTCAGCATCTGCAAGCAACTGGGGCGGATGTCGACTTCGGACGCCGTGCAGCCCACCACCGACATCAGCCGGCGCGCCTGTTGCAGCGTACGAGAACTGGTGGCGAAGCCGGGCATGGTCACGGCCAGGATGTTGGACCGGGGCAGCCCCAGCGTATCCATGGCCTGCGCGCAGACCAGCAGCGCGTGGGTGGAATCCAGCCCGCCGGAAATGCCGATGACCACTTTCGACATCTTGCTGGCCGACAGGCGCTGGGCCAGGGCCTGCACCTGGATGCTGTAGACCTCTTTGCAGCGGGCGTCGCGCCGTTGCGGGTCGGCCGGCACATAGGGAAACCGCGCTACCCGCCGCTCAAGCGCCAGCTCGGCATCGTCCAGTGGCGGGTTCACCGGCACCGCCACGGGGCGGAACTTGCGCACTTCGTCCTGATGACGGCGGACGGATTGGCCGAAGGTGGTCTGGCGCATGCGCTCGCGCGACAAACGTTCCAGGTCCACGTCCGAGAACAACAGGTGCGAATGGTTCAAGAAGCGCTCGGACTCGCCGAGCAGTTCGCCGTTTTCATAGATAAGCGCCTGGCCGTCCCACGCCAGGTCGGTGGACGATTCGCCCCGGCCGGCCGACGTGTACATATAGGCGGACAGGCAGCGCGCCGATTGCTGCGCCACAAGCTGGTGTCGGTATTCCGACTTGCCCACGACGATGTTCGACGCGGACAAATTCACCAGCACGGTGGCGCCGGCCAGCGCCGCGAACGACGACGGCGGGATCGGCACCCAGACGTCTTCGCAGATTTCCACATGGAACTGGAACAGCGGCAGCTTTTCCATCTGGAACAGCAGTTCGGCGCCAAAGGGCACGGTCTGGTCCAGCAGGCGGATGTCGGTGACAGGCGCGCAATCGGCGGCGCTGAATTGGCGCGCTTCGTAGAACTCGCCGTAGTTGGGCAGGTAGCTCTTGGGCACCACGCCCAGCACGCGCCCGCCGGCGGCGACCACGGCGCAGTTGAACAATTGGTGCGACACGCGCAGCGGCGCGCCCACGATGACGGCGATATCCAGTTCGGCCGTGGCCGCCACCACCCGCGCCAGCGCTTCCTCGCATTCGTCCAGCAAGGCTTTCTGGTGGAAGAGATCGTCGCAGGTGTAGGCCGACAGGCCCAGTTCGGGAAACGCCACCAGCACGGCGCCGCCCTGGGCGGCCTGCTGGGCCAGTTCAATGGTTTGCGTGGCGTTGAAGGCCGGATCGGCGATGCGGCATTCGGGTACGCCGACCGCCACCCGGGCGAAGCCGTGGGAATACAGGTTGAAGAACGGGTTCGACATCGGGGGTTCGCCTGGGGTCAATGAAGACTAAGTTCCAACCGGCGGATTATCTCACGGCGCCTGGCGCGCTTTCGTCTAGGTCGGCATCTTGCCATCGGTCAGGCCGCGCTCGGACACGGCGCCCGAGCCATCCGGCAACGCCGGCGCCGAGCGATCGCGATCCCGGTCCGCCGCCAACGCGGCCTGGATGGCGCTTTCGCGCAGATGGCTGCCCATGGCGCCGATGTCGGCCCCGGACGGCTGCTGGTACAGGCGCAGCCCAAGCTCGGGCAGGATGGCCAGCAGATGGTCGAAGATGTCGCCCTGGATACGTTCATATTCCACCCAGGCAGTCACGGCCGTAAAGCAATAGACCTCGACCGGAATGCCGTCGGACGAAGGCTCCATCATGCGCACCATCATCGCCATGTCCTGGCGCACTTCCGGATTCTGCTTCAGAAAGGCCAGGCCGTAGGCGCGGAAGGTGCCGATGTTGGTCAGCCGGCGGCGGTTGGCGGGCACGCTGGCCAATTCCCCCATGGTCTGGTTGGCTTGGGCGATGTCCTGCGTCTTGGCCTGCAGGTAGTCGTGCAGCAGGCGAAAGCGCATCAGGCGCTGGGATTCTTCGTCGGTCAGGAAGCGCACGCTGGTTGCATCGATGCGCAGCGTGCGCTTGATGCGCCGGCCGCCGGATTCGAACATATGGCGGTAGTTGCGATAGCTTTCCGAGAACAGCTTGTAGGTCGGCACCGTGGTGACGGTGTTGTCCCAGTTCTGCACCTTGACGGGGTGCAGGGCGATGTCCTTCACGAATCCATCGGCGTTGGATTGCGGCATTTCGATCCAATCGCCAATGCGCAGCATGTCGTTGCTGGTCAATTGCGTGCTGGCCACCAGCGACAGCAGCGTGTCCTTGAACACCAGCAACAGCACCGCCGACAGCGCGCCCAGGCCGGAAATCATCCACAACGGCGAACGGTCGATCAGGATGGACAGCACCAACACGGTGCACACCGCCGCCAGAATCAGCTTGCCGATCTGGATGTAGCCCTTGATGGAGCGCGTTTGCGCCCGCGTGGTGGCGGAATAGGTGTCCTGCCAGGCGCTCAGCACGCCGGAGAACGCCACGAACACGCAGATCCAGGCGCCCGCATGGGCCAGCCGCCCGACGATGCTCACTGCTTTTTCCGCGTGCGGCACCAGGCCGATGCCCATCGACACCACGGCGAACGGCACCGCGTACCACAGGTTCTGGTACGCCCGGCGGCGTTGCAGCGCCTGGTCCCAGTCACCCCGCCCGCTCAGCACCAGCACGCGGTGCGCCAGCAGCAGCACCACGCGCGCCACCACCCACTGCACGAACAGCGCGGTCAGGACCAGCACGCCCACCCCCACCAGCGTCTGCGCCCAGGTCTCGTGCGGCATGTGCGCATCGAGTTGGGTGACCAGTTCTTCCCATTCCACGGGCATATCTCTTTGACTCGCTCTAAGTTCTTGAAACGACGACTTGAAACCAAGGCTGGATTATCCGACATGTCGGGCGTTGGCGCGCTGTCGCGCCCGTGAAATCGGGGCCGGGCCGGCCGCCGCGTGCGCCGCCCGGCCGGCAGGCCCTATAATTCCGCCCATCATGGCAAACACTCCCTCCCCCGATCAAAACCAGTTCGCCAACAAGGCGCAGGCCTGGTCCGCCCGGTTCTCGGAACCGGTATCCGAACTCGTCAAACGCTATACGGCGTCCGTGGATTTCGACAAGCGCCTGGCGCGCCACGACATCCAGGGCTCGCTCGCGCACGCTGACATGCTGGCCGCCCAAGGCATCATCGGCGCGCAAGACCTGGCCGACATCCAGCGTGGCATGACCCAGATCCTGTCTGAAATCGACGCCGGCAGCTTCCAATGGCTGCTGGATCTGGAAGACGTGCACCTGAACATCGAAAAGCGCCTGGTGGAACTGGTGGGCGACGCGGGCAAGCGCCTGCACACCGGCCGTTCGCGTAACGACCAGGTGGCCACCGACATCCGTCTGTGGCTGCGCGACGAAATCGACAACCTGCAAGACCTGCTGCGCCAATTGCGCCACGCCCTGGCCGCCGTCGCCCTGGAAAACGCCGGCACCATCATGCCGGGCTTCACCCATCTGCAAGTTGCCCAACCCGTCACTTTCGGCCACCACCTGCTGGCCTACGCCGAAATGTTCGGCCGCGACGCCGAGCGCCTGGCCGACTGCCGCCGCCGCGTGAACCGCCTGCCGCTGGGCGCCGCCGCGCTGGCCGGCACCTCGTTCCCCATCGACCGCGAGCGCGTCGCCAAGACGCTGGGCTTTGACGGCGTGTGCCGCAATTCGCTGGACGCCGTGTCCGACCGCGACTTCGCCATCGAATTCTGCGCCGCCGGCGCGCTGATCATGACGCACGTGTCGCGCCTGTCCGAAGAGCTGGTGCTGTGGATGAGCCCGCGCGTGGGCTTCATCGACCTGGCCGACCGCTTCTGCACCGGCAGCTCGATCATGCCGCAAAAGAAAAACCCCGACGTGCCCGAGCTTGCCCGCGGCAAGACCGGCCGCGTCAACGGCAACCTGGTCGCCCTGCTGACCCTGATGAAAGGCCAACCCCTGGCCTACAACAAGGACAACCAGGAAGACAAGGAAGGCCTGTTCGACACCGTGGACACCGTGCGCGACACGCTGACCATCTTTGCGGACATGGCTGCCGGCATCAAGGTCAAGGCCGACAACATGCGCGCCGCCGCCCTGCAAGGCTTCGCCACCGCCACCGACCTGGCCGACTACCTGGTCAAGCGCGGCGTGCCCTTCCGCGACGCCCACGAAGTGGTGGCCCACGCCGTGCGCGACTGCGAACAACGCGGCTGCGACCTGGCTGACCTGTCCACCGACGAACTCAAGGCCTACCACGCCCAGATCGGCGACGACGTCCACCAGGTGCTGACGCTGGAAGGCTCGGTTGCCGCCCGCAAGCACGTCGGCGGCACCGCCCCCGAACGCGTAGCCGAAGAAGCCCAGCGCGTACTGGCGGAAACGGCCGAAGGCTGATTCCGGCTCAGGCTGGCTTGGTGAACCAAGTAAAACAAGGCCCCCGACAGGGGGCCTTGTTGCGTCGGATGCAATGAACCCATAGAGGGTCTGGTACGGAATATCCGGGGGTAGTTGCTAGGCGATCGATACGTCCAAACGGCGGCCAAGCTTCTCTAGTGCCGCCTCCACCTGCTCGATCCGTGACGAATGACGCAAGTTCAACAGACGATCGACCTGCGGCATATGAACCCCCAGGCGACGGGCCATCTCTGCTTTACGCACACCTTGCCGGATCATCTCGTTGGACAGGAACACTTTGCTCGTCACGACGGCAGGCAACGTCACGGAGTACCGTGTTGCCCGGTCAAGACTGGGCAGCGGGATGGGTCGGCGCTCGTCGAAGTAAATTTCCAGCGCGGCCTCAAGCGCCTCCAAGGCGTTACCGGCAGCGTCTTGCTCGTCATCCCCAACACTTGCCGCCTCCGGGAAGTCCGGGAACAACACCAACAACGTACCGTTAGTGTCGGGAGTGAGGGTATAGGGATAAGTCAGCACAATGGCCTCCTGATTGTCGAGAATCCCGGTAAAGGGTAGTGCGCCACCTTAGAGGACCTTCTCAAAAATCTCGCCACCGCCAGTTGAAAATCAGACCGGGCGACGGCAGCCCTCACGTCTCCGACGCAATTCCTTAGCCCAAAAAAAACAGGGGCAGCTTTCGCTCCCCCTGCATGAAAGGCCCTACGAGACCCCCCCCGTCCGCGCGTGCGAAAACGGGTTGGCGCTCGCGCCGCCGGCGCGGCTGATTGCCGAGACTGGATTACACGGGAATCGTCGTTGGGCGCGTATCACTGGAATTGGGTATTTTCGATGGCCCCTTTCAGCCTCGCATGGGTCACGCATGACTCGCCACATCTGGAAACACTCGTCTACAGGCCAGGGCGGGCGCTCCGATATCATCGCAACACCTTGCGACCCGCCCCCCATTTCATGCCGCTATCGCCTGCCCTACGCCGTGTTCGCCCGCCGCGCCACCTGCGTGTTTGCCCGATCATTCTGAGCGCGTTCGGCCTGCTGCTTGCCGTGGGCAGTAGCTCCGACGCCCTGGCGCAAACCGCCCGCAAGCCTTCGCCCTACGAGAACGCCCGCCCCTTGCGCCCGGACGAACGCGCGACGCAATCGCAGGAAGGCGCGAAGCGTAGTGGCCCGGCGTATCTGAGTCAGATCCACACGCAGGCCGAATTCCAGCAACTGGCTCGCGTCTACAACGCCGGCACGCCGCTTGAGATTCCGCATGTGCTGTTCGTGATTGATCGCCAACGCGGCGACCGCATCTATTACGTCGACACGCCGCGCTATTCCCTGCACGAGAACTTTGCGCGCGCACACCGGCTGCTGCCGGGCACGGACCGGGCCACGCTGATCGCGCAGTACAAGGATCCCAAGCGGCGGCTCTTGTTCGGCACCCTGAGCTGGCAGCGCGACCTGCCCGGCTACACCTACGAATTCTGGGAAGGCGACCAAGTCACGCCCGCGCTGCTGCGCCTGACCGACGACAAGCTACGCGCCACGTTCTACGAACCGGTGCGCTTCAAGGCGAACTCCACGGCGCAAGAGCAGACGGCGCAAACCGCCGGGCTGGCCTTGGTGACGCAAGAGGCGTTGCTGCGCGAACAGACGTTCTTGCCGCTGAACACCGGCCGTGCGCAGGGCCGCTTGCGTATCGTGAAGTCGGTGGATGACACGCCGGATCTGGCGCTCACCGATATCGTGGTGCTGGACGAAGTGCCCGTCGCCATCTCGCCGGTCGCGGGCCTGGTCACGCAGCGGCCATCCACCTTGTTGTCGCATGTGAACCTGCTGGCCAAGGGCTGGCGCATTCCCAACGCTTACGTGCGCGATGCCGTCGCGGCGTTGCGCAAGTATGACGGCCAGTGGGTGGAACTGACGGTCGCGAGTAATGGCTATCAGGTGCAGCCCATTGCCAAGCCGGAGGCCAAACCCGAGGAGAACCCCGAAGGCAAGCCCAACGACCCGCCCAAAGCCGCCGCCCTGCCGCTGCCCAAGCCCGACCTGTCGGTTCGGACGCTGATGCCGCTGACGGGCATGGCCACGCGCGACAGCCGGTACTGCGGGGTCAAGGCAGCCAACTTGGGCGCGCTTAAATCGGCGCTGCCGCCGCTGGCCAGCGTGCCGGACGGCTTCTGCATTCCGTTTGCCCAGTACGCGGCATTCATGAAGCAGTTGGGCATCCCGCAACGTATCGCCGCGCTGGAACAACGGCCCGACTTCGCCCGTGACGCCAAGGTGCGCCGCGCCGAACTGGCCGCCTTGCGCCAGGACATCATCAACGCCCCGCCCGACGCCGCGCTGGCCACCGCCTGGCGCGAACGCTGGCAACAGCAGTTGAAGGGACGCGGCGTGTTCGTGCGCAGTTCATCGAATTCCGAAGACCTGCCCGGCTTCAGTGGCGCGGGGCTGTACACCACCGTGCCCAACGTGACGCAGGCCAATGCCTTGGCGCAAGCCGTGCAGACGGTGTGGGCATCGGTCTATAACTTCGAAGCCTACGAGGCCCGGCGCGCGGCCGGCATCGGCCAGGATGCCGTGGTGATGGCGGTGTTGGTGCAGCAGGCGGCGGCGTCGGACAGTTCAGGCGTGATGATCACGCGCGATCCGTTTGATGCGTCGCGCCGCTACGTCACGTACCTTTCCGCCAAGCGCGGGCTGGGCATCAAGGTAGTGGAAGGCAAGCGCCAGGCAGAGCAACTGATGTATTCGACGTGGTCCAAGGCGGTGCAGGTGCTGAGTCGTTCCGCCGAGGACACGCAGTTGGTGGCGGACGCCGCGGGTGGCGTGCGCGAAGTGCCGATCGAAGGATCACGACAAGTGCTGAACGATGCGCTGGTGGCGCGGCTGGCCGCCGTGGGCAACCAGATCAAGCTGCGGTTGGGCAACGTGGATCAGGATATCGAATGGGCCGTGCAGGGCGACAACATCATCGTCTTGCAGGCCCGGCCGTATATCGACGGCAGCCGGTAGCAGCACTTGCCGCCACCGGCTGATCATCGATCAGCATTGATCAAGGCGCGACGAATCAAATGTGCAGCGCGTGGCCCAGCGCCTTGAGCGCCGCTTCCTGCACCGCTTCGCCCAAGGTCGGATGCGCATGAATGGTGCCAGCCACGTCTTCCAGCGTGGCGCCCATTTCCAGCGATTGGCCAAACGCCGTCGATAGCTCCGACACCCCGCGCCCCACCGCCTGCCAGCCCACGATCAGGTGGTTGTCGCGCCGGGCCACCACGCGGACAAAGCCGTCGGTGGATTCCAGCGTCATGGCGCGGCCGTTCGCTGCAAACGGGAAGGACGCCGCCAGGCAATCCAGCCCCGCAGCCTCCGCGTCCGCCGGCGACAAGCCCGCCACCACCACTTCGGGGTCGGTAAAGCACACGGCGGGAATGGCCGCGGGCTGGAAGTGACGGCGTTTGCCCGCCACCAGTTCCGCCACCATCTCGCCTTGCGCCATGGCGCGGTGCGCCAGCATCGGTTCACCGGCAATGTCGCCAATGGCCCAGACGTCGCGCATCGACGTGCGGCATTGGTCGTCGATACGCAGCGCATTGCCCTTGCGATCCAGTTGCAGGCTTTCCAGCCCCCAGCCCTGCGTGCGCGGACGGCGGCCCACGGCGATCAGCACGCGGTCGGCCGGCAACAGGGTTTCGGCGCCGGATGCGTCCTGGATACGCACCGCGTTGCCCGCCGCGTTCAAGCCCAGCACTTTGCGGTTCAGGTGCAGGGCCACGCCCATCTTCGCCAGCGCGGCGGCCACGGGCTTGGTCAGTTCGGCGTCGTAGGTTGGCAGGATGCGGTCCTGCGCTTCCACCACGGCGACTTCCGCGCCCAGCTTGCGGTACACGGTGCCCAGTTCCAGCCCGATGTAGCCGCCGCCCACCACCACCAACTGCTTGGGGATGGACGTAGGCGACAAGGCCTCGGTGGATGACTCCACGATGCCGCCGAACGGCATCGACACCAGCGGCGTGGGTTCGGACCCGGCCGCCAGCAACAGGTGTTCGCATTGAATGCGCATGGTGCCGCCATCGGCGGTGGTGACCTCGGCGGTCTTGCCATCCAGCAGATGCGCCCAGCCCTGCACCACTTGCACGCCGTTCTTCTTCAACAACGCGCCGACGCCGCCCGTCAGCTTGCCGACGATGCCGTCTTTCCACGACACGGTCCGCGCGATGTCGATGGCCGGGGCGGACACTGAAATACCAATGCCGGACTGACCCGGTGATTCCCCCGCATAGTGCCGCGCCTTGTCGAATTCCTCGGCCGCGTGGATCAGGGCCTTGGACGGAATGCAGCCGATGTTCAGGCAGGTGCCGCCCAGTTGCGCGCCTTCAACCAGCAGGGTCGGCACGCCCAATTGCCCGGCGCGGATGGCGGCCACGTAGCCGCCGGGGCCGCCGCCGATCACCAGCAAGGTTGTTGTCTTTGTGATCTGGCTCATGCTTACTCCACGAAAAGCAGCGCGGGTTGTTCCAGCAGCGCGCGCACCGCCTGGATGAAGCGCGCCGCGTCCATGCCGTCCACCACGCGGTGGTCAAACGACGACGACAGGTTCATCAGCTTGCGCGCCACCACGGCGCCGTTGCGGAAAGCGGGCCGCTCAACGATGCGGTTCACGCCCACGATGCCCACCTCGGGGTGATTGATCACCGGCGTGGTAACGATGCCGCCCAAGGGCCCCAGGCTGGTGATGGTGATGGTGGAGCCGGACAGCTCGTCGCGCCCGGCCGTGCCACTGCGCACCGCTTGCGCCAGGCGCCCGATCTCGGCCGCCATGGACCAGAGATCGCGCGCTTCGGCGTGGCGCATGACGGGCACCATCAGGCCGCCCTCGCTTTGCGTGGCGATGCCGATGTGTACGGCGCCAAAGCGCGTCACCACGCCGCCTTCGTCGTCATAACGCGCATTGATCTGCGGAAAGTCCCGCAGCGCCACCACCATGGCGCGCGCCAAGAGCGGCAGCAAGGTCAGCTTGCCGCGCGACTCACCCCATTTCTGGTTCAGTTGCACGCGCAGGTCTTCCAGTTCGGTCACGTCGATTTCCTCGACGTAGCTGAAGTGCGGAATGCGGCGCTTGGACTCGGCCATCTTCTGCGCGATCTTGCGGCGCAACCCGATGACGGGCACCACGTCCTGATCGTGACGTTCCACATACGCCGACCCGCCGCGCGCGGCCTGGCCCGCGCCTTGCGATTGCAGATAGGCGTCCAGGTCTTCGTGCATGACGCGGCCGGCCGGACCGCTGCCGGCTACAAAGCGCAGTTCGATGCCCAGATCCCAGGCGCGTTTGCGCACGGCGGGCGAGGCCAAGGGCTTGTCGCCCGGTTGGCGTGGCACGGCGGGGGTGGTGGAGGACGCGGATGAGGACCGCGCGGGTTGTTGCCTCGGTGGTTGATCGGCCTGTTGATTGCTTTTTTGCTGGGTCGGTGCGGAGGCCGACGCAGCCGTCGGCGACATCGACGCCGCGATCTGGCCGGCGATGCCGCCCGCCTTCGCGCCCGCTTCGCCTTGCGCGGAGGCAGACGTCGACGCCGACGCGTCGCCGCCTGCCGGCTTGCCCGCTTCGGATGCGGCTTTCTGCGGTGCGGCGCTACCCGCGCGCACATTGCCCTCACCCTCCACTTCCAGGCGGATCAATTCCCCGCCCACGGCCATGACCTGGCCCACGTCGCCGCCCAGCGCAATCACCTTGCCGACCACCGGCGACGGAATTTCCACCGTGGCCTTGTCGGTCATCACATCGGCCAGCGGCTGGTCTTCCGCAACCGTGTCGCCGACCTTGACATGCCAGCCCACCAGTTCAACCTCGGCAATGCCTTCGCCGATGTCGGGCATCTTGATGATATGGATCCCCATGTCACACCTCCATCGCGCGTTTGAACGCTTCGCCAACCCGGCGCGGGCCGGGGAAGTACGCCCATTCCTGCGCGTGCGGGTAGGGAGTGTCCCAACCGGTCACGCGCTCGACAGGCGCCTCCAGGTGATGGAAGCAATGCTCTTGCACCAACGCAATCAGTTCCGCGCCATACCCGCAAGTGCGCGTGGCTTCGTGCACCACCACGCAGCGGCCAGTCTTCTTCACGGAATTCACGATGGTTTCCAGATCCAGCGGCCACAGGCTGCGCAGGTCAATCACTTCGGCGTCAATGCCGGTCTCTTCGGCGGCCGTCAAGGACACATACACGGTCGTGCCGTAGGTCAGCACCGTCAGCGCATTGCCCGGCCGCACGATGGCGGCGGAGTCCAGCGGCACGGTGTAATAGCCGGTGGGCACCACGCTGCCGGGGCGGCCGGTCCACGGCGTGACGGGGCGATCATGGTGGCCGTCAAACGGGCCGTTATACAGCCGCTTGGGCTCCAGGAAGATCACCGGATCATCGTTTTCGATGGACGCAATCAAGAGCCCCTTGGCGTCGTAGGGGTTGGACGGCATCACCGTGCGCAACCCGCAGACCTGCGTGAACATGGCTTCGGGGCTTTGGCTGTGCGTCTGCCCGCCGTAGATGCCGCCGCCGCAAGGCATGCGGATCGTCATCGGGGCAATGAATTCGCCCACCGAGCGATAGCGCAGGCGCGCGGCCTCGGACACGATCTGGTCCGACGCGGGATAGAAATAATCCGCGAACTGAATTTCGCAAACGGGCCGCAGGCCATAGGCGCCCATACCCACCGCCACGCCCACGATGCCGCCTTCGGAGATCGGCGTGTCGAACACGCGCGAGCTGCCGTACTTGGTTTGCAGGCCTTCCGTGCACCGGAACACGCCGCCGAAATAGCCGACGTCCTGTCCGAACACCACCACATTGTTGTCACGCTCCAGCATCACATCCATGGCCGAGCGCAAAGCCTGGATCATGGTCATCGGCGCGGTGGCCGGACCAGCGTTGTTATCAATTGCCATGGTCAGACTCCGAGCTGCTGGCGCTGCCGGCGCAGATGCTCCGGCATGTCCTTGTAGACGTCTTCAAAGATGCTGGCGGCGCTGGGAACGTGGCCGTCCACCAGGGTGCCGTAGCTTTCCGCTTCCTTCTGGGCGGCGACGATCTCGGCGTCGAGTTCGGCGCGCACGGCGTCGTGCTCGGCGTCGGACCAGATGCTTAGGCCGATCAGGTGCTTCTTGAAGCGCTCGATCGGGTCGCCCAGCGGAAAGTGCGCCCAGTCATCGCCAGGCCGGTATTTGGAAGGGTCGTCGGACGTGGAGTGCGGACCTGCTCGGTACGTGACCCATTCGATCAGGGTCGGACCCAGGTTGCGGCGGGCGCGCTCGGCGGCCCAGAGCGAGGCGGAATATACCGCCAGGAAATCGTTGCCATCCACGCGCAGCGACGCAATGCCGCAGCCCACGCCACGGCCCGCGAAGGTAGCGCCTTCGCCGCCGGCAATCGCCTGGAAGGTGGAGATGGCCCACTGGTTGTTGACCACGTTCAGGATGACCGGCGCGCGGTAGACGTGCGCGAAGGTCAGCGCGGTGTGGAAGTCGGCCTCGGCGGTGGCGCCGTCGCCGATCCAGGCCGATGCGATGCGGGTGTCGCCCTTGATGGCCGAGGCCATCGCCCAGCCCACCGCCTGGATGAACTGCGTGGCCAGGTTGCCCGAAATCGTGAAGAAGCCGTTGGGGCGGTCGGAATACATGACCGGCAACTGGCGGCCCTTGAGCGGGTCGCGCTCGTTGGACATAAGCTGGCACATCATCGTCACCAGCGACACATCGCGCGACAGCAGAAGGCTTTGCTGGCGATAGGTCGGGAAACACATGTCGCCCTGTTCCAGCGCCAGCGCGTGGGCGGAGCCGATGGCTTCCTCGCCCAGGCTTTGCATGTAGAACGAGATCTTTTTCTTGCGCTGCGCGGTCAACATGCGCCCGTCGAAAATGCGCGTCTTCAGCATGGCACGCATGCCGGCGCGCAGCAGATCGTTGCTGATCTCGGGCGCCCATGGCCCCACCGCGCGGCCGTCATCGTCGATCACCCGGACCAGGCTGTACGCCAAGGCGCCGGTATCAACCGCGGCAACATCAATGGGGGGTTTGGGCACCTCGCCGGGCGGCGATAGATGCAGATAGGAAAAGTCGGTCTTGCAACCCGGACGCCCCGTGGGCTCGGGGACGTGCAACTTCAACGGCCCATACTGGCTCATATATTGTCTCCACGCTTGATCGTGTCACGCGTTTTCTTCCTACCAAGACATTGCCAAGGGCGTGTGACCCGGGGCGCTGCCATCGTCGGCCCGCGCATAGGGATAAACATGCGTGGCCGTCGACGAGATTAGCACAGGGGACAGGGGCGTTGAGAGGGCCAAAGCAGCATGCCGGCCCGCGTTGCACTAGGGGTTTTCCACGGTTTACCAGCGATAGCTCAGGGTGGCATACAGCGTGCGCGGCTCACCATAACGGCACCCCGTCGCGCCGGCGCACGCCAGATAACCCCGGTTGAAAAGGTTGCGTGCGTTCACCGTCAGCGACAAGCCCGACATGGCTGGATCCAGGGCGCCGAAGTCATAAGCAGTCATCGCGTCGACCAGGAATTGCCCGGGCACGTTGGCGGGATAGCCGGGCAGGTTCGTCGAACTGGCGTAGCGCACGCCCGCACCGACAGTCAGGCCGGCTACACCGACGGCGCTCAGGTTGTAGTCGGCCCAGACAGAAGCGCTGTGCAGCGGCACCAGCGCAATACGCTTATCCACAAGCGAGGGCAAGGTGCTGCGCGTGGTGCGCGCATCGGTGTAGGCGTAGCTGGCGGTGAGGTTCATGGCGCCCAGGCGCGCCTTGGCTTCCAGTTCCAGGCCGCGTGATCGGGCACGACCGCTTTGCACGGAGTACGTGGCGTCGGTCGGATCGCTGGTCAGTGCGTTCGTCTGCGTCAGGTCGTAGACGGCGGCGCTATAGAGCATGTTGCCGCCAAGCGGTTCATAGCGCAGGCCCAGTTCAAATTGCGTGCCTTTGGTGGGTTTGAAGGCGTTGCCCGCCCGGTCCACCCCCACGGTGGGCGCGAACGACTGGCTGGCGCTTGCATAGGGCGCCAAGCCGTTGTCGGCCAGGTAGACCAGGCCGACGCGCCCCGTCGTCGCGGTATCGCGCAAGCGCGTGGTGGCGCCGGTGGTGTAGCTCTTCTGGTCGGTATCGGCCCAATCCTGGCGGCCGCCCAGCACAAGCACCCATTTGTCCTGGATCTTGATCTGGTCCTGCAGGTACAGCCCCAGCGAACTGCTGCGCGTATTGATCCCGTAATCGGCAGCGGTATTCACGATGGGAACCGCGCCGTAGACGGGGTTGTAGATGTTCGCCAACGGCGCCACCGTGCCCGAATGACGGTGCGAATCGTAGCCGCTGCGGTAGTAGTCCAGCCCAGCCAGCACCGTGTGCTGGAAGGCGCCCCCGTCCAGCTTCAGTTCCAGCGATGTATCGGTGGCAACGCCGTAGGAATGTTCGTCGCGGCTGACGACGCCACGGCGCAAGGTCTGGCCGTTGGCCTGCAAGGCGCCGAAGCTCAGGTAGTCCCACTGGCCATCCGCGGTGAAATAGCGGGCGCTTTGGCGCAACTTCACGCGGTCGTTGAAGGCGTGTTCGAACTGGTAGCCGACCGTGTAGGTGTCGGTGTCGTAGCGGTCGAAATCGGGCTCGCCGATGAACAGGTCGCGCGGCACCTGGCCGTTCAAGGTATTGGCCGCGGGCATCGGCGCGGAAAAGCGCGTGCGAATGCGCTGATAGCTGGCCAGTAGAGTCAGCGACGTGGCCGCCGACGGTTGCCACGTCAGGGCGGGCGCCAGATACGTCCGGTCGTCCGGCACATGGTCAACCCAGTTGTCGGCATTGCGGACAAGGCCGGTCAGGCGGTAGGTCCATGCACCATCTTGAGACAGCTCGCCGGCGAAATCGCCCGACACCTGGCGGCGGCCATAGCTGCCGCCCTCCACGTTCAGTTCGCGCAGCGTGTCGGCCGTTGGCCGCTTGCTGACGGTATTGACCACGCCACCCGGGCTCAACTGCCCATACAGCACCGATGAGGCGCCGCGCAGCACTTCAACACGCTCAAGCCCATAGGGCTCCTGGCCGCCATCGTAGACACTGGATTGCAGCTTCAAGCCGTCGCGCAGTTGGCCCGAGTTGCCGGCGGCCACATTGAAGCCGCGCAGCATCAGGTCGTCCACCATGCGGCTGAACGCGGGCGATTGCGCCGACACGCCAGGCGTGTAGCCCAAGGCGTCCGCCACTGAACCCGCCTTGATGATACGGATCTGATCACTGGTGACGACCGACACCGATTGCGGTGTTTCGATCAGCGCGGTGTCGGTCTTGGTGCCGGACATGGCGCGCTGCGCCACGTAGCCGTCGACGTGCGCGGTGGGAGACTCCAGCGACCCGGTGACGCGGACGGGCTCAAGCACGGTGGTGCCTTCCACCACGCGGCGGGCGCTCAAGGTGCCGTTGGCCGTTACGGCCAACTCCAATCCACTGCCGGCAAGCGCGCGCCGCACGGCGTCTTCGGCCGTGTAATCCCCCACGATAGCCGGCGCATTGCGGCCCGCGCCCAAGGCCCCCCCCCCCCCCCCCCCCCGGCCGGTCTGGCGCGCAATGCGGGTCAGCGTGTCGCCCAGCGCGGCCGCCGGCAAATCAAAATGCTGGACGGCCCCGGCCGACACGGCAGCCGGCGTTGTCTGGGCAAACGCCGAAGGAAGGCTCAGGGCAATGAACAGCGCGGCAGCCAGCGGCCGCAGCGGGGGACGATGAAACATGGATTCTCCTGCAACAGTGTGGTGTTCAGGAGGGATGTCCCACGACGGGGGCAAAAGTGATCATTTATTTTCAGGAAGCGCGAGACACCAGGTCGATGCTGACGAACCAGCCGCCCAGCGAACTGACATCGATCGGCAAGGTCTGGCGCAGCGACTCCAGCGCGCGGCTGGTGTCGTCCAGCGGAAACGCGCCCAATACACGCAGCCGCGCGGCCGCTGGCGTAATCCGGATGATGCCGCGCCGGTACGGCCGCAGCGCATCGACCACTTCGCCCAAGGACTGATCATGAACGACCAGCATGCCCGCGTGCCAGGCGGCGGCGTCCCGCAGTGCGGGGTCCGGGGAACCCCGGCCATGCGAATCAAACCGCAGGCCCTCCCCCGCTTGCAGAATCCGGCGCTGGCCCGCCGCGCGCACCTCGACACTGTGTTCGACCACGCTGGCGATGCATGCCTCGTGCTCGCGCGCCACGCTGAAGACGGTGCCCAGCGCCTGCACTTCGCCATCGGGGGTGGCGACGATGAATGGACGCGCCGCATCCGGCGCCACCCGCGCATAGACCGCGCCAGCCCGCAAGCGCACCCGACGCACGCCCGCGCTGAAATCCACGTCCACGGCCGAACGCGCGTTCAATGTCAGCTCACTGCCATCCGGCAAGGTATAGGTACGGCGTTCGCGGGTGCCCGTGCGCAAGTCGGCGGTCAGCGTGCGCAGGGGAATCTGGCGGTCCACCAGCGCCGCCATGCCGCCCGCGGCCAGCGCCACGCCCAACGCATTGCGCAACGCCCGGCGCCGGGCGGGCGCGGTCAGCAAGGCCGCGCCGGCAGCATGGCGCTGCTCAACGTCGGTCAACGCGGCAAAGGGGTCCTTGACGGCGGCGTTGACGGTTTCCCAGGCCGCCTCGTGCCGGGGGTCGGACTTTTTCCATTGTTCGAAACGCGCCCGGTCTGCGGTGGGCACGCTACCGGAAGACAGCAGCACCATCCAGTCCACGGCCGATTGCAGGGCGGCGGGCAACACCGGCATGGGGGCCGTCATGCCGACAAGCGCGCGGTCACGCACAGCGTGATGGCCTGCTTCATATAGCGGCGCACCGTAATCACCGATGTGCCGATGCGCGCGGCAATCTCGCTGTAGCTGAGCTCATCAAGCTGGCTATACAAAAAGGCCTGACGCGCTTTGGGCGGCAGGCGTTGCAAGGCGCGGTCAATGTGCATCAACGCGTCGATCACCAGGGCGCGGGACTCTTCGCTGGGTGCGCTGGCTTGCGGCAAGGCGGCCAGGCTATCGAGATACGCGCGTTCCAGTTCGCGGCGGCGCCAAAAGCTGAACAACGTGCGCTGCGCCAGCGTGGTCAGGAAGGCGCGCGGTTCGCGGATGGCCTCGGTGTGCCGGCCAGCCAGGACTCGCACGAACGTATCGTGCGCCAGATCGGCGGCATCATGACGGCACCCCAACCTGCGCCGCAGCCACTCCTGCAACCAGGAGTGATGCGCTTGATACAACTCGGCAGTGGAATGCTCCGAGGGCTGCGCGGATGAGGACATGGAAAAACGCCAGGCTAATTAACAATAAGAATTATTGTTATTTATTGCCTGGCGCGCAAGCGCCCCGTGGTGACGCCTTGCCGAATGGACGCGCCCTTGAACGCTTAGACGGGACCGGTCCACTCCGTGACGAACTCGCGGAAGTCGGGGCGCTTGGCGGGCGGAACGGCACAACCCGGCGTGCCGATGGCCAGATAACCCAGGAAGCGGTAGTCCAGCGAGTCCAGCCCCAAGGCATTCTGCACGTCTTCCACGTAGGTGCCGACGCCGGTGCTCCAGAACGCGCCGTAGCCAAGCATGTGGGTGGCGTTCAGGATGTTCATGACGGCGCAGCCGGTGGCCAGCAGCTGTTCATGCTCGGGGATCTTGGTGTTGTCGTGCGCGATTTTCTGCGCCACGCCAATGAACAGCGGCACGCCGGCCATCCATTCGCGTACCGATTTTTCTTTTTCGGGCGTCATGCGAGGGTCGCCGCTGCGCTTGACCGCTTCCAGCGCCACGTCCGCCAGCTTGGCGATGGCCTCGCCCTGGATCACGACAAAGCGCCACGGGCGCAACGCGCCGTGGTCAGGGGCCGACATGGCGGCTTGCAGGATCTGTTCAAGTTCTTGGGGCTTGGGCGCGGGGCCGCGCAGGAATTTGGTGGAACGGCGAGTGGTCAGCGCGTGCAACGGGGTGGCGGTGGTGGAGTCGGTCATTGATTCAGGCGCAAAGGTAAAAGAGACAGATTCTCATAGTAAGCGATGGCCAGGGGCCGGGGCGGGTATCCCCCGGCCCCTGGCAAGGGCATCGCGGGACGGGCTCAGCCCAGGTGCGTGTGCCGCTCCTGGCGCTCTTCGACCTGCATTTCAGACAGGCCATGCAAGATGCCGCAATTTTCCGCATCGGGCTGCGCCGACAGGCAGCGTTGCCGCAAATCGGTCAGTTGGGTCTTCAACTGCATCAGTTCGGCGATGCGCTCATCAACGTGCGAGATGTGTTCGTCGAACAGTTCATTAATGGGGCCGCAGCCGGTGTGATGGTTGTCGGCCAAGGACAGGATGGCGCGGATCTCGTCTTGCGTCATGTCCAGCGCCCGGCAGTTGCGGATCAGGCGCAGCCGTTCCAGATGGGCTTGCCCGTAGCTGCGGTAGTTGTTCAGGCCCCGGTCCGGGGCGGGCAGCAGCCCTTCTTTCTCGTAGTACCGCACGGTTTCGACCGTGGTGCCGGCCGCCGTGGCCAATTCGCCAATTCGCATCACGCCTCCTGGGATCGCATCCGAATGAGTGTTTTTGGGGGTTGACCCTATAGTAACTCCAAGGTGTGGAATGGCGACATCCGTTTCAACAAGGCTCAGAACCATGTCTTTCCCGCCGGTCAAATCCCACGATCGTCCCTCTGCCGAGCATGCCCACGCCGGCTGCGGTGGCCATGGCCATGCGCATGACACGAAGGGGCACGGCCACGATCATGATCACAACCACGATCACGATCACAGCCACAGCCACAAACACGATCACGGCCACGATCACGCGGCATCCACCTGCTGCGGGCACGACCACGGCACGCCCGCCTACGCGGCCGCCGCCGATGCATCCACGCTTAGCGCCGGCCCCGGCCAGTTGCTGGCGCGGCTGCGTATCGGGCAAATGGACTGCCCGACCGAAGAAACGCTGATCCGTAAAAAGCTGGACGGCCTGGACGGCGTGCATGCGCTGGACTTCAACCTGATGCAGCGCGTGCTGACCGTGGTGCACGCCGAAGGCGCGCTGGACCGCATCATGGCCGCCATCAAGTCCCTGGACATGGTGCCGGAACCGCTGGCCGAAGGCGCCGCGGGCACGCCCGCCCCCGCTTCCACGCCGGTGAACTGGTGGTTGATCGGCGGCGCCGGCGTGCTGGCAGCGCTGTCCGAGTTTTCGCACTTTGCGGGCTGGCATTGGGGCGCGACCGCGGCGTTGGCGCTGGCCGCCATCCTGGCTTGCGGCCTGGGCACCTACCGCAAGGGCTGGATCGCCGTGCGCAACGGCAACCTGAACATCAACGCATTGATGAGCATCGCCGTCACCGGCGCCGTGCTGATCGGCCAATGGCCCGAAGCCGCCATGGTGATGTTCCTGTTCAACGTAGCCGAGCTGATCGAGGCCCGCTCGCTGGACCGCGCGCGCAACGCCGTGCGCGGCCTGCTGGACCTGGCCCCCGAAACGGCCACCGTGCGGCAAGCCGACGGCGCCTGGCTGCAAGTACCGGCCGCGCAATTGAACGTGGGCGACGTGGTGCGCGTGCGCCCGGGTGAACGCATCGCCGCCGATGGCATCGTCGTCAGCGGTAGCTCCACGGTGGACCAGTCCCCCATCACCGGCGAAAGCCTGCCCGTGGAAAAAGCGCAGGACGACCCGGTCTACGCCGCGACCGTGAACGCGGCGGGCTCCTTCGAATACCGCGTCACGGCCGCCGCCGGCAACACCACGCTGGCGCGCATCATCCACGCGGTCGAGCAGGCGCAAGGCGCGCGCGCCCCCACGCAACGTTTCATCGACCGCTTCTCGCGCATCTACACGCCCGCCGTGGTGGCGGTGGCACTGCTGGTGGCCACGGTGCCGCCGCTGCTCTGGGGCCAGCCCTGGTTCGACGCCATCTACCGCGCCCTGGCGCTGTTGATCATCGCCTGCCCGTGCGCGCTGGTTATTTCCACGCCGGTCAGCATCGTCAGCGGCCTGACCGCCGCGTCGCGCCGAGGCATCCTGATCAAGGGCGGCGTCTATCTGGAAGAAGGCCGCAACCTGAAGTGGCTGGCGCTGGACAAGACCGGCACGCTGACCCAGGGCAAGCCGGTGCAGACCGACCTGGAAGCCTGGGATGTGGCCGACTTCACCCCCCATCCCGCCACGCTGATCGCGGCCAGCCTGGCCGCCCGCTCGGACCACCCCGTGTCGCTGGCCATCGCCAACGCCGCGCGCGAGGCCGGCAGCACCTTGCTGGAAGTAGACGCCTTCACCGCCCTGCCCGGTCGGGGAGTCAGCGGGCGCATAGACGGCGTGACGTTCCAGTTAGGCAACCGCCGCCTGATGCGCGATGCGGGCGTGTCGAATCCGACACTGGAAGCGCGCATGGATGAATTGGAACGCCAAGGCAAAAGCGCCATCGCACTGACCGACGGCACGCACGTATTGGCGCTGGCCGCCGTGGCCGATACGGTCAAGCCCACCAGCGCCGCCGCCATCGCCGACCTGCACGCCTTGGGCGTGCGCACGCTAATGCTGACGGGCGACAACACGCCCACCGCCGAAGCCATTGCGCGGCAGGTGGGCATCGATGAAGCTCGGGGGGATCAGTTGCCGGAAGACAAGCTGGCCGCCATTGAAAGCAAGCTGGCGGGCAACGCGGCAAGCGACGGCAAGGTGGGCATGGTGGGCGATGGCATCAACGATGCGCCTGCGCTGGCGCGCGCCGACATCGGTTTCGCGATGGGCGCGGCCGGCACCGGCACGGCGATCGAAACAGCGGACGTTGCGCTGATGGACGACGACCTGCGCAAGATTGGCACGTTCCTGCGCTTGTCGCGCGCCACCCACCGCGTGCTGATCCAGAACATTGTGCTGGCGCTGGGCATCAAGGTGGTGTTCCTGGCGCTTGCCATGACCGGCAATGCGACCTTGTGGATGGCGGTATTCGCCGATGTGGGCGCCAGCCTGCTGGTGGTGGCGAACGGCCTGCGGCTGCTGCGCCCGGCGGATTAAGCCGCGCGGAAGTTCAAGCCAGGGAGCGGTTCAAACCACGCAGCGGTTCAAGCTCCGCAGCCGTTCCGCCCCGGGCCTTAGCCCGTCTGTTCTTCTTGCGGCCAGTCGCGCAGCACGGGCGCGTCCGGTGCGCCGGGGCCGACGTCGCGCAAGTGCTCGTGCTGCAACAAGGCCATGCGGTAGGCATCGCGATAGGCGCCGTTGGAGAAGAATTCTTCCTTCATCAGCCCTTCGATCTGGAAGCCGCAGCGTTCGTACACGTGCACGGCGGCGGTGTTGTCCTTGTCCACCACCAGGTAGACCTTGTGCATGTTCAGCACGCGAAATGCATAGCCGACGGCAATGCGGGTGGCGGCCTTGGCGTAGCCCCGGCCTTGGTAGCTGGGGGCAATGATGATCTGGAATTCGGCACGGCGGTGGATGTAGTCGATTTCAACCAGTTCCACCAGGCCGGCGGGTTGGCCGGTATCGTGCTCGATGATGAAGCGCCGTTCGTTTTGATCATGCAAGTGGCGATCATAAAGAGCGACCAGTTCGTCGTAGGCCTCGTAAGGCTCTTCGAACCAATAACGCATGATGACGTCGTTGTTGTTGATCTTGTGCACGAAGTGCAGGTCGCCGCGCTCCAGGGGGCGAATTTTGATATCGGATATGACCGACATAGAAACCTCCGAAAGTGCGGCCATTGTATTCCTATTGGCCCCGAAACGCCCGTTTCATGGGAATTTCAGAAATTTCTTGTTTGTTCATGCGGCTTTCAAGACGTTTATGCCTTGAAAGCATTGTCATTGCTGGCTTTGAATATCAAGAATTTCTCAAAACCGTAGTAAAAAAACAGCCCGGCCACCGCCAAAATGTCGTCGTCGGCCCACCGGAATTCCCAAGCGTTACGGGTCCCCGCTGCCGGCCCAGGTATCTCTAGGAAATACTTCCGAATCTTTATACAATTCCTGGATTCCGTCTGACGCCGACCTATCCGCGAGCCATCATGAGCCGTCCCGACCCCCTATTCGTGCAATCCCTGGCCAAGGGTTTCGAGCTGCTTGAGGCCTTTGCCCAGCGGCCGTCCACGCTCAGCATGAACGAGCTCATGGAGATCACCGGATTTGACCGCAGCACCACCCAGCGCATGACGCATACGCTGGTGACGCTGGGCTACCTGGAACGCGGCGCGGGCGGCAAGGGCTACACGCCCGGCAAGAAAATCCTGCAACGCAGTTTCGACTACATGCGCAGCGTACCGCTCTTGGAACGCGCCACGCCGCTGATCGCGGAAATGCAGCGCGAGACCAGCGAAAGGGTTGAACTGAGCCTGTTCAACGACCTTTACATCATCTTCGCGCTGCGCCGCCAGACCAAGCGCCAGACCTTCAGCAGCACGCTTGCCGGACGCGCCCTGCCCATGGTGCAGACCGCCGGCGGCCGCGCCATCATGTCGCATCTGCCCGATGAAGAAGTCGAAGACATCCTCACGCGGTCCATCGACATGCCGCGCGCCACCATCCCCACCACGCCCAAGACCAACAACGACCCGGACCGCATCCGCGCCTTGGTGATCCAGGCGCGTCAGGACGGCTACGCCACCGCCATCGAAGAGAGCCTGCTGGGTGAACTGAACCTGGCCACCGCCATCCTGGACCACCGCCACCGCCCGGTCGCGGCCATCCAGATTGCGGGGCTGGTGTCCGAATGGGCATCGCCGGAAGAATTCGCGCGGCGCTATTCCCCGCTGCTGATGACGGCCGCCCGCGCGCTGAGCGGCAAGGTCGGCATGTCCTGATTGGTGGGGCCGGTATGTCCTGACCGGCGGGGCCGGCCAGCGCCAGCGCCAGCGCCACGGGGCAGGCGGGAATCGCGGAGGCTCCCGCCGCTGTCTCCAGGCCCGGCTCCAGCAGCCGACGGGCTGCCGTCCAGACGCGTTGTGTGTAGATCGGGGCGGTCGGCCGTTCGTACTGGCCGGCGGTGCGTTCGCATACCGCCTCGGACGGAAACACAAGCGGCACGCCGGCCGCCTGCGCCTTGACCTGCGCCTGGCAGGCGCGTTCCAGGTAATAGATATTGACGAAGGCCTCGGCCACCGACGAACCCGCGGCCAGCAGGCCGTGGTTGCGCAGGATCATGGCCTTGTGCTGGCCCAGGCTGGCGACCAGGCTTTCGCGTTCTTCCAGGTCCAGCGCAATGCCCTGGTAGTCGTGGTAGCCCAGCCGCTTGTAGAAGCGCAACGCATGTTGGGTAATCGGCAGCAGCCCGTCGCGTTGGCAGGCCACGGCGATGCCGTCGGCGGTGTGCGTGTGCACCACGCAAGCCAGGTCGTGGCGGGCGGCGTGCACCGCCGAATGGATGGTGAACCCAGCGGCGTTGACCACCTGGCTTTCGGCGTCGCCCGGGTCCACCGGGTTGCCGTCCAGGTCGATCTTGACCAGATCTTGCGGACGCATTTCGTGAAACAGCACGCCGTAGCGGTTGATCAGGAAATGGTGTTTATCGCCGGGCACCCGTGCGCTGATGTGGGTGTCGATCAAGTCCGTCATGCGGAAATGCGCGACCAGGCGGTACAGCGCCGCCAATTCTTCCCGCACTTGTGCTTCGCTTGCTTCTTGCATCATGAGTAAGGCTCCGGTTGCGATCAGGGTTCACGCATCCGCCTGGCCGGCCAGATCAAGCTGGGCACGGATCAAGCGCGCGATGGCCAAGCCGCCAGTGTCGCCCAAACGCTCCAGTTCGCGTACTACCCCCAGGCGGTCCTGCACCGATTTATCCTGATTCAGCTTCATCTTTCCTTCCAGCGTGGCAATCGGGATCTCCAGCGCGGCAATGGCCTTCAGGCGCGGGGCGGTCAGGGTTTCGGGCATGGCGGAAAACGTCCACTCGCCGCCCAAGGGCGTGTCGTAATGCGCGACGGTTGCCGACAGCACGGCGCGGATGGACTCGGGTTCCTGGATCAGGCGCGGGGTGCCGCGCGCGTGCACCGCCGTGTAGTTCCAGGTGGGAAAGGTCTGCTGGTTCACGTACCAGCTAGGCGAGATGAAGGCATGCGGCCCCTGGAACAGCACCAGCGCCCGCGCGCCCGCCTCCAGGTCGCGCCATTGCGGATTGGCGCGCGCCAGATGCGTGACCAGCATGCCAAGCCCGCCGTCTTCGCGCAGCAGGAACGGCAGGTGCGTGGCCTGGGCGCCGTCCGCGCCCACGGTCACCAGCGTGGCGAAACCATGCGCCCGCATGAAGGCATGCAGTACGCGGGTGTCGTTTTCGGCGTAGGCCGGCGGGGTGTACATGGCGGTCGGCCTCCGGTTACGCGGCCTTGGCGTGCAACCAGCGCGCCGTGTCGTCGAAGGCCTCGCCCGCCACCGCCGCGATCGACACGGCTTCCAGGAAACTGTGCGCCGTGCCGGGATAGACCTTGGCGGCCACGTCCACGCCGGCCTCGCGCAGCTTGCGTTCCAGCTCGATGCTGTCGTCGTGCAGCGGATCGCATTCGGTCACGACCAGCCAGGCGGGTGGCAGGCCCGTCACGTCGGCGCGCAGGATGTCCACGCGCGGGTCGAAAAAGTCTTTGCCATGGCGGATGTGCATGCCACGGAACCAGATCATCATGTGCAGCGACAGGCCGTAGTCGCCCGCGCCGTAGCGCACCACCGAGTTGCGGAACAGGTTGCTGCCGAAGCCGCCGTAATTCAGCACCAGGCCCTTGAGCAGCGGCTGGTTCTCGTCGCGCAAGGTCAGCGCCGTGCCCATGGACAGGTTGGCGCCGGCGGAGTCGCCACCCAGGAAGAGCTGGCTGGCGTCGATGTCCAGCGCCTGGCCCGACGCCGCCACCCAGCGCACCACGTCCACGCATTCTTCCAGCGGCTGCGGGAACTTGGCTTCGGGCGCGCGGGTGTAATCCACGCCGATCACCACCACGCCGGCGCGTTCGGCGTATTCGCGCATGACGCGGTCATGGGTATCGATGCTGAACAGCACAAAGCCGCCGCCGTGGATGTAGATGAAGGCGCCGGGCAAGCGGCGTTCGGCCGGGTAATAGACGCGCACGCGCACATCGCCGTGGCGGGTGGCAACCTGGTGTTCCACGGTGCGGGCCATTTCCGGGCCGCCTTGCGCCCAGGGCAGGCGCACTTTTTCGGCATTGGCGCGGCCTTGCTCAATCGACAAGGTGTCGCGGCGCGGGTACTGCGATGCATCGGCCGCCATGCGGCGCAGGAATTCGGCAATCTGCGGATCCAGGGGCGCGGGAGTGCCGGTGGGAATGGTGAACGCGGGGTCGTCGAAATACATGGTGTGTCTCGTTGAAGGGGTTCAGATGGCAATCAGGTTGAAATCGGGATGGCGAAATAGCAGGGAAATAGCAGGGAAATAGCAGCCAAAGACGCCGGGTCAATAGCCGCGCGCGGCGTCCACGGCGTTGGCCAGCGCCGCGCCCTGGCCCAGGCGCCGGATGTTGGCCACCACCTGTTCGGCCACGGTGCCGGGTGCCGGCATGGTGGCCATGTGCGGGGTCACGATCACGCCGGGCGTACGCCACAAGGGGTCGGCGGGGTCCAGCGGTTCATGCGCGAACACATCCAGCACCGCGCCGCGCAACTGCCCGCGCGCCAAGGCATCGATCAGGTCGGCCGGCACCAGATGTTCGCCGCGCCCGCAATTGACCACCGCCGCGCCGACCGGCAAGGCGTCGAAAGTACGGCGGTTGAGAATGCCGCGCGTGGCGGGCGTGAGCGGCACCAGGCAGATCAGCACATCGGTATGGGCCAGGAAGGCATCGAATTCGGCTTCGCCCGCATAGCCGCGCACGCCGTCAATCCGGCGCGGCGTGCGCGACCAGCCGTTCACGGGGTAGCCCAGCCCCGGCAGCACCGAAGCAATGGCGCGGCCCAGTTCGCCCAGGCCCATCAGCCCCACGCGGCATTGCGACGCGGGGGTCTGCACCGGCCGCTGCCATTGCGCGCTGCGCTGGTTGGCCAGCGCCACGTCCAGCTTGCGGTGAAACGTCAGCACGCACCACAGCACGTACTGCAACATGCCCTGTGCCAACTGCGGATCCACCACGCGGCACACGGGCAGGCCGCGCGTGCGCTGCCCGTCCAGCAGGTTGTCGACGCCGGCGGCAATGCTATGGATCAGCTTCAGGTTGGGCATGTCGTCATACACGCCCACGGGCGGGTTCCAGCACACCGCCACGTCGGCGGACAAGCTGCGCGGGTCGGGCCAGACGGCCACGTCCAACTCGGGCGCCAGCCCTTGCAGCAAGGGTTGGAAATACGAAAGATTGGCCGAACGGCTCAATAAGGCAACGCGTGTCATCGTCAGGTTTCCTTGGATGCCTTGATGTTCTTGGATTCCGCTACGCACCGGCCAGCGCCAGGCCGGCAACGGGGCGGCTGCCCAGCCCGTCCTTGCCGGGAATGGCGGCCAGCAATTCCTGCGTGTAGCCGCTGCCGGGGCGCGTGAAGATCTGTTCGGCCGGGCCGATCTCCATCACGCGGCCGCGCTGCATCACCGCGATGCGGTGGCACAGCCGAGCCGCCACGCGCAGGTCGTGGGTGATGAAGATCATGCTCAGGTTCAGTTGTTCGCGGATGCGTTCCAGCAAGTCCAGGATCTGCGCCTGCACCGACACGTCCAGCGCCGATACCGCCTCATCGGCGATCAGAATCTCGGGTTCCATCATCAAGGCCCGCGCAATGGAAATGCGCTGGCGCTGCCCGCCCGAGAACTCGTGCGGATAGCGCTTGAGCGCGCTGGCGTCGATGCTGACCAGTTCCAGCATGTCGCGCATGCGAGCCTGGACGCGGGCGCGGTCTTCGCCGTAGTTCATTGGCCCTTCGGCCAGCGTGGCTTCAATGGTCAGGCGCGGGTTGAATGAGCGGTACGGGTCCTGGAACACCATCTGGATGCGCTTGCACCATTGCCGCCAGGCGGCGCGCGACAGGCGCGATACGTCTTCGCCGTTCATCACGATGCGCCCCGACGTGGGCCGCGCAAAATGCGCCAGGCAGCGGCCCAGCGTGGTCTTGCCCGAGCCGGATTCGCCCACGATGCCCAGCGTTTCGCCGCGCGCCAAGGACAGCGACACCCCATCCAGCGCCAGCACCTCGCGGCGCTTGGCCTTGAACAGGCTGGACGTCACAAAGCGCATGCCCAGGTTTTCCACGCTGATGACCGGGTCGCCCTCGGCCAGCGGCGCACCCGCGCCAAACTGCCCCTTGGGCACGGCATCGATCAGCTTGCGGGTGTAAGGGTGTTGGGGGTTGGCCAGGACCTCGGCCGCCGTGCCGGCTTCAACAATGCGGCCTTGCTGCATCACGATGACGCGGTCGGCAATTTCGGCCACCACATCGAAGTCATGCGTGATGAACAAAATGCCCGTGTCGTGCCGTTCGCGCAGGCCGTGCAGCAAGCGCAGCACCTGGGCTTGCGACGTGACGTCCAGCGCGGTGGTGGGCTCGTCGGCGATGATCAGCGCGGGCTCCATCGCCAGCGCCATCGCAATCATCACCCGCTGGCGCTGGCCGCCTGACAACTGATGCGGATACGCATGGCGCAGCGTTTCGGGCGACGGCAGCCGCATATCCGTCAGCAAGGCCAGCACGCGGGCGTCAACCTCGCGTCGTGACAGCGACGGGCCATGAAATTGGAAGATCTCGGCCACCTGGTCGCCCACTTGCATCAGCGGGTTCAGCGCCGTCATGGGTTCCTGGAAGATCATGGCCATGCGGTCGCCGCGCAGCTCGCGCAACTCGGTGTTCGTGGCGTGTGTGATGTCGCGGCCAGACAGCAGGATCTGCCCGCTTTCCAGGCGCAGCACGTTCTTGGGCAGCAAGCCCATGACGGCGCTGGCCGTGACCGATTTGCCCGACCCGGACTCGCCCACGATGCAGACGATTTCGCGCGCGCTTACGGTCAGGCTGATGCCTTCGGCGGCGTAGCGGCGGTCGCCCGCGCCGGGCAGGCTGACGTTCAGGTCGCGGATTTCAAGAATGGGAGTGGATGACATGGCGTTCAGCCCTTGCGTAGACGCGCCATGCGCGGGTCGAGGCGGTCGCGCAGCGCGTCGCCGAACAGGTTCACGGACAGGATCAGCAGCGCCAGGAAAATGCCGGGGAACAAAATGATCCACGGCGCGCGCTGGAAGAAGGGTCGACCTTCGGAAATGATGCTGCCCAGGCTGGGAATCTCGGGCGGAAAGCCCAGGCCCAGAAAGCCCAGCACTGCTTCGATCAGGATGGCGGACGCGCAGATGAACGTGGCCTGCACCACCAGCGGGTTGATGGTGCTGGGCAGCACGTGGCGCCACAGCACGCGCCAGGTGGCGGTGCCCATGCCCAGCGACGCTTCGACATAAGGCTCTTCGCGCACCGACAGCACCACGCTGCGCACCAAGCGCGCCACGCGTGGAATTTCCGGAATGGCGATGGCCGTGACCATGGTGGGTATGGACGCCCCGCCCAGCGCCACCATGGCAATCGCCAGCAGCAGGCCGGGTATGGCCATGATGCCGTCGATGATGCGCATGACCACGGCGTCCAGCCGGCGGAAGTAACCGGCCAGCAAGCCCAGCAGCAAGCCGGCGCACACCGAGATCACGCTGACCAGCACGGCCAGCGTGATCGACAGCCTGCCGCCGTAGAGCACGCGGGAAAACAGGTCGCGGCCCAGAGAATCAGTGCCCAGCCAGTACTCGGCGCTGACGGGCTTGAGACGCAGCCGGGGCGTCAGGCTGGCCGGATCATGCCAGGTGATGACGGGCGCCAGCAGAGACAGGCCAATCAACACCACCAGCAGCACCAGCCCGGTCAGCATCATGGGATCGCGCGTCAGCGCGGGCCACCAGGCGCGCGCCCGGGGAAAAGTGATCGCGTTTGAAGTCATGGGGATCCGGCCTCAGTAGCGGATGCGCGGATCGAGCACCACATACAGCAGGTCGATCGCCAGGTTGATGAAGACATACACGAACGAGAAGAACAGGATCGTGCCCTGCACCACCGGATAGTCGCGCGCCAGCACGGCGTCGACGATCAGGCGCCCCACGCCCGGAATGTTGAAGATGGTTTCGGTGACCACCACGCCGCTGATCAGCGTGGTCAGCGCCAGTCCGATCACCGTCACGATGGGCACCGCCGCGTTGCGCAGCGCGTGGCGGTACAGCACGTAGCGTTCGGGCACGCCCTTGGCGCGCGCGGTGCGCACGAAGTCTTCGCCCAGCACTTCAAGCATGCTGCCGCGCGTGATGCGGGTGATCAGCGCGACGAACACGGTGGCCAGCGTCACCGTGGGCAAGACCATGTGATACAGGAAGGTGCCGAAGCCGGAGGCCAGGCCGGCGTAGCCCTGCACCGGCAGCCAGTTCAGCTTGACCGAGAACACCAGGATCAGCAGATACCCGACCACGAAGGCCGGCACCGAAAACGCCAGTACGGTCACAGCCAAGGTAATGCGGTCGATCAGGCGCTTGTGCCACCAGGCTGAAAACACCCCCAACGGAATGGCCGCGAAGATCGTCAGCAGAATCGCGCACAGGGCAAGCGCGAGGGGCGGCCCCAGCCGCTGGCCGATCAGCGTGGACACCGGGTCCTTCGAAATGATGGACTCGCCCAGGTCGCCCTTGAGCAGCGCGCCCATGGCCAGCAGGTACTGCGTGGGCAGCGGCTGGTCCAGGCCCATTTGCGCCCGGACCTCGGCCACGGCCTCTTCGCTGGCCATGTCGCCGGCGATGACCCGGGCGGGGTCGCCCGGGGCCATACGCAACAGCAGGAACACCACGGTGGCCACCACCAGCATCACGGGAATGGCCGCCAGCAGGCGTTTAAGGATCAGATTCAACATGATGGCCCTTCCCCGCTACTTGGCCGAGGTCCAGAACAGCGGAATCGGCGCGTCCACCAGATCGGCGAACTTGGCGTCATAGCCCTTGAACTTCGAATACCCGCCCAGCGGCACATACATGACCTGTTCGTAGTTGCGGCGCTGGATGGCGGTGGCGATGTCGCGCCGTTCGGCTTCAGTACGAGCGGCGGCGAAGCGGGTGCGCAGCGCGTCCATCGCGTCGTCGTGCGTCCAGCCGGGGTAGGTGGAACCGGCGCGTCCGTCCAGGTTGGGATTGCCCACGGGCGAGATCAGATCCAGGCTGGACATGTTCGACTGGAAGATGCTCCAGCCGCCCTGCTCCACGCCGTCCTTCTTGCTGCGGCGGCTGAGCAAGGTGGCCCAGTCCATCGACTGGATCTCGGCATTCATGCCGATGCTGCGCAGCGCCTGCGCGGTCACGGGCGCAATGTTGGCGAAGATGGGCAGATCCGTCGGGTGCAGCACCACCACCTTTTCGCCCTTGTAGCCGCTGTCTTTCAGCAGCTGGCGCGCATGCGCCAGGTCTGGCGCCTTGATCTGCGTGGCGTCGGCTTCAGACGCATATGGCGACACGCAGGTCAGCACCGCGCCGCACACTTGATAGACCTCGGGGTGGCCGATCTGCGCGTCCAGGTAGTCCACCTGGCTCAAGGCCGCCAGCGCCGCGCGACGCACCTTCACGTTGTTGAACGGCGGTTGCAGCCAGTTCATGCGCAGCGTGAACATATTGGAGTTCTTGCCGTAGGACTTCAGCGTGATGCCCTTGGCGTCTTTCAATTGCGGCATCAGGTCGGGCGGCACGTCCTCCAGGAAGTCGATCTCGCCGTTGCGCAGCGCGTTGACGGCCGTCTGGCTGTCGGGGATATTCACCAGTTCCAGACGGTCTACCCGGGCGACCTTGCCGCCCGCGAAGGCGCTGGCCGGTTCCTTGCGCGGCACGTAGTCCGCGAACTTCAGGTAGGTGGCTTTGACCCCTGCCTGGAAGTCGGCCTGCACGAACTTGTAGGGGCCCGAACCGATCGTTTCGCTGATTGCCTGCGAGGCCGGCACGGACGCAATCCGCTTGGGCATGATGAAAGGCACCGGCGAGCTTTCCTTGGCCAGCGATTCCAGCACCAAGCCATAGGCGGTGCGCAGCTTCAGCGTGAAGGTGTCAGCGCCGGTCGCGGCCAGTTCCGCCGTGGCCTGCTTCAGGCGGTTGCCGATGGTGGGGTCGCCGTTTTCCCAGCGCTGCAACGACGCCACGACGTCGTCCGCCGTCACCGGCGCGCCGTCATGGAATTTCAGGCCGGGCCGTAGCTTGAAGGTGTAGGTCAGCCGGTCTTCCGACACGGTCCAGGAATCCACCATCTGCGGCTTGGGCTGGCCCTGGGCGTCCATCGAGAACAGCGTGTCGTAGACCAGATAGCCATGATTGCGCGTGACGTAGGCCGACGTCAGGATCGGGTCCAGCACGCGCAGCGGCGCATGCATCACAAACTTGGCGGTGGTCTCGGCCTGGCTGGCCGTGGGCACGGCGGCAAGCGGGCCTGCCGAGGCCAGGAACAATGTGGCGGAAAACAGAAAAGCGCGTTTCATTTCTTCCCCTTGTATGGTTTTGAACGGCGCCCCCGGCATGGCGGCGGACCGTGGCGTGGTTCAGGGCAGCAGGATTTGCCGCGTGCCCCAAGGCGCGGCGCGTTCCAACTCCGCCGCCAGGCGCAGGATCTGGTCCTCGCGCCCGAAGTGCCCGATCAGCTGGCTGGCCACGGGCACCCCTGTTTCAGTCCAGTCCAGCGGCAGGCTGGCCGCCGGTTGGCCCGATGCATTGATCACCGCAAGAAAGGTGGCGTAGCGCGACACCTTCTCGCGAAACGCCCAGAACTCGCCCTCTAGCGCCAGCTCGCCCAGCTTGGCGGGCAACTGCGCCAAGGTGGGCGTCAGCACCAGGTCAAAGCCCGTCATCGCCGATTCGATGGCGCGGCCGATGGCATGAAAGCGGTTGATCGAATCTACGTATTGCGTGGCGGACAGGCCCCGGCCCACGGACAGGCCATCGCGGATGACCGGTTCCAGATCGTCGTCGCGCAGGTCGCGGCCGCGCAGCGTCAGGCGGGCCTGCACGGCCAGCACGATGTTGGTGGCCAGCACCGTGCCGTGCGCGCGGACGAAACCGGCGTAATCCAGGTCGGGCAAAGGGGCCTCGACCACCTCGTGCCCCAGTTCGCGGCACAGGCGCGCCGTGCGTTCGACGGCGGCCAGGCATTCCGGCGCAATCGCGATGCCGTTCCACGCCCGGCGCCACAGCGCAATGCGCAGCGGTTCGCGGCGCTGCTCACGCACCGAATCCAGGTACGAGCCCGGCTGCGGCGGCGCGGCATACGGCGCGCCAGCGGCATAGCCACCGATACCGTCCAAGGCGGCGGCGGTATCGCGCACGCTGCGCGACAGCACGCCTTCGCAGGCCATGCCGCCCCACCCTTCGCCGCGCGCCGGGCCCATCGGGACGCGGCCCCGGCTGGGCTTCAAGCCGAACACGCCGCAGCAAGCCGCCGGAATCCGGATCGACCCGCCGCCGTCGCTACCGTGCGCCACCGGCACGATGCCCGCCGCCACGGCCACGGCCGCGCCGCCGCTGGAGCCGCCGACCGACCGGTCCAGCGCACGCGGGTTCAGCGTTGCGCCGCCGTTGCGGCGCGCTTCGGTGGACGGCCCCATGCACAGTTCCGACACCGTGCTGCGCGCAAACGGAATCAGGCCCGAGGCCTCGAAACGTTCGGCCAAGGTGGCGTCAATGTCATAAGCCGTGTCGTCGAACAGATGCGAACCCAGGCTGGACGGAAAGCGCCGGCTGGGCAGGCCCGAGTCTTTCAAGATAAAGGGGATGCCGCGAAAGACGCCGCGTTGGCGCCATTCGGCGGCAAGATCGCGGCCCGTATCGGGCTGCACATAAGTCAGCGCGTTCAGGGGCTTGCCGCGCGTGTCGGCAAGTTCCAGCGCGCATGCCATCAGTTCGGCCGGGGTGGTTTCGTTGTGGGCCAACAGTTGGGCCAAGCCCAAACCATCCCGCCCTTCGTATTCATCTGTCCGCATGAAGTCCTGCAACCTTGATGCGCCTGGGTGTGACGGAACTCGGCTCGGAAGCGGCCGGCGCGCTTGCCCCGTTCCGATAAATGCCGCGTTCGTCTTGCTCGCTTTAAAGTATTGTTTAGCAATACCTACGTAGCTCATAAAAATATTCTAAGCGAGCCCATCGGGCACACGCAACGCGAGTTTGATCAGGGATTTCCCGCGAAAGCGGGGCTTGGCAAAGGGAATGAGCCCGCGCGCGGACAACGCTATTGCTGAAAGCCCGCGCCCTCTCCAATAATTCGGCAGACCCGGAAATTCACGGACCTGAATCCAAGAGGAAACGACATGCACATCCTGGTGGCTGGCTTCCAGCACGAGACCAATACCTTTGCGCCCTCCAAGGCCGGGTACGACAACTTTGTCCGGGGCGAAGGCTTTCCCGCCATGGCGCGCGGCCAGGACGTGCTGGCGCTGCGCTCGGTCAACATTCCCGCAGGCGGTTTCATCAACGCCATCCAGGCGCAGGGGCATAGCGTGCATCCCGTGATCTGGGCCGGAGCAAGCCCCTCGGCCCACGTCACGCGCGACGCGTTTGAACGTATTGCCGGCGAAATCCTGGATGCCGCGCGGTCGGGCCGCTACGACGCTGTCTACCTGGACCTGCACGGCGCGATGGTCACCGAACACCTGGACGATGGCGAAGGCGAACTGCTGGCGCGGGTGCGCCAGATCGTGGGGCCGAACGTGCCGGTAGTGGCCAGCCTGGACCTGCACGCCAACGTCACCGCGCAGATGCTGCAAGAGGCCGATGCGTTGGTCGCCTTTCGCACCTATCCGCATGTGGACATGGCGGATACCGGCGAACAGGCGGCGCGCCTGCTGCTGGCCCGTATCGCGGCCGGCTCGCGCTGGACCCGGCATGTGCGCCGCCTGCCCTTCCTGATTCCCATCAACGGCATGTGCACGATGCTGCAACCGTCGCAAGGCGTGTACGAAACGCTGGCCCAGTTGGAGCAGACGCCAGGGGTCACGTCGATGTCGTTCGCGCCGGGTTTTCCGGCGGCTGATTTTCCGGAATGCGGCCCGGTGGTGTGGGCCTACGGCACCGATGCGGCGGCCGTCGAACACGTTACCGACACGCTCTACAAACAGGTGCTGGAGCATGAACCGGAATGGTCGCCCGACTTCCTGGAACCCGCCGATGCCGTGCGCCGCGCTCAGGCGCTGGCGGCAGGCGCATCGCGCCCCATCGTGATCGCGGACACTCAGGACAACCCCGGCGCGGGCGGCGACGCCAACACCACGGGCATGCTGCGCGCGCTGGTGGAGGCCGATGCGCAGAACGCCGCGCTGGGCTTGCTCTATGACCCCGACGCGGTGCGCGCCGCTACCGCTGCTGGTATCGGACAGACGGTGACGCTGAGTTTGGGTGGGCAGTCGGGCGTGGCGGGCGACGCCCCGTTCACGGGGGAATTCGTGGTGGAAACGCTATCGCCCGGCAAGCTGCGCTTTGACGGGCCGATGATGCACGGCATGGATGTGGATTTGGGCGCTGTGGCCGGCCTGCGCATCGGCGGCGTGCGCGTGGTGGTCAGCGCCAGCAAAGCGCAGATGCTGGACCGCAACCTGTTCCGCGTGGGCGGGGTGCAGCCCGAGGAAATGGGGATTCTGGTCGTGAAGAGTTCGGTGCATTTTCGCGCCGACTTCCAGCCCATCGCGCACGAGGTGCTGGTGGCCAAGGCGCCGGGGCCGATGCAGGCCGACCCTGCGGATCTGCCCTGGACCCGCTTGCAGCCGGGCATCCGCGTGCGGCCTCAGGGCCGGCCGTTCAATGGGTAGTACCCACGAGGCATAGAACCGAGGCTTAAACCCCGGGCTTGGCGCTCCGGGGCTGTCTCAGAACTCGGGTGCTATTTCAGCTTGCCCTGGGGGCTGATGAAGTCTTCCAGGGTCAAGCCCTTTTCCTTCAAGATGGCTTCCAGCAGCGGTTGCAGCTTGCCCAGGCTTTCCTGGACGGTTTCGCGCACGGTATCAACCATTACCTGCGTGCTGCGTTCGATTTCAATGTTCACGAAATCGCCCACCTGCTTGTCCTCGAACACCGTCATGCGGCGGGTTTCGGGGATGAGCCACACTTCAAACCAGCCTTCGGCGCGGTTCACCTCGGACACGGTCAGGCTGGCGCCGTTGATGGCGATGTAGCCTTTGGCGAAAACGTATTTGCGGAACGCTTCGGGGATGCTGAAACGCATCAGCCGGTTGGTGTCTGACGACTTCACCATGACGACTTCAGACGTGAAGTCCACATGGCCCGACAGCGGATGCCCGCCGATTTCGGCACCGTCTTTTGCCGCGCGTTCGACGTTGGCGCGGTCGCCCTCGGCGTAGCTGCCCAGCGTAGTGATCGCCAGGCTTTGCAGCATGACGTCGAACGTGGCCTGGTTGTCGGACAGCAGCTCAGTCACGGTCAGGCAGACGCCGTCCGTCGACACGCTGGCGCCGATGGCCAGGTCAACACAGAAACCAGGGGGGAAATCCAGCGTGAAGGTGCGCAGGCCTTCGCGATCCGCGATCTTCGCGATCGTCGCGGTGCCTTGAACAATACCGGTGAACATACGGATCCTGAATACGGGGCGGCGAGCCCCTGAAGCAAAACCTGAACGTTAACCGATATTTGCCGATATTTTGCCAGGCGCCGCCCCGAAGCAGGCGGGTGGGGAACGCCCCCCGCCCAGCCCTC